>JAQUPE010000001.1 GCA_028716745.1 Minisyncoccota bacterium
CTATACATACGTCAAAGGCTCCTGGGCCCTATCTGCAGGCATAGAGTCAGCTAAATTCCTCGCAGACAACGCCACCAACGACGGAGGCGCAACCACCACCAGATTCGAGATTGGAGGAGGCGGAGACCTTGTAGCTAATGGAGCTTGGACTGCGGCGACAGTAGAAGAGGGGCCCGAATATGTAACCGACGGACTTGTTGCATATTGGGATTTTAGTGATGGATCAGGAACTACATTAACAGACGTTGTAAATGGACATAACGGCACTATTAATGGCACGCCGGCATGGACTGATGGTTTGCGTAGTTCCGCAGTTACTTTTAGCGGAGACGATTCGGTTTCTTCATTTGTAAATGGCACTGATTTAAATTTTCCAACAAGCGCATTTACTTACGAAGCATGGGTTAAGTTTAACGATGGCAGCACATCTGGCAGATATTTTGCATCTAATGGATGGTCGGAGGATTGCCGCGGCGTACGTTTTAATATAATAGCGGGAAGAGCTGCATACATGCTTACTTATGCCGATGGAAATGTTTCGTATGTAACTACTTCGGGAATGGATACTACCAATTGGCATCAAGTTGTTGCGGTAAGAACGGCAGACGGATATAACCATCTTTATATAGACGGAAATTTAGATAATGCAACAACTGGCGGTACTCGTCCTTATACAGGAACACTCAGGACAGACACAGGTTTTAATATCGGCCGTAGTCAACAGGATTATGATCCAAATGCATATTTCATAGGAACCATGACCGCTTTTCGTGTTTATAACAAAGCATTATCAGAAGAAGAAATAGAACAAAATTATACTTACGAAACGTACGAATAAAATAAAATAAAAATCCTCCGGTAAAATACGGGGGATTTTTGAGAATGGGCCAATAAATGATAAAATATAATCAATGGCAAAGATTAAGAACTTTAACGATATAGCGGTTTCATCGCTTAGAAAAAAAGCTTTAGAGATAGCCGAGGCGGGCTTGTCTGCTATTGATACCAAAAATGCCGTCAGAAAGAACGTGCGCTTGGAAGGAGATTTTTTATTTGTAAAAAATAAAAAATATTTATTGGGAAATTTTAAGAATATTTATGTTGTTGGCGTCGGAAAATGCTCAATTGAGGCAGGGAAGGCGCTTGAAGAAATTTTTGGAGAAAGGCTTAAGGGAGGAATTGTTTTGGGAATCCATGAGGGGGAGCTTAATAAAATAAAAACCTATAAAGGAACCCATCCTTTGCCATCGCAATATAATATTGAAGTTACGGAAAAAATTATTTCTTTATTAAAAGAAATAGAAGAAAATGATTTAGTGATAACCATCGTTTCCGGGGGCGGGTCGGTTCTTTTGAGCCAGCCTAAAGGATTTGCATTGGAAGAGGAAAAGAAAATAGTAGACTTTCTTTTGGGATCGGGAGTGGATATTGCTCAGATGAATACTGTAAGAAAGCATCTTTCTTTGGCGCGCGGAGGTTTTTTGGCGGAATATGCTTATCCGGCAAAAGTTATTTCGCTGGTATTTTCGGACGTACCGGGACATCCGGCGGAGATTATCGCTTCCGGTCCGATGATGATGGATCCGAGCACGGTTGATGATGCGGAGAAAATTTTAAATAAATATAGGGTGTTAAAAAATTGCGGAATAGATCAATTAAATCTTATTGAAACCCCTAAAGACGGAAAATATTTTAAGAACGTAGATAATTTTCTTATCGTTTCCAATAAAATTGCTTTAGAGGAGATGTCTGCGGCAGCGCTAGCCAAAGGTTTTATGCCATCGATAAAATCAACAGGCTTTTCCGGAGAAGCAAAAGTTATTGGAGAAAAAATAATAAAAGAATTAGAAAAAGAAGAGAGCAAAACAGTCCTTCTTTATGGAGGAGAAAGCACGGTTAAGGTCCACGGAAAGGGAAATGGGGGAAGAAATCAGGAATTGGCGCTTTCGGCTTTGCAGTCTGTAAAAGAGGGCGAGATTTTAGTCTCTTTTAATTCAGACGGAAGAGATAATGGCAGTGCGGCAGGAGCTATTTGTGATATAATTAGCAAGGAAAAGGCGAAGAATTTAGGTTTGGATTCGGAAAAATATCTGAAAAATAACGATTCTCATGCTTTTTTCTCCGAAACGGGAGATTTTGTTTTCACCGGAGATACCGGCTCGAATGTTGCGGACTTGATAATAGCTATTAAAGAATAATGAATAAGAATAAAAAATTTATAATTTGGTTTGAAGATTTAAAGATTCAAGATGTTCCTTTAGTAGGCGGTAAAAATGCCGCTCTTGGTGAAATGTATTCCGGATTGACTCCGTTAGGCGTGAATATTCCAAATGGCTTTACTATCACGGCCTCGGCCTATTGGCACTTCTTAAAAGAGACCGGCCTGGATAAAGAAATTAAAAATATTATTGCTGGATTAAACACAAAAGACATAAAAGATTTGCAAAAGCGGGGTCAGGCGGTAAGACAGGCAATTTTAAAAGCGGAAATACCGGAGGATTTGAAAAAACTTATTGTTGAGAACTATAAAAAATTAGAAAAAATTTATCATAAAAATGTTGACACAGCAGTTCGTTCATCGGCGACAGCCGAGGATTTGCCGGGAGCATCTTTTGCCGGCCAGCATGAAACTTATTTGAACGTTAAGGGAGATAGCGAGATTTTAATTGCCGTTAAAAAATGTTTTGCCTCGCTTTTTAAAGACCGCGCTATTTCGTACAGGGCGGAAAACGGTTTTCCGGCCTTGTCGGTAGCGCTCTCGGTGGGAATACAAAAAATGGTGCGTTCGGACATATCTGCCAGCGGAGTGGCTTTTACGATAGATACGGAAAGCGGTTTTGATAAAGTAATCGTCATAGACGGAATTTATGGCTTAGGAGAATTTATTGTTCAAGGAAAAGTTTTGCCTGATGAATGGGTGGTTTTCAAGCCGACGATGGAGCAGGGATATAAATCTATTATCGCTCAGGACTTGGGTAAAAAAGATATTAAGCTCGCTTATTCCAAAAAAGGCGGAACAGTCAAAGTAAATATTGATAAGAAAAAACAAGATCAATTTTGTCTTTCCAAAAAAGAAGTTTTGCAATTAGCCGATTGGTGTTTGAAAATTGAAAAGCATTTTTCCAAAAAACACGGAAAATATCAGGCAATGGATATCGAGTGGGCCAAGGATGGAAAAACAGAAAAGCTTTTTATAGTTCAGGCCAGGCCGGAAACAGTCCATTCAATGGAAGATAAAAATATTTATAGGGAATATACCTTGAAGCAGCAAGGAAAATTGCTTTTGACTGGAATCGCGGTTGGAACAAAGATTGGAGAGGGAAGAGTGAGAATAATCAAAGATACGAAAAAAATGACCGACTTTAAGAAGGGCGAAGTATTGGTAACTGAAATTACGGATCCTGACTGGGAGCCGATTATGCGTATTGCTTCGGCTATTGTGACGGATAAAGGCGGGCGGACAAGCCATGCGGCTATTGTTTCCCGCGAGATTGGAATTCCGTGCATTGTGGGTTCGGGTAAGGCAACGCAGGTTTTGAAAAATGGAATGGATGTAACAATTGATTGTTCTTCCGGAGAAGTTGGAAAGATATATAAAGGAAAGCTGGCCTATGGAACGGTGGAGCATCATTTGAACAAGATTCCGAAAACCAAGACTGAAATAATGGTAAATATTGGATCGCCGGATGAAGCGTTTAAAAATCATTTCTTGCCGACAAGCGGAGTGGGTTTGGGCAGATTGGAATTTATAATAATGTCTCATATAAAAATCCATCCGAACGCTTTGATTGATTTTAATAAAATAAAGAATGAGGCCAAACATAAGCCGCAACTTAATAAATTAGTTCATCAGATAGAAAAAATAACTGCGGGCTATCCGAGCAAGGAAGATTTTTATGTTGATGAGTTGGCTGAGGGAATCGCGAAAATCGGCGCGGCATTCTGGCCGGATAAAGTAATAATTCGTTTTTCCGATTTTAAGACAAACGAATACAGCAAATTAATCGGCGGAGATTTATACGAGCCATCCGAGGAAAATCCGATGATTGGATGGAGAGGAGCTTCGCGCTATTATGACCCGAAGTTTAAATCTGCTTTCGGTTTGGAGTGTAAAGCGCTGAAGAGAGTTCGCGAAGAATTTGGGCTTAAAAATGTTGTTCCAATGATTCCATTTTGCAGAACGCCCGAAGAGGCCGGGCAAGTTGTTGAAGCGATGAAAATCAACGGCCTAGATAGGAAAAAGGATAAAAATTTGAAGATTTACGTAATGTGCGAGATTCCTTCAAATGTTCTTTTGGCAGATAAGTTTTTGGATATTTTTGACGGAATGTCTATTGGCTCAAACGATTTAACCCAGCTTGTTTTAGGCCTGGACAGGGATTCCGGAATTGTTACTCATATTGCCAATGAAAATAATGAGGCGGTGAAGAAAATGATTGCGGAGATTATCGCCAAGTGCAGGGCGCGCAAAAAATACATCGGGATTTGCGGACAGGCGCCGTCCGATTACCCGGAGTTTTTGGATTTCTTGATTAAAAACAAAATTGAAAGCATCTCTTTAAATCCTGACACGGTTATTAAAAATATTTTAAGAGTAAAGAACAAGGAAAAATAATAAATGAAAATAAGCTTTTATGAATTAGAGGGCTGGGAGCAGGGCCTTTTGGAGGCTAATTTTCCTGCAGACCAAATTTCGTATGACAAGGGGAAATTAGACCAATATTCTTTGACTAAGAAAAGCGACGCCGAAATTATTTCGGTATTTGTTAATTCCAGAGTTGATAAAACGGTTTTGGAGGCATTTCCAAATTTGAAATTTATCACAACTCGCTCAACGGGCTACGACCATATAGATTTGAAAGCGTGCGCGGAAAAAGGAGTAGTTGTCGGATTTGTGCCGGGATATGGCAATAATACTGTGGCAGAGTTTGCTTTTGGATTGATTTTAAATTTAACCAGAAAGGTATATCAAGCGATTGATCAGATTAAAGAAACAGAATCTTTTAATTTATATGGACTTAGAGGAATTGATTTGAAGGGAAAAACTATTGGGATTATCGGGACAGGAAGAATAGGAAAAGAATCGGCGCATATTGCCAGGGGGTTTGGAATGAATATTTTGGGTTATGATCCTTTTCCGGACCAGGAATTTGCCAAAGAATCAGGACTTAAATATATGCCGCTCGAAGATGTTTTGAAAAATTCCGATGTGGTGACGCTTCATGTTGCATATAATGAGCAGACGCATCATTTAATAAATAAAGGTAATATCGGCTTAATAAAGAAAGGAGCTTATTTAATAAATACGGCGCGCGGGGGATTAGTTGAAACAGAAGCGCTGGTTAGCGCTTTGCAGAGCGGTGCTTTAGCCGGAGCCGGCATAGATGTTTTGGAAGAGGAGGGCGAAACTCGCGATGAAATGAAGTTTTTTGCTCATACTCCAAATCCTAAATCGGAAGATTTAAAAACCATGATTTTGGATAATGTTTTGATGAAAATGCCTAATGTTCTAGTTACTCCGCACAACGCCTTTAATTCTCAAGAGGCATTTGAAAGAATTTTGAACACTACCATAGAAAATATAAAGGGATTTGAGGCCGGAAATTTAAATCCTAAAAATATCGCCAAATAGTTATGAAAATTAAAGATATAGTTTTAAGGCAGATATATGATTCACGCGGAGAAGAGACGCTGGAGGTGGATCTGGTTACTGGCGCCGGAGATTCTTTTTGGGCGCAGATTCCATCAGGAAAAAGCCGCGGTAAAAATGAAGCTTCAGTTTTAAATTTCAAACAAGCGCAGAGAGTATATAAAGAATTGTTGGAAAAAGATTTGATTGGAAAGGAGTTTGATTCCATTAAAAAACTGGATAAATTTTTAATTTCTTGGGATGACACGAAAAATAAAGGCAAGCTTGGAGGGAATTTAACCCTGGGCATTTCAGTGGCTTTTGCCAGGGCATTGGCCTTTGAAAAGGGAATGGAGTTATGGAAGCTTTTGGGCATAGAATTTTTTGGAGGAGAAGATTTTGATAAAGCGCCTATGATTTTTTCCAATTTGATAAATGGCGGAGCTCATGCGGAAAATAATTTGGATATTCAGGAATATATGGTTGTAGCCGGCAATTCCGGGAAAGTAAAGGACAGCGTTAAAAGACTAGTTCAGTTTTATAAAAAACTCGAGGATTATTTAAAGGAAAATCATAGCGTGACCGGATCGCGCGGGAAATTGGCTATTGGAGACGAGGGCGGGTTTTCCGTCAATTTTAAAAACAATTTTGAACCGGTGGAAATATTGGAAAATCTAATCCGTAAATTGGAAGTAGAAAAATGGTTTGTCTTGGGTCTTGATGTTGCCGCTTCCAATTTTTATAAGAAAGGAAAATATTTATTTGACGGAAAAGAGATTTCTGCAGATGAATTAAAAGATATTTATTTGAATTATTTCAAGAGATCAAAGTTTCTTTACTCTATTGAAGATCCGTTTGCCGAAGAAGATTTTGGCGGATTTAAGAAGCTGGCGGGAGAAATAGGGGAAAATAAAATCATAGTCGGCGACGATTTGACTGTTACCAATCCTGTTTTAATAAATAAGTTTGCCAAAGAGGGACTGATTAACTGCGTGATTATTAAGCCGAATCAGATAGGAACTGTTATGGAAACATGCGAAGCAATGCTGGCGGCTAAAAAGAATAAAATAGGGATAATTGTTTCTCATCGTTCCGGAGAGACAAACGATAATTTCATTATTCACTTGGCCAGGGCGGGCGGAGCCGATGGGGTTAAAATCGGCGCGCCGGTTAGGGAACGAATGGGCAAATTCAATGAATTAATGAGGATTTATGAATAACAAAGTTGTTATAATCGGAGCCGGAGAAATTGGAAAGGCCATAGGAAGCGTTTTAAAAAGCAAAAATATTGCAGTTGATTTCTGGGACAGGGATTCATCCAAGGTTCCCGGACAAAAATTACCAAGCGAAATCTTGCCGGCGGCAGATTTCGTTTTTTTGTGCGTGCCTTCATGGGCAGTGAGAGCCGTGATCGGAGGAATAAATCCTTTTTTAAATAAAAAATCACTAGTAATTTCTCTGGCTAAGGGAATAGAAGAGGGAAGCTATAAAACTATGGCGGAATTATTAAAAGAGCTTTTGCCTAAGGGCCAGGAATTTATTATTTTCAGCGGTCCGATGATAGCCGAGGAATTAATGCGTAAAGAAGAAGGGATTGGAGTGGCTGCAACGGCGGACAAAAAGACTTTTGAAAAATTAAAAGAATTATTTAATGGAACAAAATTGTTTCTGGAATATTCTAAGGATGTTAAGGGGGTTTCTTTGGCTGGAGTTTTAAAAAATATTTTTTCAGTCGGTTTGGGAATTGCCGATGGTTTGAAATTAAGCGGAAATGCAAAGGGACTAATGACATCTATGGCCATCAGAGAAATGATGGAGATAATAAAAATTTTGGGAGGTAAAAAAGAAACTGCCTTAGGAGCTGCCGGTATTGGAGATTTAATAGCTACCGGATTTAGCAATTATTCTCGCAATAGGGAAGTTGGCGAGGAGCTGGTTAAAACGGGAAAAATTTCGCAAAAAGGAGAAGGGACTGTTTCTATTGGCTCGATTTCAGAGTTGTTGGGTGAAAAATCGGAAAAATTTGCTTTATTAAGTGCCTTAAAAGAGATATTGGTCGAAGGAAGGAATTCTAGGGAGATTTTAGGTAATTTATTCAATTAAACATAAAGTCGGACAAATTGGTATAATTAGAGTAAGTCGAAGTAATAAAAAAACAAATATGAAAAAGTACATAGTTTCGTTATTAATAGGGTCGTTTTTGGCAATTAGCGGAGGAGTGGCATTGGCCGAGGTCAGCAATGCCGATTTAATGGCGCAGGTTGCGGAAACGGTTGAAACCACCGGGGCAGCCGAGGCTGTAACAACTTCTGATTTAGGTATTGCCAATCCCGGTTTATTGCCGACCAACCCATTTTATTTTGTAAAAGAGCTGGGAAGAAATATCCGCCGGACATTCACTTTTGATTCGGTTGCCAAGGCAGAGCTTGAATCTCAAATAACCAATGAAAAAGCGGCTGAGGCTAAAAAAATTCAAGAAACAAGGCCGGATGATACAAAGGCTATAAACAAAGCAATTGAAAATTACCAGGTTTCACAGGAGAGGCTTAAAATACGTTTGGAAAATTTAAAAGAGACTTCTCAGAATCCCAATATTGATAATTTGCTGGTGAGGGTGACTGAGCGTTCCGTTAAACAAGAAAAAGTTTTTGATGAGATAGCTGCAAAATTTGAAGGAAAAACAGACGTGCAGACCGCAATTAATAATGCCAAGGGGAAGACGGAAGAATCTATGGCGGCTGCGGCTGATAAAGATACGGCTGCCGGATTTGCTGCAAAGCTGGAAAAAGTTTTAGTTGAAGAAAAGGGAAGCGAGCTGAAGCATTTACGCTCGGTTGAAATAATAGACCGTCTGCAAGAAAAAGTTTCGGCGCAGTCCGGAGAATCTTTAACCAGGCTGAGGGAAGATTTTACTTCCAAGCTTCAGACCGATATTGAAAATTTTTCTCAAAATAACAGCGCTACGGCGGTTAGAAAGGTTATAGAGAGCATTCCCGGAGACGTGGCTAGAAGATTAATAATAATAGATGAAATAC
The DNA here is from genome assembly GCA_028716745.1 of Minisyncoccota bacterium. Taxonomy (GTDB): domain Bacteria; phylum Patescibacteriota; class Minisyncoccia; order UBA6257; family 02-FULL-45-10c; genus STD1-84. Next base: position 8,665 of record JAQUPE010000001.1, read on the forward strand.
AGGGAAGGGTTTCGGCGCCGGTAGCTTCGAATTTAGAAAAAATGACGACAGAAATGAAGGATCTTTATGTTAATGACAGCAACATTAAAGAGAAGGCAGAAGAGCAGTTCAGGAGATCGGTGGAAATAACGGATAAGGTTCAGGCTCAAATAGTAGCGGCAGGCAGCAGTGTGGCGGGAGAAGTTGCAAGTCGCTGGGCGGAAGTTAAATCAAAAATGGAAAAAGCAAAAGTTGCTTATGAGGCGCAGAAATATGGAGAGGCTTTTGGCCAGGCGGGAGCGGCAGAGTCTTTGGCTCGCGGAATTTTAAGCTATATAGAATCCAAGCGCTCGGTAGGGGCGGATGAGTGGACAAAAATAGTTGAAGAATTAAGCGCGAAAATTGGAAAATATGGACAGCTTCTGGCGGAACGCGGTTATACGGCGGAAAGCGACGCAAGAATTTACCGAGTTTTGGAAGCGGCTAAAACTCTTCTAGTAAGCACAAAAGAAGCCTTAGCTAAGAGCGATTTTGTATCGGTAAAAAATAATGTAGAAAAAATAAAAGATTATTTAACGGCTCTTTCCGGCGCCATAGAATCAAAACAGAGAGAGGCAAATCCTGTGCCGACTTCTGCGGTTGCGCCGGCCGTAACCAAAGAAACAACAACTAGCTCTTACACAGGGGCTTGCGAAGCTACAAGAAATAGCTTGACCAATCTTGAAAGCTTATTAAAGGCAGGCAGAATAAATGATGCCGATTATAAAGCGAAATACGAAATTCTTTGGAGGGAGCTGACTTCCTGCAAGGAAAATTCAACAACAGCGCCTGTTTCATCGGAAACTGCTCCAATAGAAAGAGAGGTGGAGGCTGTTTGTACGCAGGAATACGATCCAGTTTGCGGTTCTGACGGAAGAACATATTCAAATGAATGTATGGCAAAAATTAATAGTGTAGCGGTTAAATATAAAGGCAAGTGCGGTTCGGATAATATTCCTAGCACTTCCACGGGCAGTGTTTCTACGGGTATGGCAACTCCGGTAGTTACGGATTATTATCAAGCTTTAAAAAATAGATGTGGAAGCGATAGCTGCTGTTTGCATTCTGTTGAGACAATGAAAAATTATGGTTATAAAGAGGAAAGCGGAAATTGTCCTACTGGGTACGTGCGAAACTTTTTAGAATGCACAGGCTCTCTTACATGGTGCCAGCCGGACAGAACATCTACGGGAACTTTTTCGGGAACCACATCTTCGTCCGCTACCTCGGAAACAAATACATCAACTTCCGGCGGAATAACTACTAATACGACAAGTACTGCTACCAGCACCACTAATCGATAAGTAAAATAAAAATCCGCCCTAAGGCGGATTTTTATTTAGGTAATTCTTTTTTAAACAATATGAAATAGCGGTCTTTAATAGCCGTAAAATTATATTTTCCGGTTTCCATATAGCTGTCTGCGTATTTTTGAAAAGACTCTTCATTGTTAAAGCCGGATAGATCCGATCCGTCAATAATTACAATGTCTGTCATCTCCGGTTCATCACCAAGCTTGTAAATTTTTTCCCGATTTGAAAGATGCGGAATAATATGGGTTTCGGCGGATATAGAAGCTTTTGAGGGCATATTTTCAACAATTTGCCTATAAGATTCCCAGTGATCATTGGCCCTAAAAAGCTCTATAGGAAAAGAGATGGGGCTTATGGGGGATCGCATTAAAAATGCTGTTATTGGTAAAATAATCAGCGCCCATCTTAAATATTTTTCTTTTGAATTAAAAATATTCAAGAAATTTTTTGCTCCGTAAACAGCGCCAATAAAAATTCCTCCAATAAGCAGTGCATCATAGTGATATAGCCCGGCAGTCTGTGCACCCCATGAGCTTAAAAGATTTTCCGCCAGTCCGGGAATTAAAATTATCAATGATATTGGAGAGAGAAGAGGAAGAAACGCTACTGGCAAAAAAAGCCATAATAGATAAAATAATTTTTGCTGAGCAAAGATAGTATTTATTAAGAGCGCAGGGTTAATAATTAAATTTTTAATAATTTGTCCGGGAGTTTCTCCTAGATCGGAAAAACGGCTCAAGTGCAATAATCCGCCGCCGAAAGCCGGCATTATTAATTTTGTGGCGATAAGAAAATAAATAATTGCCGATATTATTATGGCCAGCCCTATTTTTCTTTGTTTTGTCAGCCAAGAGTTATTTTCTTTATTGGATTTTAGTATTAAATAAATTCCGGCAAATAAAACTATTAAAATTGCATCTTCTTTTACGGCGGCGGCCAATATCAGGAAAATTATTGACCAAAGCCAATTTTTTATTTCAATAAAATAGAAAGCCGCAATTAATATGGGAACTAAAAATGCCAACTCATGAAAATCAAAAGAATTTACCCAGTGCAGAGCCGGAAAAATAAGGTAGGCGATAGTTAATAGCAATGGAATCCTTTTTCCCGATTCGCCGAGAACTTTTTTTGCCAATAAATATAACGGCCAGGCGCCAAACGCCAAAATAACAGTTTGAATTATCAGCAAAAAATAAGGGCTGGGAAAAATGGCATAGCCGGGGAGTAGCGTCAAAAGAATAGGGCTCCAGTGCATGCCAAAGTGATTGCTGACGCCCTGCGTGTTTTCTATGCTGGATTCCATAAAATGGCCGTGCAGGGAATTCCAAAAAGACTGGTTAAATATTCCCATATCAAAGGCTTGAGTTTGGAAGTCATAGTGGCGTACGCAAGCGAACACCCCAAATATGAGGATGTATAGGAATATGAGGCTTAAAATAAGGCTTTTTTCTGTCTTAAAAATCATGTTTTAGGGTGGATTTAAGGCTGTTTTTATAGTATACTTATTATATCAAAGTAGAGCATAAAGTAATGATATTTTTAAGAGGCAAAAAAGCCTAAAAAATAACCGAGTCGGCTTTTTTTATTTACGAAAGATTAAATTAATGGCTAAAAATAAAGAGGAAAACAAACCAAAAAATGCGGCGCCTGCCGACAATAAGCCGTCTTATACCGCTAAAGATATTTATGTTCTTGAGGGCTTAGAGCCGGTTAGAAAAAGACCGGGAATGTATATCGGATCAACCGGGGTTGATGGATTGCATCACTTAATTTGGGAAGTCGTCGATAACTCTATCGACGAAGCGATGGGCGGTTATGCAAAAAATATCCGCGTAGAGCTTTTGCCTGGAAATAGAATTGCCATAACCGATGATGGCCGCGGTATTCCAGTAGAAATTCATAAACAAACAAATAAATCGGCGCTGGAAACAGTTATGACAACTTTGCATGCCGGAGGAAAATTCGGCGGAGATTCCTACAAAGTTTCCGGAGGTCTTCACGGCGTCGGAGTATCTGTTGTTTGCGCTTTGTCCAAATGGATGCGCGCGGAAGTTTGCCGCGATGGAGGAGTTTATGCCCAGGAATATGAAAAAGGAAAGCCGAAGTTTAAAGTTAAGAAAGTAGATAAATGCGATACAAACGGCACAAAGGTTATTTTTGAAGCCGATCCGGAAATTTTTAAAACCGTAGAATATGACAGAAAGAGAATTCTAGACCATTTGCGCCAGCAGGCCCTCCTTACCAAGGGGGTAAAAATAGAAGTGATAGATTCCCGGAAAGGAGCAATGGTTTATAACGGATTTTATTTTGATGGAGGACTTTTGTCTTTTATAAAATATTTAAGCGATGGATCCAAATTACTGCAGGAACAGCCATTTTATATAAATAAAACTTTTGAAAAAATAGAAGTTGAAACATCTTTTACTTATACCGATGAATTAGAAACAGAAGAGCTGAGCTTTGCAAACAATATTTATACTCCAGATGGCGGAATGCATTTAACAGGATTCCGTTCCGCATTGACCCGCGGCTTGAATGATTATGCCAGGAGAGAAGAATATATTAAAAAAGAAGAGGATGGCTTGACCGGAGACGACCTAAGAGAGGGTTTAGTTGTCGTTGTTTCAGTTAGGCTTCCGGAGCCTCAATTTGAGGGTCAAACCAAGGCAAGACTAGGCAATACGGAAGCTAGAACAGCAGTTGAAAGCGTTATCGGGGAAGCTTTAAAAGACTTTTTAGAAAGGAATCCAAATGATGCCCGTAAGATAATCGGAAAATGTATGTTGGCGGCCAAAGCGCGAAAAGCAGCAAAGGCTGCGCGCGAAACGGTTTTGCGCAAAGGAGTTTTGGAGGGCCTTACATTGCCGGGAAAGCTGGCCGATTGCAGCTCTAAAGATCCGGCCGAATCCGAATTGTTTATTGTCGAGGGAGACAGCGCCGGCGGCAGCGCCAAGCAGGGAAGAGAGCGCCGCACTCAGGCGATATTGCCTTTGAGAGGAAAAATTTTGAATGTAGAAAAATCCAGAATAGATAAGATGCTTATAAATAAAGAAATCAAAGCTTTGGTGGTGGCGCTGGGAACGGCCATAGCCGAATCTTTTGATATTTCTAAATTGCGCTATCACAAAATAATATTGATGACGGATGCCGACGTTGACGGCGCGCACATCAGGACTCTCTTAATGACTCTTTTTTACAGATACTTCCCGCAGATAATCGATAACGGCCATCTTTGCATAGCTCAGCCGCCTCTTTATAAAATTCAGAAAGGCAAGGAAAGCAAATATGCCTATAGCGATGCCGAAAAAGAAAAAGTCATAAAAGAAATGACGAAGAAAAATGACGACAAAATAAATATTCAGAGATATAAAGGTTTGGGAGAAATGAATCCGGAGCAGCTTTGGGAAACTACAATGAATCCGGTGAATAGATCCATGAAAAGAGTGACTGTGGCGGATGCCGTGGAAGCCGATAAGCTGTTTGATATCTTGATGGGAGAGGAAGTGGAGCCTAGAAAGAAATTTATACAGGCCCATGCCTTGTCCGTTAAAAATCTTGACATATAACCTATTAAATCTTAAAATAACCATACAAAATTATGCTGACTAAAATGAAGTCTTTTTTGCAGGAAGCCAAGCAGGAACTGCATAAAGTTAATTGGCCGTCTAAAGAAGAAACTATAAAAATGACAATGGTTGTTATTTTTATATCTCTGGCAGTTTCAATCTATCTCGGCGCTTTGGATTTAGTGTTTGCGAAATTATTGAAGCTATTGACTGAATATTAAACATGGAGAAAAAGGACAAAATCGAGACAGTGAAGGAGCGTCATTGGTATGCAGTGCATACTTATTCAGGCTATGAAGACGCGGTTGCGCGATATTTAAAGCAGAGAGTCGAATCTTTGGCGATGGGGGATAAGATTTTCAATATTTTAGTTCCGAAAGAAGTAAAAGTTAAAATAAAGAACGGCAAAAGAAGAATAGCCGAGGAAAAAATTTATCCCGGTTATGTTTTGGTGGACATGATCTTAACGGAAGATACTTGGTATGTTGTCAGAAACACCCCTCGCGTTACAGGATTTGTCGGAGCCGATGCCACTACTCCTGTTCCGCTGTCTAAAGATGAAATTGATATGCTTCTTTCGAGAACCGGATCTAAAGAAACTAAATTTAAATTAGATGTGAAAATTGGCGAGACCGTAAAGATAACCGATGGACCGTTTAAAGATTATGACGCCAAGGTAGCCGATATAGACGAGGAAAAGGGCAAGATTAAGGTTTTGGTCCCGATTTTCGGCCGTGATACTCAGGTAGAGCTGGATTCATTGCAAATTCAGAAGATTTAAAGTAATATAAAGACTCAAGAAAATGGCTAAACCAATTAAAACAACTTTAAAGCTGCAGTTAAAAGCCGGCGAAGCAAATCCGGCGCCTCCGGTTGGAACAGCGCTCGGTCCGCACGGCGTTAATATTCAGGATTTCTGCAAGAAATTCAATGACGCTACAAAGGATATGAGAGGCGATGTTGTGCCGGCTGTAATTACTATTTATGAAGACAGGAGCTTTGATTTTAAGCTTAAAACTCCTCCAGCCTCAGCTTTATTGAAGAAGGCTGCGGGAATTGAAAAGGGATCCGGAAATGCTTTGACTACTAAAGTAGGAAAAGTTACAAAGGCGGATCTTAGAAAGATAGCTGAAAGAAAAATGCCTGATTTGAACGCTTATGATTTGGATGCTGCTGAAAAGATTATCGCGGGAACTGCCAGAAATATGGGAATAGAAATAATAGATTAAAATTCAGCCTGACGGCTGAATTTTTTTGCTAAATTTTTATTCTGGTGCTATCGTGGATTTATCGCAGTTCGTTAGAAATAAAATAAAAACATATTTACAGGGGGATTAATGATTAAAAACAGAGGAAAATTTATTGTGCTCGACGGGCCGGATGGAAGCGGTAAGGGCGAAGTGGTCAAAAGGCTGTCTTGCTATTTATTTGATAAGAGCAAGGCTAATAACATTTTATTGACGCGAGAGCCGTATGACCTGGAATATTCCGCAAAAATCCGGGAGATGCTGGCGACTATCAAAAAGCCGGAAGACAAGGCCAGGGTTTTCGTTGATTTTTACGCCGTGAAAGACAGGGGACAGAAACACGTGCCGTGGATAGAAAAAGAATTGGCGCAGGGGCACCATGTCGTCTGCGATCGGTACAAATACGCGACGCTGGCTTATCAGCAGGCCCAGGGAATATCCTTCGAAGAGCTCATGGCAATTCACCGCGGTATGCCGATTCCGGACATAGCGATTATCATTGATGTGCCGGTGGAGGTAGGCCTGGAAAGACGGGCAAAAGACAGCGGTCTGCGGGACAACAACGATGCCTTCGAAAAAAAGGAATTCATAGAATTCCAGGAGAAGGTAAGGCAGAACTATCTTAAGCTTCCTGTCCAGATAGGAAATGAATATATCGTCGTAATCGACGGCAACCGTCCGAAGGAGAAAGTTTTTGAGGCGGTTAGGCAGGAGGTGGATAAGATATTTTAATAAAGAAGCAAACGAAGTGCTCCGATGTGAAAGTCGGAGTTTTTTTATAGAAAAATCGTGCTAAAATAAGCTTATTATGCCGGGTAGTGAAAATTCGATTGCTACGCGGTAGGTATAATTAATCGAATTTCTACTACCCGGTATGGACTATAAACCAACAATTGGACTGGAAATACATTGCGAGCTTAAGACCGCGACTAAGATGTTTTGCGATTGCCCGAACGATACGAGCGAGCAGCATCCGAACGTGAATGTTTGCCCGATTTGTCTTGGACATCCGGGCGTTTTGCCGACAGCTAATAAAAAAGCTATAGAATCTATTATCAAGATAGGCTTTGCTGTTGGCGGAGAGATTAACAAGAAATTTAAGTTTGACCGGAAAAATTATTTTTATCCGGATTTGCCAAAAGGATATCAGATTTCCCAATTTGATATGCCGATAGTTAAGGGCGGATTGGTTGATATTTCTTGGCGTATAGGAGAGGAGAGAGAGATAAAGTTGAATAGAGTTCATTTAGAGGAAGATGCCGGGAAGCTGATGCATTCCGATGACGGCAAATCAACATTGGTGGATTTTAACCGCGGAGGGCTTCCTCTTATGGAGCTGGTAACCGAGCCGGATATCCACAGCGCCAAAGAAGCGGTGGCTTTTGCCAAGGAGCTGCAACTAATTTTGCGTTATTTGGAAGTTTCGGATGCGGATTTGGAAAAAGGGCAGATGCGTTTTGATTTGAATATTTCCTTCAGTAAAGATAAAAATCTCGGCGCAAAAGTTGAGGTTAAAAATCTTAATTCTTTCGGCGCGCTTGAATCGGCGATAAATTATGAAACCGAAAGACAAATTGAAGAATTAGAGGGGGGCAAAAAGATAAAGCAGGAAACCCGAGGCTGGGATGATTCCAAGATGAAAACAGAAGGCCAGCGTTCAAAAGAAGAAAGCCATGATTATAGATATTTCCCAGAGCCGGACTTGCCGATATTTTCTTCGGATAGTTTTAATTTAAATGATTTGAAACTTGCCGTTCCAGAGCTTCCAAAAGATAAAAGGATTAGGCTGGAAAAAGAATATGCCCTGGATAGTGTTCAGGTAAATTATCTTACTGAAGAAAAAGAATTATCGGGATATTTTGAAAACGCGGTTTCTGAGCTGGAAGAAGATGAAGGCAAGATTATATCGCCTGAAAAAATAAAATTAATTTATAATTATTTAACCAGCGATTTGAGGGGATTAATGCTGGAATCGGGAATTTCTTTTAAGGAGCTGAAAATTACTCCGGAGAATTTTGCCGACTTGATTGAAATGATATCTGCAAAGGAAATTTCCAGCAGAGTGGCCAAAGACTTAATTATAAAAATGGCGGAAAAAGGCGCTGATCCGAGGCAATTGGTGAAAGAAGGGGGATTAACTCAGGTTTCTAACGAGGCAGAATTGCTTCCGATTATCGAGAAGATTATAGAGGAAAATCCGGCAGTTGTTGCTGATTATAAGAAGGGAAAGACTAATGCTTTGCAGTTCTTTGTAGGGAAGGCAATGGGGGCGCTTAAGGGTAAGGGGAATCCGGCGGTCTTACAGAAGTTATTTAAGGATAAATTGACTTAATCTATTAAATATGGTATAATAAAATCATGTTTGGAATAAATTTAGAAAATATGAATAATAAAAAACAGCCTGAAAAAACTTTAAAAATCGACCCCGAAGTCGTGAGAAGAAATCTTGAAAAGATTAATCAAAGAAAGGCTCAAGAAAAGCTGAGGGAAAACGTTGCTAAAGAAATTAAAGAAGCGCGCGACAAGCAAGGCGCTGATTTTGCGAGAAAGGAACTTAGCGGAGAATATGCCCAAGAAGCGATTAAAAAATTAGAAAAACATTTGGCGAAAAGTTTTCCAGCCGAGAAGCTTGCTAAGAAAGAAGTTCCGGCGGAACCAGATAGGCTTAGTATTGATGAGGTTGTTAATAAAGTAATTAATATTAATCCGACCGAAAAGGGAAATACAGAAGCTGAAGAGGATAAAAAAATAGTAGAAGATGTAAGTAGGGCGCTGGAGCAGCTTGTCGGAAAATTGGATGATAAAAATAAAAACTAAAAAACCGCTTATTGGCGGTTTTTAGTTTAATTTGGTTTGCACCAGGAGTAGCTTGTTTTGCATTTTAACCTATATGATTGGCCGGTGGGGCATGAGCCGTCATTTTCGGCAAGTTGGTAGTTATTTTCTGCAATAAATTTAACGGAATCCTCGCAGCAGCTGTCATTGCAGGTATCATGTATTCTTTGATAATAATTAGGCGCTACTGATTTTGCAAAAGTATCTTTTGATGGAGAATAATTAAAAAGAGGGAGCATCGCAACGGCTATTAAAAAAACCGCCACGGCAAAAACCCATTTGTTTCTGTTTAAAAACTTTTTAAAATTTTCTAATTTCATCGCTACCTTAATTATACTCTATTCTTAATTTCAGCAGTAATCTCTTCTGTGAATTTCTTTATATTTTGGGCGCCAAGATCGCCTTTGCCATAGCGGCGCACCGCTATCGTGCCGGCTTGAGCTTCTTTTTCTCCAACTACGAGAATATACGGAATCTTTTTCATTTCAGCCCCTCGTATTTTCTTTCCTAGGGTCTCATTGGAATCATCTATTTTTACTCTAACGCCGCTTGAAATAAGGGAGTCGGATATTTCTTTGGCGTAGTTATTAACTTTTTCGCTGATTGGAAGAATGATGGCTTGTACCGGAGACAGCCAAGTAGGGAAGGCGCCGGCATAGTGTTCAATTAAGAACCCGATGAATCTTTCATGGGTAGAAAGCGGAGCGCGGTGGATAACGTAGGGCATGACTTCTTTTCCGTTTTCATCAATATATTTAAGATTAAAACGCTGGGGCTGGGCGAAGTCTAGCTGGACTGTTCCGAGCGTATATTCTTTTCCGATAATAGAATAAATTTGAATATCTATTTTTGGCCCGTAAAAAGCAGCTTCATTTTCGGCTTCATAAAAATCAACTTTAAGATCTTGGAGAACCTCGCGGAGAATTTGTTCGTTTTCTTTCCAAGCTTCCGGCATATCAAAATATTTTTTGCCAAGCTCTTTTTTATCATGCAAAGAAAGTCGGTATTTTGCTTTTTTAATGCCAAAAAGTTTGTAATAATATTCATGGAGCTCAATGACTTTCTTTATTTCATCGCGGACTTGATCCGGCCTTACATATATATGGGCGTCGTTCATTGAGAGGGAGCGTACGCGCATAAGTCCTTGAAGCTCTCCGCTTTTTTCATAACGGTGGCAAAGCCCATATTCAGCCAAGCGCAAAGGCAGTTCGCGGTAGCTTCTTGGCTTGGAAGAATAGATGGTGTGGTGAAATGGGCAGTTCATCGGCTTTAAATAATAATTTTCTCCGTCAATATCCATTGGCGCATACATGCTTTCTTTATAGTGCGGCAAATGTCCGCTTTTTATAAATAAATCTTCTTTGGTAATTATCGGAGTGCTGACGCGCTGGTATCCTTCGGCCGATTCTTTTTCTTTGGCTAGATTTTCAATTTCGTCTTTTATAATAGTTCCGTTAGGAAGCCAGATAGGAAGTCCTTGGCCGATTTCTTCGCTAAAAGTAAATAATTCAAATTTTTTGCCGAGTTCGCGATGATCGCGTTTTTTAGCCTCTTCCATCATCAGGATGTATTCGTCCAATTCTTTTTTGGTATTAAAAGCCAAGCCGTAAATTCTGGTAAGCATCGGATTTTTTTCATTGCCCTTCCAATAAGCACCGGCAATATGGGTGAGCTTGAAAGCATCGGGATTTATTTCTTTCGTATTTTTAACATGCGGGCCGCGGCAAAGGTCAGTAAAAACATCGCCAGTTCTATAAATGGATATAGGGGATTTTTCTTTGGAGAGCTCAGCAATAAGCTCCAGTTTAAACGGCTGGTCTTTTAAAAGTTTTTTGGCAGCGGCAGATGTGATTTCTTCACTCTTAAAATCAAGATTCTTATTAATAAGCGATTTAATTTCCTTTTCAAACTCAGCTAGATCTTCTTCATTAATCGGTTTAGCAAATAAAAAATCATAATAAAACCCGGTTTCAATAGTTGGGCCGATGCCGAGCTTGGTGTCGGGATATTTTTTTAAAATCGCCGCCGCTAAAAGATGGGAGAGCGAATGGCGGATGTTTTCAATATTAGATTCCTTTGACATGGTTAAATTATAGGGCATTTTTAAATGTTTTTCAAAGTTTTTGTGCGGTCAAATTAATATTGACTTTTTAATGAAAAAATATTTTAATAGGGGCAGTTAGTTAAAATTAATTTTTAACTAAATTTGAAAAAATAATAAAGGAGAATGAAATGAAAACAGAGAAGATAGTTCCAGAATTCTTTTTGGGGAAGACTGGCTTAATTCCGCTTACGGATGATGCCGCTTCTTATTTTTTTAAGTGGTTCGGCGATTTACGTATTTTTAATTTTATGGGAGATTTAACCACTTTTCCTTTTACAATGGAAAACGCTGTTAAATATGCAAATGCCCATAAAAAGGATACGAAGTTTATTGTCGGGAAAAACAATGGGGAATGGGCCATCATCGGCTATATGGGTTTGTTTATCAGAGAGAGGCACAATATAGGAATATTCCGCATAGCCATTGGCGAGGCTTCGTATTTAGGCGGAGGCCATGCCAAGAGAGCAATTATGTTAACGTTTGAATATGGATTTGAGAAGCTCAATCTTTACTCCATACATTTAAGCGTTTCGGGAAGCAATTTGACGGCTATTAAACTGTACGAGTCGAGCGGTTTTCGTTATTGCGGCGAGTATACAGGCGCCCGACTTGAAAATGGCAAAAGAAGTTCGGAGATATTGATGGAATATACCGCTGAAATGTATAATGCAAAGAAGAGAAAAAATATGAGAAACATTAAATCTTTAGCGAATTATATTTTTTGGCTGGTTGGCCTCAGGGAGATATTGCCCAAGGAGGTTATTTATTCCGTTGAAGTAAAAGAAAATCTTGAACCGCTTGTGGAGATAAAAGAAACCTCAAAGCTGAAATTAGAAAAAAGTGGTTTCGGCCACAAGGTAAGAAAAAGTGTTTATGAGATGCTGATTAACTCTTCTGAAAATTTGGCTGATGATTTTACCATCGTGATAGTGGAGGGCCACAGATCTCGAGAAAGACAAAAATTGATGTGGAATAACCAGCTTGAAATAGTTAAAAAGGAAAATCCCAACTTGCCGATCGAAGAGATAGAGCGGATAACCAGGTTGTCCGTGGCTCAACCGAAAGGAGAATTTGGGGGCCATCAGACGGGTGGCGCAGTAGATGTTGCGCTGGGCGATAAAAACGGAAATCAGCTTTTTCTGGGAACTAAGGTGCAAGAATTTAATTCTAAAACCGCAATGAATGCGCGCGGCTTAGAAGAAAAGGAAAAAGAACTGAGAAAAATTCTTGCTGATGCAATGGAAAAAGGCGGTTTCGTAAATTATCCCGGTGAATGGTGGCACTATTGCTATGGCGATAGAATGTGGGCCGCTTATAGCAGAAAGAAGTATTGCGAATATGGAATAGCAGAATAGATTTTGCTCCGATTAATAATCGGAGCCTTTTTTTATTTATAACTCTACCGCCTTTTCGCAAATCATTTTAAGCTCATTGTTTCTGAAGGACATTCTGCCGGAAATTAATGCTATTTTTCCTTCCTGCCATAAAGATTGGGTTTTTTCCATTACATCGGAGAAAACTATTATTTCCAGATTGTCCGTAAAGTCTTCAATTACTACGAATGCCATAGGCTGGCCCATCTTGGTAACAATTTTATGGATTTTAGCGACCATGCCTACTATCTTATATCTCTTAATTGGAGAGAGATCGCCGTTGGTGGTGTTAAGATATTTTATATCGTTTATTTCATGCTTTTTTTGCTGTTCGGCAATTTTGTCTTTATAGGAATTTAGAGGATGGTCGGAAATATAAAGTCCAAGCAATTCTTTTTCCCAAGCCAGACGTTCTTTTGGAGAGGCTTCCTGGACGGTTTTGAGTCTAAGGGAGTTTAAAGACGAGGTTCCGGAATGCGCGCCGAATAAAGAATTTTGATTTGTCTGTTTAGAGCGCTTTAAGTTGCTGGAAAATTTAAGAATGTCTTCTATATTTAATAGTCCGGCATTTCTTTCTATTTCTAATGAATCTAATGCGCCGCATTTAAGAAGGGCTTCAAGGGATTTTTTATTTAAATCCTTATGTTCAACGCGTTCCAGTAAATCCGTTATATTTTTAAATGGACCGCCCCTCTGTCTTTCGCTTACCACCGCATCAACTATATTTTGGCCAAGATTTTTAATAGCTAAAAGTCCGAACCTAACGCTTTTTTCCTCAGGCGCAAAAGTTGCCAAGCTTTTATTTATATCCGGCGGCAAAACTGCAAAGCCGGCCTTTTTAGCTTCAGCTATTAGGAAGGCGATGCGTTCAATATCTCCAGAATCGGAATTGAAAAGAGAAGTATAAAATTCAACCGGATAATGGGCGCGCAAATATGCCGTGCGGTAGGCAATCATGGCATAGCAGGCCGCGTGCGAGCGGTTGAATCCGTATTTATCAAAGGGCTCAATCAGCGACCAGAACTGTTCGGCGATTTCTTTTTTGACCCCGTTTTTTATTGCGCCGTCGATAATTTTGCTTTTTTGTTCCTGCAATAACTTGGCGATTTTCTTTCCAATGGCTTTTCTCAAAATATCCGCTTCTGAAAGAGTTATTCCCGAAAGAGCGCGCGCTCCGTTCATCAATTGTTCCTGATAAATCATGATGCCGTAAGTATTTTTTAAAATCGGCTCAAGGCTTGGATGCAGGTAGACAACGGGTTCTTTCCCAAATTTTCTTTTTATATAAGTCGGAATAAGTTCCATCGGACCAGGACGATAGAGCGCGACCATGGCAATAATGTCTTCCATTTCGGAAGGTTTTAATTCTTTAAGATATCTGCGCATGCCGCTGCTTTCCAGCTGGAATATTCCGGTGGTATCGGCATCCTGCAAAATTTTGAAAACTTTTTTATCATCCAGCGGTATATCGCTGATATTTATTCTTTCGCCCGTGCTTTCTTCAATCAATCGCAGCGCGTTTTCTATAATGGTTAAGTTTTTTAGTCCCAGCAAATCCATTTTTAAAAGCCCAATATCTTCTATGCTGTGCATTTCAAATTGGGTAATAACTGCGTTCGGATCTTGAGGGGAGCGCTGAAGCGGTAAATAATTAGTCAGCGGCTCCTGAGAGATAACGGTTCCACAGGCATGAACGGATGCGTGGCGCGCAACTCCTTCGAGTTTTTTGGCGATATCCATAAGTTTTTTGGCATCCGGTTCATTATCGTAAAGAGTTTTTAATTCTGAAGTTCCGGCGATTGCTTCATCTATATCATTATTAAAGGGGATTAGCTTGGCGATTTGATCGCAGAAGCTAAGCGGTATGCCCATAGCTCTGCCGGCATCGCGGATTGCGGCTCGGGCAGCCATTGTTCCAAAAGTAATGATGTGGGCAGTGCGGTTTTCTCCATATTTTTCTTTTAAATATCCGAAAACTTCGTCTCGGCGGACATCGGTAAAGTCTAGATCTATATCAGGCATGGAAATTCTTTCAGGGTTTAAGAATCTTTCAAAAAGGAGATTATATTTAATTGGATCCAAGTCGGTAATTCCTAATATATAGGAAACGATGCTTCCGGCGGCAGAACCCCTGCCTGGTCCGACGACTATTCCTCTTTCTTTCGCCCAATTAACAAAGTCTTGAACGATTAAGAAGTAGTCGGTGAAGCCCGTTTTTTCTATGACGCTTAATTCAAAATCAAGGCGTTTTTTCACATCGTCGGTGAGGGGGCTATATCTTTTCGGCAATCTTTCTTTTATTAAATCATTTAAAAAATCATTTGCTGTTTTGTTTTCCGGCAGAGGAAATTTCGGCAACATTATTTTATTAAGCTCCAGCTCTACATTGCATCGCTCGGCAATTTTTGCGGTGTTTTCCAAAACTTCCGGAGTGTCTTTATAAAATTCATTCATTTCTTCCGGCGAGCGCATTGAAAAATCATCCATCTTGAGAGTAAGGCGGTCTGGGTCGTTGATTGTATTTCCGGTTTGAACTGCGAGAAGTACGTCGTGCACGTCTGCATCTTCAGGTTTTAAATAATGAATATCTTGCGTAGCTACGACTTCAATGCCTGTTTCTTTTGAAAGCTTGAAAATTTCTTTATTTATTTTTTCGCAGTCTGGAATATTGGGATGGTACTGAGTTTCCAAAAAATAATTTCCTTTGCCGAAAATATGTTCATATTCCAAAGCAATTTTTTTGGCTTCCTGATATTGATTTGAAATTATCGCTTGGCCTATTTCTCCTGCGGCGCAGGCGGACAAAGCAATAATTCCCTCGTGATATTCGCGGAGCAAGTCATGGTCTACTCTCGGTTTGTAATAAAATCCGTCAAGATAAGATTTAGTGACAAGATGAATTATATTTTGCCAGCCGGTTTTATTTTCAGCCAAAAGAATTAAGTGATAATTTTGGTTGTCTATTTTTGCGCGCTTATCCGTGTGTTTATTTGGGGCCACATAAGTTTCAACTCCGAGAATCGGTTTGACGCTCGCTTTTTTGGCGGTTTTATAAAATTCTATAGCGCCGTAAAGATTGCCATGATCTGTTAGTGCGAGCGAAGGCATGCCGAGCTCTTTGGCGCGATTAACTAAGCCTTCAATTTTGGCCAGCCCATCAAGGAGAGAATAGTGCGAGTGCGTGTGAAGATGAATAAAAGGTTTCATGACATACATATTCTATATAAGTTTTTAATAAATTAAAATATTGCGGAAATATGCAAAAGTGTTCATATATTTATAAAAAAACACCCCGATGTTTTGGGGTGGGCATAGATTTGTTTAGAGGTTTTTTATGGTATCGGACCGCTTAGTCCGCAATCCGGGCAGGTGTATCCGACGCCGGGCCGACCGTTGCATGTAGGACAGGGTTCATTTTGAGTAGGAGAATCTTCGGCGGGTTTGTCTTCGGAGGACGGCGGTTTATTATCGGAGTTTGAAAAGTAGGAGAGGGAAAGATTTTTTTCCGACGGCCATAGCCCATATAAGAGAACTATTAAATATAAGACTGCGCAGATTGCTATAAAGTAGTCGCCAAGCGGATTTACTGTTCCTGCGTTGTTAACTATCGCAGTTTCTATCATTGGATTCACCTCGTTTTTGGATTTAAAATACTGTTTTCACAATAAAATTATTTTAAAATAATGTCAATAAAAAATGCCGCCCTTTGTTTTGGGCGGCCGTCAGATGATGGGCTTCAGTATTTCGAAGCAAGAGACTCCGGGAGAGAGATGATCGATGTGCTGCATTTTTTTATAATCTTTGTATTTAAGATTATTTTCTTTCAGCACATCGAGCAGGGTTTTGCGGCGGATCCAGAACCCTTTCTTTTCCAGGTTGCTTAGAACTACCAGCGGGAAGCTGGTGGAGTGGAGGGGAACGTAGGTGTGTCCGTTGATTTGAAAACTGTTTTTCTTGATCTCCTCTTTGATGGCAAAAATTGTTCTTTTGATGAACTTGTCCGTGTCGGACATTTTTGTCTCCTTTTTCTATAAATGATGCTGTTTTAAAATTAGGATTATTTTTTAATAAAGTCAAGAAAAAACAAACCAGATATTTCATTGACTTTTCATCGATTTTCTTTTAGAATATTTAAAGCTTAAATTTAACAAAAAACAGACAGGTCCTAACCGGACAGATCCGTTAATAAAGGAGAGTAAATCATGAAAAGATTTATGGCAGTTGTTGCAGTATTGGTTGCTCTGGGAAGTACAGCGCAGGGAGCCATATTCAAAGCGGGAGCCGGATGCTTGATGGCTTCGTCGCCGCTTTATTCCGCCGGAACTGGAGCCAGCGCTGATGCGCAGGTGCTTTTCGGAAAGGGTAAGCTGAAGTATGGGCTTGAGACAGGTTATTTTTCCTGGAAATCTCAAGTGGAAGGAAGGGGCAACTTCGGGTTGCTGTACATGATAGATGTCATAACCACTGCTATTCCCATATCCGGCGTGTTGAACTATGAGTTCAACAAGGTTAAAAAAGCCACGCCGTATGTTCAGGGAGGAGCCGGATCATTTTCTTGCGGCGAAGCAAGGCCAGGCGTTTCGACTAATGGCTCATACAGCTTTATATCGCTGGGCGCAGGATGCGTTTTTAATGCGAAAGAAAAACTGTTGCTGGATTTAGGACTGAAATATTACAGCGTGCAGTATTCCGCCTTTTTGGGGAATATGTCGGTTCTCAGTCTTAATATAAGCGCGCGTTTCATTCCGTGAATTTTCTCCGTTGCCGGGCCGCTCTCAAAGCGATTTGCGAGCGGTTTTTTTATTTAAATTGACTTTTATATTTGGAAGTAACTTAATATATATAGTATGGCTTAGGTGATTTAGGCCAAATCTTTAACATAGTAATACGGGAGGAAAAATGTTTGTAAATCATGACGAGCAGGCGAGGTATTCCTGGAGACAGTTCAAGAGAAGGTATCCAGAACAGAGCAAGGGACTGAACGAAGAAGAAATTTTTGCGGAAGCTGACAGACAGACGCTGGAAATGATTGCTTGGCTGCCCAAGCAGATTTTCAAAGCAGCCCTCTGGCTTTCCAGAAAGATCAAGTCTATTTTTTAACCGAAGCAGGCAGAAGATTTTTAATTTTAGCGTTAGGAGCTTTTTGATGGGCTCCTTTTTAGTTTTTGATTTATCGCATAAAAAGTTATAAAATATCTATAAATATCGAAAAAATCCGTTATAAAATGACATTGACAAAATAGGAAAAATATTCATAATTAATAACGGTATTGTCAAAAAATACTAAGGTCTTTGACAATGAAGAAAATAAACTAAAGATAAAAAAGGAGATTAAGTATGAAGACTATCGCTAAAAGAAGCGAAGACTACTCGCAGTGGTACCAAGACGTTATCGCGTGCGGTGATTTGGCGGAACATTCGGTTGTCCGCGGATGCATGGTGATCAAGCCATACGGCTATGCCATATGGGAAAAGATCGTCGCCACCGTGGACGGAATGCTGAAAGAGAGGGGCGTGAAAAACGCTTATTTTCCTCTTTTCATTCCAGAAAGTTTTCTGGAAAAAGAGAAAAAGCACGTAAAGGGATTTTCTCCCGAGTTGGCCGTGGTAACTCACGGAGGAGGCAGCAAGCTCGAAGAGCCGCTGATCGTCCGTCCGACATCGGAGACAATCATTTACGAGTCTTTTTCAAGATGGATTCATTCTCATCGCGATTTGCCTTTCATAATCAATCAGTGGGCAAATGTCGTGAGGTGGGAAATGCGTCCAAGACTTTTTCTGAGAACGACCGAGTTCTTGTGGCAGGAAGGCCACACCGCGCATGCAACGCTCGACGAAGCCGAGGAATATGCGCTGATGATTCTCAACGAAGTTTATGTGCGTTTCGCTCAGGATTATATGGCTATGCCTGTTTATACCGGGCAGAAGTCAGAGGGCGAAAAGTTTGCCGGAGCCTTTAAGACTTTTTGTATAGAGGCTTTGATGCAGGATGGAAAATCTCTGCAGTCCGGCACTTCGCACAATCTGTCTGATAATTTTTCCAAATCCTTCAATGTCGTTTTTCTCGACAAAGACGGACAGAAGAAAAATGTTTTTCAGACAAGCTGGGGAGTCAGCACCAGGCTGATCGGCGGATTGATCATGACGCACAGCGACGACAAAGGGTTGGTTTTACCGCCCCGGCTCGCTCCTGTTCAGGTTGTGATTATTCCTATCGTCAAGGACAGCAACGAGGAAATATTCTCGGCTGTAAAATCGGTTGCCAAGCAGTTGTCCAAGTTCTCGGTAGAGACGGACCTGCGCGACAATCTGAGCCCGGGCGAGAAGTATTACGAGTGGGAGAAAAAAGGCGTTCCTCTGAGGATAGAAATCGGCCCGAGAGATTTGGAAAACAAAGCAGCGGTTTTAGTGCGCCGGGATACCGGAGCAAAAGAATCCTGCCCAGTTAGCCAGATACCAAAAAGGGTTGAAGAAATTCTGGAGGACATGCAGAAAAGCCTGTTTGCGGCAGCTCTCAAACGCCGGGAAGAAAGCAACAAGATTGCCGATTCCTGGAAAGAGTTTGAGAAAGCCATCAAGCAGGGAGGATATGTCTTTTCATACTTCTGCGGCGAAGAAAGCTGCGAAGCCGAGATCAAGAAAAAAACGAAGGCAGTGAGCCGGTTTTTACCGCTTGATGCCAAGGAAGAAGAAGGAGAACACACGTGCATCCATTGCGGCAAAAAAACCGCCCACAAGAAGCGTTGGGCATTTGCTTTGGCGTATTAGGCCGGGCAGGAGGGTAGGAAAATGTTTGATTCAGTAAGATTTGAACTGACTGGCCGATGCGACATGCAGTGTCTTTACTGCCATGCAGGCGAGAAAAACGCCGCTCATTACACGCGGGAAGAATTGTCCAAGGACAGGTGGCTGGAGATTATAAAGGAATGCAAAAGCCTTGGAGTGAAGAATTTTGTCTTCACCGGCGGCGAACCATTTCTTTGCCAGCATTGGCCTGTTTTGGTCGATGCCTGCGGAAGCGATGCGCGAGTGGTTTTGTCCACCAACGGCAAGCACTTCACAGACGCAAATCTTTCTATTTTATCGGGCCTTCCGCAAGTGAAGGAGTTCCGAACCAGCATTGACGGGTTGGCCACAAACAATATCATAAGAGAAGGTAGCGACTACCTGGAGTCTTTAGAAAACATCAGGCGGTTGAAAAGGAAATTACCGGACTGCAAGGTGGCGATACAAACCGTCATCTATCAGCAGAACATGCCGGAAATACCTTTGCTCTATCAGGCTCTTAAAAATATTGGCGTATATAGCTGGAGGCTCAGTCAACTCTGGAAAACGGTAAGAACCGAAAAGAACAAGAGCGTGCTCGATTTCTCGGACTATGAAAAGATGTTTGATTTTTTTGCTGAGGTCATAAAGACTCATCAAAAAGACGGCAAGCCTTTTCTTCTGAGAATCGACAACGTCTACTACTCATGGATTGAGAACGAGGATTATGCTCCGATGGATTTGTGCGGACATCCGTGTTCGTACAATTTCAACTATTTGTGTGTAAACGCAAATGGGGATCTGATCTTCTGTCCGGCTCTCAACGTGCCTTTCGCTTCTGTAAAAAACCAGAGCGTCAAAGAGGCATTCGAGAGTTCCGTGTGGCTGAAAAGTTTTAAAGCTATCACGGTAAAATCTCTGGGTTGCGGGAATTGCCGTTACATCAGAATCTGCGGAGGAGGGTGCAGGGCAGACGCTTTGCGCTGGTTGGGAAAGGTTGAGAAGATCGATCCCAATTCCTGCTGCATGATGCCGAGAATCGAGAAAAAAATATTGCCTCTTTTGGGCGATAGGGAACGAAAATCTTTTGAGGCGCTCATCGACCAATCAGGATCTTTTCCTGCGATAACCGGGAGGAATATCGAGCAGGCGGTGAGTTGTTATACAAAAGAAGGAGGGTAGGCCAGTGGTGCTGAAAAACAAGCAGCCGAGCTAGGAGCGGAGAGATCCGCCAGACGTACGGGGTTGAGCCATGTGTTCAACCCCAATTTTTTTAAAAGAAGAGTCACGGTTGTCCGTTAAGCGATAAGTTGTTTGCTTAGCGGATTTTTTTATTTTCCTTATTTGTTATAATTAATTCAGATGAAAAAACATTTAATTTTAGCAGGAATAGTTTTTTGCCTATTTGGATTTTTTGGAATTTTAAAATCTGCCAATGCTTACTATTGTTATCCCAATCCGGTAGGAGATTGTTTTGTTAATTGCAAGGAATTTAAACCGGGCTCCGAAGTCAAAGTTTATAATGTAGCTAAAGAGCAGGTAAGAGGAGGAACTTATTTTGATGCCAACGGGGACGCATCAATTAATATGAGCGGCTTAAGCTCGGGCACATATTATGTCATATATTCTCCGGCAGAATATTTTTTGGGAATATTCCAGACAAAAGCGGCAGAGCTTTTTAATCTGTCAAAAATTGGCGGCGAGCCTAAGTGCTACTCAACTCCGCTGCACACGGACATTTCTATTTATAAAAATAGCAGCAAAGAGGCTTTAACTGTTCCGGCAGCTCCCGGCACAGCTTTTTATTTTGAAAGCGAATTAAAAAGTTTTTTGAATAGTTATATTACAAATAAAAACTTTAATTTTTCATACACTCTTAATTCAACGATTCAAAAAGATCCTATAAATGACACTTATATAGATAGTTACGATAGCAATAGATGTTTTAGCCCCTGCGATATGGGCTATCCGAGCTGCCGCGCAGGATATACAGAGGTGGATAGGAGGGAACTCACCAGAGTTTGCGGGTGCGAGCATAGAATAACTTGTTCTAAAAATTTGGGCTTTCAAAACATGATAATTTCCGGTTATGGAAATGTAGTTTCAAATACTTCCAATAACACATTTAATACAATAGTATCGGCAACCGATAGCGATGGGCATACGGCGTCTGCAAATGCAGTAATTCCTCTTACTCTTCCTCCTCAGCAAATTAAAGCCACTGGTTCCGTTTCTTTTTCTAGCAGCAGCGGTTCTTTAAAGGGAACATTAACTATTAATGGAGTGCCGCAGGGACTAGATTACGCGATATTAAGATCAAATAAAGTTTCTGAAAAATTAGCCAAAATAAGTTCTAATTATTATATTCCTCCGAAAAATGACTGGGGTTATTATATTAATAGTTGTGTTGGCGGCGGTATTTCTTTGCCGACAAAAGAAAATATACTTCCGAGCGCCTACAAGGCTTATTCTATATTTCAAGATAGTAAGACAACTGCGATTGCTACTATAAATGCTATTGCCGGATCTTCCGCAACAGCAATTGGAAATATTAAAAATTCACGATATCAGTGCGGTACAGATTGGGGTGGCGCGCCAAGGTATTGCAATTGTCCTAATAATTTTACTGTTTTGCCGTCCAGCAGCAGCTTGCAGCATACATATAGTATTAATTCTTGGGACAATCCGGGATCTGTTTCTTCTTCTAATACCGGCAATTCATTTATAGATGTTAATGTCGACTATAACCAGGAATATGCTTACATTATAAAAGTTCCGGCCACTGATCGCGATGGTTATATAACTACCTATTCAGATCCTATTACTGGAGAAACCCCAAATGTTCCTCCTGCGCCTCCGGCTTTGCCTTCCTGCAGTTTTTCTGCCGATCCATCAATGGTTCCGGCTCACTCAGCTTCCAAAATCACTTGGTCTTGCCAAGAATCCAATACTTGCGATTTATATGAAGGCACAAGCAAAGTAGATTCCGGAATAAGCGGCGATTATACGGCAAACATAGGAACTACTTCTAAAATATATAAGCTTTCTTGTTCGGGAAACGGGGGATTAAAAGATTTTTCTCTTACAATAAAGGTTTCTTCTATCCAATATAAAGAAGTAGCGCCGTAAATTTTAATTAAAACAAAAATATGAAAAAGAAAATTATATTAATTATTGCGGTGTTAATCGTTGTTGTAATATTCGCGGCTTTGTACTGCGTAACTCTTAGGGTAAAAGTTATTCCGGTGGAAGCTTCGGCGCTGGAATTAAATCCCGAAGTTATTCAGTTGGATAATTTTTCGGTTAATATTCCAAAGGGATGGGTAAAAGAGGATTCCGGTACCGATTTAATGATGATTAATCCGGTGGGAATAAAATTATCGGATAATGAAAGCGCTATAGAATATTTTTCGGTAAAAAAAGAGCAGTTGGCGGGAGTAGCTATAAATAAATATATCGAGAATTTCAAAAGTTTTTTGGACAGAGTAACCGTAAAAAGCGAATTTACGCATCCGGAAAATGGGGATTTTATAAATACTTTGCCGGCTTTTTACATTGAATCGGATACCGAGCTTAAGGGGATAAGCTTCAAGAAGCTTAATGTGATGATAGTCGAGGATGCCGGAAATATTTGGCAGTTAAATTACAGCGTTTCTGCAGAAAATTGGAGCAAATATAAAGCTGCTTACTATAAATCGGTTAGCCAGTTTGCATTAAAACAGTAGGGTTTTTTGGGCGAAAACACGGCTCATTACCGTGTTTTTGTTTACCTTGACTTTTCCTCTAAAATGTGCTATATTAAAAGTAGTAAAAATAAGCTTTTTTGACATAAGAAGTAATATAAGCTGAAAAATCTTGAAGGAGGCGTAGCCATGAAGAAAATCTTTTTGGCAGTCGCAGTCGTTTCAATGGTCTACGGATTGGCTATCGCCGACGGAATGGAAAACATTTCCGGCATAGAACAGTCCAGCCAGGTTGTTGTCGATACCGCCGCTACGGCAGGTGTCGGCATCAGCTCACCGGCAGTTTCTGGAGTTGAGAAATCGACTTCCACGGAACTGGATGGTCGCAGACAGAGAAGGCTGGAAAGAATCCAGCTGGAAGAGTCTGAGACGAAATCCGGACACAGGTGGCAGGTTTCTGTTTCCAAGGAATCCGATTATGGATTTGGGAAAACTAACCTGGAATCACTGGATCATTTTGTGCAGATTATCAACAATAGTTTAGTTACTGTTGATATTCCTTTCATTAATTTTCACTATGAATTTGAGGAGCACGATCCTGTTTTGTGTCCGCGCCTTAGAAACATCCAGACAGAGAACCGAAAGTTGGCGATTGGATGGAGAAATGGAGTTGTAGAAATTGGAGTGTCTGCTGGCCAGTGGTCTGCAAATACTGATGGCTTTCATCAGGATTTTTACGGACACATTGGAAATCCAGCAGTAATATTTTTTACAACCACCGTTGATATGTCGCCGATTTACGTCTCTGTAACATCTACCATGCTTGATTTAAAATTCAACCTTAACGCTCCCAGTAATGACAAGAGGCGGACATGGTGTCCGTTTATTGACCTGCAGGCGGGGACGTTAAAGCTTGATATTTCGGGCAAGGTAAAGTTCTGGGGAGATGAGTACACGAGCTCAAATCCAGATTATCCTTATCAGGGATATCCTATTATTCCGGTGCAGTACGAATTCAGCTCTGGCGATCCGGTTATAGCAGGAAAGGTTACGCTGGGGATGGAAGCAAGAATTATTTGCGGCTTGAAAGTCGGCGCAAATATCAGCTTCCGCAGCGGAAACGCCTATTACTGGCTGACGCGTACCGGAGACGACGGAAAGGTTGTAAGGAAGAAGATAGAAAAGGGGCTCGAGGATGGGGCGGTTGTTTCAACCTCCATTTCTTACGAGTTCTAGATCGTATCATTGCCGCCAGGCGCATGAAGTTATGCACCTGGCGGATTTTTTTATATTTATAATCCTGATATAATTAGTTTAATGAAAAAATCTTTGATTTTAGTTGGTTCGTTTATTTGTTTGGTGGGAATATTTGGTTTTTCAAAATCGGCTAATGCCTGGTTTTGCTGGCCCAGTCCTGTTGATGATTGTAATGTTCAGTGTAGGAATCTTGCTCCAAATAGCGACTTGAATGTTTATACTATTAACGCGGATTGGGTTGGAACAAGAGGTCATACAGATGGCAGAGGAGAGGGCGTGGTTAGTATGAGGGGTTTGGCAACAGAGACTTATTTTATTAAAGACTCGGCGGGTAATGTTGATACATTGGCAAAAGTTACTGGAAGCGGACATTGCGCTAATGTTCCTCCATATGTTACTTCTTCGATTGCTTTATATAGCGCTCCTCCTAAATATCCTTTGCCGGCAGGCGGAGTAGTCCAGGGTTCCGCTGTTTACTATGTTGCAAAAGTACAAAGTGTTTTAGGTAATTGGATTTCTGGTGGTATAAATTTTAATTTTTCTTCTACAATTTCTGAGTATGCTCGTAATTATGAGGTGGTAGATGACCGTACTCATGGCCATGAAAGCAATGCTTGTTTTAGTTGTGGAAATAATATTAGCTGGCCAAGTTGTGCCGAAGAATTTGGCGCCGATTATACCGAAATAGATCGTAAAGAATTTGGCGGTTTTTGTCATTGTGAAAAGAGAATAACTTGCCGCAAAAGTCAGGGTTTTCAAGATATGGCTATTTCCGGTTATACAAATGCAATGATAAATACGCCAGGTAATATTTTCACCGGAACAATTTCTGCTACTGATAGCGCTGGCAATACGACCACATCAAGTGCTACCACCCCGGTTATTCCTCCTCCACAAGAAATTAAAGCCACGGGAACGGCTAGCTGTAGCTGCTCCAATGGAGTTTTAACGACGTCTTTGAATGTAAGCGGAACCCAAGGGGTTGAGTATGCAATTTTAAGATCGGATAAAGTTGTTGATAATTTAGCGGAAAGGACAAGTAATTATTATATTCCGGGAAATGGCTGGTGGGGGCCGATAAGCAGCTGTGTAAATGGAGTTGTTAAAACTTTGCTTCCAATTGAAAATGGATTGCCTTCCGGGTATCAGACATATTCAATATTTAAGGATGGCGCAGTAATGCCTGGTCTTAGTGGATTATCTAGTGCTTGGAATATACCCATAGGAACAGGTACTAACCAAAAATATTGCTGTGGCACAGATTGGTTTGGTAATTGCAATAAATATTGCAATTGTCCTTCTTATACAACATTGCCATCAAGCTCTAATAATAAACACAAATATTCAGCGGTGAGCTGGGGGAGCCCAACGACAGTTTTGCCTTCGCATGTTGGAGATGGAAACGCTTATGGTGATCAAGGATTAACCCCGGAGACTGGCTATGTTTATCTTGTCCGAGTTCCGGCGACAGACAGAGAAGGTTTTACAACTACTTATTCAGATCCAATAACAGTAACAACTCCGGCATGCGTTGCGCCGGTGGTAGTCCCTCTTCCTTCTTGCGCTTTTTCTGCTAGTCCGACCACTGTTCCTGCGCACTCAATTTCCAAAATATCTTGGGATTGTCAGAATTCTATAAATTGCAGTTTATATGAAGGCACGAGCGTCGTTGCTTCAGGCATAAAGAAGGATTATACGGCAAATATAGGAACCGATGATAAAACATATAAACTTTCTTGTACGGGCGATGGAGGGTCAAAAGATTTTACTCTTAGTGTAAAAGTTTCTTCTGTCCAATATCAGGAAGTGGCGCCATAAATAAATATATGAAAAAATCAAGAAAAATTTTAGTAATTGTTACCATGGTTGTCTTTATCGCTTCAATTGCGGCTTCGGCTTATTCTGTTTATTTATCCCGTTCAAATAATAAAGCAGTGGAAGGATCGCACCCAATTTTATTGTCCAATGCTTCTGTTCCGCAAAAAATAGCAAACTTAATACAGATTGATAAAAATATTTTTTCACTTAAAATCCCGGAAGGTTGGGAAGATCAAAGCCCGGCCAATACGGATTTTTTCCAGTTTTTAAATCCAGTCGGCGTGGTTAAGCCCGATTTAACCGGAGAAATAATAGAATTCGTTTCTGTTAATAAGGAAAGCCTTGGAGGAAAGAAGCCCAGCGTCTATGTAAGCGAATTTAAAAAGCTTCTTGATTCAAGGTATCCGCAAAGCAAGTTTGTATATTCGGAAGATAAAATATTTATAGGCGATCGTCCTGCTACATATATTGAAACAGACAATGTTATTGAAGGGATGAATTTTAAAAAGTTTAATGTGCTTATAGATGGCGGAAACAACAAAGACATCTGGGTTTTGAATTATAATGTTTGGGCGGATAACTGGAATTTAAATAAAGATATCATTTATCAATCCGCAGCGTCATTTACGGATAAAACAAGCTCTACCACGGCTCAATAATTTTAAAAAGCTCCGCAATGCGGAGCTTTTTATTTTTGATTGACTAAAAGCCTTATTTTAGGTATTTTGTTTTCAGTATTATTGATAAAAGAAAATAAGAAAATTTTACAAAAGAGGAGGTGGATTGCTGGGAGCAGCGCGGGAAATTTAAAATTAAAAGGAGAAAGATATGAAAGTCAGAATTTTTCTGTTGTTGGCGGTAATGGTGTTGATTCTCTCGGCGTGCGGAACGTTCAAGTCTGAGTTGGTAAGGTATCAATATGTCCCTTACAACCAGAGTGAGCTGAAGCAGACCAAAGAAAACGTCACGCTGGAAAAAATCGATTCCAAAACCACGCCGGAGCATTTCTATTTTAGCGCTCCCAAGCGTGATGCCTATGGTCGGGCGCAAGTGGATAGCAACGGCCGGGCCATCATAACTCGCGGATGCGTTCGTCTAAAGGGACAGATCTGGGAACAATTCATAATAACCAACAACACCAACCGCGTTTTACGTTTAGGGAAGGTCTCTGTGAGATTGATTGATCCGGCGGGTAATCAGTATTACCCATTGACCAGGCAGGATTTAATTACTGCTACGATGCAGGTCTATGGAATTTCTTTAAACGAAGTAAACACGCCGTTCAATTTTGTGAAAGTGATAGATAACTTAACGGAAGTTTTGCCGAACATGTCTTTTACCGGCTGGCTTGTTTTTTATGCGCCAACCTCGGAAATGCCTGGAGTTTGGAAAATAGGCATTTATGACATGCCGGTGAAAACCGAAGAGTCCGGGGAGGTAAAAAAAGTAGCCTTTTTCGAATTCAATACAGTTCTCAAAAAATTTGTTGATATTTACGAACAGAGCGGAATGTTCGGTAAATCAACTTTGGTTGAGACGAAAGAGGTGAAATAGATCGATTTGAACTAAGGAGATGAAACGGGTCGATAAAGCAATTGCGGGGAACGACGAGTAGTCGTTCCTTTTTTATTTTTATCGGTTTTTTTGATATAATTTAGATAATGAAACTTGGTAAAAACAGCGGACAGGCGATGTTGCTTACGGTTTTAATAATGACGGGAACTGTCATAGGCGCTACTGCTATAGCGGGCTATTTAATGCTTTCACAGGTAAGGCAGGCGACGGATGTCGTCAATTCTTCCAAGGCTATATTTGCGGCGGATACGGGAATGGAATGGGCTTTTTATAATTTTTTTCAATTAGATAATCAGGTTTGTCCCGGAGGCGCAAAAGACTATTTGTCGGAAAGAGAAAATGGCACGGATATAATGGAAAATGGATCATCTTTTACGGCTTCCTGTTCTTCTACTTCGGAACTCACAACTCTTAAATCCATTGGTGATTCCTACGATACTTATCGTGCTCTTGAGGCCTACATCGCTTATTAGCGCGTAAATAATAAATGAATAAGGAACAGGCGAAAAAAAGAATAGAGCAATTGAAAAAGACAATTGAGCGTTACCGCTATGCTTATCATGTCCTGGATAAATCTTTAATTTCTGATGAGGCGCTGGACTCCTTGAAAAAGGAGCTTTTTGATTTAGAACAGCAATATCCCGTTTTGATTACATCAGATTCTCCGACTCAGCGAGTCGGCGGAGAGCCTCTGAAAGAGTTTCAAAAAGTTAGGCATGAAAAAAGAATGCTTTCTTTTAACGACGCTTTTTCTAGAGAGGATATGGAAGATTGGCTGGAAAGGCTGGAAAATTATTTGGACAGAAAAATAAAATACACAGATAAAACTTTTTATTGCGAATTGAAAATTGACGGGCTGGCCATAGAACTTATTTATGAAAATGGGATTTTTGTTCAGGGCGCTACTAGGGGAGACGGAACAATCGGAGAGGACATTACTCAAAATTTAAAAACTGTGGAAGCTATTCCATTAAGGATAGAAAGTTCTAATCCTAAAATTCCAGTTCCTAAAAAACTTATCGTCCGCGGAGAAGTTTTTATAACAAAAAAAGAATTTGAAAGAATTAATAGGGAGCAGAAAAAGAAAGGAGAAAAAGTTTATGCCAATCCGAGAAATATTGCTGCTGGTTCGATTAGGCAGCTGGATCCAAAGGTTACCGCTGGGCGCAAGCTGGATTCTTTCCAATATAGCGTAGTGACTGACCTAGGCCAGAAATATCATGAAGACGAGCACAATATATTGAAAGCGTTTGGATTTAAAGTAAATCCAGACACTAAGAGGGCAAAAAATTTAAAGGAAGTATTTGAAATTCGTGATTATTGGGAAAAACACCGTGATAAATTGCCTTATGAAATAGACGGCATAGTGGTAATAACTAATGATGAAAAAGATTTTGCCGCAGGCGATGTTATCGGAAAAACTCCCCGTGCTGCTATCGCATATAAATTTGCTCCTCGCGAAGCCACAACTGTGGTTGAGGATATAAAGATTCAAGTAGGCAGAACCGGAGCCTTAACGCCCGTGGCGGTGATGAGGCCGGTTTCGGTGGGCGGTACGACCATTACTCATGCTACGCTCCATAATTACGACGAAATCCAGCGTTTAGGCGTCAAAATAGGCGATACGGTCATAGTTAATCGCGCCGGAGATGTTATTCCTCATGTGGATAAAGTTTTGAAAGAAATGCGGACCGGAAAAGAAAAAGAATTTAAAATGCCGCACGTTTGTCCGGTGGATGGATCAAAAGTTATTAAAGATGGAGTGGCTTATCGCTGCAGCAATAAAAATTGCGGAGCGCGCCAAAGAGAGGGGCTTGATCATTTTGTTTCCAAAAAAGCTTTTAATATAGAAGGGCTTGGTCCGAAAATAATAGACAGATTTTTGGACGAGGGGCTGATAAACGATGCTGCGGATATTTTTGATCTTTTGAAAAATCAGGGAGATATAGCAGCGCTCGAACGTTTTGGAGAAAAATCAGCGGAGAATATAGTAAGCGAAATTGAAATAAGAAAGAAAATTGCTTTACCGAGATTTATTTATTCTTTGGGAATTTTGCATATTGGAGAAGAAACTGCGCGTCTTTTGGCATATGAGGTTGGAAATATTTCAAAGCCGTCTGATTTGTGGAATTATTTCCAAAAAGTTTCTTTGGAAAAGCTTCAGAATATTTCAGATGTCGGACCGAAAGTGGCGCAAAGCATTTATGATTGGTTTCACGATAAAAAACATCACGAATATCTTAAAAAGTTTGATAAGGCTGGAGTTAAAATAATTATTGAAAAAAAACAGGGAGTTGGAAATAAATTTAAGGGTCTGACTTTTGTTTTGACCGGCAGCTTAGAATCGATGTCGCGTGAAGAGGGAAAAGAAAAGATCCGTGCTTTAGGCGGGGATGTTAATGAGTCGGTTTCTAAAAATACTTCTTATGTGGTTGTCGGAGGCGATCCGGGTTCAAAATATGATAAGGCGGTAAAATTAGGAGTAAAAATTTTAGATGAAAAGGAGTTTATAAAAATGTTATCATAGGACTATGAGCGAGATTAATAAAAAAGAATTGGAACATTTGGCGGAATTGGCCAGGTTGGAATTGCCGGAAAAACAGGAGAAGAAATTTGTGGAGGATTTAGGGAAGATATTGGACTATTTTAAGGAATTGCAGGAGGTTAATACAGATAAAATAGAACCGATGATTGGGGGGTTTGAATTAAATAGTATTTCAAGAGAAGATGTTGCGGGCCAAACTGATGATACCGGCAAGGGCTCGGATTCTTTTCCTGATCAAAAGGACGGATTTTTAAAGGTTCCGCCTGTTTTCTAATATGGATTTAAAAAATCTTACAATTAAAAATTTCCATAAAGGATTGCTGGATAAAGAGTTCTCCGCGCATGAAATAACGCAGGAGTTTTTTGATTATATAAAGAAGCAAGATAAGAAAATAGACGCCTATTTAAGCCTAAATGAAAAGATGGCTTTGGAGCAGGCCGAACAAGCGGATTTAAGAGTGGCTAAAAATGAAAATGTCGGAATGCTGGCTGGGGCGCCATTGGCGATAAAAGACAATATTTTAATAGAGGGACTGCCGGCAACTGCGGCTTCTAAAATTCTTGAAAATTATATTGCGAGTTATGATGCGACTGTTATCAAAAAATTAAAATCAGCCGGAGCGGTTTTTCTTGGGAAAACCAATATGGATGAATTTGCCATGGGTTCTTCAACGGAGAGCTCGGCTTTCAAGATTACAAAAAATCCGCACGATTTAAAACGCGTTCCGGGTGGTTCGTCCGGCGGTTCTGCGGCAGCGGTTGCTGCCGACATGGCGGTCGCTGCGCTTGGTTCGGATACAGGCGGTTCAATCCGTCAGCCTGCGGCATTTTGCGGAGTGGTGGGGCTAAAGCCGACATATGGCGCCGTTTCGCGTTTTGGAGTGATGGCGATGGCTTCCAGCTTGGATCAAATCGGGCCATTCGCTAAAACAGTTGAAGATGCGGCAATTTTATTTAAAGAAATTTCCGGCCAGGATAAGCTGGATTCTACAAGCGCAGATGTTAAGTATGGCGAGGAAATTTTAAATCCAAAATTGGAAAATATTAAAAAACTGACAGTAGGTATTCCGGAAGAATATTTTATAGACGGAATGGATAAAGAAGTTTCAAAGGCGGTTGAATCGGCCATTAAAGACATAGAAAGTTTGGGAATTAAAACTAAAAAAATTAGTTTGCCTCATACAAAATATGCCTTGTCGGATTATTACATTATTATGCCGGCGGAAGTCAGCGCAAATTTAGAAAGATTTGATGGAATAAGATATGGTTCGCGCGAGAAGGCAAAAGATTTAATCGAGCTTTATAAAAAGAACAGAAGCGCCGGGTTTGGAGATGAGGCTAAAAGAAGAATTATTTTAGGAGCGTTTGTTTTGTCTTCGGGATATTATGACGCTTATTATGCCAAGGCTCAAAAAGTCCGAAGTTTGATAAAACAGGATTTTGAAAATGCGTTTAAACAGGTGGATGTTATTTTAACTCCGGTAACGCCGACGTCGGCTTTTAAAATCGGCGAAAAGACAAAAGACCCGCTTTCTATGTATCTTTCCGATATTTTCACAATACCGGCTAATTTAGCGGGAGTGCCAGCAATTTCTATTCCGATTAGCGGCAAGAGGGAATTGCCGGTAGCTTTTCAATTAATGGGAAAACCCTGGAAAGAAGTTGATATTTTAGGAATAGGGCAGTATTATCAAAAAATAAATCCAAATGCCTGATTTTGTTTATAAAGGAATAGATTATTTTGTTCAAAATCTTCTCAATATAAGGGCGATTTTTAGCGATGCCTTGGAAGGAAATTATTGGTGGCTGAAAATGCTATCGGTAATTTTGTCTTTAGCTTTTTTGGCTTTGATTATTTATATGGCCGGCAAAACGCGTTATTTAAATATGAAGATAGAAAATTATATGGATGTTGCCGGAAAGAAAAATTTGTCTAAAAGAAGGTCTTTAAAAGCTTGGGAGCAGGTTAAAAAGAGAGTGTCTTCGGCCGATCAGCAAAATTGGAAGCTAGCTATAATAGAAGCAGATAAAATTTTAAACGAGGTTTTAAAAGTTTCCGGATATTTAGGCGATAATTTAGGTCCGAAATTAAATCTTTTAACAGTGGCTCAGTTGTCCAATTTAGAAGATATTAAAAGGGTCCATAAAATTAGAGATAGGGTCGCTACGGAACCGGACTTTGCAATGACTCAGCAAGAGGCGATAGATATTCTTAAGATTTATAAAAAATCGTTAGTGGAGCTGAATTTGTTGGAAGAATAATAGGGAACACTTTTCAAATTTTTAGGAGTAGTGTAAATTTAAACCAATGCGGTGGTAGCTTAGTGGTTTAAAGCGCCTCCCTGTCACGGAGGAGACCACGGGTTCAAATCCCGTTCACCGCGCATCTAAAATCGCCTTATGGGCGGTTTTTTGGTAGAATAGAAATATGAAAAAGATTATTTTGGCAGTAATTATATTTTTAGTAGTTGCCGTAGGGCTTGTTTTATATTTTATTAATAAGAATCAGCCCAGTGAATTCAAAGATTTTAAAAATATTACATATATAATTGATGGCAAATCGGTTGCTTTAATTAATGGTTTGTCCGAAACAGAAGCAACACCTGGTTCTTCCTCAAAAACGGTCACTCGTTATTTTGGGAATCAAGTAAAACATGATTTTAATGACGATGGGCGCGAGGATGTGGCCTTTCTTTTAACGCAGGAAACCGGCGGCAGCGGCGTCTTTTTCTATGTTGTGGCGGCTTTAAATACTCCAACGGGCTATGTTGGTTCACACGCTTTTTTCTTGGGAGATCGTATTGCTCCGCAGACGACCGCGATAGACGAAGGATTAACATCTAGGGGTACTAATAGGAAAAATGTCATTGTCGTTAATTATGCCGTTCGTTTGCCGGGCGAGCCGTTTACAACCAGGCCTTCATTAGGCAAAAGCGTATGGCTTAAACTTGATCCAGCCACTATGCAGTTCGGAGAAGTAGCGCAGAATTTTGAGGGAGAGTCTAAATAAAATCTAATATCTTTATGGGTTTGTACAAGCCGCAAAATATAAGTAAGTTCGTCTATTGGACGCCAAGAATACTGTCAATATTATTTATTCTTTTTTTGGCAATGTTTTCTTTGGATATTTTTGGAAATGGATACACATTTTGGCAGACAATTTTAGGATTGTTTATGCATAATATTCCGGTATTTATCTTATCGGCAGTTTTAATAATATCGTGGAAATACGAAATAATTGGTGGAGTTGCCTTTATTTTGGCAGGATTACTATATGATTTTATGGGGCTTAAGGGCCCATTTGAGTGGTATAAGCTGTCCTGGATTTTAATAATATCCGGACCCGCATTTTTGATAGGAATTTTATTTATGATTAATTGGATAAAGAAAAATAAATAATTAAAGATCGCTTTATAGGAGATTATTTGATAAAATAAAACAATGGCTATTTTAAGCGATAGAGATAAAAAACAATTATTGCCGGCTTTTTTGTGGGCGGCTTTACTCACTGTTATTTCCTTAATTTGGTCGGTGGTATTGGCTTATGGCCTTACTGTTATAAGTGATAAGGGAAATATTGAAGGAATCGGAGCTATTTTGTTTGTGATAAGCATTCTTTTCCCGATTGTATATTATCCTCTTATTTTGTATTTCGCTTTAAAAAATATTTCTAAAAAATTACCAATGTATGAATATAGGCACAAATTATTTTTTTGCTCTTATATAGTAGGATTTTTAATTATTATTGGAACAATAATTAGTTCTATATCTGAAAGAAAATTTGTTTTAGGCGAGATTGGTATTTTACCATTGATTATTTCTTTTATAGTCCCGGCTATTTATAAGCCCAAAGATGATAGCTCTAGCAAATAAATTTTCCAAAATCGCCATGGTGGCGATTTTTTGTTATTATATAAAATATGAACAATAAAAAAGGATTTTCTACATTAGAAGTAATTGTGTTGGCAGTCATTATTTTGGCTATAGGCGGGGGAGTTTATTATTGGCAAAACCAAAAAAATAATTCAGCAACCGAGCCATTGGCTGGAGAGAATAAGAATATTTATACAAAGTGTTTTAAGCAAATATTTTCTGATAACAGCATTATTTCTGCTAAATTTACCTTTGCCGAGAATTCCGTTGAGGGTCCATTGTCTTATTTATGGGCGCAAAAAGATAATAGCATAGGTATTTTTAAGGGAATGTTGAAAGAGGGTCTTATTGTTGGGGATTATACTTTTATGTCTGAGGGTCAGGAATCTTTGGGAAAATCAGCTTTTCGTTATGATGGTAAGTCATTGATCCAGGGGTTCGGTCCTAACTTAGACGAGTTTAGCGGGGCAGTTACTTTAAATGAGGTGCCTTGCGAGTAATAATTTTCTTGGATTAATAATCAAATATGGCAGTTATTTTAACCGACGAAAATTTTGAAAAAGAAATATCCAGCGCCGACAAACCGGCACTGGTTGATTTTTTTGCGCCATGGTGCGAGCCATGCAATATGCTTGCGCCGATACTAGAAAAGGTGGCTAAGGATTTGGAGGGGAAATTTATTTTTATGAAAGCTAATTTAGACGACGTTCCTTTGGCGGCTCAAAAGTTCGGAGTAGAGGTAATTCCAACAGTCATTTTATTTAGAGATAATAGGCCCATCAGCGGTTTTACCGGGTTGGCGCCGGAAGATGCCATTAAGGAATGGCTTGAAAAAATGATAAAAGAAAAAATAGTAATATAAATAATTATGGAGGAAAATAATAAAGAAAAATTAATAAAAGAATACGTTGAATATGCTAAAAGCAACGGCATCCAATTAAATCCCGACGCAAGAGTTGTCGAGGGGATAGTCGGCGGTTTATTAAAGAACGAAGAAAAATATGGAAAAAGGTATTGTCCGTGCAGGAGAGTTTCCGGAAACCAAGAGGAGGATTTAAAGAAGATTTGTCCCTGCTATTATCACAAGGGCGAAATTGAAAAAGACGGACGCTGTTTTTGCGGATTATTTGTAAAGTAATTTTAAATGGCATTAAAAGTTCCTTTCTATAAACAAAGCGCTAATTATACATGCGGTCCCACCTGCCTACAGATGGTTTTTAAGTTTAACGGAATATTTAAAAGCGAGAAAAAGTTAGCCAAAGAGGCTCATACGCGCTCTCGGCATGGAACATATCGTCGGCATATGGCAGAAGCAGCGCGTAAAAATGGATTTTTTTGTTTTATTAAAAGCGGTTCTTCTCTTAAAGATATTGAAAAATTTATAAGGCTAAAATTTCCTATAATAGTTTATTTTATTGAACCCGCAGATAATATTGAGCATTATGCCGTAATTATAGGGTTGGATAAAAATAAAATTATTATGAACGATCCCTGGAACGGAAAGGGATTTAAAATGAATAAAATGGAATTTTTATCAAGATGGAAAAGCGAAAATGGCAGAATAAATAAATGGATGATGGTTGCCTCAAAAACCGGATTTAATTGAAAAATAACGCCATTTGTTTTATAATATATCCGCGGGATGGAGCAGTAGTTAGCTCGTCTGGCTCATAACCAGAAGGTCGTTGGTGCAATTCCAACTCCCGCAACCGCGAAAAATGCGCTAAAGCGCATCTCGCGGCAGGCCATCAGAAATGGACTGACGCGGAATAAGCCCCCACAATTGTGGGGGGTTTATTTTATGCGAGCCCCGCGATAAAATCCTCAGATTTTATTTTGCGGGGCAAGTAATTTATAATTTAGTAATGCATTATGTATATTTGTTAGAAAATATTGAAAATAAAAATTGGTATATAGGATTCACAGAAAACATTAAGAGAAGACTATTTGAGCATAATAATGGAAGGGGCGGACGGACAACAAGAATTGGTAAATCATGGAAAATGATATATTGCGAGGTTTATTTGAATAAAGAAGATGCTGTGGGTAGAGAGAAATTTTTAAAGGGTGGATCTGGAAGAAAATATTTAAAAAAGCAGTTGACTCATTATTTAAAAAATATAGAATAGTTTGACTTTTTATGTAAAATGTTTTAATATAAATATAATTTGTAAGTTGACAGCATAATACAATCAAGTAAGGGGAGGGCGGATGTTAAAGGGAGTAAAGAAGGTTTCAAAGGAGTACCATTCTCGGATCGGAAGCGAAATAGAAAAAAGGAGGGGTTCGGAATTTACCTATGAGGACATTACCAAGGCAACGGGGCTAGGCGTTAATACGGTTTGCTGCTGCCTTTCGCAATTCCTCAGGAAGGGGTTTCTCAACCGCGTTGGCCGTATAACCAGGAAGCCGAGAAATCTCAGGCTTTCCATATTTCGGCAAAGAAAACCTTTGCTGAAAATCGCTCCCGCAGGAAACGTCGCCGAAGAAGTCTGGCAGATATTCCAGGGCGTTCTGGAAAAAGAAGGCAGCCACTCATACATTTCCGCAAAGGAAATATGGGAAAGGACAAATGGCTGCAACAGAAAGAGCGTTCGGGGAGTGGTGTCCAGATTGTACTTATTAGGGTACCTCGAGAGATGGAAATCAAAATATTGCCTGAAGGCGCAGTATAGAGGCATGTCTAGACCTCTCGTGGTCAGCAAGCCCAAATACATCACCGTCCCGCTGGTGCAGCCGCAATACGCAGCCGCGGTCTCCCAGTAGTTTCAGAGTTTTTTAAAAGTTTCACTCCCGCGTCACAAGCGCGGGATTTTTTTGTTTTAAAAAAGTTATTAACATATTGATTTATTTCAGCGTTAACGTATATTTTTCTAGTGAAGTTATGAAAAATTTATTTTTGCAATAACTTAATAATAAATTAGTTTTTTTAAAGATTATTTTGGATGGAAAAGGAGGCGGTGAATGCAAAGCGACTGTGTCGAAGGTTCTAAATCCCTCAAAGGGGGATATGTTCCTTTGAGGGAAGGGCTGGATTTCAAAGGCAGCGCTGTGGGAGTTGTCCGGATGATTTTTCAGGAAATCGACAGGCCTCTTTTTGAAGAGGATATTCTCTGCTATGCCGAGATTTTTTCAAAAAAGAAATTCGGTGCGGCAAGAATAAAAACTGCAATTTCCTGCCTGAATCAACAGGGCGCTTTTGAAAGAATCGGAAATAAATATTGTTTGAAAAGCGAATTTTCAAACAAAAAAGTTTCCGAAACAGCAGGAAAGAAGACAAAGGAAGTTGTCGTGGAGGCGACAGAGTTGGCCAGCGTTGGTTTGGCGTTAACCAGCGCCCCCGTGACGGCCTGAATTAATACTCGATTTGGTATCCTCGTTGCACAGCAGCGCGAGGATATTTTTTTACCTAAATATTGCCTGTACATTATAAGTTACTATTAACATATGCTATACAAGTTAAAAACGCGTTTAATTTGTCAAAACCCGCTTAATTCATTATTATTTTAAATAAGAGCCGGCGTAGCTCAGTGGTTAGAGCGAGCGCTTCATAAGCGTTAGGTCGGTAGTTCAATTCTACCCGCCGGCACAGATAACTTTTTGTAAAAGACCCACAAATCTCTTATACTTTTAATATTGTGATAAAGAGCCATCCGATTAGATTTATAATCATATTTTTGATATTGGCGGCAGCCGCCTTTGTTTTATTTGATAAGAAAAACACAACGGTTTATTCAATTCCATTTTTATCAATGGAAGAGAAGAATAGCATGGCGGGAACGCTGGATAAGGTTAGAGAGGCCGGAGGAGAGGGGGTCGATGTTGTTTCCGAAAAAGCTACTCAGGCTAAAGATGCGGTAATAAATAAGGGCAATGAAGTTGTTTCTGGCGCTGTGAAGGCAGTTAAAAAACAGGCTTTTGATTTATTTAAAAAAACAGTAAATGAAGAAATAGATAACTTAGGCAAGGATTTGAAAGTGGAGTCCAGGGCTCCTTCTTCAATAGATAATACGGCTAGCATTATAAATGTAGCGGGCGGGAGCGATTCAGTAGAAACTCATCCGGAGGTGATTTTTTCAATACAGCCTAATTCTTTGGCTTATTTTACGATTAAAAATATTGAAGAAGAAAATATAAAATTTGAAATTAATTGGCAGGATGGCGAATCTAAGAACGGGACGATAAATAAGGGAGATACCATGATTTTATCCCATGGATGGAGCAAAAGCGGCAATTATTTGGTAGAATTCAAGATAATCACAACAAAAGAAACGAAGGGATATAATATCCCGGTAACAATATTTTAAATATGGGAACAAAGGTTCAAGAAATAAAAAATAAGTTTTTAAAAGCAATTGAGGGGATTAAAGACGCAAAGTCCCTGGAGGATCTTCGTATTCAATATCTTGGACGAAAGGGGGAGATAACTAATTTATTAAAGCATTTGAAGGATATGTCTTTAGAAGAAAGACGGCATGCTGGTCCGATGATTCAGCGTTTAAAAATAGAAACCGAAGAATTGCTTAATAAAAAATTATCGGATTTGGCAAAAAGCAGAGGAGATATTTCGGAAATAGACATTACAATTCCGGGAAAGAAAATAACAGTTGGGCATTACCATCCTTTATCTATAGTGGAGAAAGATATTCGCAGGATTTTTAAGGCGATGAATTTTTCAATTGTTGATGGCCCGGAGATTGAAACTGAATATTATAATTTTGACGCTTTGAATATTCCCAAGAGTCATCCTGCGCGTGATATGTGGGATACTTTTTGGCTTAAGCAGTCCGTCCCGGATCCAAGATTATTATTAAGGACGCACACTTCGCCGGTGCAGATACGTTATATGGAAACGCATGAACCGCCGTTTCAGATAATCGTTCCTGGAAAAACTTTTAGGTTTGAAGCGACAGATGCTTCTCACGAAATAGTTTTTCATCAGGTGGAGGGATTAATGGTTGGTAAAGATGTCAGTTTGGCAAATTTTAAATTTGTTATTCAGGAATTTTTTAAGAGGCTTTTCGGAAAAAATTTAGAGGTCAGATTCAGGCCGAGTTATTTTCCGTTTGTTGAGCCTGGATTAGAGGTGGATTTACAGTGCGTAAAATGCGGAGGGAAGGGATGCAATATTTGCGGAAACAGCGGCTGGCTGGAAATCATGGGCGCCGGGATGGTTCATCCTAAGGTGTTTGAGGCCGCCCACTATAATCCGCGCGAATGGCAGGGATTTGCCTTTGGTTTTGGTCTGGAAAGGATAGCTATGATTAAATACAATATTCCGGATATAAGACTGTTTAATTCCGGAGATTTGAGGTTTATTAACCAATTTTAAATTATGGAAAATTATAAAGTAGAAAAAGAAAAATCTTTATTAGAAAGAACAAGAGAAGAATTTGTGGAAAAGATTAAGGCCGAAAAAGAAAAAGGAGAAGACAGGGGAAATCTTGATTTGTTGGGTATTAATCCCGACAGCATTACTGAAGAAGATGCCAAGCTTTGGAATAGGCTTAAAAATGTATCTACCTTGGAAGAAGGAATGAAAATTAAAAATGAATTAATGAGGGCTCAGTTTGA
Organism: Minisyncoccota bacterium; assembly: GCA_028716745.1. Lineage (GTDB taxonomy): Bacteria > Patescibacteriota > Minisyncoccia > UBA6257 > 02-FULL-45-10c > STD1-84. Next base: position 48,211 of record JAQUPE010000001.1, read on the forward strand.
GGCTGTGTCTAAGTCTGCTAATTTGACATCGCCATTTTGGGCTTATTTTGCGAATCAAGTAACGGGCATAGTTCAAAAGATGGAGCTTGATGAGTTGTATGGGCCAGAAGAAAAGAAGCAGCCAAAATAAATTATGAAATTTAATTTTTCTTTAATTAAAAAATTAGCGCCTGGAAATTACAGCAAGGCGGAATTGGTGGAGAAGCTAAACACTTATTCTTTTGAGACTGTCGATTTGGGCGGAGATGTTTTGGATATTTCAATTACTCCAAATCGTTATGCCGATGCCGCGTCGCATTTTGGAATAGCGCGCGAAGTAGCAGCTATTTATGGGTCTTCTTTGAAGCTTCCGGATATAAATAAGCTTAAATTTGATTTTAAGGACGAAGGGATGTTTTCGATAAATATTAAAGAGAAAAAAATGTGCCCTCGTTATATGGCCTGCTATGTGACTGACGTTAAAATAGGTCCTTCGCCGAAATGGATAAAAGAAATTTTGGAAAGCTGCGGATTGCGTTCAATAAATAATGTTGTCGATGTCATGAACTATGTGATGATTGAAACAGGCCAGCCGCTGCATGCTTTTGATGCGGAAAAAGTCAGCGGGGGAATAATCGTCAGGCGGGCCGAAGAAAAAGAAATTATTAAAACAATAGATGATCAGGAATTTACTTTAAATAAAAATGTTTTGGTAATTTCTGATACCGAAAGGGCATTGGCGATAGCTGGAATTAAGGGCGGAAAGTTTAGCGAGGTGACAATGAATACCAAAAAACTTTTGGTGGAAGCGGCTAATTTTGAAGGAACCTCAATATATAATTCTTCGCGCCAGCTTAATTTAAAAACCGATGCATCGGTTGTCTTTTCTCATAATTTGAGCCCCGAGCTTACGGAAATCGGAATGAAAAGAGCTTTGCAATTATTAAAAGAATTGGCTGGGGCAAAAATTTTCAGAATTGACGATGTTTATCCTAAAAAACAGCCGAAGAAAATTATTAAATTAGAATTGGCCAAGCTAGACAAGCTGATAGGGGTGAAATTTAAGGAGGCAGATATAAGCAAAACCTTAAAGGCGCTCGGATTTTCTCTGTATAAAAAAATGTGGGTAGTTCCTCCTTTAAGGATGGACATTAATAATTTTGAGGATATAGCCGAAGAAGTGGTGAGATTTATGAATTATAATAAGCTTCCGTTTACTCCTCCTCATGTTTCGATGGGGGTTGCCGAAGAAGATGAAATAATAGTTTTAAAGGACAAAATAAGGAAGTTTTTGACAGGAACCGGGTTTAGCGAGGTTTATAATTATTCTTTTTCGTCTAAAGAGGAAATGAATTCGGCGCCGACCGATGTTTTTGGCACTTCAAAATCAATAGCTATGGCAAATCCTATCAGCAGCCAGATGGCATTTTTGCGCGACAGCTTGGCGCCCGGTTTGCAGAAAAATTTGAAAGATAATTTAAGATTTTATGAAGAGGTAAGAATATTTGAAATAGGAAAAATATTCGGCGAGCTTGAGAGCGGGCAGGCGCGAGAAAAATTATCCTTAGGAATAGCTATATCTTCAAAAAATAATATATTTGAACTCAAGGGGTTGATAGATGCTCTGTTTGGAGAGCTGGGCCTTATAGATTATTTCATGCCTGATCTTGATTTGCCGTCCAGACTTTTGAAGTCCGGAGGAGCTTTAAGAATTGAAACCGGCGACCATGTTGTTTTGGGCTATATCGGTTTAATTAATGGGCAGAGAAGATCGGCAATTATTGAATTGAATTTGGAAAAATTATTGGAAGCGGTAGTGGAAGAAAAAGAATATGAGCCGCCGTCTAAATATCCTTCTATTATAAGAGACATTTCATTATTGGTGCCGAAAACCGTGAGGGTAGGAGAGATTTTAAAGCTTATACAGGATGTCAGCCAGGAATTAGTTGACGATGTTGACTTGGTGGACTTCTATGAAGATGAAAAGCTTGGAGAGGGGAGAAAAAGCCTGACTTTTAGGATAGTTTTTCTTTCTGAAGACAGAACATTGACTGATGATGAGGTAAACAAAGAGATGGCTATGATTAATCAGGTGATAGAGGAGAAGTTTGACGCCGAATTAAGGTAGCATTGACCAGCGGATTAAAATAATATAATATTTAAACTTATGTTAATGATCAGATTACAGCGCAGAGGCAAAAAACACCAGGCGACTTTTCGTTTGGTTGTCGGCGAAAAAAGATCAAAACTTAAAGGCGAGCAGCTTGAAGAATTAGGCTGGTTTGACCCTAACCAAAATAAATCTAGTTTTAATAAAGAAAGAATTTCTTATTGGCTTGGAGTTGGCGCGAAATTATCAGTAACTGCTAACAATGTTTTGGTAGACGCCAAAGTTATCAATGGAAAGAAATTAGCGGCTCATAAAAACTCTAAAAAGAAAGAAGGGGAGAAAGAAGCTGCAAAACCGGCTGAAGCAGCAGCTGCTCCAGCAGCGTAAATATTGACAAAATAGCAAATTTCTGCTATAATTCAGTTATTAAAAAGTAAATCAGTAATACAAGAAAGGTCGTAAGAAAAGTAATTTAAGCGATTCTGAAATGACAAAAAATCCATCAGATCAGGAATTCTTGGAATTTCTCGTGAAATCCATCGTAGAAAATCCTGACAAGGTACAAGTGGAACGCAAAGTTGATGAAATGGGCGTGCTCCTTACTTTAAAGGTTGCTGCTCAGGACATGGGCTTAATTGTTGGCCGTGAAGGTTCAACAGCTAAAGCCATCCGTTCCCTCTTGAGGATAGTCGGTATTAGAAATAATGCCCGCGTTAATCTCAAGATTGAAGAGCCGGAGGGTTCTACTCGCGCTCCTAGAGAGCCGAGAAGCGAAGCCCCTTCCGATTCCAAATTCTAAGATTTAGAAAACAAAAAACTCCGCAATGCGGAGTTTTTTGATATAATAAAACCTATATGCGTTTCGATATTATTACAATTTTTCCCAATATCTTAGATTCTTATTTTAACGAATCTATTTTAAAGCGTGCCGGTAAAAACGGTCTTGTTGAAATTAAAACTCATAATCTCCGTGATTTTACGGACGACAAGCATCATAAAGTTGATGAAAGTCCTTATGGCGGAGGTCCCGGAATGGTTTTTAAAGTTGAGCCGATTGAGCAGGCGGTAAAAAGCGTTAAGAAACAGGCAGGCAATAAAAAAAGCAGAGTAATTTTATTTTCATTGCGTGGAGAAAAGTTTGATCAGAAAATTGCGCATCGTTTGGTCAAGTATGATCAATTGATATTTATTTGCGGGCGATATGAGGGCGTGGACGAGAGGGTGGCGGAATATATTGCCGACGAAGAGATTTCCATAGGGGATTATGTTCTTTCCGGCGGAGAGCTGCCGGCGGCAATAGTGACGGAGGCGGTGTCTCGGCTGGTCAAGGGAGTTTTGGGAAAGCATGATTCACTGGAAGAATTTAAGGGTTCATATCCGGTTTACACAAAGCCGGAAATAGTTAAAATTAAAGGAAAAAACAGAAAAGTCCCGGATGTTTTGCTTTCCGGAGACCATAAAAAGATAGAAGAATGGCGGAATAAGCGATAGGATTATCCTCTTGTCTTATTTTAAAATATTTTATATACTACAAACTCATATGGAAGAAATAGCATTAACAGACGTAATAGTTGAAAAAGAAGCCTCTCCGGCCGAATTAATGGCGCTGGAGGAAATGATGAAAGCAGGGCTTTTTTGGGGACGCAGAAAGGCAAAGACCCATCCAAGGATGAAGTCTTTTGTTTTTGCTACCCGCAATGGAATAGAGATTATAGATCTTCATCAAACCAAACAGCTTTTTGAAGAATCATTGGATTTCATCAAATCCAAGATAGCCGATGGAGGATCTGTTTTATTGGTAGGCACGACTCCGGCGGCTAAAGCCGTTACCGAAGAATTTGCCAAGAAATTAAATTGGCCATACGTTGCTGAGCGCTGGCTCGGAGGAATATTGACCAACTTCAAAACTCTTTCAAAGAGGATTAGCTATTTCAAGAAATTAAAAACCGATAAAGCGGCCGGAAGATTCGAAAAACTTACAAAGAAAGAAAGGCTTAACATTGATCGCGAAATTGAAGAATTAACAATCAAATTCAGCGGTGTTGAAAATATGGAAAAATTGCCGGCAGTAGTTTTTGTTATTGGAGCTACAGAGCATTTAACAGCGGTTAAAGAAGCCAAGATAATGAAAATCCCTGTAGTGGCGATGGTAAATACTGATTTTAATCCGGAGATAGTTGATTATGCGATTCCTTCAAATGATCGCAGCAAACCGGCTATTGAGTGGGTATTATCTAAATTGGAGACAGCTAGTGAAGAGGCTAAAAAGCAAATTGTAGAAAAAAACGATTTAACTAAACAAAAATAAAATGGCAAAAGAGGACGTTCAAAAGTTAAGAGAAGAGACCGGCGCAGGAGTAATGGATTGCAAAAAGGCGCTTGAGGATGCCGGAGGTGATTTTGAAAAAGCCAAAGGATTAATTAATGAAAGAGGATTGCTTAAAGCAGATAAAAAGAGCGAGCGTGCAACTGGCGCGGGAATTTTGGAGACATATATCCATAGCGGAAGAGTAGGCGTCCTTTTGGAATTGCGCTGCGAAACCGATTTTGCGGCTCATTCTCAGCCAATGAAAGATTTGGCCCATGAATTAGTTATGCATATTGCGGCTATGAATCCTGAAAGCAACGAGGCTCTTTTAGCTCAGCCCTTTATCAAGGATGAATCTCAGACTATAGAAAATATTATAAAGCTGACAACGGCTAAGGTTGGTGAAAATATAAAGGTAGGCCGCTTTACAAGATACGCGCTTTAAATTTGAATATCCCGATAATCATCGGGGCATTCAAATCTGTGGTAGAATTTATAAATAAATCAGTATGTACGACTTTCTTCTTCAGACTTTTATAATGGCGAGCTTGGCAGTTATGATCTATTTAATTGCCAAAACTATTCCTCGCGTAAGCGAGCTGGCAACAACTTCCGAAAAGAAAGGTTTTTTAGAGAGCTTTTTTAAAAAGATCCCCTGGCACAAAATAGATTTTTTCCTTGAATCTATGGGAGAAAAAATGTTGAGGAAGCTCAAGGTTTTTCTTTTAAGGATAGACAATGTTGTAAGTAAGCGTTTAAATAAATTCCGAACAGCTGATAATGAAAAGGCTAATTTTAAGCCCGATATTTTCGGAGGGGAGAAGGAGGTTGAAAATAAATCCGAAAACAATACAATAAAGGAGTAATTAGAGTATTCTAATACACCGCTTAAAAAACTAATAAATGGGCGCTTCGCATAGCGGCAATTGCATGTGGCTGTAGACCACACGTCCTTGTGACTACGGGGGTTCGAGTCCCTCAGCGCCCACACTTCGCCCGCCGCAGCGGATTAGTAAGGCGGAGAATGCCACCTTAGCTCAGCGGTAGAGCAGCACTTTTGTAAAGTGAAGGTCCTCGGTTCAAATCCGAGAGGTGGCTCAAATTCACGGTAGTGAATTTGCCTTGATAATTATCGGGGCATACAATTAAAAAATTGCCGATGTAGCTCAGTGGTAGAGCAACTCCATGGTAAGGAGTAGGTCGTCAGTTCAATCCTGACCATCGGCTCAGACGGAATAATCATTGATTTTTATCTGATTATCTGTTAAATTAAAACCTATGTCAGAATCAAAAGCATTAGTAAATTCAGTTAAGTTGAGGTGCGACGCCTGCAAGAGGGTCAATTATTATACTCGCAAAAACAAGAAATTGGTTGAAAGGAAAATAGATACAAAAAAATTCTGCAATTGGTGCAGGAAGCATACAAAGCATAAAGAGGCTAAAAGATAAATAGAAAATGGGCGCAATTGCCCATTTTTTATTTTTAATCTAAAATAAGCATTATTAAGGGCGCGTCGTCCAATGGCTAGGACTCTGGTCTCCAAAACCAGTTATGAGGGTTCGAATCCTTCCGCGCCCGCAATTTAGCTCAGAATATCAAGAACCTTGCTATGGCACACAGATTATGATGTGTGAGTATTTTTGTTTAGAAAATTTTTATTTGACTAAATATTAATTATGTGCTGTTATATAAATAGCAATTTGAGATTACAGAGTCTCAAAATTTAAAATAAAAAATAGTTAATAGGGAGAGTGAAAATATGGATATGGAAAGGGCAATTGCAGAAATAATAGTCGCAATAGGTTTAGTTGCTGCAATATCTTGGTTCTGGTCTATAATCAATGAAAAGGAAGAGCCGAATAAGGAGGAAGAGCTTGAGGGGAGCGTAGGGCCGTCAGAGTTATGCTCTAAGTGTGTACATCTTGAATCATCTTGTAAAACACACAATACCTATGGCAGATATCTTTTTGCAAATAGAACGCTTTGCCATTATCGAGCGATACAACACTCTTTTAAGATATATTTTGTAAATGGTAAAGAGATGGAAGTGGAGTTGGAATGTAACGCAAGCTCCGAAAATATTACAAGTTATATAGAAAAGGAGGCTAAAAATATAGGTATTGCCGGGATATATATAGGTAATATTTATTATCCTCCACAATCAATATCAAAGGTAATATATTAAGTATCTGTGCCCCATAGTTAAAAGCTGTGGGTTTTTTATTTGAAAAATTGCTTTGATCAGTATTTTTAGATAAGATTAATTTAATATCGAAAGATCTTTAATAGGAGGAAATAATGTATAGATTAAGCAGGAAGCTTTTTTGGCAAATCATACGTAAATCTTTTAAGGAAACTTTTCTGGAAATAGCGTTATTTCTGGCAATACTTTGGGGATCGTCTTTTATTTTTTGGCTCGCGATTCGTTTTATTTTCGGAGCCAAAGCCGGTTTCTTCACGGTATTCAGCTGGTATTCGGCGCTTATATGTTTGGCGATTTTGATGCGAAAAATCTACAAGCATACGCCGCTGGAAAAAGAACAGTAATAACAATGCAGCAACAGGGCCCACATGGCCCCTTTTTATTTTTAAATAAAAAAAGCCCCCGGAAACTTCCAGGGGAACATATTGTGTCGCGTTTTCTTGTGTTTAGGAAAAGCGGCTGAGCCTTATAATCGTTACGCCTCCTAGGCCTTCTTGTCTTGGAACCTCTACTACCTTGAAGCCCTTCCGAATACTCAGGCAGGCTATCTCAGGGAACCGTTTCCTGACAGACATCCACATCAGCGTGTCGGCTATTTCCATCTTCGTTTTGATCTCCAGGAAGCTCCGGTTGAATTTCTTGACGAGCTCCTTCTCCTTTTTCGGTTCTTTCCCGATCAGTTTATCGGCGTCTTTCATCAGCTTCATGGCCTTGTCATGCTGCTGATCCATAAAGACATCCATGGCCTTTTCGAGATCGGTCATGTCGCCGAGCACCTTTTCTTTCTCGCCGATTTCGCTGCCGGCGTCTTCGAACTTTCCGCTGTTTATGATAATGCCGATTTCCTCAAGCATTTCTCCCGCGAGTCCGTCGATAGATACCTTGCTGCCGTTTTTTAAAAGAACTTCTGCCATTGCTCCCTCCTTTGGGAATTTTATTTGCAACAGAAGTTTTATTATAGATATTATTATAAAATTGTCAATATAATTTACTTAAAAAGAGATTTTTTGATAAAATAAACCAATGGACAATATAAAAAACAAAATTAGGGAAGTGCAGGACTGGCCGAAGAAGGGGATAAATTTTAAGGACATAACCACTCTTTTGCAGGACAAAGATACATTTAAAAAGGTTATTGATTCGCTGGCGGATTTTTTTGTTAATGAAAAAATAGACAAGGTTGTCGGAATAGACGCCAGAGGATTTTTAGTTGCTTCGCCGCTGGCCTATAAATTAAATGCCGGGCTGGTAATCGTCAGGAAGCCGGGCAAGCTTCCGTTCTCCACAATCCAGCAGGAATATACTTTGGAATATGGAAAAGATGTTTTGCAAATGCACACAGATGCGATTTTAAAAGGCGAAAAAGTTATTTTAATTGATGATTTGATTGCTACCGGAGGAACAGCGATGGCGACGTGTAATTTAATTGAAAAGCTTGGCGGAAAGGTGGCTGGAGTCGGATGCATTATTGATTTGCCATTTTTAAACGGTTCAAAAAAATTGGAAGATAAAGGCTATAAAGTTAAAAGTTTAATAACCTATGACAGCGAATAAAATTAAAATCGCCATAATCGGGGGGAGCGGATTGGACGATCCGAAGATTTTAAAAAATCCGCAAGAAGTTGAAATAGAAACACCTTTCGGCGCCCCTGCCAGCAAATTGATTACGGGGCAAATTGCTGGACAAGATGTCGTTGTTTTGGCGCGCCACGGGAAAAATCACAGCATTATGCCGACCAAGGTTCCTTTCCGCGCTAATATTTGGGCGTTGAAGGAAATCGGCTGTACCCATATTTTGGCGACTACGGCCTGCGGTTCGCTCAGAGAAGAAATTAAACCGAAAGAACTTGTTTTTATGGATCAGTTTATTGATTTCACAAAGCATCGCAACTTAACTTTTTTTGAAGATAAAGTTATTCATACGCCGATGGCGGATCCGTTTTGCCCGAAGCTAAGAGACCTGTTAATAAAAACCGCCGAAGATTTAAAACTTCCTCATCACAAAAAGGGAACTAATGTAACAATAGAGGGCCCTCGTTTTTCTACTCGCGCAGAAAGCCATATGTTCAGGACGCTTGGAGCCGATATTATAAATATGAGCACCGTACCGGAGGTTATTTTAGCTAGAGAGCTGGGGATTTGTTATGCGAGTATTGCTATGGCGACGGATTATGATTGCTGGAAGAAGGGCGAAGAATCGGTGACTTGGGAAATGATTTTAGAGAATATGAAGCACAATGCCGAGAATGTTAAGAAATTATTATTGGAAGTCATACCTAAAATTGATTATTTGGAGTGTTCTTGCGAGCAGCCGCATTAAAATTTTGTTATAATTAACATTATGAATAAAAAAGGATTTATTGAGATGCCGGTTTTAATAGCTATTATTACGGGAATTATTGTAGTTGGAAGCGCCGGATATCTTGGAATAGGGAAATATATGGCTGGAAAGTCCAATAGGGCGACAACCACTCAGGAAGTGCTTTGCTCTAAAAAAGACGGAGCCAAGAAAATGAATATGGAGGAGGCGAAGCAGATTGCTGCCAAGAGCGAATGCGGGAATAAATTTTTGGAAGGAGTTGTTTGTAACGATAATTCCGGAACATGGTGGTTTAACTTGGATATTAAAAAGCAGGGATGCAGCCCCGCCTGTGTTATTGATGTAGAAACGAAAAAAGCGGAAATAAATTGGAGATGCACGGGTTTGATTATACCGGAAGCCGGTAAAACCAATACGGCTACAGAAGCCCCGAAAACAACTGCGCCGGCGACCAAGCCGTCCAGCAAGCCGGTAACTTCCGGAACTACAACCACTACTACCAACACAACAGCTCAAACCGGCTCGCAGGCGACTACCACACAAACTACAACGGCAACAACTACGCCAGCGACAACCGCTACGACTACGCCGACAACTTCTACAACAACTACCGCCACTACCACTACCACAACCACAACAACGCCTGCGGTTTCTGCCACCACCACTTCTTTTACTCCGAAAATTTCTTCTAATATAACAACCACTCCGACAATCGCCTCAAATGGCAGTCCGGCTATAATTTTGGCTTTTGATACGGATAAAGAATGTGTCAGCACATTTTATTATTGGATAGATCCAAGCTATATCAGTACAAATAAGGGCCGTTATTTGGATAATCAGATTAATCATTCCGCGATTTTATATAACCTTGATAATCTTAGTGAGGTTTATAATTGGAAAGCGAAATGTGTTGCGGTTGACGCCTCTTATGTGGAAACAGGAAACTTAACTTTCCAGCTAGAACATGCCTCTTCGTTTCCAGCTCCGTAAATAAATATTTTATGGCTACTTATGAAGATCTAATACAAGGGTTAGTTAAAGACGGCTATTTGAAAACGCCGGCGATAATTGACGCATTTAAGGCGATAGACCGCAAAGATTTTTTGCCAAATGAAATGCAAGACAAGGCGTATGAAAATACAGCTTTGCCGATTGGACATAGCCAGACAATATCTCAGCCGCTGGTGGTAGCGTTTATGCTTGAATTATTGAATATAAAGCCGGGAGAAAAGATTTTGGAAATAGGCACAGGCTCCGGATGGCAAACCGCCATAATTGCTCACGTTGTAAGTCATATTCAAACGGCAGGCGAGGGAGGCTGGCAGAAAAATATAGTTTCCGTTGAGCGCGTAAAAGAGCTTCATGATTTTTCCAGAGAAAGAATAGCTAAATATGGCTATGAAAAAGACGGGCTGGTGGAGTTGGTTTTGGGAGATGGATCTTTGGGTCATCCGGTTGGCGCGCCTTATGATAAAATAATTGCCGCCGCTTCGGCTGCTGAAATGCCGGAGGCATGGAAGGATCAGTTGAAGATTGGGGGAAAGATAGTGGCGCCGGTAAAAGAAAGTATTATTGTTTTAGAAAAAACCGCCAAGGATAAAATGGAAATGAAAGAGTATTTTGGATTTAGTTTCGTGCCGTTAATTCCCAAGCCTTAATGGGGTGAGGGAGAGTAGGCGGGGGCAAAAATGAGGAAAGAAAAAGTTGTATATTATATGATAATTGTCACATATAATATACAACTCAAGATTTGAGGGTGGGAGAGAGGGGATGGAAAAGAAAAAAGGAAAAATGGAGGTTGTATAGTATATGATAATTGTAACATATAGTATACAGGTTGGAGATTGAGGGGCGGAGGGGAAATGGGTGGGGGCGGTGGGGTTGACACTAAGTTTTCAATATAATATATTAAAAGTAATCCGTAGACCGTAGGCGAACAATAAGTCCTACCGAGGAATTAAGCCAAAACGATTTTTGGCGTTTCTACGGACCACTAAAGGTCCATTTTTATTAATCAAAAATATATGCCGTTAACTAAAGCTAAAAAGAAAGAGTATATAGATTTAGGGGTAAGCAAGATAAAGGACAGCAAGAGCCTTATTTTTGCCGATTTTAACAAGGTTGGAGTGGAAGATGTGAAAAGACTTAGACGAGAGCTTAGAAAGCAAGGCGTGGACTTCAGGGTCATCAAAAAGCGTTTGCTTAAAATTGCCCTTAAAGATTCCGGATTGGATTTTGATCCATCTCAGATTAAAACTCAGATGGGAACATTTTTTATCCCGGAGGATTTAAGCTCAATAGCTTCGGTAATTTATAAATTCTCAAAAGAAATTGAAAAAGGAAAGAAAGGAGAATTTAAAATATTAGGCGGAGTTGATGTGTCGGAAAAGAAATTTGTTGAAGCGCTTGAAGTTATCGCGATAGCCAAGTTGCCGAGCAGAGAAGTGTTGTTGTCTCAAATCGCTATGCTTCTTACGATGCCGTTAAAACAATTAATGCAGGCGTTAAATGAAAAGGCTAAACAGCCGGAGGCTGTTGCCAAATAGAGGTCGAACCGGGTAGTGAAAACTCGATTTGCCCCGCAATGCGGGGCGAGTCAAAAGCAATCGAGTTTCTACTACCCGGGAGAAATTAATAATTAACTAAATTAAAACTATGGAAAAATATAAAGACATTTTAGAAAAAATCGCGGAAATGAAAGTGACCGAACTCGGAGAATTGGTTAAGGCCATTGAGGAAAAATTTGGAGTTTCTGCTTCTATGCCGGTAATGGCTGGAGGCGCAGCCGCTCCTGCCGAAGCTGAAGAAAAAACAGCTTGGAACGTTATGCTCAAGGCTGGAGGCGAACAGAAAATTCAGGTCATCAAGGTTTTGCGAGAAGTTACCGGTCTTGGCTTGAAAGAAGCTAAAGACATGGTAGACGGAGCTCCGAAAGTTGTGAAAGAGGGACTCAAGAAAGAAGATGCGGAAGAATTGAAAAAGAAATTGGAAGTAGCCGGAGCCACAGTAGAACTGCAGTAAAATTTATAAAAGACGCGCCGTTTGAAAACGGCGTGTTTTTTATTTATAGTAGTAGGGAAGCGGACGCATAGTTTATCGGTAAAACGTCGCATTCACATTGCGAAGACGATAGGTTCGACTCCTATTGCGTCCACAACGAGGTCACAGGTTTCCTGCCCGGCCGTAGCCCCGTAACGCGGGGCGAAGGAGGGGATCCCTGTATTGTCCACAGAAAATCGCTTTAATTGTGGGTTTTTGGTAGAATTATTAAAACATGAAAGAATCTGTTATTCCAAAATTAACTAACGACTCTTTGGCCAGACAGCTTATCTCTTTGTATGAGACATTCAAAGACAAAGATTTAAAAAATAATGAGGATATAAATTTTAGTTTGTCTGAGTTGGATTGGGCTTGCCCTCTTTTAATTTTGCCCGTTGCCTCTTATATTGCTAGTACAAATAGTAATTATTTAATTGATGACGATAATAAGATTAAATCTTATTTAGAGACAATCAAATTTCCAGATGGCATTAATTCTGTTTCTGATTTTAAAAAGCGAATATTTAAAAGTAAAAATTATATACCAATTAGTATTTTGAAAAGAGAAGGCTCTATCGAGCGCGAAAGACTCGAAAGTATATTCACGGAGTTGATTTATAAAATTGTGGATAGGGCTAATGTTAAGGGATTAAAAAATGTTATTTGCCACCCCATTGCAGAATTGGTAACAAATATATTTGAACATAGTAAGAAGGATGAAGGATTCGTTTTTGGACAATATTATAAAAATAAAAATATATTAGAAATATGTATAGTTGATAGAGGAAGGGGATTGGCCAATGCATATCAACAGGAGAATGAATTAAAATTATCGGACGAAGAGGCTATTGGCGAAGTTATGAAGGGGCACTCTACTAAACCAGATAAGGAAAGGGGTTATGGAGTCAGAACCTCAAAAAAAATCGTTTGTGGGGCACTAGGCGGCGAGTTTGTTATTTTATCTGGCTCTGCTGCATTAATATCTACTAAAGAAAAAGACAGATTGATAGCTTTGCCAAATTTCTATTGGCAAGGCGTTGTGGTTGCCTATAGGATACCCATACCCGAGACACCAGTTGATATTAGCCCATATTTAGAGTAGGCTGTTATTTCTTATGTTATAATATGAATATATATAAATTAATAACTAAAATTATGAATAAGAGTCCTAAGGTCGTTATAAAAGTAGCTAAAGTGTTAGCTCCGATATTAGGTTCGCGAGATGTAATTGATTCTCTTAAATCTTACATATTGAAATCTAATGAAAAGATGGTGGTTTTGGATTTTAAAGATGTGCAATTTATTTCTCGCTCAGCTGCGCATGAGCTCCTTTTGATTAAAGAAGAATTATCTCAAAAAAATAAAGAATTGTCTTTTGAGAATACGAATGATGATATTGCTGAGATGTTGCGAGTAGTAGCTGCAAATAGAGCATTGCCAAAGTCTGAAAAGATACAATTTAGGCCCGAAAAGATTAATATAAATTCTTTAAAAAAAGAAGTGCTTGCTTAATAGTTTGTTTAATTGATGTTTCGGGTTGGTTACAATTAGATAAAAAATAATAATTTATGATATTATTTCGTTTTATTTTTGCAATTTTAATTTCACCATTTAGGTGGATTACAAATATTTTTAAGCATAAAGATAATGTTTTGGAATGGCATTTTAACTACGGGCCGTCCTTTGTAAAAGTACAAACAAAATATAAAGAACAATTTTTAGCTGATGATTTATTAATAGCTAGTTACATCCTTTTTTTAGCTAGATATTTTTATATTTGTGACGATAGACAAATAAATATAATTAAAGATTCTTTATTAAACTCAGTAAAAGAGTCTGAGAAACCGAAAGAAATTACTGTTAAATTTTATAAATCCATATTTCACACATTAAGCCAAGCGGAACAAAATGCAGTAGCGGCATTATTTAGGCCTTTTTCATTTTTACCTACTCCACCCCTTACATACTCCGAAAATGAAGAACCCAAACATTCATTTGCTAAATATTCATTTTTGATTTTTAAAATTGGTAATCAATTGGTTGCAAATTTTCACATGTCTTATGGACCAGATATTATATTACTTCCTTTAACTTGTGGGATTTTATATGAATATATTACAAATACAATTAGGAATAAAGACAAGAAAGAGAAGTTAGATCAGTCAATAATCGATTTATTAGAAGCTTATAAATTTATAGATTGTCGTTCATTCGAAGGACTTAGGGAATTGCCAGTTAAAATTATTAATAAAAATAATTTAAATTATTAAAAGATAATTTTCTAATCATTAGTACTATAAAAGTGAGGAAATTCCCTCTGTTAATATCTTTTCAGAGAACCCCCATTTATCCGCATTTAATGCGGATTTTTTATCCACTTTATTATCTTTACAATGGGGAGAAGTGGAGTAATATAAATCTTAGGTGGGGGAAAGTGGATAACTATGGGGATAACTACCGAATCTGGGGATAAGTATTCCGTTGTCCTCTTATTTCAACCCACTTCGCGAATCCAGCGATTCGCTCGTTTGTCCTCGCTGATTCGTCCGCTGCGAGCGGAACCATGCCGAATCAGCTCCGGGGGTTTCAATAAGAGAACAACTACATTTTAAAATTTAAATAAGAAAAATATGTTTATTGGAGAATTCCAACATAATATAGACGTAAAGGGCAGGGTTGCCGTTCCTGCTAAATTCCGACAGCAATTAGGCACGGGTGCAATTATCACTCGCGGGCTTGATGGCTGTCTTTTTGTTTACACGGCGAAAGAGTGGGAGCTATTGGCGGAAAAAATAAAATCAATGTCTTTGCTTAAATCCGATGCGCGCGCTTTTGCCAGATTGATGTTTGCCGGAGCTGTTGATGTGGATATAGATTCGCAGGGGAGAATATTGGTTCCAGAATATCTTAGAAAATACGCAAATTTAAATAAAGAAACTTTTATAACGGGATTATTCAATCGTTTTGAAATATGGGATAAGGAAAATTGGAAAAAATATAAATCAAAAACAGAATCGTCTTCGGACGATATAGCCGAAAAATTAGGGGAGTTAGGAATATAAAACAATGCATGTCCCTGTTCTTTTACTGGAAACAATAGCGCTGCTGGATCCGAAACAAGGAGAATTTTTCATAGACGGGACATTGGGCGGGGGAGGACATTCAAAAATTATTTTAGACAAGATAGGAAAGACCGGAAAATTATTGGTTGTTGATCTGGATAAAAAGGCCACAGATCAATTCAAGGAAGAAACAGCGGCAGAAAATGTAATTATCGCGAACGACAATTTTGCCAAGCTTCCGGAAATTCTGAAAAAACATAAATTGAGAAGGGCGGACGGATTGATTCTGGATTTAGGATTTTCTTCGGACCAGATTGAGCTGTCGGGCAGAGGATTTAGTTTTCTGAGAGACGAGCCGCTGCTGATGACATACAGCGACGAGAACGAACCGCTTTACCAATTGCTGACGAGAATGAAACAGGAGGAGATAGAAGCGGTCATCAGAGATTATGGAGACGAAAGATATGCCGGAAGAATTGCGCGGGAGATAAGAGAAAAAATCAGAAGGAGAGAAATTATAAGAAGCAGCAAGGAATTGGCGGATCTGATAAAGAGAGCGGTGCCGGCAAATTATGAACACGGAAGAATCCATCCGGCGACAAGAACTTTCCAGGCATTCAGGATTTACGCGAACAAAGAAGTTGAAAATTTGGAAAGCGTTTTGGCCAATATCGGAAAGATTGTTACAAAAGGCGGAAGGGTGGCGGTAATATCGTTTCATTCATTAGAGGACAGAATAGTAAAAAATTATTTTAGAAATTACGCAAAAGAACAAAAGGTCGAAATACTAACAGACAAGCCGGTTACGGCAAGCATCGCGGAGGTTTCGCAAAATCCGCGCAGCCGATCGGCAAAACTCAGAGCAGTAAAAATTTTAAAATCATGACAATCATAGAACCAAATAAACATAAATATAATCCGAGCTCCGGATTTATTTTGGTGGCGGGATTCATAGTTTTATCTGCTTTTCTCAGCATTAATTTTTATAATAAAAACGTCAACTTACGCCATTTAATTACTTCTAACACAAAAAACTTGCAGGAAATGCAGGTGTCTAATGCTGAGTTTAAAGATAAACTTTACAGCGTATTAGCTCCGGAAAATATAAAGTCTCTCGCCCAAAGCCTTAATTTAGTCCAAGAAAAAAGGCCGGAATATATAAACAGCGGTTTAGAACCCTTAGCTCGCAATTAATAGGGAAAATACGATTATGTGGGGGCGACTATCATTCTTATCCATAGCATTTATTTTGGTGTATTGTACGCTGATTTTTCAGGTTTATAGCTTGCAAATCAGCAATGGAGATATTTATATAACCAAAGCAGAAGAGCAGAATAAAACACTGGAATTTTTAAAGGCGCTCAGAGGCGCTATTTATTTTACGGATAAAAATGATAATAGAACGCCCGTAGCCTTAAATAAGAATTACCCGACTATTTACGCTGTTCCGGAAAAGATTCAGGATCCGGCGGATGCGGCAAGCAAAATCTCAGCCCTTTTGGGACTGGATAAGGCGAAGCTGTTGGAAATGTTTTCAAAACAAAACGATCCTTACGAATCTATTTTGAAGAAAGCGACAACCGAACAGGCGAGAGCGGCAATGGATCTCGGCATAAAGGGGATTTATATAACCGATGAAAATTTCAGGCTTTATCAATTTAATAATTTAGGAGCGACGGTGCTTGGCTTTATAGCGCCGACTGCCGACAACGACGTGCCGAAAGGAAAATACGGAATAGAATCTTATTTTAACGATCAGCTTAGCGGAGAGAATGGGAGGATAAAAGGCGATACGGTGGAAAACTCCAATCCGGGCGAGGAAATAGTTTTGACAATAGATTTGAATATTCAAACGAAGGCGCAGGAGGTTTTATCGGCGTTAGTTGAAAAATATAATGCCGAAAGCGGAACTATTATAGTTCAGGATCCTTATACAGGAAAGATTTTGGCTATGGAAAACGCCCCGAGCTTTGATCCGAATAATTACGCCGATTTTAAACTAAAAGATTTTATGAATCCTGCCGTCCAATCTATTTATGAGCCGGGCTCTGTTTTCAAATTAGTTACGATGTCCGCAGGAATTGATTCCGGAAATTTAACGCCGGACACCACCTTTGTTGATAAAGGGTTTGTTAAATTAAACGGCCGGACAATCAAGAACTGGGATGATAAAGCATACGGGAAAATAACAATGACAGGAGTTATTGAAAATTCCGTGAACACCGGAGCGGTTTACGCGGAAAAACTGATGGGCAACGATGTTTTTTATAATTATTTGATTAAATTCGGGCTTAACGAAAAAACCGGAATTAAATTGCCCGGAGAAATAAACGGAGATATAAGAAAATTAAAGACAAGCTATAAAGATGTTGATTTCGCGACTGCTTCTTTCGGGCAGGGCGTGGCGGTAACTCCTTTGCAGATGATAAGTGTTGTTTCTACCATAGCAAACGGCGGAACGCTTATGAAGCCGATTATTATTTCCGGAGACAAGCCTCAGGAAGTAAGAAGAGTTATTTCCAATGAAACAGCTTTGAAAGTTAAAGATATGATGGTGGCGGCTGTAATAAAAAATAAAATGGCCATAATCCCTAATTATTATGCGGCGGGAAAAACCGGAACAGCCCAGGCTCCGGACTTTAAAAACGGAGGATATTTGGATGAATATAATCATACCTTTGTCGGTTTTTTGCCTGCTAATAATCCAAAATTTGCGGTTCTGATAAGGCTTGAGAAGCCGAAGGGCGTAAGAGTGGCAAACGCGACAGTGGCGCCCGCATTTAAGGATTTGGCGGAGTTTATAATAAATTACTATAATATTCCTCCCGATTATGTAGATAAGCCTTTAACCAAAAAATAATATATGAAAGACACATTAAAAAAATTATTAGAGAAGACAATAAAATATCTGGCTGGAAGGATGATTAAGAAATATCAGCCCGGAATTATAGCAGTTACAGGAAGCGTCGGTAAAACTTCCACTAAGGAGGCTATTTACGCGGCTTTGATTAAATCCAGAACAGTCAGGGCGAGCGGAGGGAACTTTAACAATGAGCTTGGAATGCCCTTAACGATTTTAGGCGATTGGAAGAAAATTGAAGGCAAATTTTTTTGGATAAAAGTTATTTTTTCATCTTTGATAAAACTGATTTTCAAGGTTAAATATCCCGAAGCGTTGATTTTGGAATATGCCGCGGCCAAGCCGGGGGATATGAAATATCTTTTGGATATTGCCAGGCCGACGGTAAGCGTTGTCACGGCAATCGGGGATATTCCTGTTCATGTGGAATTTTTCAGCGGACCGGAAGCGATAGCTCGTGAGAAGGCAAAAATAGTTGAAGTTTTACCGACTACAAGTTTTGCTATTTTGAATTTTGACGATCAGGCGGTTTTGGATATGAAACAGCGGACAAGAGCGCATGTTATTACTTACGGATTCGGCGACGGAGCGGAAATACAGATAACCAATTTTGAAAATAGAATGGACGGAAACAAGCCGGCGGGAATTTCTTTTAAATTGAATTATGGAGGCAGTTTTGTGCCGATCCGTTTGGATAATTGTTTCGGCAAGGCGCAGGCTTATGCCGCCGCTGCTGCAACCGCGGTGGGAATAATTTATGGAGTTAATATAGTGAAAATAGCGGAAGCGCTTTTGGAATATGAATCTCCGGAAAGGAGGGGCAAATTGATTGAAGGAATAAAATATACTTATATTCTTGATGATTCTTATAATGCTTCGCCATTATCCATGCACGCAGCTATTGAAACCGTGAAATCTTTGAAGGCGGCGAGAAAAATCGCCGTATTGGGAGATATGCTGGAAATAGGAAAATATACCGTAGAGGCGCACGAAACAATCGGCGAATTGGCGGGAAAAGTTTTTGATATTTTAATAACTGTCGGAGGCAGGGCGAAATTTATTGCCGAAACTGCGGGGAAATCCGGAATAGCAAAAAAGAATATTTATAGCTTTGATACGGCAGATGATGCCAAGCTGAAAGTCCAAGAGCTTATTAAGAAAGGGGATTTGATTTTAATTAAGGCGTCTCACGCGATGGAGCTGGATAAAGTTGTAGAGGAAATAAAAGCATAGTAAGATATTTGCGATGGCCCCATCGTCTAGTGGCTAGGACGTATCCTTCTCAAGGATAAAACTCGGGTTCGATTCCCGATAGGGCTACAAATATATTCCTTTTGTGATAATATTTATCCAATGACAAGACTTTTTAATATTCCCCAGATAATAAAGGACAGGTTTGTGTCTTTTTCTTTTTTGGCCAGCTTTATCTTATTGGCTATTTCTTTCGGCGTTGCTTTTATCAATATGGATAATATGTCTAATGTGCTGGTAATCCATCTTGATAGCTATAAAGGAATAGATTTTTTTGGCGATAAAAACGATATTTTAAGCATTCTGGCATTTGGCGCGCTGGTAATTGCTCTTAACGGCATCTTGGCCAATACGCTTTATCTAAGGGAGCGTTTTTTGTCTTATGTACTGGCGTTTTCAAGTGCTCTATTCTCTCTGTTGATATTTATGGGAATACTTGCTATTATATCAATTAATTAATATGTCATTCGCAATTATAGAAACCGGGAGCAAACAATATAAGGTTTCCGCCGGTGATAAAATAAAAGTAGAAAAATTAGACGCCGAGGCCGGCGCCAACTTGTCTTTGGATAAGGTTTTGTTGATAGCCGACGGAGAAGACGTGAAAATCGGCACTCCTTATTTGGAGAAGGCGAAAGTTGAGGCTAAAGTTTTGAGCCAAGGAAGACACGATAAAATAATAGTTTTCAAATATCATTCCAAGACCCGTTATCATAAAAAGAATGGGCACCGACAGCCATTCACCGAGTTAGAAATAGTTTCTATAAAATAGTCCGACAAATGTCGGGCTATTTTTTTGGAAAAAAAGAGTACGTTAAAAATAAAATATAGGAGGGACTATGAATGTAGGGGTGAAGGTGAAAGTAAAGATTAAGGTGAAGATGAAAACTTACGGGTGGATGAAGCTGGAAGATTTCTTATCCATCTGGCAACGTCGTTTAATTCTGTATAACCAAAGTTTTCCCGCTTCAACTTGGGATAGGGCAGTGAATTTTATTACTCATAGCATCAATAAGATGTGCCCATATTGCGATCTTTGTATGGGCACTGCTACCTATCATGTTAAATGTAAGCCTTATTATGTTGTGTATCCAGGAAGAGTTATGAAAAGACATTGCTATAAGAAGGGAATAAAAAGGAATTAGTTTAGTGCAGGGGCAACTCAGCCCCTTTTTTATTTGACTAGGCTGGTTTGAATAGTTAGTATTAAAAATCAAAATATTCAGATCTTTAAAATTAGAAAATAAAGCAAAATAAATATTCAAAGGAGAGGGGCCATGAAGGGACCAGTTGGATTTGTAGGTTGGAGAGGGATGGTCGGATCGGTGCTGATGCAGAGGATGCTGGAAGAGAACGACTTCGTCGACATACCTGAGAGGCATTTTTTCAGTACTTCTCAGGTAGGCCAGAAGGGGCCGGACATTGCGGAAGGCCGGAAGCTGGAAGATGCCAACAGCGTAGAGGCGCTGAAGAAGTGCGAAATCATCGTTACTTGCCAGGGCGGGGACTGGACGAAAGAAATGTACCCGAAGATCCGGGCAGACGGCTGGAAGGGTATCTGGATTGACGCGGCCTCAACGCTGCGCATGGATCCGGAGAGCGTCATAGTTCTTGACCCGATTAACGGAGACCTGATTAAAAAGGCGATTAGCGACGGATGCAAAACATTCGTCGGCGGCAATTGCACTGTCAGCTTGATGCTGATGGCGTGCCACGGCCTTTTTAAGAACAATCTGGTCGAGTGGGTGAGCTCTATGACCTACCAGGCAGCTTCGGGCGCCGGCGCCAAGCATATGCAGGAACTGATTCGCCAGATGAAATTCATCGGCGAAAAGGTTGACCCTGCCACGACCGCGCTCGAGCTCGACAGGATAGTGACGGAAAGGATGGACCGCGCCGATTTTCCGAAGGAAAATTTCGGCGCTCCTTTAGCCGGCAGCTTGATTCCCTGGATTGATATCGAGTGGGGCAGCGGCCGGACGAAGGAAGAGTGGAAGGGATACGCCGAGGCCAACAAGATTCTGGGAACCAAAACTCCTATTCCGATCGACGGACTTTGCGTTCGGGTGGGAGCCATGCGGTGCCACAGCCAGGCGTTGCTAATAAAGCTGACCCGCGACGTACCTCTGGATAAGCTGAAGTTCATGATCGGCAGAGAAGCGAACGAGTGGGCGAAGTATGTTTTCAACGACAAAAAGGAAACACTCGCGTCTCTCACTCCCGCTGCGGTATCCGGAACTCTGGACGTTGCCATCGGCCGTTTACATAAGGCTATGTATGGCCCGGAATATCTCCTTGCTTTTACGGTAGGCGATCAGCTCCTCTGGGGAGCAGCCGAACCGGTGAGAAGGACTCTGCAGATTTTCTTAGGAAATCTGTAAGCTCCGAAACAAAAAAACTACCCCCGTTAACGCGGGGGTTTTTATTTATAGAAAAAACCAAATTTATAGTAAAAATAAACCTGTATATTATATGATAATTGTAACATATACTATACAACTCAGGATTATGGGGGTTTTGTTAAAGTTTTGTTATATTCTTCTTTCTAAGGCGCTGCCCAATGTTTCTTCGTCAGCAAATTCTATTTCACCTCCGGTTGGGATGCCGCGTCCTAGGCGGGTAATCTTTTTGGTAAAGTCTTTTAATTCATTGGTTAGCATTGAAGCATTTAAATCTCCGTAAGTATTCGGATTGGTGGCAATTATAATTTCGTCGGCTTTGCCTCCCAGTTCTTTTTGTATTAATTTTTTCAAAACGCCAAGGCGTAATTTTTGTTCGCTTTCAAGAGAGCCGGTTTTTTGAAGATCTCCAATAACTAAATATTTACCATTGTATTTTCTGGTTTTTTCCAAAGAGATTAAATCTGTTTCTTTTTCTACAATAGCAATAATATTTTTAAGTCTTTTAGGATCTCGGCATATGCTGCATAAATTTTCATTGGTTGGTCCGGAAAAATGGATTGAAAAACAATTTTGGCAGGTTTTAACATCGGATAAAGCATCTATGCTATCCGCCAATTCTTTAATCCTGGCCTTGCCCAAGCCTATTATTTGATAAGCCAACCTCTGCGCTTGGCGGGGGCCGATAGAAGGGAGCTTGGAAAAAATCTCCGAGAAAATTTTGATTGGTTCTGGCAACATGATTATTGCTGCGGATCGCTATGCGCCCGGTCTATGTTTTTAAAGCTTACTTTTTCGGCGTCGAATTTTAATTGAATCATTCCGGTTGGGCCATTGCGGTGTTTGGCGATAATAATTTCGGCCGTATTTTGTTCTTCAAGAGACGGGCTGAGCTTATCGCGGTCTTTTCTATAGATAAACAAGACAACGTCTGCATCCTGTTCAATAGAGCCGGATTCGCGCAAATCGGATAATCTTGGTCTTTTAACTTCTCTTTGGTCTACTGCGCGGGAGAGCTGGGAAGCCGCTATTACAGGGACATTTAGCTCTCTGGCGAGGCTTTTAAGGCCCTTTGATATCTCGGTGACCTGTTGCACCACATTGTCGGAGTTAGTCCTTGGCTGGACCAATTGGAGATAGTCTACAACTATTAGGCTAAGACCGTGTTCGGCCTGAAGCCTTCTGGCCATAGATCTCATTTGAAGAATATTCGGAGACGGGGTGTCGTCTATGAAAATAGGAGCTCTGGATAATTCATCAAGAGAGGCTTGTATCATTTCAAAATCTTCGTCGGTTTTTAATCTGCCGGTTCTTAATTCCCAAAGGGGGACTTGCGCCTCGGAAGCGATAAGCCTGTCTATAACCTGGTCCTTAGACATTTCCAAAGAAAATATTCCAACCGGTTCTTTTTCTTTCACGGCTACGTGTCTGACTATATCCAGCAATAAAGAAGTTTTTCCAAGAGACGGCCTTGCGCCGATTACTACGAAGTCTGATCTTTGAAGTCCGGAAAGCAAATTGTCCAATTCTGTAAATCCTGTTTTAACTCCGCGCAAGCCTCCTTCGCCGCGATGAAGCTTTTCTATTCTTTCAAAGGCACTTTTGAGTTCGTCTTTGATTTTTGTAAACTTTTGCGGCATTGAGCGCTGAGAAATAGAAAAAACTTTTTGTTCTATCATATCCAAAAGAACATCCAGGTCTTCTGTGGTATTAAAAGCATTTTCGCTTATTTCCGATGAGGCGCTGATTAATTCGCGGAGGATCTTTTTTTCTTTTACCATCTTCGCATAATTTTGAACGTGCGAAGCGGAAGGAACAGATTCTACCAGCTGGGTCAGATAAGTTTTACCGCCGATTTCTTTTAGGGAATTCATTTCTTCCAATTCGGAAGTAAGGCTCAGCATGTCTATCGGTTCCTTTTTCTCATAAAGTTTTAAAATGGCTTCGTAAATTTTTGCGTGAGCGGGCTTATAAAAATCTTCTGCAGTTAAAGAATCTGCGATATTGATTATCGAATTTTTATCTATCATTAAGGCTCCGAGGACTGATTGCTCAGCCTCAACGTTTTGCGGAGGAAGTTTTATTTTAGTTGCCATAATTTTAAAAATTAAATCTTAGGAAGAACGAGAGTTCCGAGCGGCGTATCTTCTATAGAGTATCCTAATGCTTCTATCTTTTTTCTCAATAGGTCAGATTGAGCAAAGTGTTTATTATCCCTTAATAACTTTCTCCTCCATGCCAGGAACCTTATTTTAAGCGGAATTTGGGCCTTTTTAACGGTTATTTTGAGCAAGCCAAGCTTCTTTATTATCCAGCCAGATGCTTTCTTGGCGTCGTTTTTATTCAATTCGGAAAGATTAGAGTTAATTTCGTTCATAAGTTCAAAAATAGAAGCTATTGCCTTAGGCATATTTAAATCATCTTCCATGGCATCGGAAAAAGATTTTTCATATTTTTCTATATCCAATTTAGGCGACTCGCCTTTTTTTGTTAAAGAAATTTTTGTCAAAAATTCGTTAATGCCGCTGATATTTTTTTGTGCTTCAATTGCAAGCTGCTCGGTGTAATTGATAGGCGAGCGATAATGATGGTTGGCGATAATGTAGCGGAGAATATTAGCGGGATATTTTTTAAGAAAATCGCTTATGGTAATAAAATTTCCCAAAGACTTGGACATTTTTTCTCCGTTTATTAAAAGTATTCCCGTGTGTATCCAAATTTTCACCATCGGATTTTTCCCGGAGGCGGATTCTTGCTGGGCTATTTCCGCTTCGTGGTGGGGGAATTTTAATTCTATAGCTCCGCCGTGGATTTCATATTGCGGGCCAAAATAATGTTCGGTTATGGCAGTATCTTCAATGTGCCAGCCCGGGCGTCCCCAGCCAAGCTCAGTATTCCAAAGAGGCTCGCCTCCGATTACGGCAAAAGATTTTCCGCTTTGATCTTTTCCAATTTTAATTTTTGGAAATTTCCAAAGAGCAAAATCTCCTTTATTCTTTTTATTTATTCCTTCATCTATGCGCGAGGTTGCATCTTCGGCCTGCTCAGCCGTTCTTTTAGAAAGTTTTCCATATTCCGGAAAAGTAGAGATATTAAAATAATATCCTTCGTTTTCTATTTTATAGGCATTGCCTTTTTTAACGAGAGTTTGTATTTGTTTTATTATTTCGGCGATATGGTCGGTGGCGCGCGCATATTTTGAAACAGAATCTATACCCAAAGATTTTTCGTCTTCATGATATTCCTTTTCAAATCTTCTGGCTAAAGCAATCGGAGCAATGTTTGTTTCTGCGGCTCTTTTGATTATCTTATCGTCAACGTCGGTAATATTTTGAAGATAATTTACCGGTATTCCTTGGGATTTTAAATAATGGACTATGGAATCAAAGGCAATAAAAGTCCGTGCGTGGCCAAGATGGGCGACGTCATAAACAGTCGGACCGCAGACAAAAAGCCTAAGCGGACGATTGTCTGGAAGATTTTCTTTTTGGCCGGAAAGGGAATTGAAGATTTTAATCATTAGTTAGATTTTACTATAAATCTCATGCCTTTTAAATACCCGAAAAACAATATGGAATAAATTAAAAACTCCGCCAGCAGGCGGAGTATCGCAATTTAAAAACGTTTCGCAAAGATTTATACCCACCCCTTTTTTTTGAATATCGCCATCATCAGTGCGGTAATGGATATAACTCCAAAAAATCCGATTAAAAAAGTCGTCGTATCATTTTGAACTAATTTTTCTATCGCTCCTACTGTAAAAAAAGACATGATCATCATTGATGGAACGGCCAAAAAGGCTAAGACCGAAAATCTTTTCATTATTGAGCTTGTTTTAGCATTTAACAATTGAGTATTGGTGGATTCCAGAGACTCAATTGTTTCCTTATAGTTTTCTACTTGTTGCGTGACCTTAAGATGGTCGCCGACCAAATCGGATAAATAAATGGTAATATCATTTCCCCAGAATTTAATTCCTGATTCTCTAAGGGAATGAAGAATAATTGATTGCGGGCGGCAGATAATTCCATAGTCCAAAATATCTCGTTTGGCATAGGAAATTTTCTTTAATAATTCTTCCTCTTTTCCCATAAAGAGCTCTTTTGTAAGAATCATTACATTTTCTTCTATGTGCCTTAATTGGCGCATAGAAAAATTAATAATTTCTTCCATTATTGTATGGATTAGGCGGCCGGTGTCTTCCATAATCAATTCGGCTAAATCGGCATTGCCGTTAAGATTTTTCATAAGATCGTTCAGGGGTTCAAGATTTTCATAATGAACGGTAATTATTGCATCTTTAGTAATCAAAAAATCTATCTCGGCTTTTCTGGAGGTTTTAAAAACCGGATCATATGTCGGCAAATGATAGGTTAAAAAAAGATAGCTGTCGTAGTTTTCCACGCGTGATCTGGCTGAAGGATGAATTAGCTCATCAAGAATAATTGGGTGAAATTTATGTATTTTTTTGATGACCTCGATATCTTTTTTGCTTGGATTGGCAAAGTCGTACCAAGTGATGTTTTTATTTTTTACGGATTTCATTTTTGTAAAAGTTAATTGTATTTACCTTATTATAGCAAGTTGATTTTTTATAAGAAAGTGCGTAAAATAAAATAATTATTCTTTTCGTATTTGCCCCAATATTTACCCGTCTAGGGAGGGGCTCAATGGAGTAAGATAAAGCAGATTAGAAAATATAATTAAAGAAAGATTCGTAGGGTTTCTAATGCCCCCATAGCTCAATGGTAGAGCAGTTGCCTTTTAAGCAATTAACCTAGGTTCGATTCCTAGTGGGGGTACAAAATGGCTATTAGCTAAGAGAAGTTTGTTTTTTGCAAATTGAATAAGAAAATATAGGAGGTGATTGTATGAACAAAGGCAGAAGCTTTGCTAGTGATGAAAGCGGATGCTGTGGTCACGGAGGCGTCGGGAGTGGAATAACGCCGAACATCAAAAGGGGGTGATCAAACTATCTGAAATATAAGGGAGGTGGTGTGATATATGTTTGTACCAGCGACTTAGGGTGTTTGAATCGGAATCATTCTCAAAAATTCTGAATATCAATAAAGAAAGGAGGTGATTGATTACATGAAGAAGTCCAGAGGATATCACGATGACGGTGGAGGATGCTGCGGGCCCTAGGTCGAAAGACGAAAGGTCCTGAGAAGATCCGAATGAATCGAGGAGTTCCAATTTTTTGGAGGACGGGAATGCTCCTCCCGTCCTTCCGGAATTATACTTTGCCAGCCTTTACGAGGGCTGGCATTTTTTTATTTATTAATATAAGCTACAGAAATCTGTTTTTTGACTTTGTAATAATGAAATTATTCCGAGAGAGGAGGTGAAATATGGGTTCGGAAAGGCGCTGTTTATTGTGTAATGGCAAACTTGAGACAGGCGCAAAGGATTACGTTTGTTCCAAGTGCGGCCAGCGGTATGACATAACGGAGTATGTAGAAGCGAGCCTTGATGAAGAGGTAAAGAAAAATTACATCAGGGAGCTGAAGAAACAAAGAAAGGCCACGGAAGCAGAGGAGAAGAAAAAAGCGAAAGAAGGGATGGGTCAGCAGAAAGAAACGGAAAAAGTGGCGGAAAATAATCTGCCGGAAAAAAAGGAAAAGGAGGAAGTGAAAGTTATGGCAAAGAAAAAGGAAGTTTGCATAATCTGTGACGAGAAGAAGATCATAATAGCGAAGGGCTGCTGCGCTGCGGACTACACGCTGCTTAACAAAATGGGCGGCGATGTAGAAAAAGCCAAAGCGTACCGCCTGGAAAATCCCATCGGGAAGAAGGGACGCAAGGCGGTCAAGACGGCGGGAGAACAACATCCTCCGTTGCCGCCGCATCACTCCCATCCGCCCGCGCCGGAAACACCGCCTGCATTCTCGATCGTTGCCAGCGTTAAAACAATGACGGTCCAGGTGGAGTACAAGATGAACGTCGGGGAAGCGAAAATGGAAACAAAGATCCTCGGTGTGAAGATAGAGTAGCAAGACAAGAAAGAAGCAAAGATGTTTGCAGCCCGTAAAACGGCTGCTTTTTTTATAATAAAAAACCAGCCTTTGTGGGCTGGGCGCCGAATCATATCCATCCTTTCAGGAGGTAGAGGATTCTGGCGGGAACTTCTCTTGCGATGAAACGCGTTTTGCTTCTGGTCCAGGGCTGTATCGATTCCTTGTCGTAGGGAACTTGCTGGGTGAAGATGGGAGTAACTTTGAATCCCATTTTTTCAGCGGCCCATTGCACCCTGAGGTAATGCTCGGGGTGAGCGACAATTATCGCTTTCTTGCCCACGTTTTTTTTCTTGCAGTATTCTTTTGCTTGGGCCAGGACTTCGCGAGTGTCCAGGTATTTGCCCCTTTCCCGGTGTTCTCTGATTATCTGCAGGTTTGGGAAGGATCCTAGCTGGTCTCCTATTTCCCATTGTGCGATGACCAGAGTTTTAGGCTTAAGGCAGCGTATGTCTTTTACTATTTTCACGAGCGCTTCGTTGCTTAGGCCGGGACCTCCATTGCGGAGTCCGAATGACTGGGCTATTACCACGTCTTCGCCGTTTAGCGGGGCGGGGTCTGCCCTCCAGTAAAAAAATAGCTTTACTAATTTGATCAGAAACATAAGGTGTTTTCACCTCCCGTGTATGAAGTTGTAAAGCTTCGATGAATATAAAATAATACAAATAAGGCGTTTTGTCAATAAAAGCCCCCTAAGCGGGGGATTTTATTATTTAACTTCTCTTAAGGTTTTTTCTAAAACAGGAAGGATCATCTTGGCTATTAATTCATGTCCTTTTGCGTTTGGATGAATTTTATCAAAAAGAAGATCTTTTCTGAACATGACATAATCCAAAACGTTAGGAACATAACCAGATAATTTTTCTTCCATAACTATGCGGGCAATGGACATCTCATATTGGGCATTTATTTTTTCACTTCCGCCAATAATAATTATTTTAGATCCTACTTCTTTTATTTTTTTCACAATAGTGCGCAAATTAGCATCAAAAACTTCAACACTGCGTCTCTCAAGAAAATCATTGCCTCCAAGTAAAATTATTACAATGTCGGGGTTTTTATCCAAAACACCGGTTTGCAGGCGCATAAGCGCTTCGGAAGTGTTATCTCCTGTTTGTCCAGAATTAATTATTGGAATTCTGGTGTATTCCGAAAGCAAAACAACAAAATTTTTATCCGGCGGATTAACTCCCAGCCCGGCTGTTACGCTGTCGCCGAAAGCCACAATTGTTACGTCGTGGTTATATTCCGGTTTTGGCATTAATAAAAAGCTAGCCGCTAAAAGCATAATTAAAATAATGGCCAATAATTCTATTCCTTTAAATTTCATTGGTTATATCTTCCAATAATTTTTTAATTTTCGGGCTTATTTTTTTAGGAGTTTTAAGCTGAAAAGAAACATATAAATCTCCCTTGCCATAATTATTGAATCTCGGCATTCCTTCATTCGGAATTTTTAATTTTTCATTCAAATTGAAATCTGTCGGTATTTCAACATTTAATTTTTCGCCGGAAACAGTCGGTATTTCAACTTTTTTACCAATCAATACATTTATTAAATTTAATTCTTTTTTAATCAATAAATCATCGCCATGCCTTTGAAAAACATGGTGAGGTTTTACTTTTATTCTTACATAAAGATCTCCTGTGTCCGCGCCTCGTTCTCCTGCATCTCCTCCGCCGGGTATTTTAATTAATTGGCTGTCAGCTGTTCCCGGGGCGATAGAAACATCGGCAATTTTTTGTTTTTTAATTCTTCCTGTTCCGGAACATTCATTGCAGATTTTGTTGGGTATTTGGCCGGTGCCTTTGCATTTAGAGCAGGCTTTAATCTGAGAAAAGGCGCCAAAAAAACTATTTCTGGTTTCCCGTATTTCGCCGCGCCCGTCGCAGTTGGAGCATTTAATTACTCCTTCTTTTTCAAAATATCCTTTGCTTCCGCATTTAGAACAGTCTTCAAAAGAATCATAATGTATTTTTTTCTTTATTCCGCTAAAAGCTTCTTCCAGGGATATTTCCTGGATATATTCCAAATCGGCTCCTCGCTGATAAGCCCGCCTTTTTTTCTTTACCCCCAAGCCTTCAAAAAACATATCAAAAATATCGCTCATGTCGGAAGCGCCTCCAAAATTATTTGCATCAAAATTAAAATCAAAACCGAACGGATTTTGCCCGCCCTGGGCTCCGCCAAAAGGGGAGGATCCGTCAAATGTCTGGCCAAAACGGTCGTATTGGGAACGTTTTTCCTTATTAGACAGAATCTGGTAAGCCTCGTTTATTTCTTTGAATTTCTGTTCGTTTCCGCCGGCTTTGTCAGGATGGTGCTTGTGCGCCAGTTTTCTGTATGCGTCTTTAATTTGATCCTGGGAAGCGGATTGCTCCACTCCAAGAACTTTATAATAATCTTTCATAAATTAGGGTTTATAGGATGATAACTTCTTTTTCGCGCGTTGACAGAGAAAGATGGATAAAATTAAAAATTAAAAGAATTTGGTAGAAGAAATAAATTAACAGATAAATCAATCCATAGAAACCGGTAAATAAATAAACTGTGCTTTTAATTGTAAAGTATATGAGCAGTATGACCAGCAAGGGGACTATAGTTTTTATGTTTTGAAAAACAAAAGAAAGGGCAGGCGAACCAATCTTAATATTGGAAGCATTGTTATAGGTTTGATTTATAAAGCCAGCCATATTTTCAACAATTGAACTAGTTGGTTTAAGCGTAAATTTATAGGGTTCTAATTGCTTATTAAGCCCGCTGATTACTTGATTGGTTACCGTTGTTAGTCCGCCTGGAATCATTTTAACTTGAGATTTCTGCTCTTTGCTTAGTTGAGACATCACGATAGATTCTGCGAGCTTGTTTATCGTCATGTCCAGAGAAAAATCATCAATTTTTATATTTTGAGCTTCTAATATTTTTTGAATCACTAAGTCTGACGGTCCCGCTAATTTACTTAATATAGTTGGAGATACAAGCTCTGTATCAAGCGGTAATGAGGATGCGATTAAAATGCTGATAAAAAAGCATAAGGCCGTTATTGTGCGGGGAACTGATTTTTTTGCAACGATTCCGAATTTTATTTTAATCTGGTTATTTAATTCTTTTGTTCCGCTGATGCTGGCCGAGCACAAACAAAGCAAAAGAATTATCCAGGCGATAGATAATTGCATAGAGAAATTAAAAGCAAAGGGGGCGGCGATGCCCAAGCTTTCCCCGAATATAATAGGAAGGCTTACTTGTATGCTTTTAATGGTCAATATTTGCAATTGAAAAATGAATAAAAACAGGAGAGACGCGCCAAGAGAGGCGGCTAAATAAACTGGACTAAATTCAGCCAGGAGCAATCTTAGAAAATAACCTGAGGCAATTGCCGCTGCAATCCCTAAAACAGCTATAGCGATAACTTTTATCGGAGAAGTATCAACCTCCGACATATCTTCTACTTTATTTATTAAAGTTGGCTGGCTTTTAATCATATTTCAATTATACCAATTTATTTTTAACAATTATTAAGTTTTTTACTTTTATTGCTTCGGTTCCTGATTTGGTTCCTGGTTAGGCTCTTGCTTGGGTTCTCCGGCCGGCTGGTTTTTATACATTTCCTGGCCGATTTTTTGAATTTCTGCGGAAAGATCGGCAATTGCCGAGCGGATTGCCTGAGAATCGCTGCCGTCTTTAACCGATTTTAATCCTTCTATCTTCTTGTTTACCGCATCTTTAATGTCTTGGCTGATTTTATCTCCGGCTTCGCGCAAAGATTTTTCAGAAACATAAATAAGATTTTCGGCATTATTGCGCGCTTCGGCCAATTCCTTTTTCTTTTTGTCTTCTTCGCTGTGCTGAGCGGCGTCTTGTTTCAATTTTTCTATTTCTGCCTTGGATAAGTTAGTCGAGGCTTCAATTTTAACAGATTGAGTTTTGCCTGAAGCCTTGTCTTTGGCGGAAACATTTACAATTCCATTCGCATCAATGTCAAAAGAAACTTCAATTTGCGGAATACCGCGCGGAGCCGGCGGGATTCCATCAAGTACAAATCTGGCTAAAGTTTTATTATCAGCAGCCATTTCTCTTTCTCCCTGCAAGACGTGGATTTCTACGGATGTTTGGCTATCGGACGCGGTGGAAAATACTTGAGACTTTGCAGTCGGAACAGTCGTATTTTTTTCTATTAATTTTGTGGATACTCCGCCCAATGTTTCAATTCCCAAAGAAAGGGGAGTAACGTCTAAGAGTAAAACATCTTTTATGTCGCCCTGGAGAATTCCTCCTTGGGTCGCGGCTCCGAGAGCTACAACTTCGTCCGGGTTTATTCCTTTATGCGGTTCTTTTCCAAAAGCATTTTTAACTGCATTTTGTATTGCCGGCATTCTTGTTTGTCCGCCGACTAAAACAATTTCATCAATATCTTTCAAATCAAACCCGGCGTCCTTGACGGTTTTTTTAGTAAGCTCAATTGATTTATCAATCATGTCTTTTACAAGCTCTTCCAATTTTGCGCGGGTCATCTTCATTAAGAAGTGTTTTGGACCTGCAGCATCGGATGTGATGTAGGGGAGATTGATTTCTGTTTCAACTGCGGAAGAGAGTTCGTGCTTGGCTTTTTCAGCTGCTTCTTTCAGGCGCTGAAGAGCTAAAGAATCTTTTGAAATATCTATACCCTCCTGTTTTTTATATTCATTGGCTAGATATTCATTTATTCTTTTATCAAAATCGTCTCCGCCCAAATGCGTGTCTCCGCCGGTTCCTTTAACTTCCACTGTGTCGGAGCTGACTTCCAAAACGGAAATATCAAAAGTTCCGCCTCCAAAATCGTAAACAACAATTTTTTCGTTTTTTTGCTTGTCCAATCCGTAGGCCAAGGCAGCGGCTGTCGGTTCGTTTATAATTCTGCGGACTTTTAATCCGGCGATTTCCCCTGCGTTTTTAGTGGCCTGTCTTTGACTGTCGTCAAAATAAGCCGGTACGGTGATTACCGCTTCTTCTATTTTTTCTCCAAGTTTGGCTTCGGCATCGGCTTTCAGTTTGGCGAGCGTCATAGCCGAAATTGCTTCCGGTGAATACCACTTGTCTCCCATTTTTACTTCAACTCCGCCATTGGCAGAGGCTTGAATTTCGTAGGGAAGCCACTTTTTATCAAGCTGAACTTCCGGATCGCTGAATTTTCTTCCAATCAATCTTTTAACCGAAAAGATCGTATTTTTCGGATTAGTGACGGCCTGGCGCTTAGCCAAAAGCCCGACCAATCTTTCATTGGTTTTATTTATTGCGGCTATCGACGGGGTAGTGCGGTTGCCCTCGGCGTTTTCCAATATTTCCGGCTGTCCGGCGATTACCACCGCTACTGCCGAGTTAGTTGTTCCTAAATCTATTCCTATAATTTTTGACATATTTTTATTTATTTTTTATTTTTGTTTTGCGACTTTGACTTTGGCTGGCCTAATTATTTTTTCGTGGAGTTTCCAGCCTTTTACTATTTCCTCCACTATTGTTTCCGGTTCTTTATCCGATTCAACTTCTCCTATCGATTCGTGAATTTCCGGATTAAACTTTTCTCCGATAGATTTTATTTTTTCCAGTCCGTTTTGGCTTAAAACTTTTTCTAATTGCGAATGGATTATTTCAAATCCTTTTTTAGTCTTTTCATCGGCTGCGTTCATCGTTGCGTATGAGAGTTCAAAGCTATCCAGTACCGGCAATAATTCTTTAATTAATTCCAGATTTCCGTATTTTATCGCCTCGGTAAATCTTTTCATTTCGTCTTTCTGATAATTTATATAATCCGCTTTTGCCCTTTTCCATCCGTTCAGATAATCTTCTTTTTCTTTTTCCAGCTTGGCGATTTTTTCGTTCAGTTCGCCTTCGTTATTAATTTGGTTATTTTCTTCCATGTTTTTTTGTTGATTCTTTTATTTGTTTTAAAATTTTCAAATTCTTTTGATAGTCCATCCTTTTCGAGCCGATGGCGGCGAGATAAAATCTTTCTCCGCCGATATTATAACCGTCGATTATCACCGCAAGGTTATCGCTCGTGGTGATCGGGCTCTTTTTGCCGATGAATATCTGGGGTTCAGTTGTATGGCCGAGAATTTCCGGAATCATTTTTAATTTTTCATCAAGATCTTCGAAGTCGCGCGCTATTTCATAAAAATCATTTTTAGAATCAAGCTCGAGCTGTCCAAAGAGTTCGTCTAGTCCGCTCTTATATATAGTAGGGGAGTTGGTTTGGTATCCGGCGCCCAATAGGCCCATTTCATGAGAAACTTCATCTATAAAGCTAGGCCATTGTCGGCTGGAAAGAACATCTATTAATTGATTGATGTGTTTTCCGGTCGAAGATACCGAATTCATCAGGTTTTCAATGGTCTGGCCGACTAAATATTGATACCCCTTATTAGTAGGGACGCGGCCTCCGGAAGTGTGCGGCTGAGCCAAAAAACCTTCTTTTGTAAGGTTATTTAATTCGTTTCTTATAGTGGCGTCTTTAACGCCAAAGCCATATTTTTTCCCGAGATGTTTTGAGCTAATTGGCTTGCCGCTGGCTATATATTCCTGAACGGCAGCTTCTAAAATTTCATAAGTTCTTTCATTAAACATATTGTTATTTTATCCATTTTAGCACTCTTGTCAAGAGAGTGCTAATCCGTTTTTGTTAATAAAAAAACCGCGATCGTCATGTAACTGACTTTCGCGGTCTACCACGTATCGTATTCCTTATTATTGTATTCAACGTCTTGGATTTCTTTTATCCGAGCCGCTTTTCGTCTGCTGCCGTTTTTACTCATGTCATAAACGACCGCATTAACGATTTTCGGCCCTGCCATTTTGATGGCTACTTTCAGATCTTTTCTGCCTCGGATTTGCCGGGCGAGTTTTCCGAAAGCGGACAGCTTCATGTCTTCCGACCCGAGCCCTATGATGCAGGTAAGATCTTCATAGCTGTTTCTTTTTTGCAGAAGCAGCTCGCAGGCCTCATCAACAATTCCGGTCCATCTGATTAAATATCTCAGATCATCAGACGTGGGATTATTGTTGAGAATTATTTTTCCGATTGTCTTTTTCAGTTTCACGGAAAAATCGAGCACAACTTGAAGATCGTCTCCGAAGAAAACGGTCCGGGTCAGATTTTCCCATCCGCAGGAACGTTCCCTCATAGATTCTATTCCGCTCATGACCCTTCTGAGTTCGTGGTTGCATATTGTTTTTTTGGAAACCACGTCGGAAAACACGTCCTTAAAGGACTCTATGTGCCCGAGCAGAAGGTTGGTGCTGGTATGGATTGACTGTATGGCGAGAAGGCCGCGGCTGTTCTTTG
Organism: Minisyncoccota bacterium; assembly: GCA_028716745.1. Classification (GTDB taxonomy): domain Bacteria; phylum Patescibacteriota; class Minisyncoccia; order UBA6257; family 02-FULL-45-10c; genus STD1-84. Next base: position 83,076 of record JAQUPE010000001.1, read on the forward strand.
CTTGCTTGAAAGTCTTGATGATGTGTTTTTCCAGAGAATTTGTAATATCTCGAAATTCTTGGATGAATACATTTATTTTCATATTACCTCCGTATTTTTTTAGAACTGACGTTATTTTGCATTTAAATGGCTGTTTTGTCAAATAAAATTTTGTATTCTTATAAATTTTTGGAATAAAAAAAGCCGCCCCTCAACAGATTCGGGACGGCTTACTCCTTCGGCTGGTCTATGACCATCAGCGCTCGGCAGGGGACCTCGTCGGGATTAGAAATCTTTTCTCTGGCTTCTTTCATCCAGTAGTCCAGATGTTCCCGGCTGACATATTTTGCTATGAGTTTCAGATCATCCCTTGTCGGTTTTTGTTCCAGGATCTTGTTCGCTATGCCGGCTATAAGCAGTTGGCTGTACTGCAGGATGTAGCTATAGACGCTCATGAGTTTAGAACTGAGCGAATATTCTTTCATCCTTTTTTCGATTATAGCCATGGCATATTTGAGTCTTACGAGAAGAATCTTGAGGGACCTGTTGTTGTGGTCCTTTTTCCAGAACTCGTCCCAGAACTCGATGAGCTCCATTTCTACATTGTCGAGGAGTTCGACTTCTGATTTTCTCAGGAGTTCTTCCTCAAACTCATCCTTTTTGCTCATAGGTTTTTCACCCCCTTGGTGTATTAAGTTGTAAATATTTCGATGGCTTTATAATACATTAAAATTGCCATTTTGTCAAACTAAAAAGGAAACTAAAAATAGTTCTGTTTTTGTTGTATATTTACATGATGAAAACAAAAATAAATAAAATTTTAATTATTTCTATGGCGGCTCTTGCGGTTGCAGTTGTTGCTCTCGCAATAAGATTTACTTTGGGCGGTCCTGAGGACAGCTGGATTTGCAGCGATGGCCAATGGGTTAAGCACGGCAATCCGTCTGTATCTCAGCCGGACACTCTTTGCGGAAATTCCGGTGAAATTATAGAACCGAAGATTGTCGTGACTGCGCCGAGGCAGAATCAGATTATCAGCGGCCCTTTTGAAATTTCGGGGAAGGCTAAGACTTGGTATTTTGAAGGAAGTTTTCCGGTGAGCTTGGTTGATTCGCAAAATAATAAAATTGCAGCCGGTTATGCCAAGGCGATGGGCGAGTGGATGACGGCAGAATATGTTCCGTTTCAATTAGGAGACATGAAATTTTTATCTTATCCAAAAGCTACGACCAGCGGATTCGTTGTTTTTCAAAAAGATAATCCGTCGGATATGCGCGAACTAGACGAAGAATTCCGCGTGCCGGTAACAATTGCTCCGATGCAAACAGTAAAAGTTAAGCTTTATTTCAATAATAATAAGCTTGATCCGGAAATTTCCTGCAATAAAGTTTTTCCGGCGGAAAGAGAAATAATAAAAACTCAGGCTTTAGCCAGGGCGGCTGTTGAAGAATTATTGAAGGGTCCGTCGCAAACTGAAATAGAACAAGGATTTTCTACGATTATTAATTATGGCGTTAAAATTCAAAGTTTAGTTATAGAAAATAATATTGCCAGAATTGATTTTAATGAAACGCTTGATAATCCGGGCGGAGGATCATGCCGTGTTTCCGCAATCCGCGCGCAAATCACGCAAACTTTAAAACAATTTTCATCGGTTAAGGACGTAATAATTTCTATAAACGGAGAAACAGAAACCATTCTACAGCCTTAGTGATGCCTGAATAATAGTTGGTTTTTATTTAGAGGCGTTGTATTATCACGTTAGTTTTTTAATAAATTGGCGAGCTGGTTTCATCCAGAGAGCCAAAATTAACTAAAGGAGGGAGACCCTTATGGGGAGCCTGGTAAAGGAGACGCCGTACTCCGAAATTACGGCAACGCTGGAGGTATTGGAAAGGCAGGGAATAACCCGGGAGCACTTCAAGAAGATTCGCGCCGATTCGGTTTTTGCCAAACGGCTTTCGGGCGTAGCTTGCGGAACATGGCCCGGCAGTATGCCGGTACATGATGATTATGCGTTCAATCTATGGAGAAAATTTTATAAAGAAATTTTCGACATAGATGAAGATTTGTATGAGGCTTTAAAAAGAGCTATCCCGGAAAGCCAATTTGATTTTTCCTGGATGGTGATTATGCACAAAAGGATAACCTCTTTTACTCAGATATTTCGGGCCTTTGATTATCTTGGCGTAAAGTACGCCGATCATTTTTTGGGCTTTGAGATAAATGAGCTCGACGGATTATTTGCAAATGAAAGAGATCCAAAGAATGGCAGCTACTTAATTCGTGTTAGAAACAGGCAGGAGGCAGATGTAGAATTAAAGGATTTGTCAGCAGATAATTTAAAAACCAAATGCATTAAAAGCATAACGGTTCTTGAGCGCTTAATGCTCGAATTGATTTTTTTCTGGACAACGGGCGGGCACTTAGATACCGGATCGAGGCTTACTCTTTGCAGCGGCTCGCGCTTCCTTCCGGGAGGTTACAAAATACCGGCCGTTCGCTGGTTCAATCAGGGGCATGATGATCCTAATCAGCACCTGAGTTACGGTACTTGCAGTTTTGTTAGTACCGGTTGGTCATCTCGCCAGGTGCTTTCCTGGAGATAGTACCCAGGAGTTTTAGCCGCGTTTTCAGAGAACGCGGTTTTTTTATTGTTTATCCAAAAAATTTTAGGGTCCGATAAAAGAAAGGACTTTATCCACTTGCTATTTTTTGATAAATTGGTTAAATTAAATTGCAAATGAAGAGCAAGAATTTACTATTTTTTATTGTCGTTGCCTTAGCCATAGGGGCGGCTTTTTTTGTTTATCCGAAGAGTCCGATTCTTTATCAAAGCTCTCCGTGGCGCTTGGGTTTGGATTTAGTTGGCGGAAGCTATTTGGTTTATGAAGTTGATATGTCCTCGGTAGCTGCCGGAGATAAAGATATAGTCATGAACGGGCTTAGAGACGTTATAGAAAAAAGAGTAAATCTTTTCGGCGTAGCCGAGCCTAGAGTTACCGCTTCCAGAGCCGGGGGTAATTATCGCTTAAATGTAGAGTTAGCCGGTATTAAAGATATAAATGAAGCTATTAAAATGATAGGCGAAACGCCATTTTTGTATTTTGCCGAAACGGATAGCACCGATCCGGAAAAGCCTAAATTTACAATGACGGAATTGACCGGAAGATATTTAAAAAAAGCTCAGCTTACTTTCAGCCAATTAGGCTTGCCAGAGGTTTCTTTGGAGTTTAACGATGAAGGCGCAAAGATTTTTGAAGATATTACTACCAAAAATGTCGGGAAATTAGTTTCAATTTTTTTGGATAGAGATCTAATAGAATCAGCGAGAGTCAATGAGCCGATTGCCGGAGGCAAGGCGCAAATCAGCGGAATTAACAGCACTAAAGACGCAAAGAAGCTGGTGGAGCGTCTTAATGCAGGAGCTTTGCCGGCGCCGATTAAATTGATAAATCAGCAGACGCTCAGCGCTTCTTTGGGACAAGATTCTTTGCAAAAAACCATTTGGGCCGGTATTTACGGAACTTTGGCAGTTATTTTATTCATGCTTTTGTATTATCACGGTCTCGGATTTTTTGCGGCGGTGGCCTTGTTTATATATATAGTATTAACCTTGGCGGTATTCAAAATTTTCTCCGTTACAATGACGTTGGCGGGAATAGCAGGATTTATTTTGACTATCGGCATGGCGGTAGATGCAAATATTTTAATATTTGAAAGAACTAAAGAAGAAAGGAAGAGGGGGTTGAACAAGGCTGCGGCGGTAGCCGAAGGATTCAAAAGAGCCTGGACTTCGATCCGCGATTCCAATTTGGCTACAATTTTAACCGCGCTTATTCTTTATAATTTCACATCGGGCTTTGTTAAAGGTTTTGCGCTTACTTTATTGATAGGAGTACTGATCAGCATGTTCACAGCCATAACTGTTACAAGAAATTTATTAAATATTTTTTACGTAAAAGAATAATATGTTTAATTTAATCAAATATAAAAATTTATTTATCGGATTTTCCCTGATTTTGACGATAGCGGCGGTGGCAAGCATCGCAACTTACGGCTATAAATGGGGAATAGATTTTGAAGGAGGAACTTTGTGGCAAATAAAGTTTATTAAAGATGCTCCTGCGGTAGAAACCGTTAAGGCAGAAATAAAAAGCATTGCCGGACTGGAAGATTCGATAATCACGGAAGATTTTTCCAGCGCGACATTTTTAATCAGAACAAAAGAAATTTCCGAAATTCAGCATCAGGAATATTCAGATGTTATAAAAACAAAATTAGGGGATTTCGAAGAGTTCCGTTTTGAAAGCATCGGCCCTGCGATTGGAAAAGAGCTTCGCGGAAAAGCCATTACCGCTTTTATCTTGGTGCTTTTAGGCATTTCATTTTATATAGCGTTTGCCTTCAGGAAGGTTTCTTATCCGGTTAGTTCCTGGAAATATGGATTTTCTACATTAATAAGCTTGTTCCACGATGCTTTAATACCGGCTGGAATATATGCTTTTCTTGGCCACATTAGAATGGTGGAAGTTGATTCAAATTTTATAGTGGCGCTTTTGGTAGTTATGGGCTTTTCAGTTCACGACACCATTGTTGTGTTTGATAGGATCCGCGAGAATTTGCTTGTTCAAAGAGGAAAGAAATTTGAGGAGGTTATCAATATCAGCGTAAATCAGACATTTGCCCGCTCGGTTAATACTTCTTTGACGCTGGTTTTGGTGCTTTTAGCTCTCTATCTATTTGGCGCAGCTTCGCTTAGCTACTTTGTCCTGTTAATATTGATTGGAACGATCATTGGAACTTATTCTTCCATCTTCGTGGCCAGCCCAGTTCTTACCTATTTACAAAAAAAGTAATCTATGGTATAATGTTATCAACATAAATTAATAGGCACTTGCTTTATTTTATGTTTTAATTTATAATATATTCACATTATGGATATCAAAATAGGACAATTAGTTAATGACTTGCTTCGCGGCCTTGATTCCAGGCAGAAAGAAGTTCTGGAAAAGAGGTATGGCTTGAAGGACGGCAAGAATATGACCCTGGAAGCTTTGGGTGATATTTATGGCGTCACCAGAGAAAGAATGAGGCAGATTCAGAATTCAGCTTTAGAAAAGCTGAAGGCATCCGACAAAAACGGTCTTTTGGCGAAATTCACCAAAAAGGTTAGCGACCACTTAAAAAATGTCGGTGGTCTCAGAAGAGAGACTTTGCTTTTGGCTGATTTGCAGCTCTTATTTGCGGAATCATCTTCTTCTGTCTTGGACAATAAGGCAAAATTCTTAATGGAAGTTGCCGGATTTGATTATTCGCCGGAAGATAAGAGTTTTTACTCTTATTGGTTTTTAAATAATGAAAATAAAAAGAAAGCGACTGACTTTGTTGCTAAGCTCGCCAAGTTTTTGGAAAGCAAAAAGCAAACTGTTGTTACAGCTGGAACTATAGATAAAATTTTTAAAGAAGCTATTAAGCCGCATAATTTGAAAGAATTGGTGGCTTTGAATTATATTTCTGCTTCCAAGAAATTCCATGTAAATCAGTTTGGAGATTTCGGATTGTCTAATTGGTCCGAAGTAAATCCTAAAACTGTCCGTGATTGGGCGCATTTGATTTTAAGAAAAGAAAATAAGCCTCTTCACTTTACGGAAATAGCCAAAATGATCGGCAATGTCCGCGATGTTTCAAAAGTTATGAATCCCCAGACTGTCCATAACGAGCTTATAAAAGATATTCGCTTTGTTTTGGTTGGCCGCGGAATTTATGGATTGAAGGAGTGCGGGTTTGAACCGGGCACTACTAAAGAGGTAATGGTTCGTCTTTTAAAACAGAAGGGACCGATGTCTCCGGATGAATTATTGAAGATGGTTTTGAAAGAGAGAATTTTGAAAAAGAATACTATCCTCGTTAATTTGCAGAATAAGAAGCATTTTAAGAGATTGGAAGACGGCCGATATTCGGTTAATATGGCCTAAGAAATCATAAACAAACAAAATTAAGGGAGCAGATGTGAGTTCGTCATGTAAATGGCAGACTCACAATTGCTCCCTTTTTTAATTCTAAAATTAAGGTTAAAATAAAGATAATCGCATGATAGAAAATATATTGGATTTTTTAATGCCTCATATTACGGGAATCGGCAATTCGGCTGCCGACATTTTTAACGCTTTTTGGTGGATTCTAATTCCTTTTGGAATGCTGTTTTGGTGGCTTGAATTTTGGGCTTGGGGAACCGGTCTTATGTGGAAAAAGGCTATTAAGTGGGTTTTGCTGGAAGTAAAAGTTCCCAAGGATATTTTAAAAACTCCAAAGGCGATGGAAAATATTTTTACTTCGCTGCACGCTCTTTATGGATCCGATCCTAATTGGGAGGAGAAATTTTTTAGGGGAAAATCTTTGTTTTGGCTTAGCGCCGAGATGGTAAGTTTTGGCGGCGGGGGAATACATTTTTATTTCAGGGTTCCTGCGGCAAATCGCAATTTGATTGAAAATGCCCTGTATGCGGAATATCCGGACGCGGAGGTTTCTATTGTTGATGATTATATTAATTTGGTTCCGGATGTTCTTCCAAATGAAGTTTTTGATATTTGGGGGAATGATTTTGTTTTAGCCAAGGACAGCGCTTATCCGATTAGAACTTATGAATTTTTTTGAAGAGAACGTGGAAGAGAGAAGGCTGGATCCGGTTTCGGCTATTACCGAAGTAATGTCTCGCCTTAAAGAAGGCGAGGCTATTTGGCTTCAGCTTTTAATAAAGCCGGTAAGTGATAAATGGAAGAAGGGAGGAGAGGAGATAAGAGACAAAATAATGCAGAGGAAAAAAGATAAAAAGAAGGGCCCTCTTGAGGAATTTGCAGATGGCATATTTCACTTTTTCAGAAATCTTACGAAAGGCGCAGTTGAGCCTCCGGATTGGCCGGAAAAGAAAAAATCCGAAGAAAAGCTGAAGATGCTTGTTTTGTCTCCAGGCGAAAGAGAAGTGCTGGAAAGAGTTGAAGCAAAAATAGCCAAGCTCGGGTTTGAATCGATGATTCGTTTTGTATATATAGACAAAAAAGATAGTTTTACTCCGATGAATGTTTCCGCGGTTACGGGAGCTTTCAAGCAGTTTAATACGCAAAATTTAAATTCTTTTAAAATGGACGGAGATACCAGAACGGCCGTAACCGACAGAAAATTTACGACAAAAAGCTGGTTCAGAAAAAAGAAAATATATTTCCGCAAAAGAAAGATTTTCGACTGGTATAAATTGCGCGGATTCTCTTCGTCTAAGCCGTACCCGGTTTTGAATGCGGAGGAATTGGCCACTATTTTCCATTTTCCGATTACTTCTGTCGGGGCTCCGTTGTTGCGTCGTTTGGAAACTAGAAAAGGAGAGCCGCCTCATGGCCTTCCAATAGAATAAAAATATGTCAGAAATAAGTTTTTTAGGGCAGACAAATTTTAGGGGGCAGGAAAAGAAATTCGGCATTAAGTCGGATGATCGCCGCCGCCATATTTATGTTGTCGGAAAAACCGGCATGGGTAAAACAACCTTGCTGGAAAATATGATAATTGCCGATATGAACGCCGGACGCGGGGTAGGCGTTGTTGATCCGCATGGAGAATTAGCGGAAAAAATATTGGATTTTGTTCCGGAAGACCGCGTAAATGACGTCGTTTACTTCAATCCGGCAGATATGGCCTTCCCGATAGCGTTTAATCCGTTAGAGCAAGTAGGTACAGAATACAGGCATTTAGTGGCCTCCGGCATCATGGCGGTGTTTAAAAAGATCTGGCCGGATGTTTGGTCTGCCAGAATGGAATATATTTTAAACAATTCTTTATTGGCTCTTTTGGAATATCCGGGATCAACATTGCTTGGAATAATGCGTATTCTTTCGGATAAAGCTTATCGCCAGACAGTTGTGGAAAATCTTAAAGACCCGGTTGTTAAAAGCTTCTGGGTAAATGAATTTGCAAAATATACTCAGCGCTTGGAGAGCGAGGCCACGGCAGCTATTCAGAACAAAGTCGGACAATTTGTTACCAATCCTTTGATAAGAAATATTCTTGGACAGCCTCATTCTTCCATCAATATGCGCGATGTGATGGATAAAAAGAAAATATTAATCGTTAATTTATCAAAAGGAAGAATAGGCGAGGATAATTCTTCTTTGCTTGGAGCAATGATTATTACAAAGCTTCAGCTTGCGGCGATGTCCAGAATAGAAGTGCCGGAAGCACAAAGAATAGATTTTAATTTATATGTCGATGAGTTTCAGAACTTTGCCACAGATTCATTTGCCATGATTTTGTCGGAGGCGAGAAAATACCGCCTGGATTTGATTTTGGCGCACCAATATTTGGGCCAGCTCGAAACAGACGGCAGTTCGCGCGTGCAAGACGCTATTTTCGGTAACGTCGGTACGATGATTTCTTTCCGTGTTGGAGCCGAGGACGGAGAATTTTTGGAAAAAGAATTTCAGCCGGATTTTATGATGAACGACTTTGTTAATCTTCCAAAATATAATTTTTATATAAAACTGATGATAGACGGCGTGGCTTCGCGTCCTTTTTCGGCGCAAACTATCGCCCCAATGCCGGTGCCTGAGGAAAATTTTAAAAATATGCTTATAGAGGCAAGCAGAAAAAATTACGGCACCCCTCAGGAGGTTGTGGAAAAGAAAATTGCCAGCGAGTGGGTAGGAGAAGGCGGAAAAGTTATGAATGACAGGTTGTCGCACCAAGGAGAACAATCTCTTTCTAAAGTTTTAGGCGCCCCGGCGGAAAACCGATCGTCTGAAGAAAAAGATTTTGTTCCGCATGAGCCGAGAAGGCCGGAACGGGAGAGAAAAGAAGTGGATATTTCCGATTTAAGAAGAACCCTGGAGGAAGCGCTGGGAAAGAGTATTAAAGATGAAGATGATGAAGCGACTGGGAAGGAGGGAAAGCCGGAGCAGTAATCCGTTATTTTAAATTTTTATAAAGGGGAGGAATTATGAATGTGCTTTCCTATTTTTGCGTTTTGTTTTTTGCTTGGTCGGAAATATGCGATCTTTTGAAAATAAGCGTAACTCGCAGCCTGATTATTCTTGCGTTGTTTGTCGGCGTTGGAATCTTCAGCTGGGGATTAAGCCTCAAGACGCTCGCGTTTGCATCGATTTGGCTGATGGCGCTATCGATGCAGATAATCGGACGCCTATGGTGGAAGCATTTTCCTGTTTAAATTTTTTTATCTCAGTTATTTTAAAGCCTCGCGTTGCGAGGCTTTTTGTTTATCTATTGCTAAAATAGATAATTTGTGGTATTTTATAAAAACGCATCATTAACAACCGGTTAAGGGGGAATAGAGAAAATGAGAAATGGAATGAGGGAGGTAGCTATGGCTGACGTGCAGACGGGCAAGCAGATGAGGGCATCGGCGATCGTGTGGCTGGTGATATTGTTCGCGATTTTGACGGTAATCTGTTTTGACGGATTATCGCGCATGGGGATTAGCACCATCATCCTTTTGCTCGCGCTCGGAGTGCTTTCTCTGGTCGCGGAGCTTCTGCTGGAAAAATACGTTTTCGATTCAGCAAAAAAACAGGAGTCTGTGATGCCAGTAGAACCGGAATTGCCTCCGTGGAAAAAGTATCGTTCAGGGGATCCTCTTTTCAGATATCCTGAAAATAAGAAGGAACTGGAGGAGTATATTGCGGAGACTCATCCGTACATGAACAGGGAAGACAGACGGAAGATGGTAAAGGAGATAAGGAGAAAAAAATAGCACAGTTCTTTCGACTCAAAAAACACCCACCCGGGTGTTTTATTTTTGACATTTTGGCTGAAAGAATATTAACTAAGGGCAGCAGTTTAAAATTTCTTTACGAGGAGAAACAAATGATTAGACTGGTGATTTATTTTTTAATCATCGCGGTTATTTGGGCAATAGTTGTTCGGAAGGGAGTAATAGCTAAGTGGGGCACCTTCAGGATCCTTATGTGGACGGTAGGCGCCGGAGTCGGACCTGTTCTTTGGGGGTTTAAAAGAAAAGCGGCGGTATATGCCGTTGTATTTATACTCCTACAAATTCTGGGCCAGATTTATCTAAAGATAAAGAAAAATAGGCGGAAAAAAATTACTTACGAATGGCTAAAAAGAGAAGCGGAATTTAAATAAGGAGCGACCCAAATCAAAAAACACCCACCTGGGTGTTTTATTTTATTTATAGTAGTTTGCCGAATTATTTAGCTTTTTCCACTCTCTCAACGTATTCTCCGGTCTGAGTATTTACGCGGATAATATCATCGTTATTTACAAAAAGCGGAACGGCCACCTCGGCTCCATTTTCCATAACAGCTATCTTGGAACCGCCTTGGGCTGTGTTGCCGCGTTCTCCGGGAGGAGTTTCTTTAACTTTCAAATCAACTTTTATAGGAGGAATAATATCTAAAATTTGTTCATCTAATTTTACAGCTGTAACTTCGGAGTTTGATTTTAAAAACTTTCCGGCTGGACCTATCTTTGCTTCCGGTAAAGTGAAGCGATTTTTTGGATTTCCTTTCTCGCAGAACCAAAATTCTCCTCTATTATTGTAGAGATAAATAATGGGGGTTTTTTCCACATCAATATCTTCTAATTTTTCATTTTGATGGAAGGCGCGCTCAAGAACTTGGCCGGTAATAAGGTTTTTTAGCCTGGTTTTAGCCACTGGCTTCCTTTGTTGCATGCGTAAAAACTCGTATTCAAGCACTTGATACGGCTGGCCCTCAAACTTGAACATTGTTCCGATTTTTAACTCGTTATAACTCAACATGTTTAAGAGTTTATCTTATTTAATTGGAAAAATCAACTTTAAAATGTTAATATATAAGTCATAAGTCATTTATTATGCATCTTAAACGTCTGGAATTATTAGGATTTAAATCATTTGCGCAAAAGACCGTCCTGGATTTTCCGGGCGGTATTGCCGGAATCGTCGGGCCTAATGGGTCCGGAAAATCTAACGTTATCGATTCGGTTCGCTGGATTTTGGGCGAAAGAGAGGCTAAAAACTTGAGAGGCGTTAAGGCAGAGGATCTTATTTTCGCCGGTACGCAGAAAAGACCGAGAATGGGCATGGCGCAGGTGTCGCTTACTTTTGATAACTCATCCGGATTTTTTCCGGTGGATTATAACGAAGTTACTATTGTCAGGAGAATAGACAGAGATGGAATTTCTCAATATTTTTTGAATAAATCCGAAATTCGTTTAAAGGACATAGTTGAATTTTTTGCCAAGGCCCGTTTGGGAACCAGGGGGTTGGCGATTATAAATCAGGGAGAAAGCGATTTATTTGTAAAAGCCTCTCCTCAGCAGAGGAGAGAGATGATTGAGGAAATTTTGGGACTGAGGCAATATCAGTTAAAAAAACACGAAGCGGAAAGAAAACTAAAAAACACGACCATTAACGCTGAAAAGGTAAAAGCTATGGTGGAGGAAATTGCTCCGCACTTAAGATTTTTGAAACGTCAAGCATCCAAGTGGGAAAAGCTTTCTGATATAGAAAAGGATTTGAAAGACTCCGAAGATATTTATTTTAGGAATAAATTTAAAGAAATAAATGAGGGGCTGGAAAAATTTAATCCCAAAATAAACGAGATAGATCAGAAAAATTCCGAGAAGGCAAAAGAGCTTAGGGAATTGCAGGTGGTTTTAGAAAAAATAGAAAAAGGACAGCCCCAGCAGCAGCAATCTCATTTTGGAGATATCCGTTCAAAAAGGGAGCAGCTATTATCCCAGCGTTCGATTTTAGAAAAAGAGCTTGGAAAATTGGAGGCCAAATTGGAATTTATTTCCGCGCCGTCGGAAGGAAAAGTTATTGTGGTGGAGCCGGCGTTTTTGGAAGAAGTAAAAAAAGATATTAAAAACATTATTCAAGAAAGCGATTTGGGCGCCGTCCATAATTTGCTTAATAATTTATTGGCAAAAATAGACAAATCTCTTGGTTTTGAGGAGAAAAAAGAAAATCCGGAACTGGCGGAAATAGAAAAAACTAAAAATGAATTAACGGGCAAATTAGAGGCTATTTCAAAGGAATTTAATGATTTATCCACATTGGAATCGGAATCAACCGGCAGCTTGGAGAAATTTAACGTTGAATTTAAAAAGGCGTTTGAAGATGTAGAAAATAAAAAGGATGAAATATCTGTTTTAGAATCGGAAAAAAATAGGCTTCTTTTAGAGATAGAAAGGTTTAATTTAAAAATGCAGGACCTTGAAATGCAGGCAGGCCAGGCGGGAAGAAATATGTCGGATTTTAAAATAGGTTTGGAGAACGTCGCCCCCATAGGCGATTTAATGGAGCTGGAAAGAAAAATGCTTAAATTAAGAGCTGAAATAGCGGGTATTGGGGAGATAGATCAAGCGCTGATAACCGAGGCAAAAGAAACAGAAACTCGCCACAATTTCTTGTCTAGCCAGCTAGCGGATTTGGAAAAGGCCACAAAAGATTTGGATGCTTTAATAAAAGAGTTGGATCAAAAAATACACAATGATTTTACGGCGGCGCTTAAAAAAATAAATGAAGAATTCGAAAAGTTTTTTGATTTGATGTTTGGCGGGGGCAGGGCAAAGATGAGGCTTGAAGAACCGGAAAAAGAAAAGCCGGAAACGGAAAACGAAAATGCGGAAAAAGAAATAAAAGCGGAAACTGAAGAAGACGAAACCGAGCAGGTTGAACTTGGAATAGAAATAGATCTAAGTTTGCCAAGAAAAAAAATAAAAGGATTAGAAATGCTTTCGGGAGGAGAAAAAAGCTTGGTGTCTATTGCGGCGTTATTTGCTTTGATTTCCGTCAGCCCTCCGCCGTTCTTGGTTTTAGACGAGGTTGATGCCGCCTTGGATGAAAAAAATACCCGCAGGTTTGCCGAAGTAATTAAGAATTTTTCAAAAAAGACGCAGTTTTTAATAGTTACTCATAACCGCGCTACTATGGAGTCCTCAGACATACTATATGGAGTAACAATGGAAGAAGATGGCGTGTCTAAAGTGCTGTCTTTAAAATTAGAGGGTTAAATATAAAATTTTTAGCACTGGCTATTGAATAAGTTTTTCTTTTATTGCTATATTGTTAGCATAGTTTTAATTTAACAACTACATATTGAAAGGAGAGCGCAAATGGTTCCATATATTGCGGCCGTCAGAAGGAAAGATTTTAGAAAAGCGGCCCTCACTTTAAATGAAGAGAGGGACGAGTTGTACAAAAGAAAGGCATTTCTGGAAGAACAGTGGACCGAATCCATGAAGAAAACCGGGTATAACGAATGCGGAGAAAAATGCCGGTTTTTCAGGAAAAGAAAATGCGCGACATTCGGAAGAATGTGCATTCTCTTGGCTTCGGCTTCTACAACTGGCGGAAAGGTATCCGTACAGCAGTATTACGAGCAAAAGGGCCAGCTGCTATTTCAAATGGAAATTGTCAGTCCGATTGACGAATTTGGAAACAGGCAGCGCGTGGAAAGAGAATTGAAGAAAGTTCGCGAAGACATAAGCAAGGTAGAAGAAAAACTTATGGTAGTCGCGGGTTCGGCAAGTTTAGAGAAATAATGGGGGCCAATTTGTAAAAGGCCCTCTTTTTTGTTAAAGTTTTTATTAGTTATTTCAAATAGTGGGAGGTAATAAATGTTCAGCAATGGCAAGCTTGTAGAGATGTTGAAGAGGGCGAGGGTGGATCTGAGAATTTTGGAGGACAAAAGGATTTTTATCAAAACGAGGCTGGAAACGGCCTATCGGACGGGGGAGCTCGCTGAGAAAATAAAGGCGAGAGATGCCCTGGGAGTTGTCAGAAACGGCATAAACATAAAGGCCGCAGAGATAAGGGGGATCAAAAGAGCAATGAGGGGAAAAAGCGAAATTCCCTTTGTAGACGAAGTTAACTTCAAGATCAGGCTTTCCGAATCCATCGCTTCAATGGGAATTGAGGATGCCAGGAGGAAGATGGAGCAAAAAAGAATCGGAAAACCGGCCGTGGATGAAACTGTCTTCAAAAAAAGGTTAAGCGAATCCATCGCTTCACTGGACTAGTTTTTGTCGCATTTATTATCAAGGGGAGGCCCAGCGTAGGGGTCTCTTTTTTTGTTTTATTTTAGCGTCTAATATATATTTTAAATTATGAATAACAAGAAAGTTTTTGTTGGAATGTCCGGCGGAGTTGATTCGTCCGTTGCCGCGGCACTGCTCAAAAAAGACTATGATGTTACGGGAGTTTATATAAAGGGTTACAACATCGACGGATGTTATGAGGGAGATGTTAATGACGCGCGTAAAGCAGCGGAGGTTTTGGGTATTCCATTTTATGTTTTTGATATGGAAAAAGAATATAAAGATAAAGTGGTCAAATATATGATTTCCGGATATAAAAAGGGAATTACGCCCAATCCCGATGTGATGTGCAATAAAGAAATAAAATTCGGTTTGTTTTTGGCTAAGGCGCTGAAAATGGGCGCGGATTATATCGCGACAGGGCACTATGTGAAATTGAAAAATGGAAAGTTGTATCAAGCAAAAGACAAAAACAAAGACCAGTCATATTTTCTTTGGACTTTAACTCAAAAACAATTAAGGCATTGTTTATTTCCGGTTGGCGACATAGTAAAGCCGGAAGTCAGAAAATTGGCCCAGAAATATAAATTACCGAACGCCGATAAAAAAGATTCGCAGGGAGTTTGTTTTTTGGGGAAAATCGGAATGAAAGGATTTTTGGAAAAATATATTCCGCCCAAAAATGGGATTGTCGTAAATACTAAAGGGGAAATAGTGGGCGAGCACGATGGTGTGCAATTTTATACCATCGGCCAGCGCCATGGCTTGCGGCTCGGCAAAAGAAATGCCGATAATGCCAAGCCGTATTTTGTGGCGGAAAAAGATGTTAAATCAAACGCGATTTTGGTAGCTGAAGGCGAAAACAATCCGGCGCTTTATAAAAAAGAAGTTGAAATTACAGATACTAATTGGATAAGCGATAAACCTAAAAACGGCCAAAGGGTGATGATGCGGGTTCGTTATCGCCAGCCGCTTTTTGAAGCTGTTATTAAAGGCAAAAAAGTTGTTTTTTCTAAACCGCAAAAATTCGTGGCTCAAGGGCAATCAGCGGTTTTATACACAAAATCGGGAGAAATGCTGGGGGGAGGAGTTATAATTTGATAATGCCCGTTTATAATATTGCTTTTTATGTTTGTGTGTTTTTTCTTGTCGGAGTTTTAATAATTAGTATTTTTAGCAATGTTTTAATGGTCGCTTTGGCGGCTTTTTTAATTTCTGTCTGTCTAGTCGTTTATAAAAAATACATTTTTGCGTTGTTATTTTTATTTGTAATAGTCGGAGCTTTTTATTCTCAGATTTTTAATAAAATTCAAAACAGCGCCAATGTGCCTTTCGGCGCATCGGAATTCAGCGGAGTGATAATTAAGATTGCTCAGGGTGATACCAAACAAGATATAATTTGAATTTGCAAAAACCATATTCAGGGAGGGTTAAATTGATCGCGCAACGCTATCCGAGTTTTGCTTACGGTGATTTGGTAAAAATTAAAGGCAATATTCAAAAACCGCCGCCGGAATCAGAAAATTATTATGCTAAAGAGGGAGTTCTGGGAATTGTTGGTTTTCCTCAAATTGAATTGATTAAATCTAGACAGGGTAATCCAGTTAAAGAGGCGCTTTTAAGTTTTAGAAATAAAATAATCAGTATATTCAAACAGGTTTTGCCGTCGGAAAAAGCCGCGTTTATGGCCGGATTAACTATCGGCGCGCGGGAAGATTTTTCCAAAGAATTAACAGAGAATATGAAACAAAGCGGTACTACTCATTTGGTTGCGCTTTCCGGCTATAACATTTCAATAATTGCTATTGCGGTAATGGCGATTTTGGGCGGATTTTTGTCGCATCAATTATCTTTTTATTTTGCCACGGCAATAATCGTTTTATTCGTTTTAATGACCGGGGCTGAGGCGTCCGTGGTAAGGGCAGCGATAATGGGTATAATTGCGCTTTTATCTACGCATGCCCAGCGCATATATAGTCTGCGAAATGCCATCGTTATAGCCGCATTTTTAATGATTTTATTTAATCCCAATGTTTTGGTTTTTGATGTTGGATTTCAATTGTCCTTTTTGGCCTTATTGGGAATTGTTTATTTGGCTCCAGTTATTAAAAATTTATTTAAAATTGAAACACCGGGATTCCTCGGCTGGAAAGAAAATTTGACTCAAACATTGTCGGCCCAGTTATTTGTTTTGCCTTTACTTATAAGCGTTTTTGGATTTTTTTCTTTATCTTCAATTTTTGCCAATATCTTAATTTTAGGAGTGGTACCGCTGGCAATGGGCTTGGGATTTATTATGGCTGGATTAGGACTTATTTCGATATTTTTGGCAAAAATGATCGGCTTAATTGCGAGCATAATTTTGTCTTATATGCTTTTTATTATTGATTTATTTTCGCATCTATCTTTGCCTATTCCCATCCTGACCGGACAGGTAAAATCTTTTGGCATCATCTTTGCAATAGGGTATTACGCAATTTTAATTTGGCTTATTATTAAATATAAGGGAAATGAAGAACGGCGCATTTAAAATAATTTTAGGATTTATAGTTGCGATTGATTTGGCAATTTGGTATTTAATTTTAACGCCCTCGACGGCTGGAGGCTCGGTATTATATTTTCTCAATGTCGGCCAGGGAGATTCCACGTTGGCTATCTTGCCGGGCGGCCTGCCCGGCCAGGGGGTAAAAGCATTAATTGACGGCGGGCCGGCAAATGGGCTGGCAAAGAAAAATTTAGAAGAAATTCTGCCTATAAATGACAGATATATTGATTTAGTTTTGATATCTCATCCGCAAACCGATCACATGGGCGGATTGCCCGATATTTTTAAAAACTATAAAATTGGCGCAGTTATTACTAACGGCGAGATCAGCGAAAATAGCGTTTGGCAGGAAATGCAGAAAATCATTAAAGAAAATAATATCCCGCAAATTGTTTTAGCGGCGGAAGATAAAATTAAATTTAATAATGCCAAAATAGACATTTTATCTCCGAACGGAGGGGCTGCAAGCGTAAATGATTCGGGACTAGTTGAGCTATTGGATATAAATGGCGCAAAGGCATTATTTACCGCAGATGTCAGCGCCGAAACAGAAAAATATTTGGCTGATAAATACGATTTAAACGTAGATATATTAAAAGTAAGCCATCATGGTTCTAAATTTTCTTCAGCCGCAAGTTTTTTAAGCAAGATTACGCCCGCGATATCGATAATAGAAGTAGGCAAAAACAGCTATGGGCATCCAACCGGGGACGTGCTGAGCCGACTGGCAGACATTGACTCGCAAATTTTCCGGACCGATCAAGACGGAATTATAAAAATTGATTTCAAAAACGAAAAATTAACCATCTCCACTCTAAAATAACCAAAAACAAACCTGTATATTATATGTTACAATTATCATATAATATACAACTTAGAATTTGGGGATTTGAGATGAATTAATAAGTAATGATTTGAAAATATTACAAAAATTGTGATATTATTTACGTATTCTATTTATGCGAACTTATATCGCCGACATAGTTAATAACGAAGGTAAAAAGGTGGAACTGACGGGCTGGGTGAATATCCGCCGCGACCACGGGAAAATTATTTTTATCGATCTTAGGGATAAATCCGGCATGTGCCAGGTTGTTTTTATTTCCAAGCCTGCCGATGTATATGAAAAGGCGACAAAACTCCGTTCTGAGTGGGTAGTAAAAATTTCCGGCCAGGTTAATAAGAGGCCGGCCAATATGGTGAATCCGGATATTATTACCGGAGAGTATGAATTGTTGGCGGACGGGCTGGAAATTATAAACGAAGCAAAAACTCCGCCTTTTGATTTGCAGACCGACGGATATGAAATCGGAGAAGACGTAAGGATGAAATATCGCTATTTGGATTTGCGCAGGCCAAGAATGAAGAGAATTTTGGAAAATCGTTTTAAAACAATAAAGTTTATGCGCGACTTTTTGGCGGATAAGGGCTTTACCGAAGTAGAAACTCCGGTTCTTGGAAAATCTACGCCTGAAGGAGCGCGTGATTATCTGGTGCCTTCAAGAGTTTATCCGGGGAATTTTTATGCGCTTCCGCAATCTCCTCAGCAATATAAGCAGCTTTTAATGGTTGCCGGTTTGGAAAAATATTTTCAAGTAGTTAAGTGTTTCAGAGATGAAGATACAAGAGGCGACAGGCAGCCGGAATTTACTCAACTGGATATAGAAATGAGTTTTACTTCCGAAGAGGAAGTTTTGAGCCTGATTGAAGAATTATATTTGAGCTTAGTTAAAAAATTATATCCGGAGAAGAAACTTAAACTTGATAAATACGGCAAGATTATCCGCATGCCTTATAAAGAGGCAATGGAAAAATATAATAGCGATAAGCCGGATATTCGCGACGACAAAAACGATCCCAATGAATTAGCTTTCTTATTTGTGGTTGATTTTCCTATGTTCGAATGGAAGGAAACCGAAAAGAGATGGGACGCAGTCCATCATCCATTTACAATGCCCAAAGTTGACGGTGTGGAAGATTTTAAAAATAAATTTAAAGCGGATCCGGCGGCTATCCAGGCCTTTCAATACGATTTTGTTTTAAATGGATATGAAATTGCCGGCGGTTCGATTAGAATTCATGATCCGGCTTTATTACAATCGGTATTTGAAGCTATGGGCAATAAGCCCGCAGATGTTAAAGAGAAATTTGGCCACATGCTGGAGGCTTTTGAATATGGCGTGCCTCCGCATGGCGGAATAGCTCCTGGCATAGACAGATTTGTGATGATTATGGAAAATGCCCCGAATATCAGGGAAGTTATTGCATTTCCGAAAACCGGAGATGGCAGAGATCTGATGATGGGCGCGCCAAGCGATGTCGATAAAAAACAGCTAGCCGAATTAAAATTAGAAATTAAAAAGAAAAAATAATATGTTTAAAAAACTTAAAGAAGAAAGAACATTAGTAATGGTAAAGCCGGACGGAGTAAAAAGAGGATTGGTTGGAGAAATTGTAAAACGCATTGAACAGCGAGGGTTAAAATTAATCGCTCTTGAAATGTTTCAGGCCACAAAAGAAGATATAGAAAAGCATTATTCTACTTCTGAAGAAAATTTGAAAAATATGGGCGGGAAGCTGGTATCAACTTGCGAGAAATATAATATCGATATGATAAAAGAGTTTGGAACTTCTGATCCGGTCAAATTAGGAGCGCTGGTCCATAGCTGGCTGGGAGAGTATTTAACTTCAGGCCCTATGGTAAAAATGGTTGTTCAGGGAATTCTTGCCGTGGAGATGGTGAGAAAATTGGCTGGAAACACGATGCCAGCTCAAGCAGAAATGGGAACAATTCGCGGAGATTTTTCGGTTGATTCTGGAATTATTGCTAATACACAGAGAAGGGCAGTTAGAAATGTTGTTCATGCCTCAGGAAATGTTGCGGAAGCTGAATTTGAAATAGGCCTTTGGTTTAAATCGGATGAAATTCATAGTTATAAGAGAGCGGAGGAGGAGATAATGTTTTAAGGGGAAAAAGCGTTATAAAATCTATTGACTTCTATTCACTTTTAAGACGTTTCTTTTATTATTGCGATGTTATAATTAAATTGAAATCCCGTCTCGGTTTCCTGATTAGTCTATTGTTAAAGGGAGAACAAATTGAATCAGGCCGTGGCTTGTTTCTGAGTTCACCCACCTAAAATTTAGCAGGGACTTACGAGCGGGATTTTTGTTTCAAAAACACTTTAAGAAGGTGTTTTTTGTTTGAATCATAATAAAAATTTATGTATTCTTAATTATCACGGACTGTATTATAACGGTAGTATATGCCCTTGGGGTGGGCACGACCCGGGTTCAACTCCCGGCAGTCCGACAGATTAAATAAAAAAACCGCTACTTAGCGGATTTTTTAGTTTTAGAAGCTGCAGATTCTTTTAATCTTCTCTTGCATTTAACGCAAGCCTTAACTCTGCCGGATTTACCCGGAATTGTTGCCCATTGGAGATTGGCTTGTTTTCTGCTCCAGTTGGTAGGATTATAATTACCCCTAAGAAGCTTTCTGGTGCCTCCCATTATGTAGCTTTTTTTGCAAATCGCGCATTTCCTCATAGTGTTTTTATACTATATGAAAGTATTTAAGAAATCAAGTCATAAAAGGTTTTTTATTTTTGAGCCGTGTTATATTAAACTATTGTTATGAATGACACAGCCCAGCAAGTAAAGGAAAAACTGGATATAGTGGATTTTTTGAAGCAGTATATGGAAGTTAAGCCGGCGGGCAAAAACTTCAAAGCTAACTGCCCATTTCACAAGGAAAAAACTCCTTCTTTTATGATTTCTCCGGAAAGGCAGACTTGGCATTGTTTTGGCAGCTGCAGCGAGGGAGGTGACATCATCAAGTTTTTGATGAAATATGAAAATCTGGAATTTTATGATGCCTTGAAAATATTGGCGGAAAAAGCAGGCATAGAAATAAGGCAGTCCGGCGACAAAGATTTCAGAGCTCACAATATCTTATATTCAATAATGGGTTCGGCTAAAGATTTTTTTAAGAATAGCTTAAAGTCTTCCGAAAAAGTAAAAAACTATTTAAAGGAAAGGGGATTAAAAAACGAAACAATAGAGGAGTTTGAATTGGGACTTGCGCCGGATGAGCCGGATTTGATGACCCGCCATCTTTTGGGCCTTGGATATAATATTACGGATTTAGAAAAAGCCGGATTAATTTTAAAAACAGAAAGAGGAACTTATTGGGACAGGTATCGCGGAAGGCTTATTTTTCCTATTTTTAATCATGTTGGAAAAGTAGTCGGATTTGCGGGAAGAGTTTTACCTGGGGCTAGAGAGGATATTGCTAAATATGTAAATAGTCCCGAAACTCCGATTTATCAAAAATCCAGAATTTTATACGGTTTTCATAAAACAAAAAATGATGTTAGGGAAGAAAAAACGGCGGTCTTGGTTGAGGGTTATATGGATTTTTTGATGGCTTGGCAGGATGGGGTTAAAAATATAGTTGCTGTTTCCGGTACGGCTTTGACGGCAGAACACCTAAAAGCATTAAGAAGATTAGCCGACGAGGTGGTTTTGGCGTTTGATGCTGATGAGGCCGGCCAAGCAGCTGCCGAAAGAAGCATAGATGCATCGGCAGCGTTTGATTTCACTGTTAAAGTATTGGTAATAGAAGACGATAAATTCAAAGATCCGGCAGATGTAGCAAAAGATAAGCCTGGATTTTTGAAAGAATTAGTTAAAAATGCCAAGCCGGCGATGGATTATTATTTTTATAAATATTTTACAAATAGATTCTTTACGGAAAATCAGGGCATAAAAGAGAAAAAGCAAAATATCAGAGTTTTGCTTTCCAAGATTAAAAAAATATCCAGTCCGGTAGAACGCCAGCATTGGATTAAGGAGCTGGCAACACTGACTTATTTGGACGAAAAAGTTTTGGCCGAAGAAATGGGATCCATAAAAGAAGATGAGTCTCAAGAGGCTGAGGCTTCGACTGGAACAGAAAATATTTCTAAAATAATTTTAAGAAAAGACTTAATAGCTCAGCGCCTTTTGGGAATTGCTTTAAATGGCACAAATGAAGAATTTAAAAAACAGCTCGAAAAAGAAATTGAATATTTGCCCGAGCATTACAGGGATATTTTAAGCGGTAATAAAAAAGCCGATTTGGAAGACATTATGGGTTTGATAGGACTGCGTTTCAGCATGGAAAATGCTGATATAGCGGAACAGGAATTAAAAAGAGAATTTCAGGCATTGCTTATAGAATTAAAGATGGAATATTTAAAAGAAGAACAAAAGAAATCCAGGGAGCTTATGCATAAGCTTGATGAGAAGGGTGATAAGGAGGCCTATGAAAAGGAAACTAAGCGGTTTGACAGTATTAGCCGGGAGATACATAATCTTAAAAGATGAGTTTTTTGAAGGAAAATTGTAACTTTAGGCCGTTTTGTTCGTTGTATGTAACGATTGGCTATTTTGCCTCTTAATTTAATATCTATTTGAAAATATTCCCCGCGAGGGGTTTTGTCGTTTATTGTCCTTTATGAAAAAAAACAAAAAAAAGACTTTAAATAAGAAAACAAAAAAGGGAATTAAGAAAAATCCAAAAAAGATTTCGCCAAAAAGTCAGGTGGAAGATTTAGCTTTGGAAGATTTAATAAATCGCGGACGCGGACGCGGGTTTGTTACGGACACAGAGGTCCTGCATTTTTTCCCAAGAATCGAAGACAATGTTGATATGCTGGATGAAATTTATGGCCGTCTTGAACAATCAAACATAAAAGTTATTGAAACAAGCCAGCTTATAGAATTACCGAAAGAGGAAATAAGCGACAAAGAGCTGTTATCGGCTACTTCTATAGAAGGAGATCTTTCCGACTCTGTTCAGATGTATCTTAAAGAAATTGGAAGAACGCCATTATTAACTTCTAATGAAGAAAAAGAATTAGCTAAACGAGTAGAAAAAGGAGACAAAGAGGCTCGCAACAGATTTATACAGGCAAACTTGAGGTTAGTGGTTTCTATTGCTAAGCGTTATGTAAATCGTTCTCCTAATTTGGGAATTTTGGATTTAGCCCAGGAAGGAAATATAGGATTATCCCGCGCCGTTGATAAATTTGATTATCGGCGCGGTTTTAAATTTTCAACCTATGCAACTTGGTGGATTAGGCAGGCGATTACCAGGGCCTTGGCAGATCAGTCCAGAACCATTAGAATACCTGTTCATATGGTGGAGACCATATCCAAGTACTCTCAATTTAAGCGGAAATTGACTCAAGAACTTGGCAGGGATCCCTTGCCGGAAGAGATTTCCGTAGAGATGGGAGTACCGGTAGAAAAGATCCATCATATTCAAAAAATATCGCAGGACGTTGTTTCGCTTGAAGCGCCTGTTGGAGACGAAGACGAGGATTCTACTATTTCGGAATTTATTCCGGATGAGAAAAATCTTAGCCCGTCCCAGACAGCTTCTCAGACATTGCTTAAAGAGCAAATCAGAAAAATAATGGTTGATTTAAGCGAAAGAGAGCAGAAAATTTTAAGAATGCGTTTCGGTCTGGAAGACGGCGTAACCCATACATTAGAGGAAGTTGGAAAGGAATTTGGCGTAACGCGCGAAAGAATCCGTCAAATTGAGGCTAAGGCGCTAGTTAGGATAAAATCACACGAAAGAGCATTTCTAATAGAAGGTTATTAAATTATGACTAAGCTTTTATTAAAAACGTTATTTGTTTTTGCCGTAATAAATCCGGGCTCTTTTAACTTGGCCATAGCGGCAGATTCCCAGCAGGACGGAACAGCTGTTTCTAAGCCTTTGCTTTTGCCAACCAACCCTCTTTATTTCTTGAAGGAATGGAAAAGAGAAACTCAAAAGGCTTTTACTTTCAATCAAAATAAAAAGATTGATTTGGATATTAATACGGTAAATGAAAAAATAATAGAACTTATAAAATTGGATAATATTAAATCCGAATTTGTTTCCGCTAAAATTACAAAGAAAATGGAAACTCTGGAGCAGGAAATAGTTGATTTAGGAGTGCAAATTCTTTCCAAAACAGAATCAGCGAGCCTTTTCCATGATCGTATTATAAAAATGTTCGGAGATTTTAATAATTATTTTAGAAACGAGCTTCGCGCGGCTGAAATTCTTTATAGAATTAAAAATCAGCTATCGGAAGACTACGGAAATAGGGTTGGGGGATTTGAAGAAAGATTTTTAATTAGTTTTGGCAACGAAACTGAAAATAGCGATTTTTTAAAAAACATTCCAAATGTTTTAAATCAGCTAATTCTTGGAAAAAGAGAAAAGATTAATTTTATAGATGAATTAAGAGAGGCTTTTGCCGAAGGCGATGTTAAAAATGTTTTGGGAATGACCAGACAGGAAATTTTAGAAAAAGCCAGCGAGGATGGAAATATCAATAAGCCTGATGCTCAAAATATGATTGATGGTGCCGAAAAAGCGGTTGAAAATTTAGCCGATAAAATGAAAGAGAGAGCGATGCCTAAAAGTAATTTGATTAAGGACTTATATTCTAAGGCATCGTTTAATTTAACTGAGGCAAAAAATATGCTTCAGATTTTTAATGATAAAGAAGCTTTTTCGCAGGCATCAATCGCTGAGGCAGCCGCCAAAACAGCTTTGGTTCAAATAGTAAAAATAAAGTCCGATGAAAGTTTTAGCTTTAAGCAGGATATTAAGGATATAAAAGGAGAATATGATGCCTTAATAAACACGGTTAATTCAAAAGATTTAAATGCAGAAAAAGCTCCTTATTTATTCGATATTTTGACTCAAAACGAGAAGTTATTGGTTAAATTATCAGACATTTTAAATAAGGGCTCTAAATTTGATTTTGACGTGATGGTAATGGCGGTAAGACAGACGAAATCTTTATTCTTTAAAGCGGAACAAGAATTAGAAAACTTTAATTAAAGTGCCGGATATTTATCGTGAAAAATGGGGCAAATTTTTAAGAAGGATTTGGCCCTTTCGTTTTATTCCTTTCGTTGATTTTGTTTTGGTTGCTGGATCTTTGGCAACGGGAAATGTAAAGGAGTCGTCTGATTTTGACGTAATAATCGGGGTAAGACAGGGGAGAATATTCAGCGCAAGGCTATTTTGTTATTTTGTTTTTGGAATTTTAGGATGGAGAAAGGGGAAAAAAGATAAGATTGGAAAAGATAAATTTTGTTTTAATCATTTTGTAGCTCCTAAGGCATTTCGTTTATCTCCTCCTTATAACGAATATTGGGCAAATTTGTATTTATCACTGATACCGGTTTATGGCGATAAAAAATTAATACAAAATTTCTTTGACGAGAATATAGATTGGCTGGGAAAAAGACGAAGCCTTGCCGATGATTTTGTAAATATTCAGCATCATAAGAATATATTCAAGCTATTTTTTCAAACAGTTTTATCAGGATTTGTCGGTAATTGGCTGGAGAAGAAATTTAAAAATATTCAAATAAAAAGAATTGAGGAGGCAATGAATTCAGAAACGGGATATAAACCAAGAATTATTTATAATGATAACGAACTGGAATTTCATCCGGACACCAGGCGGATAGAAGAAATGTTAAATAATAGCCAAAAATAAAAGCTGTATAGTATATGATAATTGTAACTTATAATATACAGGTTTTGGGGAGGCATGGAGGGGTTGGGTATTGGCACTCATTGCTATGGACTGCCAGGCATTAAGTCGTTATTATAGTTATATAAATAAAATCTTATGAATTTAAAACCATTAAATGACAATGTTTTCTTGGAGCCGTTAGAGGAGGAAAAGGTTACTAAATCCGGCATAGTTATTCCGGATACGGCGGAAAAAGAAAAGCCGATGAAGGGCAGAATTTTAGCGGCAGGCCCCGGCAGGATTGACGACAAGGGAAGCCGTATTCCGATGTCCGTTAAAGTCGGAGATTTGGTTTTATTTAAAAAATACAGCGAAACAGAAGTTGAGCTTGAGAGCAAGAAATATTTAATCGTAGAAGAAAAAGATATTATAGCTACTATTTAATATGTCCAAACAAATTTTATTCAGCGGGGAAGCCCGCGAAGCGTTAAAAAGAGGAATAGATAAGCTGGCCGAGGCAGTCAGGGTAACTTTGGGCCCTCGCGGAAGAGCAGTTGTTATAGAAAAGGGTTATGGAACTCCGCAGGTCACTTTTGACGGCGTTACTGTTGCCAAAGAAGTGGTGCTGGAAGATAAGTTTGAAAATCTTGGAGCGGATTTAGTAAAACAGGCTGCGGAAAAAACCAATGATAATGTCGGAGATGGAACTACATCCTCCGTTGTTTTGGCACATGCGATGATAGATGAAGGAGAAAAAATTATTAGGGAAAAATCTGTGAATGTTATTCGTTTGGCTCAGGAGCTTGAAAAGACCAGTGAGCAAATCGTCAGAATTTTAGAAGATCAAAAAGAAATAATAATAGGAGATCGCAGAAAAATTCAGGAAGTGGCGACGCTTTCTTCTAAAAATCAGGAAATCGGAAAACTAATAGCCGAAGTCATGGAGGGAGTCGGAGGAAATGGAGTTGTTTCCATAGAAGATTCAAATACCATCAGTAATTCTTATGAAATAGTTGAGGGAATGCAATTTGATAGAGGATATATTTCTCCCTACATGGTAACTAATACAGAAAAAATGGAGTCTGTTTTGGAAAATCCTTATATTTTAGTAACCGATAAAAAAATTTCTTCTATCCAGGAGCTTTTGCCTCTTTTGGAAAAATTGATTCAGGCGGGAAGGAAGGAATTGATGATTATAGCCGAAGAAGTTGAGGGAGAGGCCTTAACTACTTTAATACTTAATAAAATCAGAGGAATTTTCAGTGTTTTGGCCATTAAGGCTCCAGGATTTGGCGATAGAAGAAAGGAAATGCTGCAAGACGTTTGCGTTATTACCGGCGCGCAGTTTATTTCGGAAGAGCTTGGCCGCAAGCTTGATTCTGTAGTTATCACAGATTTAGGCCAGGCACATCGCGTTGTTTCCAATAAAGATAATACAACTATCGTCGGAGGTAAGGGAGATAAAGCTGAAATAGAAAAAAGAATTACCCAGCTTAAGGCGCAATTGAAAAAAACCGAATCTGGATTTGATAAGGAAAAATTACAGGAACGTCTAGGTAAATTAGCCGGGGGCGTAGCCGTAATCAAAGTTGGCGCTCCGACGGAATCTACTCAAAAAGAATTGAAGCAAAGAGTAGAGGATGCCGTTTCTGCAACTCGCGCGGCAATGGAAGAAGGAATAGTTCCCGGCGGAGGAATTGCGCTTTTTAATGCTTGTAAACATATAAAAGAAAATCCGATTAAAGGAGAGATCTCTATTTTTCAAGCAGCTCAAATGATTTTATTAAAAGCCGTAAAGGCTCCTCTTAGGGCTATTATAGAAAACAGCGGCGCTCAGCCTGATAAAATTATGGAAAAATTAATGGAAATGAGAGAAGATACCATAAATGACTGGTCTGGA
Source organism: Minisyncoccota bacterium (assembly GCA_028716745.1). Taxonomy (GTDB): domain Bacteria; phylum Patescibacteriota; class Minisyncoccia; order UBA6257; family 02-FULL-45-10c; genus STD1-84. Next base: position 110,089 of record JAQUPE010000001.1, read on the forward strand.
TTTAATGCTGTCACAAATGAAATTTGCGATTTAAAAAAGACAGGAATAATAGATCCCTTAAAGGTGGTCAAAACATCTTTTTTGAATGCTGTTTCTGTAGCATCCAATTATCTGACTATCGGGGCTGCTTTAACTGAAAAGCCAGAACCGAAAGATAAGCATGAGCATGGGATGCCGGAGGGAATAGGATATTAATTTTTAAAAATTCAATTATGTTTTAGGCGCCCTAGGGCGCTTTTTTGTGCTAAAATATTGTTGAATGAATAAAATAATCAAGAAAATTCTTGCCGAAAGAAGCTATCTAACCGGAAAATATTGCCTTCCGCCGGAATTTTTGAGCCTAATAATAACTTTTAAATGCAATTTTCAGTGCCAATCTTGTTCTATTTGGAAAAAGAAAGAGTTTGATGAATTAACCGAAGAGGATTGGCTGAAAATTATTCAAGACTTAAAGGGTGTATTTGAAAAAAATACTTTTGTGGAAATAAATGGGGGAGAGCCGCTTATTGAAAAAGATTTAATTTTAACCTTAATAAAAGAGCTTAAAAAACATTTTAATAACGTGGCGTTGAATTCTAATGGTTTATTAATGAACGAAAAGATGATTAGCGAGCTAGAAAATACAGGATTAGATATAGTGAAGGTTTCTTTTTATAGCCTGGAAGAGAGTATTCATAATTTTTTGAGAGGAAATCCGCTGGCATATAATAATGCGTTGAATGCATTGAAGCTATTGTCTAAAAGTAAAATTAAGTCGGAGGTTGGCATTTTAATTACTTCAAAAAATATTAAAGATTTGCCGGAATTAATCGGCTATCTTAATTCTCTAAATAATACGTCGATAATTTTACAGCCTCTTGATGAAAGCGTTGAATCTCCTGAATCAAAAAATAAGGATATTAATGAGTTGCCGGATACGCTATGGCCAAAAAAAGAAGAAGTCAATTTCTTTTTTGACTGGATTTTAAATAATCGCAAGAATATTAAAAATTCTATAAGCAGCATAAAGGCAATTGAAAAATATTATCTTGATCCCCAAAGCTCTTTAAGCCGCAGATGTTTTGCCGGGCAGAAGAATTTTGTTGTTTATCCCAATGGCGATGCGGCTATGTGCTTTAAGGGAGAAAAAATCGGAAATCTTAAAAAAGAGAGCGTTCACGAAATTCTTTTCGGATCTAATGCAATAAGAGAGAGAAAATATATCAATCATTGTCGGAAATATTGCCGTATTATCGGATGTAACTTTGCCAGGGGGCTAAAGGAGATTATTAAAGGTAAATAATAGGATAATTCAACTTACCTTTACTTGGGCGCTTTTTTTATCTTGCATATGTTATATACTCAAATAGTCGTTAATTAATAAAAATTTATAAAAATGTCATTAATAACAGTTATATTAATCATCGTAGCAGTGGCAGCGCTTTGGCTTATCGCCACTTTTAATGGATTAATAAGATCGCGCAATAGAGTGAAAGAATCCTGGGCGGATATCGATGTTCAGTTAAAACGCAGATATGATTTAATCCCAAATTTAGTGGAAGCGGTTAAGGGCTACATGAAGCATGAAGCCGGAGTTTTTGAAAAAGTAACCTTGGCGCGTACTGCGGCCATGGGAGTTCAGGGGAAGGTTGAAAAAGCTAAAGCAGAAAATGCGCTGGGCAGCACTCTTAAAAGTTTATTTGCTGTTTCTGAAAATTATCCGGATTTAAAAGCTAATACTAATTTCTTGCAGCTCCAGCAGGAATTGGCTGATACCGAAAATAAAATTCAGGCAGCGCGCCGTTTTTACAACGGAAATGTATTGGACTTCAACACTAAGATCCAGGTTTTTCCGACAAATATGATTGCCGGAATGCTTAGTTTCTCAAAAGAAGAATTTTTTGAAGCTCAGGGAGCCGAGAGAGAAAACGTTCAAGTTAAATTTTAAAATTAAATGACAACGTTATATACACACAAGGATTCCAACATCCGGAAGACTTGGATGCTAATTACGGTTTTTTTGGTATTGATAATAGGAGTGGGATATTTTTTATCTTACTACTATAACAATGAGGGGATTTTAATAATCGCTCTTATTTTTAGCATCGGGTCTAGCATTAGCAGTTATTGGTTTTCGGATAAAATTGTTTTAGCAATGTGCCGAGCCATTCCGGTAAAAAGAGAAGAGTATTTTGATCTTTATAATATTGTGGAAAATTTATCCATTACTGCAGGACTGCCAATGCCTAAGGTTTATATTATTGAGGAAAAAGCACCCAATGCTTTTGCTACAGGCAGAGATCCTAAACACGCAGTTGTCGCGGTAACAAGAGGGCTGCTTAATAAGCTGGACAGAACCGAGCTAGAAGGAGTAATAGCGCACGAGATGTCTCATATAGGCAATCGGGATATATTGATTTCTACGGTTATTGTTGTTTTAGCGGGAATAGTAGTAACTGCTTCTAATATTTTTTTCCATATGGGCTTTGGCGGAAAAAGGGATAGGGAAAGATCCGGGGGGATTTTAATAATCATTGGAATAGTAGCCATGATTTTGGCGCCGATTGCGGCAACATTGATTAAGCTGGCAATTTCCAGAAAGAGAGAATTTCTTGCCGATGCCTCAGGCGCGCTTTTAACCCGTTATCCCGAAGGATTGGCCAGCGCCTTGATTAAAATTTCTTCAGATCCAACACCGATGAAGGTTGCCAATAACGCCACGGCGCATTTATGGCTCGATGATCCTTTTAAGGCAGAGCAAAAAACTTCTTTTTTTCATAAGATTTTTATGACTCATCCTCCGATAGAGGAAAGAATCAAGGCGTTAAGAGATATTCCCGCCTAAATTTTTCTTGCGATAATTCCACACCTCGAGAGATTTGCGGGAAAGTGTCTTTCAGAAAAGGGGATAATCGAAACCTTATATCCCTCATTTTCAATAAGTTTTTTTATTTTTTTTAGGGGCATAATTGGATAATTATATTGAGAACCAATAAATTTTCCTAAAAATTTGTCGTTCATTTCTATGTCTATAAAGTAACCACCCGGTTTGATTAGATTTAATAATTTTTTAATAGTTTCGGGTTGATTTTTTGAATAACCAATAACACCTCCAGCGCAAACAACATCAAAAGATTGTGGATTTAAATGAGACACAGAATTATTCAAAGATTTAAACTCATCCGGAGTAGTTATATCAGATAAACCAACAGAGATTCGGTTATTATCAACACCCTGTTTTTTAAAATTTTTGATTAATTCTTTCAAAGAATTTTCTTCGATGTCTGTTGCCAGCAATGTTGATTTAGGGAATCTTTTTAGTAAGTGAAGCCCTATGGCCCCATTCCCACAGCCAACCTCCAATATTTTAATATCATTTTGACAATCAAAATCAGTTTCTTTCAAGAAATTATCAATTCCTCTTTCAACGCCAAGAATTTTTGAAAATACGCCGTATATTCCTGTTTCGTATAATTTTTTTGAAAGTTTCATTATTGTTTTTTACGATTAGCTTTTAGAAAATAATAGAAGAAAAGCCATCTTTTAACCGGCATTCCGGATAAATGATGATGGATTATATCGCATAATATATGAAAACAAAAACCAATAAGAATCAGTAATAACGGTGGATACCAAAATGTTAAAAGCGCCAAAATAATATTAAACTCAACGGTATGGAAAATATATACCGTATTTTTAAAAGCATTGTCCGGATTTTCCCGATATATTTTATTGGTGTTTTTTATTAAAAATTTAATCTTTTGCCAAGTAAATGCCTTTTCTGTAATCAATTGATGAATATGGTCGCTATCAATTACTACAGAGGCAATCATCGGAATAACAATATTTTCACCCAAGACGGGGAGCAGGGGCAACAAAATTAAACTTGAAGCTATGTGTTCAGAGAAGCGCATATTATTAATTATAGTTTAGCAAGGTTTCCCTAATTTGATAATATTCCATAAAAATATTAATATAAATCCATTAAGGAGGCGTCGCATAGTGGTCTAGTGCGCTTGCTTGGAAAGCAAGTTTTCCCGAAAGGGGATCAGAGGTTCGAATCCTCTCGCCTCCGCCAAAATTTATAAACACCTTTATGGTGTTTTTAAATTTTTCGAATGAGGATTTGAATGGGGATAGAATTGGTTTGCTATACTTAAAATAATTATAGAAATATTATTAATGGAAATACCTAAGCGCAGATCGGATAAATTCAGAAAATTGCAGGATGACGGCCCGATTCATCTTACAAAAGAAGGATTCAGGCTTTTAAAAGAAAAACTTGAGCATCTTAAAAGTATTCAGCCCGCTCTCATTACCCGAACAAAGCAGGCAGCTGAATGCGGGGATAGATCGGATAACGATGAATATAAGGAAGCAAAAATGCTTTTGCGCCGCACGCAAGGACAGATTTTAAATATCGAATATCAAATTAAGCGAGTCGTGGTAATTGATTCCGGCCCGAATATTTCCGGTAAGGTTCAAATCGGCTCCACTGTTATATTAGAAACAAATGGAACTCGCAAAACATTCCAAATTCTTGGTTCTCATGAGTCAGATCCGTCTAATGGACGCATTTCATTCAAGTCTCCGCTTGGCGCTGCGCTTATAGATCATAAAAAAGGCGATACAGTAACGGTTGAGACAAAAGGCGGTTCTCAAAAATATTTTATTCTTGAGGTTAAATAATTCTTGATTAAAATCCCTCGATTGTTACTTTGGGCAAAAAAAGACGCCCCGGGTTGTTCCCATAGGCGCCTCCTAGAAGTTGCTCCGGGCTTGTCCCATAAGCAACGCTCTAGACGTCATTCCGGAAATTACCCCGGGTTGTTCCCATAGGTTTTCCAGAATTATTTTCTCTTAGGCAGGAGATGGCTTAGGCTGGAGCAGCGACAAGTCTTTGATTGCCTCCCAGGTTATGCCGCTGGTGAATTTCCAGGATCTGATCTTTGTTCCCGGCTGATGGATGAATAATCCTATCGGTAACGTATCCACGTTCATCTTCCGATACTCCTCGTAGTCCTTTTGAGAAACTATCGAGAAAGTATTGTAGTTGAGGCGGTCGTAAAGGATTATGTCTCCGGGCTTGATCTCCCTTTTGTTTTTCCAGGCGATCGGGCCGAACTTCGTGCGCACATAAGCCTTTCTCTCGTTTCGGTCCCTCCACCATTCGTCCGGAACAGGATAGAAGCTGAGACTGCTTACTACTTCGACATGTTCCAGCCATTCAATGTTTAACGACTTGAACAGCCTCTCGCGTTCTTCCGGGTTTGCCGGAATTTCGAATTCCTCCATTAGCCATTCTCCTTATGTTTTGGATTTTTTTGCTTGAAAAATACTACCTATAATGTAAAGGATTTCTGTTTTTTGTCAATAATTTTTTATGTTATTATTTTAATAAATATGTCTTTAATAAATCGCTGGAAAATTTTAACCTTAACATTTTTGGTTATAAGCGGCGTTGCGGTTGGCTGGATTATTTTTGGAACGTCTAAAAATAGTGCCTCCAATCCCTATCCGTTAATAGATATTTCACGTAATTTCATTCCGCAGAACGATTTTATCGTCAATATTCAGCCGCTTCGTGAACAACTGCAAAAAATAGTCGAAGACAATGGGAAAGACAATATATCCATTTATTTTGAATTTTTGAACACGGGCGCAAACATCCAAATCAATAATGAATTGCGTTTTTATCCGGCAAGTCTTATAAAAATACCGAGTGTTTTAGTGACCATGAAAAAAATAGAAAATGGGGATTGGAATTTGAATAATGAACTGATTCTTTTTGAGACGGACAAAGATTCCCGTTATGGCGAACTTTATAAATATCCTGTCGGAAGCATATTTACGATAGAGAAATTACTTAAAATCCTCTTGATAGATTCCGACAATACCGCCCACAAAATTTTAAAAAGAAATCTTACGGATGAGGAATTTGAAAAATTGCAAAAAGGAATAGGATTAGACGAACTTTTTGATGAAAATTACAAAATTTCCGCCAAAGAATACTCCCGCCTTTTCAGGTCTCTTTATACTTCCAGTTTTCTGAAAAGGGAATATTCCCAACAAATTTTATCATGGCTGACAGAAACTCCATTTAATAATTTTCTTGCTTCCGGATTGCCGAAGGACATTATTTTTTCTCATAAAATTGGAGAAGACAATAAAGGAAATAATTACCTGGATTCAGGAATAGTTTATTTGTTCAACCGCCCATACCTTCTTACAACAATGATTAAAGAATGCAACAAAGAAAAAGCCGAAGAAATAATGAAAAATGTTTCTCGGGCGGCATACGATTACATAAAAAATTATGAATAAAGAACCAAGGTGGCATTTTTTTATCAAAGTTTTAACGATTTATATAATTGTTGTCAGTAATTTATTTTTTGGATTTCCGGTTGATTACCTGATTCAGTCTTGGAACGAATCAAAGATAGTGGATAATTTGTATTGGGCGCTTAAAGACCCCAAAACCGATAGGGAAAGAGGAATTGTGCCGAAAGTGGTTAAAGAGATTTTTGCTGCCAACGTGGCGATAGATAACAATATCAACACCACTGATACCTCGAACAACAGCACCTCGCCCGACGTGGTTTTTACGAGCGTTTCCAATGGTTACGCGTTTTACAGAGACAGTGCCGGTGATTGCAGATATAGCAAGACCATTGACGGTGGAGATACTTGGGGTGCTGGCGTCAGAGTGGATTCGGTGAATACATCGGATTGCCTAGCTGTCGCCGTCTGGTATGACCAATGGACTCCGGGTGATACTACCGGAACATATATTCATATTGCGACCATAGATAGCGGAGTTGATGATACTTATTACACGAGGTTGGATACTTCTAATGATTCTCTTTCAACAACAGTTTTGGGGACTACGCAATCCGGAACGTTGGCTGCTGGCACAAATCTGGTTTCTATCACAAAGGGCACCAATGGCTATCTTTATATGACGACTAACGACGCTTCGGACAGCTGGATTGTAAGATGTACAGGTTCTTGTACCACGGCTTCAAACTGGGCAGAAATAACCAGTCCATATACATTGACTAACGACTGGCCGCTTTTGATGCCGCTTGCCTCGGGAAATATAATGGTTATCCGGATGGAGCTTGCCGGCAACGATTATGATTACAATATTTGGAACGGTTCGGTTTGGAGCGGTTGGACCACGATAGGCACAACGGCGGGGGAAAATACTACTTATGATGGCCATTTTGGTGCCACGCTGGATAAAACAACGAACAATATCTATCTTGCTTATGTAACGGATAACAGTACTTTGGGAACAAACGATGATATCCGAACAGCGGTTTATTCCAGCGGTTCATGGACTTTAAAAACCGATGTTTTGACGAATGACACGAAAGGAATTACTAACGCAAAAATTTCTTTTGATCAGAATACGGGCAATATTTATGTTATTTACAGTGCTAGAACTACGGTAGGCACTTCTTCTACGGCCAATATCTATTGGAAAAAATCAACCGACGGAATGGCAAGCTGGGGAAGCGAAAATCAATTAAATGACGATCCTGACAATATTTACGGCGGCGGAAATACAAACATTATGTCCGACAGTAGAATTTACGCGACCTGGAAGAGAGTTTCTTTAGATGATTTATACGGAGATACAATTGTAAATTTTTCAGCCACAGTAAGTTGTAATACGGATATTTCTTCCACAAATTTTAATTCTTTAACAATAGATTCAATTAGTACAGCTTCTTCTAATGCCGTCACAACATCTTCTTGCACATATTCCGGAGGTTGTACTTTATATGTAAAGGATAGCGGAGACACTACTAGTCCGGGATTATATAAATCAGCTTCTCCCACAGATTTAATTTTATCTTCAACCGCTACTTTGATTGCCGGAACGGAAGGCTATGGAATTCAGGCGAGCGTTTCGGGAGGTAGCGGCAGCGCTCTTACAGTAAGCGCTACTTATGATAAAAGCAGTAATAATGTCGGGGGATTAAGCTTAACCAATGCTACTCTGGCAAATTCCACAGGGTCTTATACCGATAGGGCAGTTACAGTTGTTCATAAGGCTGCGGTAAGTTATTTAACTACCGCCGGCAGCTACAGCGATACAATTACATACAGCTGTGTTGGTAACTAATTTATAATTGAAATAAATTAAAGTTATTAACATAGCTATAATTAATTAAACAAGTTATAATACTAACATTATAAAAATTAAAAAGGTCCCAAGATTTAAATAAAAAATATGTCAGCACAATTAGTTTTTTCTAATAAAAAATTAGCAGTCGGTTTAATCGCTATAGCAATTATCTTTGTCGGATATTTAGCTCTTGATATGGTAAGTGGTTCGGATGTTACCGTGAGCGCAACCGTATCTACCAGCGTCAGCTGCAATACAGATATAACAGAAACCGCGTTTGGAACATTATCAGTAAGCTCCATTACTACTGCGACCACCGATGCTTCAACGACAATGTCCTGCAACTATGCCGCCGGATGCACATTAACTATTCAAGACAGCGGAAGCGGAAGTAATCCAGGATTATGGAACTCGGCGAATTCGTATTTAATTGCTTCAGCGGATGCGACTCTTGCAGTCGGAGTTGAAGGATATGGAATTCAAGTTTCTGCTGCCCCAGCCGGATACGGAGACACATTAACTCTTTCTACTACCTATGATAAAACCGGAAATGTGGTTGGCGGACTTTTAAGAACTGCCACTACTTTGGCATCTACGGATTCTCCAACAAGCGGAAGAACTGCCAAGGTTGTACATAAAGCATCTATTAGCGGTTTAACTACTGCCGGAACTTACGCGGACACTATTACTTACGGCTGTACCGGTAACTAAAATTAAAAAGGCAATTTAATTCCGCTTTTATAAAAACATGAGAAAATTGTTGTTATCTTTCATTATCGGATTTTTGGCACTGCCATTTTTTTCTCATGCAATTACCGTGGGACCGGTAAGAATGGAATACTCGGTTAATCCGGGAGATATCGTTAAAGGAGAAATGCTTTTAAAAAATGAAGGAGGCGGTTCAAGAATTTTTTATCCAAATTTAGAAAAGTTTTTTGAGGAAAACGGCCAAAAAGTTTTTTCCGGAGAGGAAAGCGAAATATCTAAATGGATAAAAACGGCAAAATCTGTCGCTTTAAAACCGGACGAACAAAAAATAATTCCTTTTTCTATCGAAGTTCCAGCGGATGCTTCTCCCGGCGGACACTTTGCCGTAATGTGGTGGGGTAATGTTGCTCCAAATTCCGAAAAAGCAGATCAAGTCGGAGTTAATACCAGAGCTGGAATTCTCGTATATCTGACCGTTTCCGGCAATACTATAGAATCTGGAAATATAGGCGAAATAAGAACGAATTATCCTAAAAGCATAATAAACAAGCTTCCTGTCAATTTTGTAATTTCTTTTGAAAATAAAGGAAATGTTATTTTAAAACCGTTTGGAGAACTTGTTATTAAAAATTTTTTTGGAGTTACCAAGGGTATTTTAAGGGTTAATGATAAGGGGCTTATTGTAATGCCCAATGACAAGAAGAATCTTGAGACTGAATGGAATTCTGATTTTGCTTTTGGGCCATACAAGGCCACGGCTAACTTGGTTTTGGGCAAAGATAATCAAAGAATTGAAAAAAGTATTTGGGTTTATGTGTTTCCTACAAAAATAGTTATCGGCATAGTTTCTGTTATATCGCTGATAATTATGGCCATAATCATAAAAGTAATCATCAAAATTATCTCTTTAATTAAAAGAAATAATAAAAAGAAAAAAGCGGCAAAAGCAGCGAAAAAAAAGGCCAAGAAAAGAAAAATTGCTAAGAAAAATATTGTTCAGGAAATAAAGGTTCCGGAAATTTTAGAAATCAAAGAAGAACCGCAAAAATCCAATGAACAAGAAGAAAATCAACAGCAATAAAAATCTATTTTTTCTGGGATTCATTTTTTTTCTGATATTTGCAGTATCTTCTGCGGAAAAAACCTACTCAAATTCAGTCGATGTAACTGCAACGGTTTCTTCAACCACCACCCCTCCTGTTCTTTATTGCGGAGATAATTCTTGTAATAACAATGAAACTTGCAGCAGCTGCCCAAGAGATTGCGGAGCTTGTCCAACGGGCGGAAGCGGGGGAAGCAATAGCGATAATTCTCCCTCCGTATCAACGCCACCGCCGGTTATTATCACTCAAGCTACTTTTAAAGGAAGGGCATATCCCAGCAGTGACGTTAAGCTTGTTAAGGACGGCGTAGCGGTGGCATCAACAAAATCTGGACCGGATGCTAATTTTGAAATTTCCGTTTCAGGCCTTTCCTCCGGATCCTATATGTTCGGACTCTGGGCAGAGGATCAAAAAGGAAATCGTTCACTCACAAATACTTTTAATGTATCCGTTACGGCGGGTATTTCCACCACAGTAAGCGGAATTTTTCTCCCCCCAACAATAAATTTGGATAAATCCGAAGTTAAGAGAGGGGATATCTTGAATATTTTTGGGCAGACTGTTCCGGAAGCGGAGGTAGCGCTGTTTATTAATTCAAACGAAGAGCTTGTTAAAAGAACCACCGCTGATGATTCCGGATCGTGGCTATATAAATTTGATACTTCGGAAATAGAGCAGGGAAGCCATACCACAAAGGCTAGGTCGGCAAAAAATGGAAATTTTTCCATGAATTCTCAAACAATATCTTTCAAGGTTGGATCAAAAAGCGTTTTAGAAGAAGTTGCCAAGAAACCGGGAACGGAAAAAATAGATTTAAATGGCGATCAAAGGGTAAATATAGTGGAGTTTTCCATAGCAGCCTATTGGTATAAAAGAACCTCTCCGCCTGCTTCCGTAGATTTAAATAATGACGGCAAAGTTAACCTGGTGGATTTCAGCATAATGGCGTATTATTGGACGGGTTAAAATAAAAATATGAATAATATTAAAAAAACATTTATTTCTCTTTCTGTTTTATTGGCGGCTTCCATATGTCTGGCAGCGGAAATTAAAATATCCGGAAATTCGGAAATTAAAATAGGCAGCCAATCCGAGATCAATATTAATATTGATACGCAATATCAAAATATTAATGCCGTAGAGGGAAATATAATATTTCCCGATTCTGTTTTAAAATTAAAAGAAATAAAAACCGGCTTGTCCATTATTAATTTTTGGGTAGAACAGCCAAAAATATCCTCTTCGGGAAATATCCGTTTTTCGGGGATAATTCCAGGCGGATATCAGGGAAATGGGAGCAATATATTGTCTTTGATTTTTGAAGCAAAAGAATTGGGAATGGCCTCCTCTGTTCAGCGAATAATAAAAATTGAAAATTTAAAAATATTGCTTAATGACGGCAAGGGAACTTTAGCCGAGGCAAAAACAAATGACTTCAGATTTTCTATATCAAAAAATACGACTGATATCCAAAATACCGACTTAGAAAATAATTTGCATAAAGATATTGCCTCTCCGGAATTATTCGAACCAGTATTATCTAAAAATCAAAATATTTTTGCCGGAAAATATTTTTTGGTCTTCACAACTCAAGATAAGGGGTCGGGGATAGATCATTATGAGGTTAAGGAGGGCGAGGAAGATTTTGTTGTTGCAGAAACCCCTTACTTAATAAAAGATCAAAATTTAAAAAGCAGAATATTTGTAAAGGCAATTGATAAAGAGGGCAATGAAATAACCGTTGAATATTCTCCTAAAAAACTTTGGTATTTGAACTATTGGTTATATATTATAATAATCATAGGCATAGTCGGAGCTGTTTTTATAACAAAAAAATCGCATAAAAAATAAATGAGAAAGTCTTTCTATACATTTTTAGCCGTCTTTTTATTTTCATTTTTTGCTGTTTTTGCCGGACAAGCCAGCGCGAGCAGCGCATCTCTTTATTTTTCTCCTTCGGCAAAGACCGTTAGCGTAGGCGATTCTTTTTCTATTGCCGTATATGTTTCAAGCCTTGACCAACCGATAAACGCCGCATCAGGAGTTATTTCTTTTCCGCAAGACAAGGTTCAGGTCTCTTCAATATCAAAAACAGGTTCTATCTTTTCTTTGTGGGCGCAAGAACCAGTCTTCTCGAATGATGACGGCACGATAAATTTTGAAGGAGTTGTTTTAAATCCCGGTTTTTCCGGTTCGGCCGGAAAAGTCATAACGATTAATTTTAAGGCAAAAACCATAGGCAGCGATTCAATTTCTTTTTCTTCTGGTTCTGTTTTAGCTAATGACGGAAAAGGAACTAATATATTGGAAGATTTGGGAAGTGCCGATTTAAATATTAAAGCCATTATTTCGGCTCCGGCAACGGAAGAAACGCTAACTACTCAGCAAGAAGAACAGGTAATCATATCAACCGCCGAATCTATTCCTTCTGCGCCAATAATTAGTTCTTCTACTCATCCGGATCAAAACAAATGGTATAGCCAAAATAACCCCGTATTTTCATGGGAAATCACCTCCGATATTACATCTGTAAAAATAAAATATGATAAAAAACCATCTTCTTTGCCGACAATTTTATATAAAACCCCCATTTCAGAGAAACAGCTTAATGATATTTCGGACGGCATTTGGTATTTTCACGCTCAGCTTTGCAATAAATACGGCTGTGGAAAAACTTCTCATTACAGATTTAAAATAGATACCGAAAAACCAAAACCGCTTTTAATAGAGTTTATTGACGGATTGGAAACAACAAATCCAAAACCTACCGTAGTTTTTAATACCACGGATGACTTATCGGGAATTGATTATTATCAAATTAAAATAGGAGAAGGCAGCCCATTTATCCTTTCCGCAAGTTCAACAGTAAAAAGCAATCCTTTTACATTGCCGCTGCAAGACTTGGGACAGCATATAATATTAGTTGAAGCCTTTGATGAGGCGGGTAATTATATTTCTGATTATAAAAAATTTATAATAGAGCCATTGTCTTCTCCGATAATTACGGAATATCCAAAAAACTTGAAAAGCGGCGAGGCACTGATAATTAAAGGAACCTCTTCTTATCCAGAGGCGCAAATTAACGTCTGGCTTTTAAAAGATAAAACTGAAGTAGTAAAACAATCAATTACCAGCGATCAAAACGGCAATTTTATTTTTACACCGGAAAAAAATCTTGAACCAGGATTATATAAGCTTGTGGCTACAGTCAGCAATGAACGTGGCGAAAAAAGCTCTTTATCCGACGAGATACTTATTAATGTAGAACAATCAGCCATTATAAGACTGGGGTCCATTACTGTAAAATCCCTCGCTATAACAGCGGCGGTAATTCTATTTATTATTTTCGTAATTTTCATAATTTGCTATAGCTATCGCAAAATCAGCGGCCTTAAAAGAAAATTTAAGAAAAAAATTAATGACACCGAAGAATCTATTCATGAAGAATTCGGATCTCTTAAAGAAGAATTGATGGATCAAATTAAAGTATTGGAAAAAGTTAAAAAATGCCAAGAAATTTCAGAAGAAGAAGGAATTATATTGAAGCGCCTTAAAAAGAATATCGACGATGTTGAAAAGAGAATCAAGAAAGAAATAATTGAAATTGAAGATAAATAATCTATGAATGAATTAACTATCCTTATTTTTCAGATAATCGTTTTGATTTTTTCTTCCGTAATTCATGAAATTTCTCACGGCGTAATGGCTTATAAGCTAGGGGACGATACGGCAAAAAGAATGGGCCGGCTCACATTAAACCCCCTTAAACACTTGGATTTCTTCGGTTCTCTTCTTTTACCTCTTTTATTTATAATTTCCGGAAGCAAATTTATTTTGGGCGGGGCAAAGCCGGTTCCTTACAATCCATTAAATTTAAAAAACCCTAAAAAAGATTCCGCTCTTATATCTCTTGGCGGGCCGCTGAGCAATTTAATTCTCGCAGTTATTTTTGGAGTTATTATCCAATTAGTAGCTCCATTTTTAAATTTAAAAGAGCTGGGAATGGGGACCTCGTTGCTTCTTCTTTTAAATATAATTGTTTTTATAAACGTTCTTCTTGCGGTTTTTAATTTAATGCCGATTCCGCCGCTGGACGGATCTAAAATTCTATTTTCATTTTTACCGGATAAATATCTCGCTCTACAAAATCGATTGGAGCAATCGGGGATGTTTATATTGCTTATATTCATATTTTTCGGCGGATTTGTTGTTATCTTTCCGATAACAAAAATCATTTTTTATCTTCTGGTAGGTAAGTGGGCGGCGCTCTAATTTATAAAAAGAGCGGGATTGACGACTATTTGTAAAATAGTATAGAATATTAAACATCTGTATATGCCAACAATCAGACAATTATTAAAAAAGGGGAGAGCCCCAAAATCGTTTAAATCTAAATCGCCGGCCCTCCAGCGTTATTTTAACTATATTCAAAACAAGCCGATTAAGGTTGCATCGCCTTTTAAAAGAGGTGTTTGCTTGAAAGTTTTTACCACCACTCCTAAAAAACCGAACTCTGCCTTGAGAAAGGTAGCGCGTGTTCGTTTAACCAATGGAATGGAAGTCACCGCTTATATTCCGGGAGAAGGACATAATTTACAGGAGCACTCTGTTGTAATAATCCGCGGAGGCAGGGTAAAAGATTTGCCTGGTGTTCGCTATCATATAGTAAGAGGAATGATGGATACTTCCGGAGTTGAATCCAGAAAACAGCAAAGATCAAAGTATGGAGCTAAAAGGCCTAAGGCATAAATAAAAATTTAAATTCATGCGTAAAAAAAGAAATTATACAAGGGAACGCAAGCCCGATACAAAGTTTAAAAGCATCGTTACCGAGCGCTTTATTAACTATTTAATGGAAGACGGAAAGAAAGCCGTGGCGGAGAAAATTATGTATGACGCTTTTGATATTATAAAAAAACAAACCAAAGAAGAGCCTTTATCGGTTTTTGAAAAGGCCTTAGAAAATGTTTCTCCATTAGTCGAAGTTGCTTCTAAAAGAATCGGCGGCGCCAACTATCAAGTTCCGCGAGAAGTCAGACCGGAAAGAAAATTCATGCTTGCAGCGCGCTGGCTTATCCAAGCCGCAAGAAATAAAAAAGGAAAGGCTATGTCGGAAAAACTTTCCGAAGAATTGATGTTGGCCGCCAAAAACGAAGGTACGGCCATCAAGAAGAAATTAGATACTCACAGAATGGCGGAAGCAAACAGAGCATTCGCACATTTCAGCCGCTAAATTTATGCCTAGACAGTATCCCTTAGAAAAAGTCAGAGATATCGGCGTTGTCGCGCACATCGATGCCGGAAAAACAACCACTTCCGAGCGTATTCTTTTTTATACCGGAGTTTCCCATAAAATCGGCGAAGTTCACGAAGGAGAAGCCATAATGGACTGGATGGAACAGGAAAGAGAAAGGGGGATTACTATTACTTCTGCCGCTACAACTTGTTTTTGGGTTCCAACTTATGCCAAGGGAGATAAAAAGTTTGAACATCGCATAAACCTCATTGATACTCCAGGGCATATCGACTTTACTGTTGAAGTTAAAAGATCTTTGCGCGTACTCGACGGCGCAGTTGTCGTATTCGACGGAGTTTCTGGAGTGGAACCTCAGTCTGAAACAAACTGGCGCTATGCCGACGAATATAATGTTCCAAGAATCTGCTTCATTAACAAAATGGACAGATTGGGTGCAAGTTTTGAAAATAGCTTTAAATCAATTCAGGAAAAATTAAATCCTTACGCAGTTGCGATTCAGATGCCTATCGGATCAGAAAGCAATTTTGAAGGAGTTGTTGATTTGTTGAAGATGAAAGCCTTCCGATTTGAAGGAGAAAGAGGAGAAAAAATCATTGAATCTGAAATTCCGGAAAATTTGGCAAGCGAAGCAAAGAAGCTCCGCCACGATCTTATAGAAAAAATCGTCGAGCAAGACGATAAATTAATGTCCGAATATCTTGAAGGAAAAGAGCCCTCTCTCGAAGATTTAAAAAGAGTTTTGCGCGCTGCAACCTTGAAGGTAAAGCTTATTCCTGTTTTAACCGGATCTTCTTTAAAAAACAAAGGAGTTCAGTTGATGTTAGATGCGGTTATTGATTATTTGCCGTCTCCACTAGACATGCCGCCAACCAAAGCAATTAATGTTGCCACCGGAGAAAATGTTGGACTCACGCCAGACGATAATGCACCGCTGGCTGCTTTAGCATTTAAAATTGCCAGCGATCCTTTTGTGGGAAGCCTTACATATTTCCGCGTATATTCCGGCACAATGAAAAAAGGCAGTTATATTTTAAATAGCAATAAAGATAATAAAGAAAGGGTTGGCCGAATAGTCCGCATGCATGCCAATCAGAGAGAGGAAATCGACGAAATTTATGCCGGAGATTTGGGCGCTATTGTAGGACTTAAAAATACCACTACGGGAGACGCATTATGCGATCCAGAGCATCCGATTCTTTTGGAGAAAATTTTGTTCCCAACTCCAGTTATTTCTATTAAAATCGAACCAAAAACTAAAGCTGACCAAGAAAAAATGGGTATGGCCTTGCGCCGTCTTGGAGAAGAAGATCCTACATTTAAAGTCAGCGGAGATCCGGAAACAGGAGAAACAATTATTGCCGGAATGGGTGAATTACACTTGGATGTTTTAGTAGAAAGAATGAAAAGGGAATTCGGCGTATCTTCCAATGTAGGAAGGCCGCAAGTTGCCTATAGAGAAACAATCAGACAAGAAGCAGAAGCTGAAGGAAAATATATCAAACAGTCCGGCGGACGCGGACAATATGGACACGTTAGGCTCAGAATCGAACCTCTGGAACGCAGCAAAGGATTTGAATTTGTTAATGCAATTAAAGGGGGCTCTATTCCTCAGGAATTTATTCCGGCAATTGAAAAGGGAATAAGAGAATCTTTAGAAAAAGGCGTTGTTGCCGGATTTACGGTAACCGATGTCCGCGTTACTCTTTATGACGGATCTTTCCACGAAGTTGACTCTTCGGAAGCAGCGTTTAAGATTGCCGGATCCATGGCTTTCCAGGAGGCGGCAAAAAGAGCCAAGCCTGTTATTTTGGAACCGATAATGAAAATTCAAATTATTGTTCCATCTGAATTCATGGGCGATGTGACCGGAGATTTGAATTCTAAGCGCGGAAAGATCGAAGCTATGAATGACAGAATGAATGTGAAAATAATCGACGTTAAGGTTCCACTGTCTGAAATGTTCGGATATGCCACTTCATTGCGTTCGATGTCACAGGGGAGAGGATCTTTCAATATGGAATTTGATCATTATGCAGAAACGCCTAATAACGTTGCGCAGCAGATAATCGAAGGCAAAAAATAAACCGAAAGTTTTGGCCATAAAATTATCAGCGAAACGCTTGATAAGAAATATATCAAAAACTATTTTTCAAAACCGGAGAACAAAGCCAAGAAAAAGTATAAAGAAATCTTAAATTCTATAAAAACTCTTATTTCCAGAAAAAATAAGGAAAAGTAGCTCTATTTAAGGGGAAAAGGCGTTTTGAGCTTATTAACACAAATGGCGCTTGACACAAATGCCGTTTTTCGTATAAAATCGATGTATTGTCGAAAAATATCAAATAAGTAAAAAGTAATAAAAAATAACATAAAATTATGGCAGAGAAAGAAAAGTTTGAGAGGTCTAAACCTCACGTAAACGTCGGAACAATTGGACACGTAGACCACGGCAAAACTACATTGACCGCGGCTATTACCCATGTCCTCTTTATGAAGGGCTTGGCCAAAAAGGAAGAGGGTATTGATCAAATCGATAATGCTCCTGAAGAAAAAGCCAGAGGTATTACTATCGCTTTGCACCATTCCGAATATGAATCTGAAAAGCGTCACTATGCGCACATCGACGCGCCAGGACACGCTGACTATATTAAGAACATGATCACTGGAGCCGCCCAGATGGACGGAGCCATATTGGTAGTATCTGCTGCTGACGGCCCGATGCCTCAGACCAGAGAACACATTTTGCTTGCTCGTCAGGTAGGCGTGCCGGCATTGGTTGTATTTTTGAACAAGACAGACATGGTAGATGATCCGGAAATGATTGACTTGGTTGAGTCTGAAGTTCGCGAACTTTTGAAGAAACAAGAATATCCTGGAGATACCACTCCGATTATTCGCGGTTCAGCCGTAAAAGCTTTGGCTGCAAAATCTGCCGATGATCCGGATGCTAAACCAATTTTAGATTTGGTAAAGGCCTTAGACGAATTTATTCCTGATCCTGTTCGCGATACCAGCAAACCGTTCTTAATGCCTATTGAAGATATCTTCACTATTGAAGGAAGAGGAACTGTTGTTACTGGAAGAATAGAAAGAGGACAAATTAAAATAAACGAAGAAGTTGAAATCGTCGGATTAAAGCCGACCCAAAAAACAGTTATTACCGGTATTGAAATGTTCAATAAATTGCTCGACGAAGGAAAAGCCGGAGATAACGTTGGAATTCTCTTGCGCGGACTTAAGAAAGAAGACGTTGAACGCGGACAGGTTATTGTTAAACCAGGAAGCGTTACTCCGCATACCGAATTTACAGCTGAAGTTTACGTCTTGAATAAAGAGGAAGGCGGACGTCATACCCCATTCTTTAAAGGATATAAACCGCAATTCTATATTAGAACCACAGATGTTACAGGCGAAGTTATTTTGCCAGCCGGAACCGAAATGGTAATGCCAGGCGACACAATAACATTTGAAGTAAAATTGATTGCTCCAGTTGCGTTGGAAGAAAAACAGAAGTTTGCCATCAGAGAGGGAGGCAAGACCGTAGGAGCCGGAGTGGTAACTAAAATTACCAAGTAAGTAGTCAACCAGAGGCGCAAAACGTCTCTTTGGTTTTTAAAAAGATAATGACAAAAAAAGACATTGAAAAAGAAAAATTAAGATTGAAGGTTCAGGCGTATGACCACAAGCTGATTGACGTTTCTTGCCGCCAAATAATCGAGGTGGCAAAACGACAGGATGCCGAAGTTATAGGCCCGATGCCTTTGCCGACGGAGGTTAAACACTACACAGTGAATCGTTCAACCTTTGTGCACAAAAATTCGAGAGAACAATTTGAGCTTAAAGCTCATAAGAGGCTAATAGACATCCTGAACCCGACTCAAGCCCTAATCGAATCTCTGTCGACATTAAATCTACCTTCCGGGGTAGACATCGAGATAAAGATGGTCTAAAGAGATTAGCCGATTAATTAAAAAATAATTCGAGGCTATCTCGGATTATTTTTTTCTAATTTAAAAATCATGATCAAAATTTCAGGTAAAAAATTTAAAATGACCCAGATTTTCAAAGAAAATGACGTGTTGCCAATCACGATTATTAAGCTTGATAAGAAAGAAGATTTGGATTCATTTAAAGAAACTGATTTAGTAACCGTAACCGGCACTACCAAAGGACATGGTTTCCAGGGCGTTGTTAAAAGATGGAGCTTTGCCGGCGGTCCTCAGACCCACGGACAAAAAAATCGTCTTAGGGCGCCTGGTTCTATCAGCGCAACCGCGCCGCAAAGAGTTCCTCCGGGAAGAAAAATGGCAGGAAGAATGGGCGGAGCCCAAAAAACAATCAAAAATTTGAGAATAGCCAATATAAATAAAGAAGGCGGCGAGCTTTCTTTGATTGGATCTGTTCCGGGAACAAGAGGCGGAAAAGTTACTATGAAAATCAATAAATAAATATGTCCAAAGTAAAAATCTACAACTTAAAAGGAAAAGAAACCGGAGAGGCTCAATTGCCGAAATCTTTGGATGTAAAATTTAATCCGGAATTAATACAGCAAGTTGTCCAAACTATTGCCGCTAATTTGCGTCCGACTGTTGCCCATACAAAAACAAGAGAAGAGGTTAGGGGAGGAGGCAAAAAACCGTGGAAACAAAAAGGAACTGGACGCGCAAGACATGGATCAATAAGATCTCCATTATGGAAAGGAGGCGGCGTAAGCTTTGGCCCAAGAAGCGAAAGAGATTATTCCAAAAAAGTAAATCATAAAATGTCTAAGCTTGCGTTAGCCAGCGCATTGGCTCAAAAAGCCGTGGATGGTGAATTTAAAATTATAGATTCGCTTGATTTAGAAAATAATAAAACAAAAATACTCGCGGAAACTGTAAGAAAAATTTCCGGAACCAGGTCTATTTTATTGGTAATTCCGAAAGAAGCTAAAAATGTTTTTATGGCTGCCAAAAATTTAGCCAGAGTAACAACCGTATTTGGAAGAGAGCTTAATGCTTATGAAATAATGAAAAACAAGGAAGTTTTAATGGATAAAAAAGTATTTGAATCATATGAATAAATTTTTAATCAAAAAACCAATAATAGCCGAAAAGGCGATTAAGATGAGCGCGCTCGGAAAATATGTTTTTATGGTAGCTTCCGAAGCTACTCTTCCGGAAATCAAAAAAATAGTTGAAAAAACTTATAATGTTAAGATTATAAAATCTAACGTTATAAATGTTAAAAGCAAAAAAAGAAGAATCGGCAGATCTATAAGCATAAAGCCGGGATATAAAAAGGTAATCGTAACCTTGAAACAAGGCCAAAAATTGGATATATTACCACAATAATAAATTTTAGCTAAAACTATGAAATCATTTAGACCAACAACTCCCAGCAGAAGACATATGACCGTAATTGAATATAAGAAACTGCTTACCAAAACAGGTCCTTTTAAGGCTCTGACAATGAACATCCAAAAGGCAGCCGGCAGAAACAATCAGGGAGTTATTACTATGAGGCATCAAGGCGGCGGAAATAAGCAAACCTACAGAATGGTTGATTTTCGTCAGGATAAATTTGATATTTCCGGAAGAGTGGAAACCTTAGAATACGATCCATATAGATCTGCTTTTATAGCTTTGGTTTGCTATAAAGACGGAGAAAGAAGATATATTCTCGCTCCTAAAGACCTAAAAGTAGGCGATGAAATAATAACTTCTCCAGCCGCACCTTTGAAAGTTGGAAATAGAGTAAGGCTGATAAATATTCCTATCGGTTATTTGGTTTACAATATTGAATTATTGCCTAGCACTGGAGGAAAATTAGCCCGTTCAGCCGGCGCTTATGCTGAAGTTCTCGGTTATGAAGGAGAATACTCTACTTTAAAATTAAGCTCTGGCGAAGTAAGAAAAGTTAAAACAGATTGCTATGCTTCTATTGGACAAGTTTCCAATCCTGATCACAATTTAGTTACTATCGGAAAAGCAGGACGTTCCCGTCATATGGGAATTCGTCCGACAGTTCGTGGTAAGGTTATGAATCCTTGCGACCATCCATACGGAGGCGGAGAAGGAAGAACGCAGAGAGGAACAAAGAGACCGAAAGATATTTGGGGTAATATTACCGGTGGAAGGAAAACACGCAAGAAAAAGAAATGGTCAAGCGTGTTAATAATTAAGAGAAGAAAGAAATAATATGTCTAGAAGCTCTAAAAAGGGTCCTTATGTAGATCCAAAATTACTGAAAAAAATTGCCAAAATGAAACCGGGAACAAAAACGGTTATTAAGACTTGGTCCAGAGCTTCTGAAGTTGCTCCTGAAATGGTTGGACATACTTTTGCAATTCACAATGGAAAGAATTTTATAGAAATTATCATAAAAGAAGAAATGATCGGCCGCAGATTGGGAGAATTTGCTCCTACTCGCAGATTTACCAAACATGGAGGCAAGATGCAGAGAGAATTAGAGGCCTCGCAAGCCGCAGGAGCCGCAGCCGCTCCAGCGCCTTCAGCGCCGGCAAAAAAATAATAATATATGAATAAAGAAATCGTAAAATTGAATTATTTGCACATGGCACCTCGTAAGGTTAGGTCTGTTGCCAACCTTTTGAGAGGACTGACCGTGAATGAAGCCGAAGCCCAGCTTTTGGCTTTTAGCCGTCGTCCCGTAACTCCGCTTTTAAAGCTATTAAGATCCGCCGTGGCTAATGCCGTTCATAATAAAAAAATGAATCCGAATAATTTAATAGTTGAAAGCGTTATGGTAAATCAGGGACCGGCCCTTAAAAGATTTTTGCCGCGCGCCCAGGGAAGAGCCACTCCTATTTTAAAAAGAATGAGCCATGTAATATTGACCTTAGTTGAAGTTAAAAAGGAATCAACTCCGAGATTCAATATAATTTCCAAGAAGCCTAAGAAAGCTAAAAAGGCTAAGGCTGGAAAAGCCAAACCGAAGGCTCAAAATGAAAAAGAAAATATTATTTCTTCCGAAAAGAAAAAAGAAAAGGCCGGATTTCTTAGAAAGATTTTTAACAGGAAAAGTATTTAATCAAAACTATGGGAAATAAAATAAGACCTGATTCATTCAGGCTGGGAGTAATCAAAAATTGGAATTCAAGGTGGTATACGAAAAAAGGCTACAAGAACAATCTTGAAGAGGATGTTTTTATTAGAAAAATAATCAAAGAAAAGATAAGCGCAGCCGGAATAGATAAAATAGAAATAGAAAAAAATAACGCCAATTATAGGATACTCATTAAAGTTTCCCGCCCAGGATTGGTTATTGGAAGGGGAGGAAAGGGAGTAGAGGAATTAAGAGATTTATTGGAAGAAGGTCTAGCCAAAATTTTGAATAAAAGAAATATTAAGACAAAAATTAATATCAATTTAAATATAGAAGAAATCAAAAGAACAGAAGTTTCTGCCAATGTTATTGCTTATAGCATTGCCATGGATTTGGAAAAAAGAATGCCATATAGGAGAACAATGAAGAAATATTTGATACAAATCATGCAGAATAAAGATGTGGAGGGAGCAAAAATAAAATTCTCCGGAAGATTAGACGGAAACGAAATTTCACGCCGCGAATGGCTCCACAAAGGAAAATTGCCGATGCAAACATTAAGAGCAAATATAGATTATGGAGAAGGTACCGCCTTTTGCACATATGGAGCAATCGGAATAAAAGTCTGGATTTATAAAGGGCTTATTATATAAATAAAAATTATGTTAATTCCTAAAAAAGTAAAACATAGAAAATGGCATAAGGGCAGATCATTGAAACGCAAGATTGAAACTCGCGGAATATTTTTGTCCTATGGAAATTTTGGATTAAAAGCCGTTGAATGCGGATGGGTAAATTCCCGCCAAATAGAAGCGGCCAGAAGAACCATCAGCAACTTTATTAAAAGAGAAGGAAAAGTTTGGATAAGAATTTTCCCCGATAAGCCGATAACCAAAAAGCCTGCAGAAGTAACAATGGGAGGAGGAAAGGGAGATGTGGATCACTATGTATTTCCTGTCAGACAAGGAAGAATTTTATTCGAAATGGACGGCGTCGCAGCCGATGTTGCTGAACAAGCATTAAGGTTGGCAGGTCATAAATTACCGGTTAAAACCAAAGTAGTATCAAAATAATTATGAAAAGCAAAGAATTGGAACAATTGAAAAATAAGTCTGCTCAGGAATTATCCGTTGAGTTGGCAAAAGATCTGGAAAAGCTCTGGACTCTTCAGATAGATTTGAAAGCCGGAAAATCAAACAACGTTAAAGGTATTAGGGGCTTAAAAAAAGATATTGCCAGAATTAAAACCCTTATTAATAAAAAATAATTATGACCAAAGAAACAAAACAAAATAGAAAATTAGAAGGAACTGTCGTTTCAGATAAAATGATGAAAACAGTTGTTGTTTCGGTTGAAAGGATGAAGCAAAATCAGAAATATAAGAAATATTTCAAAGTCACGAAGAAATTCAAGGCCCATGATGAAAAAGGAGAGTATCACACCGGAGACAAAGTTATTATTCAAGAATGCAGGCCATTATCAAAAGAAAAAAGATGGATAGTAATAGGTAAAAAATAAAAATATGTTACAAGAACGATCATTATTAAAAGTTGCAGATAATAGCGGAGCTAAAATAATCCGCTGTTTTCGCGTACTCGGCGGATGCCGCAAACGCTATGCCGAAATAGGAGATGTTATTATCGCTTCGGTTCAAAAAGCCGAACCAAGAAAAGCCTTGAAGAAAAAGGATGTTGTTAAAGCCGTAATAGTAAGGCAAAGAAAAGCTATCCGCCGCAGCGACGGATCATATCTCCGCTTTGATGAAAATGCAGCAGTTTTAATAGATGAAAAGGGCGAACCAAAAGCAACACGCGTATTCGGACCATTGCCCAGAGAAATAAGGGAGCGCGGATATGAAACTATCTTTACAATGGCTGAAGAAGTGGTATAAATCTATGGATATCAAAAAGAACGATATAGTTAAAATAATAATAGGAAAAGACAAAGGCAAAGAAGGCAAAGTCTTGGATATTGATGCCAAAAAGGGCAAGGTTTTAGTTGAAGGACTGAATGTCTATAAAAAGCATAAGCGGCCGAAAAAGCAGGGAGAAAAAGGAGAAATCATTAATCTTCCAAGATCAATGGAAGCTTCCAATGTAATGATAAAGTGCCCGAACTGCGGAAAACCGACAAGAATCAGCCACAAAGTAACCGGAAAGGTAAAATCAAGGCATTGCAAGAAATGCAAAGGACCGTTTTAAATAAACAAACAAAATGTTAGAAAATAAATTAGAAAAAATAGTGGTCAATGTAGGAGTAGGCAGGCTTTCAACACAAGTCGGCTTTGACGACAAAATATTGCCTGAAATAACAAAAGAATTATCAACTATTACCGGACAAAGACCATCCCAGAGAAAAGCGACTAAATCAATCGCCGGATTTAAATTAAGACAGGGAACAACTGTCGGATTAAAAACCACTCTTAGAAGCAAAAAAATGGATGGTTTTTTCAAGAAATTTTTTAACATAGTGCTTCCTCGCGTAAGAGATTTTCGCGGAATAGATTCAAACTCAGTTGATAAAAACGGAAATTTGAGCATAGGATTAAAAGATTATTTGGTGTTTCCGGAAGTAAGCGCGGAAATTGCAAAGATTAATTTTGGATTGGAAATAACATTAGTTCCTGCTATCAAAAAAAGAGAGTCAGCGATGGCTTTATATAAAAAATTAGGAGTTCCATTTAAGAAATAACATGGCAAAAACATCAGTAATAGCCAGATCGGCTAAAAAACCAAAATATTCATCCCGCATCGTCAGACGCTGCTTTAAATGCGGAAGAAAAAGAGGCTATATGAGAAAATTCGGCGTTTGCCGTATTTGCTTCAGAGAATTGGCCGGTCGCGGAGAAATCCCAGGAGTTAAAAAAACAAGTTGGTAATTATGAAAAACATTTTAGAATCATTAATTAGAATAAAAAACGCCCAGGCGGTTAAGAAAGAAACCGTCAAGTTAAATTTCTCAAAAATGGGGATGTCTATTTTGGAACTTTTAAAGAAACACGGATATTTAGATGCCGTTAAAAATGTTACCAAGAAAAATATGGAGGTAAAGTTAAAATATAAAAACGGGATAGGGGTTATACACGGCATCAAGATTTTAAGCAGGCCTTCAAGAAATCTGTATATAGGATACAAAGAGATCAGGCCTGTTAAGCAGGGATTTGGGCTATTGGTGCTTTCCACTCCAAAGGGAATTATAGATGGCAAAACAGCTAAAAAATCTAAAATGGGCGGACAAATATTATTCGAAATCTGGTAATCTATATTAATATAAAAATATGAGTAAAATAGGCAAAAAACCAATAGTTATACCCGAAGGAATAGAGGTGAAAATCACCGATGGGGTTTTAGAATTTTCTGCCAAAGGAAAAAAGGATGTTCTAAAAGTTAATATGTTGCCTAACGTTGAAGTTAAAAATGAGGAAGGTAAATTAGTTTTTTCCATAAAAAACGACAAAAATATTCAAACCAGAGCAAATTGGGGAACTATCAGAGCCTTGGCTCAAAATGCCATAGTGGGCCTAATGGAAGGATATAAGAAAATTTTGGATCTCCAGGGCGTTGGTTTCCGCGCAACAATGGAAGGAAAGACTCTTGTTTTAAATATTGGATTTTCTCATCCGATTAAAGTAAATATTCCCGAGGGACTTCTCGTCTCTGTAGAAAAAAATACAGCCGTAACAATTTCTGGAATTGATAAAGGATTAGTTGGAGAGGTAGCGGCAAAAATTCGCGCTATGAAAAAGCCGAATCCTTATCTCGGAACCGGAATACGCTATAGAGATGAAGTCATTAAGAAAAAAGCCGGGAAGAAAGCTGCAGCAGCGGCTGGAGGAGCGGCATAATATTTTATAAAAAATGAAAAATATAATAATAAAAAATAAAAAAGAGGAAAGAAGAAGGAAGAGAAATCGCGCTAGAATTTTTGGTACCGCAGAAAAACCAAGGCTTTCCGTATTTAGAAGCAATAAGCAGACTTATGTTCAGTTAATTGATGATGTAAAAGGAAATACTTTGGTATCTGCTTCTACAAAAGAAATAAAGAGCAAGGGAGCTAAAGCTATTAAAGCAAAAGAATTGGGAGAATTATTGGCCCAGAAAGCAAAGAAGGCCAACATCAGCCAGGCAGTATTTAACAAAGGTCCGTATGCTTATCATGGACGCGTAAAAGCTATCGCCGAAAGCGCTCGTGAACAGGGATTAAAAATATAAAATAAAATTATGGAAGAAAGAAGATCAAGAAACCAAAAATTTGCGCCAAAGGGAGACGGCTTAAAAGAGCGCCTTCTTGATTTGCGCAGGGTTACCCGCGTTGTCGCAGGAGGAAAAAGATTCCGCTTTAGAGCCACTCTGATTGTAGGCGATGAAAGAGGATTGGTTGGAGTAGGGCTCGGAAAAGGCTTGGATGTTCAAGCTTCTTTGGAAAAAGCCAAGAATAACGCCCGTAAAAATATGCTTAAAATTGATTTGAAAGACAGAACTATTGCCCACGAAATAGAAGCAAAATTCAGCGCAGCTCACGTCATAATAAAACCGGCCGTAAAAGGACACGGATTAAAGGCAGGCGGCGCAGTCCGAGTAGTTCTTTCATTGGCTGGAGTAAAAGACGCAACAGCAAAATGCTTGGGCAGAACCCCAAATAAATTAACCAATGCGTTGGCTACAATGAAAGCTTTGGAACAATTAAAACAATATTAAACATGCAATTAAATCAATTAAAACTTAAAAACAAGAGAAAGAAAGGAAGAAGAGTGGGAAGGGGAGGTTGCAAAGGAAAAACCTGCGGACGCGGAACAAAAGGACAAAAAGCGCGCGCTGGCCATCGTATTCGTCCGGCCGAACGTGATTTTTTGATAAGAATTCCGAAAAAACGCGGCTATCGCAATAAATCTCTTGAGGCGAAAAATATCGTTATAAATGTCGGGGAACTGGAAAAGCTTGTTTCCGAAAAAACAATTACCAAGCAAATTTTGGCTAAAATATTAAATATAGATCCTTCCGTCAATATAAAAATATTAGGAGGAGGCGAGGTCAAAAAAGCTTTCGAAATAGAAGGAATAACTGTTTCTAAAAGTGCTAAAGAAAAAATAGAAAAAGCAAAAGGTGTGATAAAATAAAAACATCTAATGGAAAAGCTTATCTCGGTTTTTAAAACTCCCGATCTAAGGAAAAAAGTTCTCATAATAGGAGGCATTCTTCTCGTTACCAGAATTTTTTCCATAATCCCAATACCGGGAATCGATTTTGCCAGGCTAAAAATGTTTTTAGAATCCAACCAGATGTTTGGATTTTTGGATATTTTCTCCGGAGGAGCTCTTAGCAATCTGTCTATCGCAATGTTAGGCGTCAGCCCTTATATCACCGCCACCATCATAATGCAGATGCTTACTATGATTTTTCCGTCCTTAAAAGAAATTTATTACGAGCAGGGAGAAATAGGACGCGCAAAATTCAATCGCTTATCAAGATATCTAACGGTTCCGCTGGCCTTCTTGCAAGGATTCAGCTTTTTAAATCTTTTGAAATCCCAGCAAATTTTAGGGGCTCTTTCAATGTTCGATATCATCAGAAACGTGATTATTATTACAGCCGGATCAATGGTCTTGATGTGGCTGGGAGAATTAATCAGCGAACAAAAATTGGGTAATGGAGTATCTCTGATAATCTTTGCGGGCATTGTCAGCCGATTGCCGCAAATTGCCCAGTCATTCTTCTTAAATTATTCTCCAAGTGCGCTATTAACCTATGCTGTATTCGCGGTACTCAGCGTTATTGTCATTGCGGGAGTTGTATTTATAAACGAAGGAGAAAGAAAAGTTCCCGTATCTTATTCAAAAAGAATCAGGGGCAATAAAGTATATGGCGGAGTATCTTCTTATTTGCCGTTAAAAGTTAACCAAGCCGGAGTTATCCCGATAATCTTTGCTATCTCCATTTTAATGTTTCCTCAATTTATAGCTCAGGCCTCGGCTTTAATTTCTCCCGACTTGGCAATACAACTAAGCGCCTTGGTTAATAAATTTTTAGCAAATAGCATTTTATATTCAGGATTTTATTTTGCAATGGTAGTAGTTTTCACTTATTTCTATACCGCCATTACGTTTGATCCTGCGGAAATTTCCAAAAATCTTCAAAGAAACGGGGGATTTATTCCGGGCATCCGCCCAGGAGAACCGTCCGGACTGTATTTAAAGCAAGTTCTTAATAGAATAACTTTATTCGGAGCCTTATTCTTGGGCTTAATAGCCATATTGCCGCACTTAACGCAAATTTTTACAGGCATACAATCTTTAACCATTGGAGGAACATCCCTCTTAATCGTTGTTTCCGTCGCATTGGAAGTAATGAAACAAATAGATTCGCAATTGGCGCTTAGAGAATACGAGATATAAAATCAATAAATTCACACTCATTCATCTAAATCCGCCGGTCTGGCGGATTTATTTCAAATAGTTTATTTGTTATCATTTATATATATGAAGAAAGCAATTATAATTTTTGGAGCGCCGGGATCCGGAAAGGGGACTCAAACATATCTTTTAGGAGCAATAAAGGGCTTTTTTAATTTTGATACCGGAAGATATATAGAACAAACGATATACGACCCGGCTAATAAAAATAATAAAATTATCCAACGAGAAAAGAAAAACTTTGAAACAGGCAAATTATGTACGCCTTCTTGGGCCAGCGCCATTGTTAATAAAAAGGCTGCTCAACTGGCAAAAACTGGCATGGATGTAACTTTTACCGGCTCGCCAAGAACTATGTTCGAAGCATTTGGCGGCTCCGGCAATAACGGTTTTATTAAAACGCTGGAAAGAGTCTATGGCAGAAAAAATACAATTTTTTTAACCCTTAACGTATCTCCCAAAACATCTATATATAGAAACAGCAATAGAAGAATTTGCTCGCTATGCTCCGTATCGATTATTTATAAGAAAAACTCTCCCTCTACCTGCCCAATCTGCAATTCTCCAACAAAAAAGAGAACACTGGATAAGCCGGAAATCATAAAAGTCCGCCTTGATGAATACCACAACAGAACTCAGCCAATCTTTAAAAAACTTAAATCTATGGGCCACAAGATAAATCTTATCAACGGCGAACAACCCCCGTACAAAGTTTTCAAAGATATTTTGTCAAAAATAAAATGATAAAAACCAAGGAACAGATAACAAAAATCAGAATTGCCGGAAAAATTCTCGCAAAGACAGCAAAAGAAATAAAAAATAAAATTGACGTCGGAGTATCTTTAAAAGAAATAGACAAACAAGTTCGGCAATTAATAAAGGGGGCTGGGGCTAAACCAGCCTTTTTAGGTTATCAGCCTCACGGTGCCGATAGGCCTTTTCCGGCGGCAATTTGCGCATCTTTAAATGAAGTTGTTGTCCATGGAATTCCTGATGATTATAAATTAAAATCCGGAGATTTATTAAAACTTGATTTTGGAGTTGATTATCAGGGAGGAATTGCCGACGGAGCATTTACTATTGGAATAGGAAAAATTTCTGATAAACAAAATCGTTTAATGGAAGCAACTCAGCAGGCATTGATAGCCGGCATTAAAGAATGCAAGCCCGGAAAAAAACTAGGGGATATCGGATGGGCAATAAATAATTATGTAACTAAGCATAATTTTAAAGTTATAAAAGGACTCTGCGGACATGGAGTAGGCACAAACCTCCATGAAGAGCCGTCTGTGTTTAATGAGGGCCAAAAAAACACCGGATTAGACCTTCGGGAAGGCATGGTTTTAGCCCTTGAGCCTATGGTAAGCGCCGGCAGCCCCTTTATAATAAAGACTGAGCAAGACAGCTACGCCACAGAGGACGGAAGCCTGACGGCCCATTTTGAACACACCGTTCTAATAACCAATGGGAAGCCTGAGATATTAACAAAATAGACAATTTACTGTAAAATATCACATACATTTATGACACACCCATTTTTATCGATTATCATTCCGGCCTATAACGAGGCCAAGCGCTTGCCAATGACGCTTATAGATATTGATAAGCACCTAAAAGATCAAGACTTTACTTACGAAATTATCGTAGTCAATGACGGATCTAAAGACGAAACGGCGGACGTAGTTAATAGATTTTTGTCTTTAATAGATCATTTGAAATTAATTGATAATAAGCATAATAGTGGAAAAGGAGCTGTGGTCAGACAGGGGATGCTGGAAGCAAAAGGAAAGTGGAGATTGTTTATGGACGCAGACAACTCAACCTCGATAGTAGAATTTAATAAAATGATTCCTTATTTCCAGAATTACCAAGTAGTGATAGCGGACAGAGACCTGAAAGAATCCAGATTAATTCCTCCTCAGCCATGGTATAAAAGAGTTTTAGGAAATTTCGGCAATTTAATAATTCAAATATTGTTATTGCCGGGCATCTGGGATACGCAGTGCGGATTCAAATGTTTTTCGGAAGAAGCTGTTCAAAAAATATTTTCTGTCTCAAAAATTGACCGTTGGGGATTCGATGTAGAAGCATTGGCCCTCGCGAAAAAGTTAGGTTATAAAATAAAAAGAATACCGATTTTCTGGGTAAACGATATAAGGTCTCACGTAAAACTTAGCGCTTATCTGGAAGTTTTCAAAGAAGTTTTTAAAATTCGTTGGTGGTTGTGGAAAGGAGATTATAAATTAAATAAATAAAATTATGGAAAAACAATATTTCTCGAAAGAAAAATTAGAACAATTAAAAAATGAGCTCGATGAATTAAAGACTGTGAAACGGGTTGAAATTGCTGAAAAGTTGCTGCGCGCCAAAGAGCTGGGCGATCTCTCCGAAAACTCCGAATATTTTGAAGCCAGAGAAGAACAGGCCAGAATGGAAGGAAGAATTTTTGAACTGGAAGAAATGCTACGGAATGTAGAAGTCATTAAAAAGAAAGCGACATCTACTTCTGTTCAAATAGGTTCTACCATAGAAGTAGAGAAGGGGGGTAAAAAAATAGAATTTACGATTGTGGGGTCAACTGAAGCCAATCCGGATAAAGGCATGATTTCCAACGAGTCTCCTCTAGGAAAGGCATTTTTGAACAAAAAGGCAGGGGAAAAAGCCCTGGTTACCACTCCCGGCGGACAAGTTGAATATAGTATAATTACGATAAAGTAATTCACATTTATGATAGAAGACATTATTAATGAACGGCTTAAAAAGCGGGATAACCTCGTTAGGGCCGGCTATAATGTTTATCCAAGCCATGTTAATAGACAATATCTCATCGGAGATATTTTAAAGCATTTTACCCTTTGGTCCTTATTCAAAAAAAATGTTTCTGCGGGCGGAAGAATAATGGGGATGCGCAATCAAGGAAGCATTATTTTTCTTGATTTGAAAGATGAAAGCGGGAATATTCAAATAGTTATTCTTAAAAAACAAGTTAGCGATTTTAACTTGTTAAAAGAAAATTTAGACATCGGCGACTTTATAATTTCCGAAGGAACTCTTTTTACCACCAAGGCTGGCGAAAAAAGCATTAAGTCTAAAAATATTTTATTCGCCACAAAAAGCTTAAGGCCGCTGCCGTCTGTTTGGCATGGACTTAAAGATGTAGAAGAAAGATTCAGGAAAAGATATCTCGATTTGATTTTAAATAAAGAAATAAAAGAAAAATTAGTTTCACGTTCAAATATAATTTCTACCATCCGCCAAACCTTAAATTGTGAAGGATTTTTAGAAGTAGAAACCCCGATGCTTCAGCCGTTGTCCGGAGGAGCTACCGCCAGGCCTTTTAAGACACATCACAACGCCTTAGACATGGATCTCTACTTAAGAATCGCTCCAGAATTGTATTTAAAGAGGCTTTTGGTAGGAGGGCTGGAAAAGGTATATGAAATCGGCAGAAGCTTCAGAAACGAAGGAATGGACCGCGATCATAATCCTGAATTTACAACCCTGGAACTCTATTGGGCTTATCAGGACTATAATGGCTTAATGGAATTTGTCAGAAAGCTTCTCGGCCAGTGGATTCCGGGAAACTGGAAAACCATTACTTTTTCCGAACTGATTAAAAAAACATCCGATGAAATTAAAAAAATGAAGGTTGAAAAATTAGACGCCCTTTATAAAGAAGAGCGCGCTAAAATAACCGAACCGATTTTTGTAATTGATTATCCCGAAGTAATAATGCCCCTCGCTAAATACAAACAAAATGATCCGGTTCTAACCGAAAGTTTTCAATTGATTGCCAATGGAGCCGAATTAATGAAAGGGTTTTCCGAAATGAACGACCCCGCAGCTCAAAGAGAGCAAATGCAAAGGCAAGAAAAAGAATTTCGCGGAGGCAACGAAGAGGCATCCCGCCTAGATGAAGATTTTCTTGAGGCGCTGGAATATGGCATGCCTCCGGCAGCCGGTTTAGGAATCGGCATCGACAGGCTGACGGCTTATATAACAAAATCCCATGCCTTAAAAGAAATTATTATTTTCCCAACATTAAAACCAAAAGAATAATTTAAATAAAAATATGTTAGATATAAATTTAATTCGAACAAATCCCGAACTGGTTAAAAAGGGAATAGGGGCTAAAAACGCCAATGTATCTCTAGTAGATAATTTTTTGGAATTAGATAAAAAATGGAGAGATTTAACCAAAAAAGTTGATGATTTGCGTTCTGAACAGAAAAAGCTTGGTAAAGAAGATAAAGAAAAAGGATCTAAAATAAAAGCAGAATTGAAAGGATTGGATGAAAATCTTTCGGAGCTTGAAAAAATGCGCGATGAAGTTTTGATGCAAATGCCTAATTTACCGATGCCCTCAGCCCCTATTGCTAAAGATGAAAAAGGCAATAAAGTCATAAAAGAAGTCGGCAAAAAGCCGGAAATTAAAAATCCTAAAGATTATTTCACCCTGGCTCTAGACCTAGACCTAATAGATACAGAAAGAGCCGCTAAAGTCTCCGGAAGCAGGTTTGGATATATTAAAGGCGCCGCCGCTATGCTGGAATTTGCACTTATAGATTTAGCGATGAAAACCCTCGTTAAAGAAGGGTTTACTCCTGTAATTCCTCCTGTTTTGGTAAATGAAAAATCAATGAGAGCTATGGGATATATGGAGCGGGGAGCGGATGAAATATATCACTTGCCGGTAGATAATCTTTATTTGGTTGGAACTTCCGAACAATCTGTCGGCCCGATGCACCAAGGAGAAGTTTTGGCTGGTTTACCTAAAAAATATATTTCATTTTCAACCTGCTTCAGACGCGAAGCTGGATCGTATGGAAAAGATACAAAAGGAATTTTGAGAGTTCATCAATTCAATAAAATGGAAATGTTTATTTTCTGCGAACCGCAAAAATCAGAGGAAATGCACAAATACCTTCTTTCTTTGGAAGAAAAGCTGATGCAGGCGCTGGAATTGCCTTATAGAGTAATTGATACTTGCACAGGAGATTTAGGAGATCCTGCAGCGGCAAAATATGACATAGAAGCTTGGATGCCCGGCCAAAACGGCGGAAAGGGGGAGTATCGCGAAACCCATTCAACCTCGAACACCACCGATTTTCAAGCGCGCAGATTGGGAATTAAATATAAAAATGCGGAAGGTAAATCTGAGTTTGTTCATATGTTAAACGGCACGGCATTTTCCGAGCGCCCGATTCTGGCAATAATTGAAAATTATCAGACCGAAAAGGGGACTATCTTGGTTCCTAAAATTCTTCAAGATTACTTGGGCATTAAGGAAATCACCAAATAGGCTCCGCAATTAAAAAAATGCGGGTATATTCCAGTCATAATCAAATCTACATAAGCAAAAAAAAGAGACCTTCCAAAATTAAGCTTTTTTTGTGGTTTCTTTTTGCAGGCCTGGCAATTATAGGCCTAGTTTATTTATTGGTATATTCGCCGATATTTCAAATAAAAAACTTTAAAATAACCGGCAATGAACGCACCCCCAATGAATTAGTGATAACTATTTTAAAATCTTTTTCTTTATCAAATAAATTAAATTCTGTTTTAAGCGACAATAATATAATCGTCTGGCCAAGCGGAGAGATTAAAATAAATCAGACAATAATTTCTAGAGCAATTATTTCCAAAAACTGGTTCAGCCGAACAATAAGCATCAAGGTGGAAGAGAGGCAAAAATTCGCAATTTGGTGCCTTTCAGGCGGCGATTGCTACTGGATAGACAAAGAGGGGGTTGTTTTCGATAAGGCGCCCCTAACAGAGGGAGGATTGATTCTCGCCGTACAAGACTTAAAAAATAACAGCATAACCCTGGGAGAAAAGGCTCTGGAAGAAAGATTTATAAATAATCTTCTTGCTGCTCTAAAAAATTCTCAAAGCTTAGGATTTTCCATTAATGGATTCGAATATGATAAAGAACTGCAGGAAATAAAAATGACTACTTATGGAGGGCCGTATATCTTATTTAGCGTCCGTTTTGATCCGTCTTCCAATATAAATGCATTGATAAAATTATTAAAAGAAAGCCAGAAAAATTCCAAGTATTTCGACTTAAGGATAGAAAATAAAATATTTATAGGAAATTAAAAAATACCCGCAAGGGCATTTTTGTTTATATGATTAATGACAATTACAGGAATTTTTAATGATTATAGTCAATATATAAATACATACGCCTAAAATCATACTGGCAAAAATTACTCCGCATATAAATCCCGAAAGCGAACTGGCAATAGAACGGCCAATCTTGAATTTATAAACGTAATGCTTGCACTGCAACGCAAACTGTTTTAGAAAATCTACCATATTTTTATTGTAGCATAATCATTTTCTAAACATTATCCACCATAAAACTTCTTTGATATAATATACTAATGGAATGCCAAAAAAATAAAAACTTAAAAACATGCCCGTGCACATATCCCAATTGCCCCAGAAAGGGGATTTGTTGCGAATGCGTCAAATACCATCTTAAAAACAAAGAACTGCCGGGGTGCTGCTTCTCTAAAGAGGCAGAAAAGACCTATGATCGTTCGTTTGAAATGTTCATTAAAGATAAAAAATTAAAATAAAGTGTCTGATTTAAAAAAGATTATCTCCGAGCTGCGTTCCCACGCTAATCCTAAATGCGTGCAGGGAATGGCTAGATTTGGAATTAATCCGAAAAATACCCTAGGCGTAGATGTTCCGACATTGCAAAAAATAGCAAAACAAATCGGAAAAAATCACGATCTCGCCATAAAGCTCTGGAACTCTAAAATCCATGAAGCAAGAATACTGGCTGCGCTAATTGAAAATCCAAAACTGACAACCCCTGCTCAAATGGAAAAATGGGCGAAAGAATTTGATTCCTGGGATGTTTGCGACCAAGTTTGCATGCGTATTTTTGATAAAACTCCCGTTGCTTATTTAAAAGCCGCGAAATGGTCTAAACAATCAAAAGAATTTGTTAAAAGAGCCGGATTTGCCCTAATAGCATCATTGGCAATTCACGACAAAAAAGCTAAAAACGAAGATTTTTTGAAATTCTTTCCAACAATTAAAGCCCAATCAACCGACCCTAGAAACTATGTGCGGAAGGCTGTTAACTGGGCCCTCAGGCAAATAGGGAAGCGAAACCCCGCATTGAGAATAAAAGCAATAAAGTTAGCGAAAGAAATAGAAAAAATAAATTCTAAATCCGCTAAATGGATAGCAAAAGATGCAATAAGAGAACTTCAGCAAAAGAAATTTAAAAAATAATTCAACTAATCCTTTTCGTATACCAGTCCCGGCGGGAGAGTACCGTTTTTAAGATTAAGTATATGTCGCACAATATATC
>JAQUPE010000002.1 GCA_028716745.1 Minisyncoccota bacterium
AAATCCGATCTTCTTTTTTCGTCTCCACTAAGCCAAGCGGCAATATAAATAATGAAAGCAATTTTTAAAATTTCCGAAGGCTGAAAGGTTATTGGTCCCAAACTAAGCCAGCGATCCGCCTTGCCTCCGGCAGATGATCCCAGCGGAGTAAAAACTAAAAGCAAAAGAATTATTGCCGTAAGTAAAAAAAATGGCGCTAATTTTTTATAATTTTGATAATAAAGCTTAGAGGCAATAAGAAAACCTATTAAACCTGGAATTAATCCGTATATCATTTGATGCTTCAAAAAATAATAGCTGTCCCCGAATTTATTTTTTGCCATGTCGGAAGACGCGCTGGCCAGCATCGCCAAACCAAAAACAACAAGAAAAAAGGTTGCGATTATTAAAACATAATCAGGTTTTTTCTTGCTTAAATATCTTGAGTTAACCATTGTTTACTACATATTTTCCGTTTAAAACGACTCCTTTTACAGTCTGATCTTTCAATAAAACAATATCCGCCAGATATCCCTCTTTTATTAATCCCCTGTTTTTAAGGCCGAAAACCTGGGCCGGAATAAAAGTAATCCTTTTAATCGCTTCTTCACGCGGAATATTATGCTCTTTAGAAATTTCAAGAAATTTTAAAAATGTGGAGGTGGCTCTTTCCAGTCTCATTTTCTTGGTATTTTCCGGCAAGCTGGCGCTGTTTGATCCTATTAATGCGCGCGGATGAAAAAGAGCCTTGTCCAATAACGGAGCATCCAAATTTTTTGAAGCTAATGTAGCAACAAAACGAGTCGCTTCCATCAATTCAAGAACTGTCTCTGCAACATTTTTTTCTTTACTTCCGGCAATTTCTTTTAAGCTTTTTCCGACAAGATGATCATTATTTCGCGCGCTAACAACAACTAAATCTTCCAATTTTTTCCCTGCCACCTCCTGCATTATTTTTCCTCTTATTTCATCCTTCTTTAAATATTCCAGCAACGTTTCAGCCTTGTCTCCTTGGATCCAAGACGGCAGCAAAGAATAAAGAGGAATAAGGCTTGTCTCGAAAGGATTAACATCAAAATAAACATTTGCATTTACCAAATTTTTATCAATCAGCTCAATGGCTTGTTCAAAATTATTTTCAAATCCGCGAATCGGACGAAGGTGGCTGATAACTGTTTTTGCTCCCGTATCATGAGCAACCGCCACAGTTTCTTCAATTGATTTTAATAAGCCTACTCCCTCATCGCGAAGATGGGTTGTATAAACCTTTCCATGTTTAGCCACCAGATTAACTAATAATTTTATTTCGCTGTAAGGAGTTCTTCTTCCATATATATGTCCAAGTCCCGTAGACATTCCAAGCGCGCCTTCGTTCAGAGAGTCCTCCAATATTTTGGAAAAAACTTGAAGCTCCGATTCCGTTAAGTCTCGTGTCTCTCCTCCGGCTACGTCCATCCTTACGGTAGAATGGCCGACTAATGTTTCAAAACGTATTTCTAAATTAATTTTTCTTAAAATATTAAAAAATTCTTTAACTCCCCGCCAATCAACATTTACCAAGTCTGTATTTGCCCACTCTTTAATAGAAGCCAAAGATCCATACATCAATGGAGCCAAAGATGCGCCGCACTGGCCGCCAATAATAGTGCTTACTCCCTGATGCACAAAATCTTTCTGTGAAGGATTGGTAAAAAGGCTTAAATGATGATCGGAGTCTGTATTTACGTCTATAAATCCGGGAACGGCATCAAGCCCCAATGCATTAATTATTACGTCCGCTTTTTTATGGGGAAAGCTCCCAATAGCTGAAATTTTTCCGTCATTAATCAAAATATCCGCGCGAAACGCTTTTTGACCGCTGCCATCTATTATTTGAGCTTGTTTAATGAGCACCATATAAATTTATATTACGCCCTATCTTATTTTGTCCTATCTAAACCATATTTATTTCTGGAAATTTCTTTAACTTTTTCGGCAACCTCGTTGCTTCCTTTCGGCGGAACCAAGGTTTTGATATTAAACGGCTTGGAAGTTTGCCCGCCTATCAATAATTTTGCATAAGCTGAGAAATTGTCGATATTCATCAAATCTTCCTTGGTAAATACGGACATAAATTGCTTATCCAAAAATTCCGCATCATCAGGCCCGGACCTAAAAGCGATAATCGATCCGACGTTCCCAAAAACAGAGTCTCTAACTTTTTCTGTCAGTTGCGCTATAAATTGATGGGCAATAACCAAATTAAGCCTGTATTTTCTGGCCTCCGATAAAATTACAGAAATTGAATCTGTCGTAAAGTTTTGGAACTCATCAATATAAAGATTAAAATCTCTTCTCTTTTCTTGCGGAATATCAACCCTGGAAAGAGCTGCCATTAATAATTTTCCGACAATAATCATTCCCAGCAAATTTGCGTTTATATCCCCTATTCTTCCCTTGGATAAATTAATCAACAAAATTTTCCCCTCATCCATCGCTTCCCTAAAATTAAAAGAAGATTTCGCCTGGCTGATTATTGGGCGGACATAATCGTTAGCAATAAAATTATTGAATTTTGAAGTAATATAAGGAGCCATATTTTGAAGAGATGCATCTCCGCTGGCCATAGAGGCCTCCTTTTCCCAAAAATCTTTTACTGACGAATTATTGCATCGCGCTAATTTTATATTTCTAAATTCCGGATCCGTAAAAACTTTTGGAACATCTACCAGTGTCGCCGGTTCAAAAGGCGCTGCTTCCATTAATAGCAAAAGCGCATTGCGCATATATTGCTCAAATACCGGGCCCATAGTTTCTTGAGCAAAAAGCTTATTAAAAATGCTCTGCATTTCATTAACAATAAAAGTTTTTTCTTCGGGATGAGAAAAATCATATTCCAGCATATTTAAGCCAATCGGCTTAGTTAAATCCGATGGATCAAAAAGAATAACGTCTTCCATTCTTTTTTCCGGAATCAATTCCAAAATAGATTCTATTAAATCTCCATGAGGATCTATCATTGCAACTCCTTTTCTGTTCTGAATATCGCTGGCAGCCATATTAACAATTAATGTTGATTTTCCTGTTCCGGTTTGTCCGATTATGTAAAGATGGCGCCGGCGATCATCGTCATCAATAAAAACTTCTCTTTCCTCTCCGCGGAAAGAACTCTTGCCTATTATTGCTCCTTTTTTCGGCAAATTCGGAGGAGGCGGAGCTTCATGAGACTTTGCCCATTTTATCTTTGGAATCTCGGTAACGGACGTTGGAAAATGCAATAAGCTTGCCAATTCGTCGCTTCCAAGAATCATTTTTTGCCCCGGATCAAACTGGCGGAAAATGAACTTAAAAATGGTCTCTTCCTGATTTTTAGGCTTAATGGCTCTTATATCGTTTCTTAAAGGAGCGGAAAACTGATCAAATGAACCCGCTATATTATTTAAAATCTCTTCGGCGCGAAACGGACTTGGAGCAGAAACGGCCAGTCTCACATTTACGGAAAAAACCGGCTTGGCCAATTTTTTATCGATAACTTTTATTATTTCTTCTTCTAAAACCGGCTTGGCTGCTCCAGACTGATCTTTTTTCTTTCCGCTCAGAGCGCTGCCAATATCTTTTAATGTAAATTTTTTACTGTCTTTCAATGAATCTTCAAACTTTTCTCCTTTTTTAAGTTTTCTTAAAACACTAACCGCTCTTTTTTTGAAATCCGGCGGCGCCGGCTTTACCAAAATTTGAATGGCAGCTCCCTCTCCAACCGCTTCTATTTTTGAAAGAGTATTTAAAATCGGAAGAAAAGTATCAATGCCCGCTTCTTCATATGTTCTTATCGGCAAAACAAAATCTTGTTTCTGTTTTAAATATGCCATCTCGGTCACCCCCTGATTATTAAAAATATTATAATCGTCTATTTCTTCTATTTGAGAATCCGCCCATAATCCCTGAATCTGGCGCATAACAAATTGCACCGACTCTCTCGGCACAGCAATATAAAAACGTATTTCCTCTCCGACATATTGGACAGAAACTTCTATGGAAAAAGGAATTTTTAAATTAGCCAGCGCGCTTAACAATTGGCTGGTCAAATTAATTTCCTGCATCCATAAATTTTTATCTTGATTTTCGGTTTTTTTATGAAGCTTAATGGAAAGTATTTTCAATTTTAAAACTTCCATCAAATATTTTTTTCTTTTGTTCTTAACATAAAAAAACGCCCCGATTATCATCAAGGAAACTCCGAATATGATAAGAACCGCGGTTAAAGTTATCATTTTAGATGTCCTCTATCTTTTAATTCCTGATATAATTTTGCAGTTAAGGCGTCATGATAGGCGTCCAAAATAAAAGGACCCGCCTTGCGCGCCTTTTCAATTCCCTGGCTAATGCCATGATGCAATGTCGTCTCAACTAATTCTTCGACTTTCAATTTTATTTCCGGAGATTCGCTCTGAAGATAATCTGGCAAGGTCTGCGCAGAAGCATCCTGAATTTGGGACGCAACTTTTCCGTCGTTTTGGATATTTACAACCGTAGGATGATGATAAAGCTTGCTTTTTATAACCGATTTTATAGTCATTTCATCCACCTTATCCAAGCCGCGCTCAGCCCGATAGGTTTGGACCTCGGCTGCCAATCTCTCAACATCCTTGTCTAAGGCGCTATGCTCAAATTTTTGTTCCATTGTATAATTAATTAAGCTTTTATGTTCACTAAAAAGACAAATCTTCCTATCTTTGCCGCTATACTTATCGTAATTATAGCTTTTTTCCTCCGCCTTAACAATTTAACTTCTGTTATCGGAGATATACCGCCGGGGCTTTATCCCGATGAAGCGATGAACGGCAATAACGCCCTGGAAGCCCTCTCAACTAACAACTTTAAAATCTTCTATCCGGAAAATAACGGCCGCGAAGGCCTGTTTATAAATATCCAGGCTCTATCCGTATCTGTTTTAGGAAACAAGCCTTGGGCCTTAAGGCTTCCCAGCGCCATTTTTGGGGTTCTTACCGTTATGGGGCTTTATTTTTTGGTTAAAAAATTATTTGATTCAAACAAATATGCCTCATCCATAGCTCTTCTTTCTTCATTCTTTTTGGCGACCAGTTTTTGGCATATTAATTTTTCCCGCATCGGCTTCCGCGCTATTATGGCTCCGTTCTTTTTGGTTTGGGGATTATATTTTCTGTTAAACGCCGCCGCAAAAGCCC
Source organism: Minisyncoccota bacterium (assembly GCA_028716745.1). Taxonomy (GTDB): domain Bacteria; phylum Patescibacteriota; class Minisyncoccia; order UBA6257; family 02-FULL-45-10c; genus STD1-84. The sequence goes on from JAQUPE010000002.1 coordinate 5,166, forward strand.
GCAAGAATAAAGAATCAAAAACTTATTTTTGGCATCTTTCAATTTTGGGCGGAATAGTTTTTGGCCTCGGATTTTACAGTTATATCGCCTATCGCATCACGCCCGCCCTAATATTAGTAATACTAATAATTTTGGGAAGGCATTTTTATAAGCAAAATTTAGCCAAATTATTCTGGCGTTTTGTTTTCTATGCCGGCATAGCCTTCCTTTTTACGGTTCTTCCGCTTTGCATATATTTCGCGCAAAATCCCGCCGACTTCATGGGCAGGACTTCCCAGATTTCAATTTTTAATTCCCCTGCTCCCGTCCGCGATTTTGGAATGAATATTATAAAAACATCCGGAATGTTTAATTTTTCCGGCGACACGAATTGGCGCCACAATTATTCCGGCAAACCGGAATTATTCTGGCCCGTAGGCATTCTCTTTTTAATCGGCTTATTTATTGCCGTTAAGTCTTTATTTAAAAAATCTAAAATCTCAGAAATAAGCCTGGTCCTGCTGGCCTGGATTGTTTTTACCGCCCTACCGGTTGTAGTTTCAAATGAAGGGGTGCCTCATGCTCTGCGGGCAATTATTATGATTCCTCCGGTATTTATATTGGCCGGAATAGGCGGAATGGAAGCATATTCATATTTCAAAAAACATTTTAGAAATAAACATATATACAATCAAATATGCGTATTGTTTTTGATTCTCTGTTTCTGCGAAGGCTATATCTCTTATTTTTCTTTATGGGCAGAAGACCCAAATACGCCTGGCGCCTTTAGCCGAAATTATGTGGAAATTGGCGAAGACATTAACGCCCTGCCTAAAGAAATGCCTAAATATGTAGTAGTAGAGGCCGGCGGAGCTTTAGTCCGCGGTATTCCAATGCCTTCTCAAACTGTAATGTTTATAACCGATTCATTTACTCCCGAAAAACAAAAAGAAAAAAATATTTATTATTTACTGCCTAACCAAGTGCAAAATATTCCAAAAGGCAGTTCTGTGTTCTATATAAAATAAAAAGCCGCACATTGCTCCGTGCGGCTCACCAAATAAAAGTGCGGATTTGCAGATTATTGTACTTATTAAAGCCACTTCTCATCTGTCCCGATAAACACTGCCCTTTGGAATTTACATTCCTTGGGACATTCAGTCATTCTCTCTCCTCCTTTTTTGAAAAACTAATCCGTCCAGGGATTTTTGGAAAACACCTACTTCTTTATGGACTGTCCGTTCGCAATCGCATCATGAACGGATTGTCCAGGCCTCGTGCCTACGTCGCTGATTTCCCCGGTAGATGTGTCTATTACCGTGATAATCTTGGGGCCGTCACTTACCGCATTCACCAGCAATCCGAAAACGCTGTCTGCTGGCCTGCTGTTTACAACTCTGTACTTGTCGTCTGACATTGTTCTCACCTCCTTTTTTGTTTGAAATGTGCTTCGTACAAGAACTTAGCTTGTACAAGGTCATAATGTCACATTTTTCCTAAAAAGTCAATATATTTCTAAAAAATTGAAGATGAGTTATTTTTGGAACATTTAAAAATCTAAAGTGAATAAACTTTATTTTTACAAGAACCTTAAGAGAAAATGAAAATAGAAATTCTATGAGAGAATAGCGAAAATACCGGACGCCCGCTAACGAAGTGTGCAGGGCGGTATTTTCGCGTAATGAACGAATTGAATTTCTTTGAATTGAAGCGGGTTCTTGAAAAACAAAGTTTATGAGCCCTTACCCATGTTTGATTTCAGTAACATCCCCATCCTGAAAAACATATTCTTTCCCCTCCAAACGAAGCATTCCTTTTTGCTTGGCCTTGGACCATCCGCCTGCTTCCAATAATTTATTCCAATTTATAACTTCGGCTTTAACGAATTTCTTTTCAAAATCGGTGTGAATTGTGCCAGCCGCCTGTGGAGCTTTTTCGCCCCTAGTTATTGTCCAAGCACGCGTTTCATCCTCTCCAGTAGTGAAAAAACTGATAAGATTTAAAATCGCATAAGATTTCCTGATAAGATCACCCAAATCAACCTCTGAACTACTTAAATCCATCACCGCGTAATCAGCGCCAACAGACTTTATTTTATCAGTCAAATTTTGCGGAACATCTTCCGGCTTTCCATTTAATAGATAAATCTGCGGCTTGGCAGTCAAAAGCTGGATATTTTTAATAATCGGCTCATCCTTCAATTCCATAATTAATTTCCCCGCCGACAACAATTCCTTAGCCTTTTTTAAAACCTCCAAGCTTTTAATTTCCTCTTTCTTTCCGCCTTTAATATCTTTTTCAACGGTGCTTATCGTTTTATCAATAGTATCCAAATCTTTCAAGGCCAATTCCGAATTGATTATTTCCATATCCCTAAGCGGATCCACCGAATTTTCCACGTGAACAATTTCTCCTAAAGGAAAACATCTCAAGACCTCCACAATCGCGTTTGTCTCTCGGATATGGCTCAAAAATTTATTTCCCAAACCCTCGCCTTTATAGGCACCTTTTACCAAGCCGGCAATATCATAAAACTCCACCACGGCCGGTATTTTCTTTTTTGACTTGCTCATCTCCGCCAATTTATCTACGCGCTCATCGGGCACAACAACCACGCCCACGTTCGGATCAATGGTACAAAACGGATAATTAGCTATCGGTATATCATTTTTAGTCAGCGCCTTGAACAACGTGGATTTCCCCACATTCGGAAGGCCTACTATCCCTAGACTAAGTTTCATGTTACCGCTTTGGTTGTTTTTCTACGACTTTCTTATTATTCCCTGATTTGCTTCAAATTTCAAATGAGATTTTACGATATAGAATCCATTATTGTTACAAACAAGTGTTTAAAAGAAATTATTAGAATCCACAAAAACGCGATGAATAAAAACGCAAATATTGAAAGAATAAAAGCAGCAATTATCGGATTTGCAAACACTTTTGGAATTTGTTCGGGGTGCTCCCTTAAAAACCATTCAAATATTAAAGTATTAATAATGCCCCAAAACACCGACCAAGACGTCCATTCCCAGCCACTCCATTTTTTCCGATGGAGAAAAAACAAACGAAAGCTCCAAATTAAAATAAATCCCGGTAATGCGAATATAAGATAAAATACTTGCCCATCCGTTAAAATCTCTGTCATTTGATTGGAATTAGTATAAAAAAATAAGACGTATAAAGCAATATTGACATTTTAAAAACATACTTTTAGAAATTAACAATAAGGGGAGAATTTAATAAGATGTGTATATGTTGTATATAAATATTTTTGACTTTTTTGCCGTAATACATTATACTTAAGGAGTTATATGAATAAAAGAGACACTTTAACCAAAAAACAGCAGGAAATCTATAATTTCCTCTATAAATATATCTCGGATAACGGAAAATCCCCCACTATTTATGAAATAGCCAAGGCGTTTAAAGTTCGTTCTTTACGGTCTGTAACTCAATATCTTGACTCCCTTCAGCGAAAAAATTTAATACAGCGCAGTCGGTATGCAAAACGAGGAATCCAACTCACGGAGGATAAAAAACCATTTGAAGAAATTATTCAGGTGCCCGTGTTCGCCTCTGCAGGTTGCGGAAATCCAAGCATTATAGCCGAACGTACTTTTGATGAGTTTATTCCTGTTTCTTCAAAGTTAACTGAAGGAAAAAAGGAAAATTTATTTGTTATTAAAGCAATTGGAAATTCTTTAATTGACGCAAATATTAAAGACGGTGATTTTGTACTAGTGGAAATGACCGAAAATGTAAAAAATGGCGATCTTGTTGCGGTAATTATTAACGAAACGGCTGTTATTAAAAAAATTGCATTTGCCGATAACGCAATAATTTTAAATCCTGTTACTAAAAATCCTGAATACCAGCCAATCATTTTAAACAAAAATTTTAAAATATTTGGAAAAGTAATCCGAACCATTAAAATTGAAAGAAATAATGATTATCAAATCGTACCAATTATTGAGCATTAAGAAAAACCGCTCTTTTAAGAGCGGCTTTTCTGGGTGCTTGATTTGTACTGCAGAGGACTGCGACATTCCCAATCTCGTTCATGCTAGGGCGATTTTCGGAAATGTCAGGTTGATAGTCCTAGCTGTAGCCCTAAAACTAGCATAGCAAATTAAGCACCCGCAAACAAATTAATTGCAATGGTTTACATTATCTCGTATAAGTTGCAAAGACCTGGTCAGGATTATTCTGATCTCTATAATGCCATCAAGAACATTAGCGGAACCTACTGGCATCACACAACATCTGCTTGGCTTGTAGAAACTAATCTATCCGCCCAACAGATATTTGAGACACTTTTCCCTTTTATTGTAGATGACAATGATGAATTAATCATTTTCAGATTACAGGGAGAATGGTGGGGACGCCTAACAGATCAATCCAACTTATCTTGGTTAAGGGGACGTAGTTTCTAAAACAATCGTCCGGCAGGCTCCACTTAATCGGTGGGGCCTGCCATCCAAAGCGATACAATTGTTTATGGCAAAATACAATCGTAATTCTGGTAAATCATGGACGTCTAATGAAATATCAAAATTACAAAATCTAGCAGAAAAAAATACTCCTACTCGTGTCATCGGACTATTACTTGGTAGAACCCCTGACGCAGTAAGAACAAAGGCTTCTGAAAAACATGTAAGTCTTGATCCCCCTAATCGATCTCCTTACAATAGACGTAATAAATAATCAGAAGAAAAAAAACGAAGCTCCAAAATAGAATATTATTTTGGAGCTTTTTATTTAAACCATGAAAAACAAACACAAAAAAATTAAAATACACTACTCCCAATCCGACGCTCCCAAAGAAGAATGTGAACGAAGGGCTCATACGGCTTTTGCTGTTTTATTTGAAGAAACGATGAGAAAAATGAAAGCAAAGAAGTTATCAACAGAAATAAATAAAAATTATCCAACTGGATAATTTTCACATACTTATTCTGTAACTAAACGGAATTATAATTTCTTTTGGTGGTAAATCATGTCGTGTAGCGTTCCAACAATCCCAAGTGAAAGTTTCATTTTAATTTAATAATTTTAGGCATTCTTCTCTCATAAATCCTCTTGAAATTTCAATATTCATATCGGGCAACCCCTTTTTGATTATATCCTCGCACGAGATATCAATCTGCCTCCAGGCAAATTTTTCACTTACTTTTTTATTCATATGTTCAATCATATCCTCTCTTGTTATGCCATAAACAATGCCTTTTATTTTAGCCCAATAAAGTGCGGACGCGCACATTGGACAAGGCTCATGAGTTGAATAGATTGTGCATTCTTTTAAATAACCGCTATTCAATTTTTTACACGCCTTTCTTATTGCTCCAATTTCAGCATGTCCATTTACCGGATCAGGTTTTGATTTTAAAGTTTCTCCCGCTCTTGCGATTATTTTATTGTCTTTAACTATAACCGAACCAATACCATAATCCCCTTTCCTTAAAGCTTTCTCGGCCTCTTTAATAGCCGCCTTCATAAATTTTTTCTGGAACACAATCATATTTTCATTATCCCCTGTTTTAGATTGAAATTCAAATAAAAAATACTGCCCACAAAAACGACATTTTATTAATTTTGATAACTATTCCTTTTTCCGCAAAATTAATTTTCCGGTTTCAATCAATAAAATATTTAAAATTCCCACTCCAATCACCCCTAAAAGCCATAACGGCGGCAAAGAAACAGTTTCCAAAAAATTTTGTAAAAAAGGCACATAAATTGCTGCCGTCATTGAAATAAATCCTATACCGGTACCAATTAATAATTCTTTATTGGAAAAAGGATTATATTTAAAAATACTTTTGTGCAAGCTCCTGATTGAAAATACGAGAAATAAAGACCATGATCCAAAAGCGGCAAAAATAAAAGTTTTCACCAACATTAGATCATATCCTAGATTTAACAACCCGACATATAAAACAAATAATAAAATTGTAGTGGGAACAGCAACAATTGCTATTAAAAATTTCATCTCTCCATCTATCAGCCCTTCTTTAAGTTTTCTATTTTTCTGTTTTAAATAATCAACATGATCTTCAAAAGCCAGCGCTATGGCGGGAAAACTATCCGTGAAAAAATTCACCCATAAAATCTGGATGGCATTAAGAGGCAATCCTATACCGAGAACCAAGGATCCTCCTATCAAAAATAATTCATCCACCAGGTCTGAAAGAAGATAAACCAACGCCTTGCGTATGTTTGATATAATTCGCCTACCCTCCTCAATTGCGCTAACAATAGTCTTAAAATTATTATCCAGCAAAACCAAATCAGCCACATCTTTAGCAACATCCGTTCCCGAACCCATTGCCACGCCGATATTGGCCTGTTTAAGACTAGGCGCGTCATTTACGCCATCTCCTGTCATTGCTACCACCTCGCCCATTTCCTGATAAGCCTTAGCTATTTTTAATTTTCCTTCAGGACTTACCCGCGAAACAACCCTCAAAAAAGGCAAAAATTCTTTCAATTTATCTACAGACATTAAATCCAATTCATTACCGTCAATAATTTTTCCTTCAACATCAAAACCCAATGATTTGGCAACCGCCTCCGCGGTACCACGATGATCGCCCGTAACAATAACCGTCTTAATCCCGGCTTTTTCTATTTGCTGAATAGTTTCTCTTACTCCTTCGCGAATCGGGTCTACAAAAGAAATCGTTCCAAGGAAAGAAACGTCTTTAAAATTTCCCTTAATTAAATTAATTTTCTCGTTTTTGGATAATTCCTTGACAGCCATTCCCAGTATTCGTTCTCCGGCCAAAGCCATTTTATGAATCTGCTTGGAAATTTTTTCTTTTTCTTTCGGGCCAAAATCGCTCATTTTCAATAATATCTCCGGAGCTCCCATAAGAGTTAAAAATCTTTTGTTTTTATGTTCCACTACTGAAGCTGTGTATTTATTTGAAGAATTAAAAGGTAAAAAATCTATAGATTTAAAATTCTCTTTAACTTTATTTATTAAAACCCCTGATTGCCCCGCTGACCTCACCAATGCAACCTCCATTGGCCGTCCGACAATCCGCCAATTCGCCAACCCTTCTTCCGGATTTTCCACAATAATTTCAGAATTTACTAAAGCAATTTTTAAAATAAAATCCTTATTGGATTTTCCGTCAAAAATTGAAATTTTAGAAAGAGACATCTTGGCCTCCGTCAGTGTGCCGGTTTTATCAGTAAGAATAATGGTTGTGTCGCCAAGTGTTTCTGCCGCCAATAATTTACGGACAATTCCATTCTTTTTTGCCAGCCGTTGCACGCCAATCGCCAAAATCACCGTCATAGCCACGGGCAATCCTTCGGGTACGGCTGAAACCATCACTGCAACTGATACAAAAAACATTTCCATGGGCGGATAATTGGAATAAATACCCACGGCAAAAATAACCGCTATCATTAAGGCCAAAAAAATACTTGCCTTAATACTAAATTTATTGATTGCTTTTTGAAGCGGGGTTTTTTCTTCTCGTTGGTTCCTAACCATGGAGGCGATTCTACCCAACTCCGTGTTAATGCCCGTAGCCGTAACAACAGCCGTTAAAAAACCTTGCACCACGGTAGTACCGCTAAAAACCATACATTTTCTGTCGCCTATAACCGAACCGAAAACAACCGGATTCGTATTTTTTTCGACCGGTAACGCCTCTCCAGTTAAAATGCTTTCATCAACAAATAAATTATTAAAATAAATTATTCTTGCATCCGCCGGCACGCGCGATCCTTGAGACAGCTGAATAATGTCTCCAGGAACCAAATCTTTTGTTTCAACTTCATATTCGCGGCCCCCTCTGAAAACCCTTGTTCGCTCCTGAATATAACTTTTAAGACGCGCGAGCGCCTGCTCAGCTTTATTCTCCTGATAAAATCCGAGTGCACCGTTAATTATAGCTGCCCCTAAAATTACAATTGCATCCGTATAGTCTCCCACTAAAATCATTATCAAACCGGCAATAATCAGAAAAAATATTAAAGGGCTTTTTAGTTGATTTAAAAAAATTCCAAGTTTTATCGTCTTAATATCCTCCTGAATTTTATTTTTTCCAAAAATATCAACTCTTTTCTGCGCCTCTTCTTCTCCAATGCCATCTTTAAATGTTTCCAGAAATCCTATTGTCTCTTTTATAGGGAGAGCCCAAAATGGCTTTTTTATAATTTCTTTATTTATCATCTCTTTTATTATAACTTTACATATCGGTGATTACCAACCAATTAAAATTAAATTTCATATAAAAATAGCGGGCTCGCCTAAGTGAATATTTTTTGCTATTATAAAAAGACATGATTTTTGGAAATAAAAAATTAAAAATTCTTTTCGTTACTTCGGAACAAGCGCCATTCGCAAAATTAGGAGGGTTGGGAGAAGTAATGTTTTCACTGCCGCGCGCTTTAAAGAGAATGGGATGTGACGCCCGGGTTATAATGCCCCGTTATGGCACTATTGACCCGACCAAAAATGGCCTATCTCTTATACATAGTAATCTGCTTGTTCCAACCGGGGTCGGAGAAGAAAGCGAAAAAAAATATTTAATATGCAATATTCTTCGCTACAAACAAACCAGCGACCCCCGAAGCCCGGTAACAACTTATTTTCTTGAAAATCAAGAATATTTTGAGTTCCGCTCAAATGCATATGGATATGCTGACGATAGCATACGGTTTGGGCTCTTATGCCGCGGAACACTTGAGTTTTTAAAATTTTTTGAAGAATGGACCCCTGACATTATTGTAAGCACTGATTGGATGGGCGGTTTTTTGCCCAACTTTATGAAATGTGATTATAAAACAGACCCGATAATTTCCAAAATTGCGTCCGTTTTTTCCATACATAATCTCGCCTATCAAGGTACGGCCAGCAATCATAAATTTACTCCCGAACTGGACAAAGATGACGGCAACGGACCCATACCAAGTTTTTTTGACGACAGAATAAAAACCATCAATCCCCTTCGCCGAGGAGTAGTTTATGCTGACTTTATCAATACGGTTTCTAAAAAATATGCTGAGGAAATTACAACTGAACAATATGGCGAAGGAATGGAAAAGCTCTTTCAAGAAAGAAAAGACCGGCTTTACGGAATCTTGAACGGTATTGATTACGAAACAAATAATCCCGAAACCGACAAGGTTCTTGCTCAAAATTTTAATATTAAATCATTGGCAAAACGTAGCGAAAACAAGCTAGCGCTCCAGCAAAGATTCGGCCTCCCGCAAAATAAAAATGTATTCGTGGCTGGAATAGTATCCCGACTTACCAAGCAGAAAGGCCTTACTCTTCTTGCTCCGATCATAGAGCCTTTTCTCCAAGACTCAAAAGCGCAACTGATCGTTGTCGGAACCGGCGATACCGAAATTATGACCTACTTCCAAGAGCTTGAAAAAAAATTCCCCGAGCAAGTGCGGGCTTATCTGCAATTTTATGAAACGCCGCATCTTATTTTTGCTGGAGCAGATATAATTCTTATTCCTTCTATGTATGAGCCATCTGGACTTATTCAAATGGAAGCTATGCGATATGGCGCGGTTCCAGTAGCCAGGCGTACTGGCGGTCTCGCCGACACCATTGAAGATTTTTCTCCGCAAACCCATAAGGGCACGGGGTTTCTTTTTGATAATTTTGAATCTACTGCGCTTTTAATGACCTTGACACGAGCATTATCAAACTGGCGCCATCGGGAAGATTGGCAAAATATTCAACAATCCGTCATGAAAAAAGATTTTTCCTGGGATAAATCAGCAACTGAATACATAAAGATGTTTAAAGAGGTTTGTAAAATCAAAAAAAAGGAGATATTAGACAGTCAAAAATAAATTTAACTAATAAAAATCGCCTACTTGCTTGAATGAAGATTAAATCTTAAATCCAAACGATGTTATTCCCTGTTTTGATTTGAAATTCAAATAAAAAAACGCTGGGGCTTGCTTGCCCTCAGCGTTCTGAGACCACCATCTCGACAGTTATCCTTTTATTACATCGATCATGGTGTTAAAGTACTTCTCGTTTTTTTCTTTGGCTAGGAAATCCAGGGCAAGCATAGTACCCCTTCTGTAACATTCGCCACCATGCCTTTTGAATATTAATTCCTCGCTGTCCTCGACCCCATCGTGTTCATTCGAAACTTTGAAGAAGTGATAAGCGTGCCAGCCTAGCCAGTTTTTTGGAACGCCTATAATTTTTGCCTGTACGTTGGGATCTCTCATGCTTATGATTTGATCGGCGGTTAATTCTTCGCCGAGAAGAGCAGAGAGATTTTTGAGCGCCTTGTTCATAGTGCCCGAAGTCTCCGGTTTGCCGTCGGCATTAACCTTATCGGCCTGATGAGTTTCGGTCAGAAATATTTTGGAGTTTTCGAATGCTCCTAAATAATTTTCTGCCATATGTTGAATACCCGCCATCCAAGCTACGATTCTGACATCCATATTCGGACAAGCAACGCAGGGAGTCATTGTTTCTTCTGCGAGCTTTTCAATCAGCTTGTAGTCCACGTCGGTTGTTGAAAGCATCACAAAAGGAATGTGATGCCTGCAATACATCTCGGCGTTTCTGTTGGCCACGCCCGCGCCCTTGCAGGCGTCGATGGCGCAAACATAGGCCGGCAGATTTGAAGCTTCAGCTAAAACCTTTTCATGATCTTCGGGTCCGAACAATGTCATGTTTTTAAATTCGCTTATCTTTTTGGGCTGATTGGGACCCGTTAATGCAAGATCGAGCAAAGAAAAGCTCGTGGCATTCATCGGTAAAACGTTGGGCAAATCAAAAATGCCCTGGGCGATTATCTTTGCCATCTTCCCCGGCAATCCGTTGACCATCACTTTTACATCTAAGAGCGTTTTCATCTTTGTTCCCCCTCTATTCAATTATTTTTGTGCTGGTATTAAAATAAAATAAATAACCTACTATGTCAATAAAAAAGATATTTTTCTATTTTGTCTTGAAATTCAAATAAATCAGCTTATACTCTTAATATGGAAAATAAGTTTAAATCTCATTATGAAAGGGTTGTCGGAGGAAGATCAGAAGAAGAAACAAAAAAAGCTAAGGAATTGCTACAAATCCGCCTTGAAGTAACCGATGATCTTGTTAAAGAATATGAGCTAGAAAAAACAGATGAAGATAAAAAATTAATCAAGCTAGCTGAAGATTCTGCGGATAAAATAGTTCTCTCTTATGGAGGGAAGCCAAACCCCGCATCAATTGAAAAAATTCACCTTTTAAGGCCTGGCTCAACTAGCTCTATTACAAAAGAGAGATTATCAAGCGCAGCCCACAGTGCGCTGGGACAAAATATTATAGTCGATAGAGGAACGTCTAATCTTGGCGTAACTTTAAATACCATTCATGAATTTCTACACTTGAAATCTTATAAGGCCGCGCAAATTTTAGACGCCAATAAAAATGAACTTGGAGCTTACCGATCAGGAATTACTATTATCTCACATAAAAAAGATAAAAGTTATTTCATAGATATAGAAGAAGCTATTATCGCTAAACTAACAGATCAAGTTTATAACGAAAAACTTAAAAATAACCTGCTTTTTAAAAAAGAAATAGAAACAACTGAAAAGTTTAAAGAATTATTTGAGAAAACTCCACATTACAATAATTTTACAAATAAACAAAAAAAGGTGTTTTCCAAAGAATTATATTCTATACCCGGAATAATAGAGGCAATCAACACAATAGAAAGTGGCGAGTTAAAAGATAGGCCAATGGACTTTAAGTTGGGCTATATTGCTGGAATATTTTCAAAAATATGCAAAGAAAATTCTGAAATTGTTTTATCGGCAAGAGAAAAAGAAAGAGAGGATCTGGATAACATAATTGACGATATATATGAAAAATCAAAAAGAACAATGAGTAAAAAAGAAATTTTTGACGAGTTTGCAAAAGCTAATTTTAGCGGCAACTTATTACCTCTCGCCAGAATGGTTGAAAATACATTAGGTAAAGGATATTTTAGAAAAATAGCTGAAAAATTTTCAAAATAATTCTATCCTGAATCCAAAAGGTATGATAAAAAAACATCCTAAAATTTTTATTATCTTTATTATTACCGTTGCAGCCGCATTAATTTGGTGTTTTCAAAATTATCTAAAAGAAAATAGCCCATCTTCTGATAATCTGATAAGCAAGGTTTTTTACGTATGCAACGATAAAAAAACAATTGATGCAAGTTATTATAAAGGCGCGCCCGCCCCTTTATCAGAGCCGGGACAACCGCCTATCCCGACTGGCAGCGTAGATTTAATTCTAGGCGACGGCCGTAAAATAACTTTGCCGCAAACCATTTCTGGAAGCGGCATCCGCTATGCAAACAGCGACGAATCTATCGTTTTTTTCAGCAAAGGAAACGGCTCGCTTATTTTAGAAAATAACCAACAATCTTATATTGGATGCATTAAAATTTATAAAGATATTACCGGCAAACTGCCTAAAATTTATGAAAACGGAACGCAGGGTTTCTCCATCCGTTATCCCTCAAATTTTACAATCAAAGAAAATTATCAGTACTTAGGATTTGGTCCAAAAAAGGAGATTGGTGGCATTTCTTTTATTATTCCCCCTTCAACCTCCCAAGGAACAAATCTTGGATCGGATTCTTATATCAGCATTGAAGAAATTCCAAAAATTGAGGACTGTTCGGCAAATTTATTTATTGATTCGGGAATTAAAAAACTATCCGCAAACTTATTGACCGAAAATGACACGACATATTCTATTGCCTCATCAACCGACGCTGGTGCTGGCAATCGCTATGAAGAAACCATTTATGCGATTCCCGGCACCAATCCCTGTACAGCCGTTCGTTATTTTATACATTATTCTGTTTTAGAAAATTATCCGCCTGGATCAATAAAAATGTTTGATAAGCAAGCCCTACTTGATCAATTTGACGCTATCCGCCGAACTCTTATAATTCAGCAATAATATGATAATAGGAATAGATTTGGACGAAATATTAGCTGATTCCCTCAACGCTATTGTTGAGTTTCATAATAAAAAATATGGAACAACATTAAAAAGAAATGATTTCCACTCATACAGATTTTGGGAGATTTGGGGCGGAACCAGAGAAGAAGCTATTAAAAAGGTTTATGAATTTTTCATTACAAATCCTATGCATATTAATCCCATTGCCGGGTCATTTGAAGCACTAAAAACATTAAAGAAAAATGGGCATGAGCTTTTAATTATTACTGCGAGGCAAAATGAACTAATTGAATATACGAATAAGTGGATTGAAAAACATTTTCCCGAAATTTTCTCGGGCATTCATTATGCCAATACCTATACCATGGCCGGCCATTCCCGAAAAAAATCTGATATATGCAATGGATTGGGAATAAAATTGCTTATTGAAGACGATTTAACTCACGCGGAAGATTGCGCAAAATCCGGAATTAAAATATTGCTTCTTGATTGCCCGTGGAATCAAAATAGTTTACCCAAAAATACGGAACGGATTTTTTCCTGGAACGACGCTGTAGATAAAATTTTAAATCAATAAAATAAAAAAGGCCCTTGGTGGCGCCTTTATTATCTGAATTGATGCAACCGCCTTAGCTTAGGCTGGCGATTACATTTATGACCGCGTTTCTGTGCGGGGGAAGGAAGTTGTCCATCTTGAGGATCTCCGCAGGGTGAAACACTTTGATTAATTCACCCTCGTCGCCCCGCTCTCTGAGCTTGGGCAGCTTCTGGAGATGCACCTCGTAATAGATCTTGATGTAGGAACCCTTGTCCTGCCGGCTTATCTCTTTCAAGATATCGGGCATGACGCATATTCCGGTTTCCTCCTCAAGTTCCCGCGCTCCGCAGGCCTTGGGATCCCCGTTGTCCACCGCCTCGCTTCTTCCGCCCGGCAGCTTCCAGAGATTCTGGTTCTGCCTCCAGTCGTCCATCACGAGCGGAATTCCTTCCGGCGTGCAGACTAAAACGGACGTCGCATATCCTTTTCCTGTCATAACTGCCTCCTATTCTGTTGGGAAACAACCGACCCCGATTTCGGATCTTGTTTACATTATACCCCATTTTGCCTTATTTGTCAACACAAACCCTCTCCAAAAACCTGTATACTATATGTTACAATTATCATATAATATACAACCCGGTTTTTATTATTTTGCGGTTATTTCGCAAATTTTATGACTTAGATTTTTTAGCTAAATAAGGCTTGATAAAATGCTTACGCACTAAAATGAAAATAACTACAATCGCAATGATAATTACTACATTATGAAAACCACCGATTTTATCAATAGCATTTTTCCAATAAGGGCCGAGTATTCTTCCTAAAATTACATATCCCCCGCTCCAAGTAGCGGCAGACAAAAAAACCGTGGTTAAAAACACCACTGGCTTGATTTCCAATAATCCGGCAGCCACAGAAACATAACCGCGGACATAAGGAATTAAACGCCCCAGATAAAGTCCCCATCTGTCCTCCTTTGATATCTTTTCGGACAGCTTCCGTATTCTTTCATGCGATATTGGTATCCAATCCGGTTTTTTTTCTAAAATAAATTCGCCAAAAAAATAAAATACCGTATAAAGCAATGATGTCCCCAAAAAATCGGCCATGACCACGGTTAAAAATATAAGCGGAAAACTCAGTGTTCCATCCCACGCAAGGTATCCGGAAAAAATTAAAACTATCTCATTCGGCACGGGATTTGGAATTCCAATCTCCTGCAAAAACACCAATCCAAAAATTGCAAGATATCCATATTCTATTATGTACCTAGCTAGCTCTTCTGGCATTAAATTCAGTATATCAAAAATCCCATCCACCAGCTGGCGGACGGGATTTTTGGTTTCGTTTTATCCACTAAACGCTTCTATTTCGGCGCGCTCGGAATTATCTGAATCGATTTTGCGCTAACACTTCCATCTGTGTTTGCAGTGCCAGAAACCAAAACCTGCACCCCCGTCTTCAATTCCTCAATAGAACCAGCTGCATTTTTTGTTACAATTGTACTTTCAGGAATAAAAACGATCTTTGAACCTCCGTCTTTTAATTTAACGGTGATGCCCTTATCGTCCTTAGAAATAATTTCTCCCGAAACCATTCCTCCCCCGTTGTGCGCTCCGCCTCCGGCAAAACCAGCACCGCCCCCGAATTGCTGCATCCCCGCCTGTTTTTGCTCATCTGTTAAATTAGAAAAATTATTTATTCCTTTTCTATTCGTCAGGCTTTTTTGCCCGCATTTCATTCCGCCATAAAATACCGCGCCACCAATCAAAACAACTCCTACAATAACTAAAATTAAAGTTTTTTTCTTCATATATTTATTTTATTAATTTATTTTATTCGACCAAATTCTTAATAATTTATTCGTATCTCAATGCATCAATAGGATTTAGTCCTGCCGCCCTCCGCGCCGGATAATAGCCAAAAATAATTCCTATTGCCGCCGAAACTCCAAATGCCAGCAAAACAGAATAAAAAGAAACTATCGTTTGCACAATTCCAAAATAAGAAAGTCCGAACGATATCAGCCACCCGATAACAACTCCTATAAATCCTCCTATAAATGTAAGAGCTACCGCTTCAGTTAAAAACTGCAAACTAATATCGCGTTTTTTCGCGCCAATAGCTTTACGCAATCCTATCTCGCGAGTACGCTCCGTTACGGTTGTTAGCATCATATTCATAATTCCAATTCCTCCAACTAAAAGAGAGATTCCGGCAATCGCGCCGAGAAGAATCGTCAGAGTTCCTGTCACCGAAGATGCGGCCGAAACAATATCTGCCTGATTCATAATGCTAAAATCAGCAAGCGATGAATCAACAATCTTATGCCTTTCTAAAAGCAGATCTGTAATTTGCGTTTGCAATTCAGTCATAGATTGTTCGTCCACCGCCTGAACATTAATCGTACTAACACTGTCATTGCCGGTAAAATATCTCTGTGCCGTCAACAAAGGAATGTACACCATATCGTCTTGATTATTAAAACCGCTTCCACCCTTAGATTCTGTCATTCCGATTACATTAAAAATCATCCCCTTTATTTTAATTGTTTGGCCTATAGGACTTACGCCTTCACCGAAGATATCATCGCGAACTGTCGGGCCGATTACTGCAACTTTTGAGGCATTATTAACCTGCTGTTCCGTAAAAAACATTCCTTCTTCAACAGAAACGTTTCTTACTATTGCATATGACTCTGTTGTCCCAATCACTTGGGTATTTGTATTTGTTCCTTTTCCGGTTATTTGATAACGGCCCGAAGTCATTGGCGCAATATTCTCCACTAATGAAATATTATCCTTGATGGCGTTGCTGTCTTCAAGCGTGAGAGTTTGTGCCGATCCTCTTCCGGAACTTACTTGATACCCGAATCCTCGCTGTGCGCCAGGCGTAATCATAATTAAATTTGATCCAAGCGACTGAATGCTGGCCTGAATCGTTCCTGTCGCGCCTTGTCCAATAGAAACTAAAGTAATAACCGAACCGATTCCAATAACAATTCCTAAAATCGTCAAAATTGATCGCGCCTTATTCGCTGAAAGAGCTTCGTATGTTTCTTGTATAATATCTATTATTTTCATATTTATATTTTCATTTGCTGATTATTTTTCTCGTCGCTGATAATTTGCCCATCCCTGATATGAATAATTCTTTTTGCATGCTGAGCAACATCATGTTCGTGAGTAATAAGAACAATGGTACGTTTTTGCTCCTCATTAAGTTTTTGAAATGTTCCCAAAACTATTTCTCCGGTTTTAGTGTCTAAATTTCCGGTCGGCTCATCCGCTAAAATTAAAACTGGATTATTTACCAGCGCCCTGGCAATCGCCACTCTCTGAATTTGTCCTCCGGAAAGCTGGTTTGATAAATGATGAAAATGACTTTGATCAAAACCTGCCGCCATCAAAGCTTCTTCCGCCCTTGCTTGTCTCGCGCTCTTATCTATGCCTTCATAAACCAAAGGCAACATAACATTTCTAATAACTGTTGTTCTTGGAAGCAAATTAAAAGACTGAAAAACAAAACCGATTTTGTCCTTTCTGATATCTGCCAGCTCGTCCTCACTTAAAGTAGAAACATCTTTTCCGTCTAGAAAATAAGTTCCGCTAGTCGGAATATCCAAAGCACCGATAATATGCATTAAAGTTGATTTTCCGGAACCAGATGGGCCCATTATCGCCACAAATTCCCCATCTTCTATTTTAAAATTCACCCCCTTAAGAGCCCTGAGCTCTTCATCTCCAGTCTTATAAATTTTCGTGATATTTTTAATTTCAATCATATATTATCGCGGCCCGCCCATTCCCCCTCCGAATAAATTACCGGTTTTGGCGGTAGTTGCAGCAGTTTTTGTAGTAGAAGTTATAGTTTTTGAAACTATCTGATCTCCCTCTTTTAATCCGGAAACTATTTCTGTAAGCGTATCATTTGATATGCCAACCTCTACTTGCTGCTTTATCGGCGCAATAGCAGATACAAATCCCTGTGTTCCCTGAACCTGATCTATCGGCTGATTAAACATTTCAACATATTTAGACTCTCCTTGTGTTTTAACAGCACTATTGGCGACAACTAAAATATCTTGTTTTACGTCCGTAATAATAGAAACATTTACGCTCATTCCCGATTTCACCCTTTCATCTTGCGTGTCAAAACCAATTTTTACGGTATAAGTTACTACGCCCTGCGAAACCGTTCCCAGTCCATCCACCTCAATTACCGTGCCTACAACATTTAATCCATCAACAGCATCAAAAGTTAAATTCGCTTTTTGGCCAACTTTTACTTTTGCAATATCCACCTCATTTAATGAAATCTCGGCAACTTTTTGCTTAGTGATAAGAGTGGCCATCGAAGTTCCGCTTGACGCGGAGTCCCCTTTTTTAACGACTAATTTAGCAATTGTTCCAGCAAACGGCGCACGAACATAACAATCAACCAAATCCTCTTTTGCCGTAATTAACGCATTTTCTTTTTGATCAACAATAATTTGTTCTGTCCGCGCGTCTAAGCCAACTTCCGAAAGAGTAGTTTTATAATTCTTAATCGATTTTTGAGCGCTCAATAAACTGCTCAAATGAGAATTCGCCTTCCCCGTATAGCCGCTTAAAGTAGAAAGAAAAGTATCCGCTAATGAATTTGCCTTAAGCGATTTTTTTGTAAGAATATCTTCATAAAATTGAATTAAATTATTTGCGCTTTTAATCGCTTCGGCTATTGCCTTTGTCGTATTATAAGTCTCGCTAATAAGCGAATCTATTACGGCTGTGTCGGAAGACCTATTAGTTAATTTATAATTAAGGAAATTTTTGTCATATCTCTGGCGCGCATCTTGATATTTGGCAAACGTGTCGTCTCTAAATTGCTGAATACTTTCATCATAAGTTTTTACCGAACTAGAAAAATAATCTATGTTCCACTCGCTTGAAATATTCTTTTCAAAAAGTATGCCTTGGAGCCCAGACATAATTGACGGAAGGTCTAAAAATGCATTTGAAACGGCATTAAACCCATCTTCATAAGATTTATCAAGATCCTCTTGGGCATCCGACTGATTTTTTGGCACCGATAAATCAGAAGATCCAACCAGCTTTTCCATATTAATTTTAGCGGTTTCAAGATTAACTTCCGCATCACGAATAGCCTTAAGCGCATCCCTAGTATCAAGCTGGGCAATTAAAGCACCTGCCTTTACTTCTTGTCCTGCAGTCACGCCGACATAAACCACGTCGCCTGACGTTTTCGGTTTTACATCAACCTGATTAGAGGCCGATACTTGCCCGCTTCCGGTTACAGAAGAAATTATTGTTCCTTTTTCAACAGCAGCCAAAACATAACGAGTCTCCCCGCTTGTAGAAGTAATTGATTTATAACCCTGATATCCAGCGAAAATAATTACAATCAAAACTACCGCGCTTATAACTCTATGACCTACAATATAATTTTTAATTTTATGGTAATTCATCATATATTTTTATTTTTTTAAAGGAAACTGGTCCGGCATAATTCTAATAAGCTTTGCTTCAATTTGAGAATCTTGGTTAGGCGAACCGATAACCGTAATATTGCTATCTATTTTCAAATCGGCAGGCTTAACTGTTTCCCTAAATTGATTAATAATTGTGTCGTCTTTTATTAAAATTACTTTTTCTACCTTATCTTCCCCCTCAACTACCATCGTCGGCAAATCTATTTTTATAATCTTTCCAATAACTCCATGTGCGTTAGATAATTTCTCAAAAGGAACATTCATAAATGGCGGAACATTTCCAAATGGCTGATTCGGCTCGCCAAAAGTACGGTGATAATTATCGCCCAACTTATAAGAAAATCCCGCTCTGTGATATCCGACAAACATTCCCGCCTGAAAAATTAATAAGCCGACTATAAAAACCCCGATTCCAAAAATTGCCCCTCTGAAAAATTTTGACTGCGCTATTTTTTTAAAATCAATCATAAATTTTAAATTGCTTTTTTATTAATTATCGCCATTTTAATATCCTTCAAAATAAATTTGATGGATTCCAAAAGCACAAAAACCAAAGACAAAATCGCAATAATTCCCAAAACCGGCAATGATTCCGCCAAAGACAATATAAATTCTTTCCAATATGAAATTAAAACTCCTCCATCGGAAAAAATAAGTGAAGCATAATGATGAAATCCAGAACTGTTTAATTCATTGATAAAATATCTTGTGGCCGGAATAAATCCAAAAATTGAGGCTAGCGCCGTACCCGCAAAAAAAGCCAGCCGCAATCTGGCAATTTTTCTTTTTTCAAATTCAATTTTACTTAAAATTCCGCCCAATAATTCTTTTGGCGGTTCAATTTCTTTAAGGCTCTTGAAGAGCTTCTCGCAATTCTTCTCCATACTTCTTTATACGAGAAGAAGGAGATTTTTGGTGCATATCCCCCATCAATAAACCTCTCAACGCAATTAACGCCCTTCTATTCTGGCTTTTTACCGTATTAAGCGGTTTCCCCAAAACCTCTCCAATTTCTTCAAACGTAAATTCATCCTCATATCTAAGAAGCAAAACTGTCTTATAATTTATCGGCAACTTTTCTAATAGACTATCTAATAATTTGTTTTTCTCCGCATTGGCGATTATTTTATCGGCAATCGGAGCCGGATCAGCCAAATTATCTTCCAAAACATTTTCTCCTTCTTCATTTTCAAATTCCGAAAAAACATATTCCTTTTTCTTTCTTAACCAGTCAATGCTCGTATTTTTAGCAATAGCAAAAAGCCATGTTTTAAAACTTTGGCCATTTTTATATTTTTTAATATTTTTCCAAACCTTCACAAAAACTTCCTGCGTAATATCGCTTGCGTTTTGCTTATTGCCGACTAAACGATAAATAAAATTATAAACAGCCCTAAAATGCCGCTCTATAACCATCTCTAATGCATCTTCATTTCCATTAAGATATTCCGCAATATTTTGAGAATCAATCTTATCAAAACCATTCATAAACTAACTTTAATCCAAAAAAACAAATAAAAAAAGGGCCTTCTGAGCCCCTGCTTCTATTTAGCCGGTGTTTATTAATTCAATTATAAATATACATCGTGCTGTCTGTATGAGCGCAGTAGTCTACAAGAGCCTCGTACCACAGACCTCCGTATTTCATATGTTCTTCCAGCGATTTGGCGGAATTCATTAACTTGTTGTATTTTCTAAGCCTTCCCTCCAGCTTGATCTTTTTTATTGTGTAGATAATTTTACTTCTTATGCCCATCACTAATCGCTTTATCATCTTGCCGGTCCCCCCTTCTTTATTATTTTATTTCAAGGATATCTACAGGCTACAATAAAATAAAAAAGAGGCCCTTGCAATATGCTGCAGGTGCCCCACTTCGTTGATTTTCTTAGCTGACCAGAGTCCAGTTCCTCAGTGCCAGCACTCCAGTCTTCTTGCCTTTGGGCTTATCATCTACCCACTTGCCGACCGAAACGATGATATCTTTCCAGCTGACGACATCGGAAAAATTCACACCGATGGCGTTTACCAGACCCTCCATCGTGAAGTTAGATGCCGATATCAGCACCTCTTTTATGTTCTCCCGTTTGTCTTCCCAGGAGTCCGCCTTCACGAAACGGCCGGCGCCTATCATCACCGTGCTTCTCTCTTCTATCATCACCAAGTCTTCGGTGATATTGATCTGCAGCTTGCCGAAATGAACGCTGGGAAATTTTTGCCTGACGTGGCTCATAATTTCGTCCAGCGACACCTCCCTTTTGCTCACTTCGATTTCCAGCCCCTCATTCATCATCATTTCCGTTGTCTCCTTTATTCAATATGATTCTGTCAAAACTTACTGAAACTATATTGACACAAAAACACAAAAGGGTCAAATTAATCCCGCCTTCAAAATTGTATACTATATGATAATTGTAACATATAGTATACAAGTTTATTTATTGGATTTTTAATTCATTTTGCAATTTATCCAGCTCTGCCAAAGCATCTTCCGGAATAGGCACTTCCCGCTTCTTGCTAACCCCCGGATATCTCCATACAGAAATAATTACTCTTCTTTTACTTTGAAATTTTAACTTTGGAATTTGTGTTTTTACAACTTGGAACATTATCCAAATTTCTTCTTTTCTTTTGGGCTTATCATTTCTGACCATTACAGCCAAAGTTTTCGGCGCTACTCCGCTTTCTTTCCGCGATGGATTGTTTAATATGCTTTTTATTTTCTGTTCCGAAATGCGATATTGCAGCATTTTAGACTTGGAATGCGATGTCCAATAATATTCTCTGTCATTTTTTGGCAATCTAAAATTTAACATAGTTATTTATTAGCATTATACATCGCTAATATTTCTTGAGCGGAAAGAACACGATTATAAATTCTTGCATCATCTATATACCCATTAAAATAGTAACTGGTAGAATCTCTACCAATATAAACCGGTAAAGCACTATCATTTATCGTATTCGCGCCCTGATCACACTCTTTAAGTAGTGCGCCATTCTTGTAACCTCTTACCACTCCATTAGAAAAAGTCATTACCATATGATACCAGCCACCAACAGCATATTCGGCTCCAGTAGTTATACAATTTGTGAGTGTTCCATAGGCGCCATCTTCAACAAACCATCTAAAATTAAGTCTTCCATCGCCGTAAAAATATAATTTAAATTGCCTTGCAATACCAGCTGTGTCAGTAGATCTGGCAAGCGGAGTTTGATATTTTAATTCTAATGGATATGCCCAAACCACAACGCTCATATTATCCGTTATATTTAAACTTTCTCCAGTGCCAACATTCACTTCATCATTACTTCCGTTAAAACTTCCCGCATAATCTTGCACCTTTCCCGTAACATAATGAGGCGATCCCGTCCCGCCCCAAGTTCCGGTGTTTGCATTATTGCTTGAATCATTTGCCGTCGTTCCACTTCCCTCTTCAAATTTCCAATAACCTACTAGACCTGAAGCTTGCCGCCACAGAGAAAGATCCGTGCCAAGTTCCAATCTTCCGCTATCCGTTCCGCCGTCTTTTGACGCTTCATTTCTAAGATACTTATCGGATTCCAATAAAGCGGTTAATGCCCACGAGCCTCCGGTTATATATGTATAATATTGTCCGTCGACTACTGAATTAACCGAATCTACTGGCAAAGAAGAAAATATTGAGCCTGTATTGGCAAATAATAAAGACAAATCAACCGGAATCCAACCTGTTCCATCTATGTTTCTATATGTAGCAGTCGGCTTGCATACATAAGTCCAGCCATCCGGTAAATCAGGCAAGGCAAGATTAGCGCAAGTTGCTGAAGTATCCGGAACAGAAACATATACTTTGTTTGCGTCTCCAAATCCCGTCAAGCTAAAACCCAAATACAACGCCAGGGCGCTATGTATTGTTTGTAAATCTGATAAGCGCTTACTATCTCTGGATTGTTTAAATAATTGGTCTGGCCTTAAAGCTAAAACCGCCACAGTTGATAACACCGCAAGAATTCCCAAAACCACCACGAGTTCCACCATAGTGAAAGACGCCCTATCCTTAAGATGCCTATATTTTTCTGCCGTTTCTTTTTTATTTTTCATATTAATTTCCGTCTGGCGTTCAAGTCTAAGTTTTATTATAATATAGAAAGACAATACATGAAAAAAGTAATTCCGATTTTACCATTTATTATATTAGCTGCCTTTGTAGGCATGGCTTCGGTTTTAATGATCGGCGCCAGCCGCAGCGATTCGGCAGTTATGGACGAACTGGCTCATATTCCTGCCGGTTATGGATATGTAAAATACAATGACTATCGCCTTAATCCGGAGCATCCCCCGCTGGTAAAAATACTTTCCGCAACTCCACTGGCTTTTCAAAATTTAAATTTTCCAACAGATAAAGCTTCTTGGACAACCGATGTAAACGGCCAATGGTCTGCAGGAGCGCAATTTTTATATGAATCGGGAAATGATGCCGATAAAATATTATTTTGGAGCCGCATTGGCCCAATTCTTTTAACTCTATTGTTAATATTGGGAGTTTATGGAGGCGCCAGAGAATTGATGGGACGCTGGTGGGCGCTCTTGCCGGCTTTATTTATTGCTCTTTCGCCAAATTTTTTGGCTCACGGCCATTATGTAACAACCGATGTTGCAGCGGCATTTGGAATATTCTTTTCCATTATGCTTTTCTTAAAATTCCTTTCCCAGCCATCAAAAAAATTATTATTTGCTGCGGGCATCGCCTTTGGAGTCGCCCAGCTTGCTAAGTTTTCCGCAGTTCTTTTAATCCCCTATTTTTTATTGATAATTTCCACATTTTATTTAGTAAGCGTTTTAAGAAATTGGAAACAAACCGACTCACAGGCCAGGCTTAAAAGATTTGGGATAAGATTTATAAGGTATTTTAAGGCCTTATTTATAATTTTTATTATCGGCTATATTCTCGTTTATATAATTTATGCGCTAACTACGTTTAATTACCCGGCCTCAAAACAATTATCTGACTCGCAATTTATTTTACAGTCATTCTCTCCACATATTCTTGCCGAAATTGATTTTTGGATGATTCAGCACTCAATAACGAAACCTTTCGCCGAATATTTCCTAGGAGTATTAATGGTTCTCCAGCGATCGGCTGGTGGAAATACTGCCTACTTCATGGGCGAAGTTTCCGGAGGCGGTTGGTGGTATTATTTCCCGCTGGTTTTTGCAATGAAAGAATCTCTTGCCATCTTAATAGTAATCGCGCTGGCCTTCCTTTTATCCATGAGAAATATGCTCCGAAATATCTTCGGGGGCTTTTCAAAAATTTTATCCAAAACAAAAGAATATCTGACTATTCATTTCACGGAATTTTCCATGCTAATGTTTGTAATAATTTATTGGGCTTATAGCATGAAAAGTCCGTTAAATATCGGTTTCCGTCACCTTATCCCAACATTGCCGTTCATTTATATTCTTGCTGCCGGAGCAATCAAAAAATGGACTAGTTCAATTTCTCAGCATTCTTTTATTCAAACTTTGAAATATCCTTTTATTTTTATTATTTTGGCCTGGCTTATCGCTAATGCTTTTATCTCTTATCCATATTATCTTTCCCGCTTCAACGAATTGGCCGGCGGAACTTATGGCGGCTACAAATATGTTACCGATTCCAATTTTGACTGGGGACAAGATTTAAAACGCCTTCAAAAATTTGTTGATAATAATAAAATAAATAAAATCGCAATAGATTATTTCGGCGGCGGAAGCCCGAAATATTATCTCGGGGACAAGGCCGTAATTTGGAATTCATCTCTTGGAAATCCAAATGAAGACGGCGTTGAATGGGTGGCAATTTCTGCAAATTCACTGCAAAGCGCAATAGCAAAAACTGCGCCTGGATTTAACCGCAATCCCCAAGACGAATATCTGTGGCTTAAAAATCCTTACCAGCCAACCGCAAAAGCCGGAACTTCAATTTTTATTTATAAATTATCTGAATAAAAAAATACCGCGTTTGGGACGCGGCATAAATCTTGTTTTTACCGGATGATATCCTATCTCATTGGTTTTTTATGAAATGACCTCGAGAAAAGAGATATCATAAACGAGTGAGATTCTATCGGAGTGGTTATTAGCACATTGTTTCTCCCGATATTCTCTCTTTTCGTTAGTCTTCTTTTTCTTTGTTTTAAAATCTTGCTAGCTGTTATCATACAGCGCATCTCCTTTTCTATTCAGGCAGGCACTGCGTTTGATTCGGGGCTTGTCTCGCCTGCTCTTGCCGATTCCGATCCGGGAACTTCGTCTATCGGATCCGTGATGTTCATTTCCAGAATGGCGTCGGCCTTTGCGATCATCCTTCTTCTCACGCTGCGCGGCACCCTCTTTTCTCCCACCACGATGATGCCTTCCTTTTTGCTCGCGATGATCTCGTAGCTTTCGCCTCCATGGTCTGTACGCAGCCTGACGCTGGAAACTTCCTCCGTCTTCTGGTCCCGGACAATCTTCACTGTTTTGATGCTGCTGCTCATGTATTAACCCTCCGTACTCCTGTATTTTGAAACTTAAACAACTGGAATATATTGTATAATAAATATGAGAATAAATCAACCGGTCATTTCTTGACAAAATAGCAATAATATGCTATATTAAGAACTCAAATTCGATCTTCACAACAGAATATCCGGAAAAACAAAATATCTCAAAAAAGGAGCCCCAAATGAACTGGCAAGAAAAACAAAGACAGGAATTGCACGCATTGGCGCTGGAAGCAAATGCGGCTATATACCGCAAAAACGCCAAGAAAAATTTCTGGAATGGCATCCGGGGACTCCTCTCTATTATCGGCGGATTGCTGATATTGGGAGGTCTTGAAGGGGCCATCGGAAACGATAATCCTTCCGGCCTCTGGGGCGTTGCTTTGGGAATTTTCTTTATAACCATATTCAACTGGGAAGCAATTTCCAGTTTTGTATGGTCATTTCTCAGAGAGCCCTACGAGATTCTCTGGTCCCGCTGCGTGAGAACTCTGCGCAAAAACGGCTGGTAAGCAAACCTCCCGTGCGAGAAAGGACTAGGCCCAAAGCCGATGTCCTTTTTTTTATTTAAAATTTACACTGGGTTGCAAAAATCGCAATATTATGGTATACTACTTTTGTTGACAATTTAAGATAATAGCTTCCGATATCTATCGGGAGAGGAAAGTCCGGACACTCGGCCTGATATTAATCAGGTAAAATGTAGCGGCTAACGGCCGCCGGCAGCAATGCAGAGGTGCGATCAGAAACGTTCCGAATCGAAAGTTTCGGAAAGACCTAATCTCAAGCTAATCGGTCTAGTTCAGCTATAGAGATAAAAAAGCTGAAATGAAACGGCTAAATCCTTACAGAGTGCAAGGTTGTGCCCGCAAGGGAATACCGCTTGAGTCCGAGAGTAATCGAGGACCTAGATAAATTATTATCGTTCTAGCGCAAGTTAGAAAACAGAATCCGGCTTACTACTTGTCAACCAAAAACCCGCTGAAAGGCGGGTTTTTGTTTTATTAATAAAAAATCAATTATCCAGCGCCTCATTAACCAGCTTATCCGCTTCTTTATTCTGCTCTCGCGGAATATGCATAAAGGAAACTTTTTTTAAATCTAATTTTAAATTCCAGATTTCCATAAACAACTTCTGCAAGCCCTCTTCTTTTACTTTATATTCCCCATTTAATTGTTTTACCGCCAGCTCGCTATCTAGCTTAAAATCCGCTTCGGCATTTTTAATATCTTTTTTTCCAACCAATAATTTAAGCTTTTTAAGCGCAAAAATTACCGCTGTATATTCAGCAACATTATTAGTGGTGCTTCCAATTTTTTCTCCATATTTTTTTATTCCGGCAGATGAATTTATCACAACACCGATTGCCGCCGGACTGGGATTTCCTCTAGCTCCGCCGTCTGTATAAATAACGTATTTGCCCTGGCCCCTGGCCGGACAAGCGGACAGGCTATTATCCCCAAAAAGAGTTTTAGACATGTTTATTTAAATATTCTACAACTTTATGCGCGGCATTTATAGCCTGATTTCTTGTTTTAAAATTGGCAGCTCCGGCAAAAATATGTCCCCCGCCAAAAAAATCACGCTTAAGCAATTCTCCTATATTTACATGCCTTAACGGACGATTCCAAGGATTCGAACCAACATGTATGGCAAATGGCCTCTCAGAATGCCCGTGTTTTGAGATAAATACGTTATAACGGCAGGACGGATAAAGCTTATAAATCAAAAATCGCGGATCTATTAAATCCTTAGGGCTGGTATCCAAAAACACCACTTTCCCCTCCACTATATTTTCCTTTATAAAATTTACTGTTTTATCAAATTTTAATTTATAGGCCCTAATAACTTTTTTAATTTTTGGATGCCGGACTATTTGCTTCAAAGATTTTTCGGCAAACTCATTAATTAAAAATGCTTCAAAAGATCCGAAATTGCTTTCTTCAAGAAAAACATTGATTTGCATGGCAGGGTGATTTAAATCAACCGCCTGGGAAGCAGATTTAAATTTTGCTCTGTCTATTATATCTGCCCATTTAACTAATGCCTTTAAATTTTTATTTAATTTAATTCCCAATATTTTTTCAAAGTGCTTTGCTATTAGTCCACAAGTAGAATCGCTATCCGCATCCAATAAATGAAGGTTGTCTTTTTTAAAATTGTTTTCCCACTCTTTTTTCTTAAAAGTAGATTTATGATGGTCAAACCAAATCTCTGCCCTGGGATGATACCAGAAATCCGTAACTATTATCGGATATTTTTCTTTCAAGGATTTCCATTCTTCGAAAGAAAACCCATGGCCCATAAATTTAAATTTTTTGATATTTGATCCGCAAGATTTCAGAAAATAAAGAAGAACCGCCCCCGAGGCGATTCCATCAAAATCATGATGATAATAATATGAATAATTTTTGGAAAAATTAATTTTGCTTTTCTTCTGCTGCATTTATCTATTTTAAAGCCTTAATTCCGGGCAATTTTTTACCGGCTAAAAATTCCAGCATTGCTCCTCCGCCGGTTGAAAGAAATTTTATTTTTTTATCAAGATTTAATCCCACCAAAAAATTAGTAGTCTCTCCCCCGCCGACGATAGTAAAAGCCCCGGAATTAATAATCATCCTTGCGATAGACGCCGACCCGATGGCATATCTTTTCTTTTCATTAAAGCCAACCGGACCATTCCAAATAATAGTTTTAGCTCCCTTGATAAGCTTTCTGTATTCATTGATTGTTTTTGGACCGATATCCAAATGATTATTTCCCGATTTTGCGCTATCAACCGGCAACACTACTTTTTTCATTTTTAAATAAGGCTTTACTTCTCTGCTGCTCAAATTCAAAGCCGAGCTGCCAAGCAAGAAATATTTAGCCTGTTTGGACAAATTCCTAATAATGCCTATTTTATCGGTTATTTTGGACCCTCCCAGAATAACAACCAGCGGTTTTTTAGGCCTAAAAGCTAAAGATAAATTTTTAATTTCCTGTTCCATTAAAAGGCCCGCATAGCTCGGCAAATATTTTGTTATCGCCGCCACGGAAGTATTCGCCCGATGGCTTACCGCAAAAGCATCATTAACATAAAAATCTCCCAGGCTTGCCAATTTTTTGGCAAGAGCCGAATCATTTTCTTCCTCCTCTTTTAAAAAACGCAGATTTTCCAGCAAAAAAATCGTTCCAGGCTCAACGAGCTTTAAATACATTTTTATTCCGTTAAAATCAAAGCTTCTCAAAAAAATTACTTTCTTGCCTATTTCTCCTGACAAAGTTTCTGCCATTTGTTCCAAGCTCAAATTCTTATCAGCTCCCTTCGGCCTCCCCCGATGGCTTAAAATTAAAACTTTTGTATTTTTTTCAAGCAAAAATTTTAAAGTCGGCAAAATCGCTTTAATGCGAAAAATATCTTTTGGAGACTTTAAATTAAAATCAACCCTTAAAAGGCATGTTTTGCCCGTTAAATCTTTGCCGGCAAGTTTTTTTAAATATTTCATTTTATTCTAAAGAAGAAACCTGCTGATAAAAAATAGAATCAGTCCTAGCGCGCTAATAACAGCTGAGATAATCCAAAATCTCATTGTTACTTCCGTTTCCGGCCAGCCAATTGATTCAAAATGATGATGCAGAGGCGCCAAGGCAAAAACTCTTCTTCCAAAAAACTTCCTGCTAATTACCTGAATTATCACGGACAAAGATTCTATCAGCGGAATAAAAGCGAAGAAAGGCAAAAACAAAGCTGTATTTGTAAGAAGCGCAACAACTCCCATTGTTATTCCTAGCGCCATTGAACCGGTATCTCCCATAAAAAATTTCGCCGGATAAATATTAAACCACAGAAATGCCAGCAATGCCCCGATAAGCGTTCCGCAAAAAGCCGCTATATGATATTTTCCCAAAGCAAAAGCCACTATAACCAGCGCGCCAAAACTAAAAAGCGAAACTCCCCCGAGAAGCCCGTCCAGTCCATCTGTTTCATTTGCCGAAAAAGCGCTGGCAATCATGATGAACATAAAAATCGGAATATACCACCATCCTATTTCCACATTTCCATAAAAAGGAACATATAAAGTATTAAAACCCAGCTTGAAATAAAACCACCATCCGCCGATAGCGGCAATAATCGCATAAAGAATAAGTTTTTGAGAAACCTTAAGTCCTCCGCCGTTTGCGCCAATTCTCAAGGCTCCCATTATGTCGTCAAATAAACCGAAGGCTGCCGCAAGAAACATCGCCGCTAACGGCAAATAAGTTTCGGCACGATCAATAAAATTTAAATATCCCCAAAATCCGTCGAAAATCCAGGCCAGCAAAGCCACAACCGCGGCAATTCCAAAAACTGTCGCCCAAATAATAATCCCTCCCATCGTCAGGGTATTTTCTTTGTGCTTATGAAGATTATAAAAAACCGGAACATTGCGAATCTGTTTGTTCGCATGTATTTTTTTCAACAATTGAACGACAAAGGGCGTAATTAGCAATGCCGCCAAAAATGATATTGTCGTTAAGCTTAATATGCGTGCTGCTTGGAAAATCATATTTTTTTAACCCAATTTAAAACTTTTAAAGTTTCCCCAAATCTATTTTCCGACCCCAAAACTACAATAAATAATTCCTTATCTCCATCTTTAAATATGGATATAAGATTGCCTTTAGAAGTCTCTATATACCCGGTCTTTCCTCCTAAAAAGTCATTTCTTCCGGCAAATTCATTGATACTAGAAAGCGTCTTTTTTCTGCCTCTGCTTATATCCCATAATTCTACAACATTTTGCCTGGAAACGTCCAAAATACCGCGCTGATTTTTATATATATACTTTGCCAATCTTCCCAGATCTTCTGCCGTAGATTGATTCAAAAAAGACAAGCCTGACTCGTCAAAAAAAGTTGTTTGAAACATTTCAAGCTCGGCAGATTTTTTTTGCATTGCATCAATAAATTCTTTTTCTCCATAAAACTTTGATATGGCAGTAGCCGCATTATTGCTGGAAACCGACATCATCGCCTTTATTAAATCTCCAAGCCTGTAAACCTCTCCTTTCACCAAACTATTAAAAGCATATGAAGAATTATGGTCATCCACTACTGGAATTTTTTCGCTGACGCCTATCTGCTCCGAAGCAATAAGGGCTGTCATTAATTTAGTCAGCGAAGCGCAGGGCCATCTCTCGTCGCCTTTTAAATTTAAAAAAATCTTGTCGCTATTTAAATCACCGACTAAAACAGACTTAGCGCTCAAATTTAAATCTATAGCATCCAAATCTTCTTGCATCACAACTGCCTCTACGGCAGCTAAGCTGGAGCTCTTTAAATTTTCTCCATAAGAAATCTCTGCGGATTTTTTGTCTCCAAACATAATCCCCCCAAAGACAAAAATGGCCAAGACTATGACGATTGGCAAAATAAATTTTTTCATAAATAAAATTAACTGCTTTACTCCGATGGATTTTCCTCTGAAATAATTTGCTTAGGTTCTTCTTGCTGGGCAGGCTGCTCTACCAAATTTTCTTCCGGAGCTTTTTGCTGAGGAGCTTCTTGCGGAATAGGCTGCGCTGCAGAACCTTCTTCAAAAACTCCCTGTTCTGGAGCCTCCGGCTTTGCGAGCTGTACCGATTCTTGGTATAGCAAATTTACCAATCCGCTATATTTCTGAAATTCCGGCACCTCCTCATTAGAAGAAATTCCCAGCCTCTTAAGCAAATCAAAAGTTATCTTATATACATAGGCATTT
Source organism: Minisyncoccota bacterium (assembly GCA_028716745.1). Lineage (GTDB taxonomy): Bacteria > Patescibacteriota > Minisyncoccia > UBA6257 > 02-FULL-45-10c > STD1-84. The sequence continues at coordinate 36,360 of JAQUPE010000002.1, forward strand.
CCTCCCCTTGGATTGTCCTTCCTTTCTATAAGCCCTCTCATTAAAAGGCTCCTCAATATAAAACTCGAATTGACCCCTCTTATGTACTCAATGTCGGCGCGAGTAATCATCGGCGAATAAACTATAATAGACAGAGTTTCGAGCGCCGCGGGAGTAAGCTCGTCGGTATATTCCTGCTTTATCAAAGATTCTAAAATATTGGAAAACTCCGGCTTAGTCGCCAACTGCACCTTTTCCCCGTCTTTCATCAAAGTTAAACCTCTTTCCGCCCTGATTAATTCAGCCTCTAATGAAGCTAAGGCAACCGAAGTCTCCTCCTCCGACAGACCCAAAATCTTCCCGATTTTTTTAATCTCTATCGGCTCGCCATATATAAATAGTAAGGCCTCTAATTTTGATAAAATATTTCCTTCCATTAGTCTTGCTTTTTGTTAATTATAATATCAGAAAACTGCCCGTCTTGTTTAGCCTCTATAATCCTGTCGCGCAATAAATGAAGAATTGCCAAAAAAATCATAATGACCTCCATTTTTGATTTTTGGCAGGACAAATCGCAAAAATTATGATTGGCTCCCTCTGTAAATCTCAGCATCAATTCTTCCATTTTTTCTTTTACTGTAATTACAACTTTTCTGATGGACTGCTTTTCCGGAACCAGCTTCTGAAGATCGCTTACCACTTTGCAAATTGACGCTTCTAATTCCTCAATCGTTAATTTAGACGGAGGGCAAAACACCGCCGGCATATTGGACAAAAATTCTCTTGAAAAAGATTGTTTATTTTTATTCCATTCTTTTCCTATGTTTATCGATGCTATCTTATATTCTTTATAAATTTTTAATCTAGATTCCAAGTCCTTAATATCTGCTTCTTCTTCATTGCTTAATTCCAAAGACGGCAGAAGATTTTTAGATTTAATAAGCAAGAGACGCGAAGCAACAACGACAAAATCCGCAATCACGCTCGGGTGCTTTGATTCTTCCGCCAAGGATTTCAAATAATCCAGAAAGTCGGCCGTTACCTCGGCCAAACTGATGGTGGTTATTTCCATCTTTTTTTCCTCTATCAATTCCAGCAATTTATCCAGCGGTCCGGAAAATTTATCTGTTTTTATTTCGTAAGGCATTATAATTCTTTTACTAAAAGCGCTCCTTGAGTATAAGTATTTGAAGGATCCCAAAGCATCCAGCCCATCGGCGTAGTCGAAGCAGCCTTCTCCGCTGCGGTTATTTGAGCTCTCACTCTTTCCGCGGTATAAGTCGCGCCCAGGTTAAAATCCTGAAGCCACGGCCTTAATTGAGGAAAACTGGTCGCCGTAGTTGAGGCAGACCACATATAATTTTTCAATCTTTTCTGCGCATCGCTCATTGATTTATAAACAACCTCATATGGATAAAGAGCCGGATTCTGATAACCATTAAATCCTTTCGTGTAATGAGACGGATAAACCATCGGCGCAATTGCGTCAAAATATGGGAACAAATCATCCAAATTTTGCCCGATTCCCAAATCGTCATAATTAACCGTCACCAATCCAAATAAATCAGCCGAGATCTTCGCGCCCGCTAAAGACTCGCGCAAATATTTGCTGAAATTTTTAATTACTATGTGCTTATAGGTTTTTCCGTTCCACACCGGATATTTTATATCTTTCATATTTCCGTCCGAAGCAAATCTCATATAATCAAAATTTACTTCATCAAACCCGTGCGCCAAAGCATCTTTGGCAATAGCTATGTTGTAGTCCCACACTTCCTGCGAAGACGGGTCCATCCATTCCAATCCTTTTTTATCTTCCCAGACTCTTCCCGTTGAACTGCTATGCGCGGCCAAATCCGGACGATTTTTCGCCAAAATCGGATCTTGAAATACCGCCAATCTCGCAATCACATAAATTCCCTCATCATGAAGCTCTTTAATTAAACTATTTATTTTTGGAATTTTTATTTCTTCCGCTCCATATTTTCCAACCAAATCATAATCCATATCGTAGGCTACGGTTCCCGAATAATCTTTGATATCTATCACTATGGCATTAAGCTCCGTTTCTTTTATAAGCTTTATAAAATAATCTATTTTCTTTGCGCTGCTCGCAGACCACGCTGTCGCATAAACTGCTTTGATAACTGTTGGGGGATTTTCTAAAGGTTTTTGTATTTCTATATCCGTAACTAAATTTTTCGGTTTTTCTACTTCTGCAGATACAGCTACCACTGCCGCTTCTTTTTTGCCGATGCTATCGATATTAATTCCCGATAAATCTATTTTATTTTGCGCTGATAACAGCAAAAAAACGCCGGCTCCGGCTATCACTAAAAGTAAGGGCTTAATTAATCTATGCACGTATGTATTCTACTTAAAAATAAGCGTATTTTCAACCTTTTATTTCCAGCCATTATAGATGTATAATTTGAAAATGTTAGCTATCTACAGAAAATATCGCCCGAAAACTTTAGGAGAATTATTGGGGCAAGAACACGTCGTAGAAATACTTAAAAACGGCGCTGCGCAGGGAAAATTCGCCCATGCTTATCTTTTTTACGGCCCGAAAGGTTCGGGAAAAACTACCGCCGCCCGCTTGCTGGCAAAGCTCGCTAATTGCGAAACCAGGCAAAACGACAAAACTTTCCGCGAAAAAGGAGAGCCCTGCAATAAATGTTCCGCCTGTTCCCAGATTGATACCGGCCAAGCCCTGGATGTCGTAGAAATAGATGCCGCTTCCAACCGCGGCATAGACGAAATCCGCAATCTCAAAGAAGGGATCAAGCTATCCCCTTCTTTTCTCCATTACAAAATTTTTATAATCGACGAAATTCACATGCTTACCCGCGACGCCTTCAACGCGCTTCTTAAAACTCTGGAAGAGCCTCCGGCGCATGCGATTTTAATTATGGCCACTACCGAATATGAAAAGATTCCGGCAACAATTTCTTCCCGCGCCCAGCGTTTCCATTTCCAAAAACTTTCTCTGATAAAAATACTTGAAAAGCTCAACCGCGTTATAAAAGAAGAAAAAATAAAAATATCTCCTGAAGCCCTGGAGTTAATCGCCTCCTTAGCTGAAGGCAGCTTGCGCGACGCCGAATCTCTTTTGGATCAAATAGCGTCATTAGACCAGGATATAAATATAAAAGATGTTGAAAATATTGCCGGAAAAATCGGACATAAAAAAACTTCAGCAATGGCCGAATATCTTATTAAAAACAACTTGCCTGGCGCTTTGAATTATTTAAACGAAATAGACCGCGGCGGCTCCAATCTGGTTGAACTGAATAAAGATTTGATCCATTATCTCCGCCGAGCTTTGACCCTGAAAATGAATCCTCAAATGGAAGAATTATATAAAAAAGAATTGATAAAAGACGAGCTAACCGCTTTAAAAAATCACTCTGTCCTCATCAACGATCAAAAAATAATTTCGATAATAAAATCTCTCATCCGCGCCTACGGCGAAATGCGCTATTCTCCGTTTCCAATCGCTCCTCTGGAAGTTGCAATCATAGAAAACCTCAAATCCTGACAGCCCAGCCAGGAAATTGCATCGAAAGATTTAAAATCTTAACCAAAAAACCTAAAAACCAACCTGTATATTATATGATAATTGTAACATATGATGTACAACTGTTTTTGGGGAATTAAAAAATAAAAAACCCACCTTATCGGTGGGTCCTGCCTTGTTGGGCAGTTGTTTGTTGCTCTATGAAAGATCAGGCAGTGTGGCGAGAAAGTCGATCAGGCAGTTCTTGCTTACGCAATAGTTGCCTCCGGCTTTCATCAGCATGTCCTGTGCCTCCGGGTCGCAGGAAGTCACGATGATTGGTCCGAGAAATTTCGGGTCTTCTTCCCTGAACTTCTCGGCCAGATGCGCAAGCATATCTTTTATTTCGATGATGTGCTTGATGTTCTTCACACCATCCCTTTTCTCGCGCTCTTCGATGTTCAGGTATCCGCAAAATGCGATCGCCCCGAGATCATTGAAGTTTTCTTTGTACTGCTTTTCCGCCTCTGCTACGCTCCAGGCAAACAGAAGTTTCATCTTCTGTCCCGCCCCCAGCAGCTTGACTCGCCTTTCGTATTGGCGAGTCAATTCAGGGGTGTTTTCAAGTATTAAGACTTTTTTCAAGTTCTGCCTCCCGTTCTGCGAAGATTTTCTCGATCAGCTCTCCCAACTGGAAGAACTTTTCTTTCGAACACTGATAGGCACAACCCGCCTCTGCAAGCTTCTCCCGCCCCTCTTTGCTGTTTGAAATGGCGATGACAACGATCTTGCGCGCCGCGAGAAATTCCTGGGTCAGAAGGAATGTGTTTCCTCCGCCCTTCATATTGTAATCCATCAGGACTACGGATATGTCCGGAAGATCTCCGAATGTATTCCTCGCTTTTTCCGCGTTCTCGGCGTAGTACGCCGATATTCCCGAAACCTCGATGTACTCCAGAAATTCGTCCGCGAACTCCCTGTCGTCGTCAACCAGCAGCATTTCTTTTTTTATCATCAGCCTCTTCCTCCTTTTGGAAAACTTCCGCGAGTATGACCATCAGATCGATAATCCCGCTTTGAACACACCCGTACACGCAGCCAGCCCCTAAGAGCTTTTCTCTTTCCACGAAATCGTCCGAGATCGCAACGATCTTGGTTTTCTTCCGCAGATCGACAAAACTCTTTGCCAGCTCCAACGTGTTTACTCCGTCACCGAGGTCATAGTTCATAAGAACCACGGTGATGTTCGGATTGTTTACAAACACGCCGAACGCGTTGTCCTTGTCCGAGGCATGAGTCACCTCAATGCCCGGAGACTCGAAGTAGTGCTTCATCATCCACGCGAACTTCTCGTCTTTGCCCACTATCAGCATGCCTATTTTATCTCTCATATTTCTCTCTCCTTTTTAAAAGTACTTCCCTGTCTGAATTTACTGAATTTTTGATAATATATTATATAACAATATTAGCTTAATGTCAATTTAGCGCCTAGACTAAAATATACTTATCTGATATAATTTATCTTCAAATATGAAAATTAGAAATGTTTCTATAATCGCCCACGTTGACCACGGCAAAACGACTTTGGTTGACGCGCTTTTAAAACAGTCTGATACCGACTTGGGAAAGCTTGGCGACCAAAAAGAATTAATAATGGATTTCAACGATCTTGAAAAAGAGCGCGGAATTACCATATTTTCTAAAAACGCTTCGGTCCAATACGGCGACACGAAGATCAATATAATAGATACTCCAGGACACGCCGACTTCGGCGGCGAAGTGGAGCGCGTGTTAAACCTTGCCGACGGTTCCCTACTTTTAATCGACGCGCAGGAAGGCCCGATGCCTCAAACCAGATTTGTTTTGAAAAAAGCGCTTTCAATGGGCCACAAAATAATCTTGGTTATGAATAAAATAGATAAGCCAAACGCCAGAATAAATTACGCTTTGGATAAAGTTATCGAGCTTTTTATAGAACTCGGAGCAACTAATGACCAATTGAACTTCCCGATAATTTACGCATCCGGAAGAGACGGCGTTGCCGGACTAACTCCGGAATTGGAAAAAATGACGGATATTAAGCCGATTTTTGACGACATTATAAAATATATTCCCGAGCCAAAAGCCAATGCCAGCGGTCCGCTGCAAATGATGATTGTTTCCATTTCTTACGACAATTACATGGGCAGAATCGGCATAGGCAGGATTTACAGCGGAAAAATAAAAAATGGCCAAGCCATTTCCCATATTTCCCGCGAGGGCAAAACTGTAAAATCAAAAATAACTTCTTTAATGACCTTTTCCGGACTTACCAAAAAAGAAACTGCCGAGCTTGAAGCCGGAGACATAGCCGCCGTCAGCGGAATAGACAATATAAATATCGGCGACACTATCGCGGAAGAAATAGATCCAATCGCTCTCCCGCCGATTAAAATCGAGGAGCCGACCGTCAAAATGATTTTCAGCGTAAACAACTCCCCCTTTGCCGGAAAAGAAGGAAAGTATTGCACTTCAAGAAATTTAAAAGAACGCTTGGAAAAAGAATTGGATAACGATGTAGCGCTCCGCGTTAATCCCGGAAAATCTCCGGATGAATTTATCGTCTGCGGACGCGGCGAGCTTCATCTTTCTATTTTAATTGAAACAATGCGCCGTGAAGGATATGAAATGCAGGTCTCCCGCCCCGAAGTTATTATGAAAGAAGAAAACGGAAAAATTACCGAACCGACCGAAGATGCCTGGCTTGAAGTACCAGAAAAATATTCCGGAATGGTTATTGAAAAAATGGGACTCAGAAAAGGCACGCTTAAAAATATGAGCGTGGAAAACGGCATCGCTATTTTCCATTTCTATATTCCAACCCGCGGACTTATCGGATTCAGAAATGAATTCATGATTGAAACCAAAGGAACAGGAACTATCAATTCCCTTTTCGCCGGCTATGCGCCGAAATTTGATAATATTCAAACCAACCCGCATGGATCAATTATTGTCCATGAAGCCGGAGCCTCCACCGCCTACGCTCTTTTGAAAATTCAGGAACGCGGAGAAATGTTTATCGGTCCTGGCGTTAAAGTTTATGAAGGACAAGTTGTGGGAGAAAATGCCAAAGCCGAAGATATAATTTCAAATGTCTGCAAAGCAAAACAGCTTACAAACTTCAGAGCTAAAACCGACGCCGTCACCGACGACTTGGTTCCGCCCCGCGAAATGTCTCTTGAGCAAGCTATTGAATATGTTGGCGACGATGAACTTGTTGAAATTACTCCTATCAGCATCCGATTAAGAAAAAGAGTTTTAAGCGGTACCCTCAGAGGCTCTCAAAAACGCCAAAATTCCTAATTGGAAATTTATCAATAATGTTGATAAAATAAGCTCAGTTTATTGGGAGATCGTCCCTGGCCCCTGGCCGGGCTAGGCGGGCAGGCTCAACAAACAAAATAAAAATTGGGAGATCGTCTAATGGTAGGACACCGCCCTTTGGAGGCGGGTATCGGGGTTCGAGTCCCTGTCTCCCAGCATTTCGGCAAACTTAAAAATAAATAGAAATAATTTAAAGATGAGTTTAAAAGAATTTAACAAGATTTTTGGAATAAAAAACGATCCCCAAGAAGAAGAGGTGCGGTTTGTAAATCGTATTAATCAAACCATGTTTCGTGCAATACGCCATAATCCACACCCCGATGATTATGAGTCACTCATCAGAAGTATCTGCTACAAACTTGGTATAAATCCAAATGATTTCATTAAGGTAGATAAATATGCTGATCGTATCAACATCGCTGATTTGGGCAGCCTTTCTAAAAATGATTTTAGAGAAACCTTAAAAATTATTGTTTTATTATACGAAACCGTAAGCTCTAATAATACAAAAGAATTAATTAATAGGTATGTTGAACTTGCACTTGCCGCTGCGACTATTGAGCTTGGCATTAGATGGAAAGATGGAATGTTTTATAGAAGCGGCGCAAAAGAATTAGATAAAAAATTAATAAACGACAACTTAGACTGGCTACATATTTGCTCCGATGCAAGAACCCTATTTGGTACCGCCCTTGAACACTTTAACAAATCTATAACTGATGATACTGCACGTAAAGATACAATTACAAATAGCTATTCTTCAATAGAAGCTCTGGCACAAAAAGTTTTAAATAATAAAAAAACTTTTGAAAATAATTTAAACGACTTAATGTCATTTTTAGATCTTCCTAGAGAGTACAGCAATATTTTTAATGGATATAAACAAATTGCACATGGATTTAGTAGTCGACACCCAGGATCTATACCATCACATATAGAAACAGAAGCATTTATTTATATGACTGGACTTTTGATGCGACTTATCAGTGAAAAATATAATAAATAAATTATTTTTCAAAATCCTATACATGAACGAAATAACTCTTCGCAATCAATGGGTCGTTAAAGCCCCCATAAATGATGTATTCAAAATAATGACCAACTTCGAAAAATTTCCGGAGCATTTTCCAAAAGTTGCCGAATCAATACAGATTAATAAACGGGAAGGAAATTATTTAGAAATGGACGCAACCGCAAAATCATTCGGTAAAAAATTTCAGGTGAAGATGAAGACTCAAATTCTACCGGGAAAAGGCTTCATTTCGGATAATAACAGTTATCAGTTTGGGACTTCCGGACATGAAGAGATGTTGCTTTCCGAACACGCCGAAGGAACTCTAATTGACTATACCTATCAAGTCGCCATTCATAAAAAATGGCTAGGCATAATCGCCATACCTCTGCTGCGCTGGTATTCAATGAAATACTGGGAAAAAGCAGTTATTGATCAGCTTAAAAAGATCCTTGAGAAATAATGGCTCTAACATTATCCAAAACTTCCAGCAAAATTTAAAAACCGGGCAAGTCCCGGTTTTTATTTTTTCCCAACTATATTCAAAAAATCTTTCGGTTTTCCCCGGAAATTAACTTCCACGCTATCTGTTTTTTGGACCTTATCGCCCAGGACGGCTAATTTATTATTAATAAAAACTTTCCCCTCTTTAATGAGTTTATCCGCCTCTCTTCTGTTTTTAGAATGTTTATTCAGAGCGAGATACCTGTTTATCCGCATCGGAAAAACTATCTCGTCTTCATACTCTTCATAATCCTCATCTTCTTCCATATATACGCATATTAGCACTAATTTGGCGGGATTTGACCCCTGCCGGCTACCCCCTAGACAAAAGAATAAAGATATGTTATATTAAGGGGGTGTTAAGGCACAGGAACTAATGTCGATCGTTTCAAATAACAATTAACCAAACTAATGACAGGTAAAATTAAAACTCTTACTGAGAAAGGATTTGGATTCATCTCTCGCGAAGGCGAGACGAAGGATTTATTCTTTCACTCTAAGGAACTTGTTGGAGTTATGTTTGATGAGCTTCATGTTGGCGATACCGTCACTTTTGAAGTCATCGATACCGAGAAAGGACCAGCAGCTACAAAGGTCTCTCGCGCATAAATCTGACTAAACAAAAACACCCCTTTCGGGGTGTTTTTGTTTGTAAAAAATTTATAATTTCTCTAAATCCAAAGTCATATTAACCTTAATCTGTTTTACGAATTCCGGAACGTGGCTTACGAGAATCATCGTGCCCGTATATTTATCCAAGGCAGCGGCAATAACAGGAATATGCCTGAAATTAATATGGTTTGTCGGCTCGTCAAGAATTAATAATCCGGGCTTCAAAAGCACAAGGCGGGCAAACGCCACCAATCCTTTCTGGCCCTCAGACAAACTGCCGATCTTCGTTCTTAATATATGTTCGTTAATTAAAAATCCGGATGCGATAGAGCGAAGCTTTTGTTCCGTCATAGACATATCGGGATCGTCTTTTACCGCCGATTTCAAAGCTTCATATACGGTGTCTTCAAAATTAAGCGTAGAAAAATCCTGTCTGTAATAGCCTATTTTTATGCCCTTTGTAATATGCTCCCCTTTCAAATCTCCATGCGCCAATTTTTCCAGCAAAGTAGTTTTTCCAATTCCATTCGGGCCTTTCAAAAGCAAACGCTCGCCTTTTTTCAAAATAACGCTGACTTTTTTGGCTGTAAATTTATGATTTTTCACAACCGAAACGGATTTCAATTCCAATACCTGGCCGGTTATATCTTCCTGACAAGGAATAAAGAAATCCCTGATTGTTTTGTCTTCATGCCTCTCATCGACAACCTCTTCTTCCAGCTCTTCAATTTTTTCATTCATTTTCCGCGCCACATCGCGCATATGGCCTCCTTTCTGTCCGAAAAAATTCGCCTGCTCTTTGCGGTGAATAATATCTTTCGCGAGACGCGCGTTCTTTTTCCTTTCCCTTTCCAAACGCAATTTTATTTCTTCAACAACGTCAAAATAATTTCCGACATACTGCTCTACTTTTTTGGTGAATATATCAAGATAAAACACGCCCTGAGTGAAAGCGTTAAGAAAATCGGCATCGTGAGAAATGACAATGCATGTCTTTTTATATTCCTGAAGAAACTTTGTTAAATGCTCAATGCCGTCTTTATCCAAATTATTGGTCGGCTCGTCTAAAAGCAATAAATCGGGGTTTTGAATAAGCGCCGAAGCAAGAAGAAGACGCGCCTGCTGGCCTCCGGAAAAAGACTTGATAATCCTGTCGTGCGGAGCGTTTAAATTTACAACTTCGCAAACATCGTCAATCCGCGGATCAATATTATATATTTTTTTGGAAAAACATTTTTCAAAAAATTCGCGCACAGTTAAATCCATCTGATTGCGCGGAATTACCTGCTTGGCAGTAGCAACGGTTACGTCATCGGCAATATTAATCGTTCCGGAGTCCGGTTTTAATACTCCCGTAATAAGATTAAAAATTGTGCTTTTTCCGGAACCGTTTTGACCCATTAAAGTAATTTTTGATCCGCGGCGAATTGAAAAATCCGCCTCATTTAAAATGGGTTTATTATGTCCGTATTCAAACGAGACTTTGTTAAATCTCGCAATTACTTCATTTTGCGCCATGATAAGAACCTATCTCAATAATAATTCCTAACGCGATATACGCTAATTTTCTTTAGTACTAGGCACGAGGGTGAAGGTGTATAAATATACTCCAAACCCGAGTAACGCAGAAATAAAGAAAATTAGCTATATCCCGAAGGGTTGCGTTCTTTATAAGTGATTTATTCGTTGCTCCTCCTCAATGTGGTATAACCACAATTTCGTCGTCGCGCCTCTAACTCACCTATAAATATTCGCAACGCGTTTTGGGATTATTGTTGAAATAGGTTCTACTATGATAGTCCAAATCTAGAAATTTTTCTAGACTTAGATAAAATTTTCTAAAAAAATTATCTCGCCAGACTTTTTAGCCTTTCAACTTCCAAAGGCGAAAGAATTCTAAATTTTCCCGGAGTTAATCCCCTGGAATCAATATTTCCTATTCTCAAACGTTTTAATTTCACTACGGTAAGATAAACCGCCGTTGTCATTCTTCTAATCTGATGCTTTCTTCCTTCTTTTAAAATAATTCTGAATTTATTGCTATCCATAATTTTTACTTTTGCGGGCAATGTCTTTTTCCCGTCCAGCTCAATTCCCTCCTCCATTTTTTTCGCTTTTCCATCGGAAATAGTTTCTCTTGTAAAAACTTCGTATTCTTTTTCAATCAAATGCTCCTTTCCGGTAATAGCTGAAGTCACAACTCCGTCATTGGATAAAAGCAACAATCCCTCGCTGTCTTTATCCAGCCTTCCTACTACATTTAAGTCCTTAAATTGAGGAAAAACATCAAAAACAGTCGTTCCTTCAAACTCGCTTTTGGAACAAACAACCTCGCGCGGCTTGTAAATCGCCACCGTAATTTTTTTCGCCGCTTCTTGCTTGCCCGCTCCGGAAACTTCAACTTTGTCTTTTTCGGGATCAATCTGCGTTCCAAGCTCGCGGACTATTTTCCCATTAACTTTAATAAGCCCCTTAAGGATAAAAGCTTCCGTTTCTCTCCTGGACAGCACTCCTTTTTGCGACAAATATTTCTGTATTCGCATGTTTTGCTTTATAATATAGTATAAACTTTATTAATTCCAATATTATGGTTGAATCATCGGTTGTTATCAGAACTAAAAATCAAGGCAAATGGCTCGGAGAGTGTCTTAAAAGATTATCCGAACAGACATATAAAAATTTTGAAATTGTCATCGTTGATTCCGGCTCCACCGACAACACTTTGGAAATTGCCAAAAAATACGGGGCTAAAATTTTTGAAATAAAACAGGAACAATTTTCTTTCCCCTTCGCGTTAAATTACGGATGCGAACGGGCATCTGCCGAAAAATATTTTATTTTTATGAGCGGACATTGTTGGCCGATTTCCAAAACCTGGATTGAAGACGGAATGAAGGATTTTAGCCTTGCCGAAAATATTATGGGAGTATATGGCCCGGTTTGGGCGCTTCCGGACGGAAGTTTTTGGGAAAAAATAATCTTCAATAAATATATCAGCATTATTAAGATGCTATTCAGAAAAAAAAGAATTGTCAGAAAAGACGAAATGGGCGCCGTGGGATTTACCAACGCCATAATTAAAAGAAAACTATGGGACGAATATCATTTTAATGAAGCTTTTGGATTCGGCGGAGAAGACAGCGACTGGGTCCGCCATTGGTTCAATAATGGAATGATAGCCGTAAAAGACATAAAATTTTCCATTTATCATTCTCATGGATTAGGGCTTAAAAAATTGCTCGAACAGCATAAATATTGGGGCTCCGTACAGACTCCCCAGCCGTTCAGAGAACTAACTCATAGAAAAAAATAAATTATGGATTATTTTAAAACAGAAGAAGACTTCAAAAAATTGTGCGGTTATGATATCGACGGCAAGTGGTATCCGCGCGTTACGAAAATCGTGGAAATAAAATCCAAGCCGGCGCTTTATATGTTTTACGGCGGAATGCCCAGCTACTCCGCCGCCAAAGCCATGACTGCCAAGTCTGCCACCGAAGGAACATTAATACACGAAACAGTGGAAAAATTTATGATCGGCGAAAAACCGGAAATTGCCGCTGAAATAAAACCGGCCGTTGACGCCTTTCTTAATTTTTTTGAAATGAACAACATTCAAATAGACAAAGATTTTGTAGAAAAAAGAATTTGCCACCCAGAGCACAGATATGCCGGAACAATCGATACGCTGGCGCTCATTGACGGAAAATTCGGCGTGCTGGATATAAAAACTTCGCAGGCAATTTACCGGGATTATAATCTGCAGACCTCGGCATATATTGAAGCGCTTACATCGGAATTTCCAAACCTGGAAACGCGCTGGATTTTGCGGATTGACCAAACCAGAGACTGCTTGCGCTGCGGCGCAACTCTCCGCCCGAAAGGAGGAACCAATAAAATACGCAAAGGAAGGCTTCCTCTCTGCCACGACGGCCAGCACGAGTGGACGGATCTCACCGGAAAAATAGAATTGAAAGAATTTCCTTTTTGGAAACAAGATTTTCAGGCATTTTTAGGAGCTAAAAAATTATGGGAATGGGAAAACGAACTTTGGCTCCAAAAAATCGGCTATTTATAGTAAAAAATAATTTGCAGATGCTAAATTAATGATATTTAGCACCAAATTTTCCATACTTTAACGCTTAATTTGCTCCGCCTATTATTTGAATTTTTTTTATTCACATTTTCCCTTATTTTTTGAGATTATATACATATAAGTATGTTATAATAATCTTTATATGAAAGTCGGGCACGTCTCGCGTAAAAATTTTGCTCTGACATTTTTTATTGCTGTTTTTATTTTCGGCTTTTTAGGCCTCATCAATACATCTCTCGCCTGGACTAGCCCCACACAGACCCCTCCCAATGGGAATGGGGTTGTTTCCGCATCCAGCGGATTTCTTGGAGTCGGCGGAATAACTGCTCCCGCCCAATCTCTTCAAATAAAAGCTTCTGCCGACAACGGAGTTTATCCTCTCGACATTACTCTTCCCAATGGAAACAGAAGGGCAGCGTTTTATTTAGCCAACGGAAACGGTTCATTTTATCTTTACGATTCTGCTAACGCCACCAAAGTACTTTTAACATCTTACATGAACGATCCGAGCTATTTTAATATTACAAACGGAAATTTCGGACTTGGAACAACTGTGCCGACAGAAAAATTTGACGTCAGAGGAACTTCATACTTCGGAGGAAATACTGATATCTACGGACACATAACTATTAATAACAGCGGCGGCGTAGTAAAAATACAACCCGGGACAGTCACTTCTCCGGGAATTCAAATTGCCGGCGATCCCAATACCGGAGTCTATAGCCCCGACGCGGACAGAATATCATTTGTCACTGCCGGAACAGAAAGAATATCTATTCTCGCAAATGGAAATGTCGGAATCGGAACAACCAACCCCACTCAGCCTTTCAGCGCAAAATCTGGAAGCACAGTGCTTAATTTTTCAGGCAGCGGAGAATTTTTAACTAACGCAGTATTTTCACAATTGGGAGCAACCAGCTATCTTGGAAATACAATTACCAACTACAGCACCGTCGATGATTTAAAAATAGAACCGCGAACAAATACAAAAAATCTTTTATTGGCAACCGGAACAGGAAATGTCGGAATTGGAACAACCGCGCCGATGGGAAAAATTGATTTGGGAACTACGGGAGATTTTATTTTTGGAACGACAACAGAAAAAATAAATTTAAGCGGAAATTATTTAAGACTTAAGGCACGAGGAAGCTCTGTTGCTTCACAAGAAATAACTATAAGCAGGCACGATGATACCTATGATTATTTAAAACTTGACACTGATTCAATTATTTTTACTTGGAGAAAAGCGGCCGATATTAATGGAAACACAAATATTTATGGCTACTACAATATGTCCGGCGGAACATATCTTAATATGGGAGGCAGCCCAATTTACGGCAACACCACAGCCTCCGGAAATCTTACTCTCCACTCAACATCGCATGCCACAAAAGGAATTGTCCGTATTAATCCTTCTGGAGGAAACGTCGGCGTAGGAACCACTGCCCCTTCAGCCGCATTTGCAGTAAGCGGATCTATCTATACCTCCGGCGGATATGTATTTCCCGATGGAATATTATTTACAGGAACCGGAACTTTCGGACAATGGTCTAAAACCGGCGCAAACATTTATCTGACTAACAGCTCTGATAATGTTGGAATATCAACTACTACTCCAAATCAAAAACTGCGGATTGATTCCGGAAATATTAAATTAAGCGGCGGTTCAGGATTTGCCTGGAAGGGAATATCCGGATCAGACTCTTTTTCTTCTATGACAAACGGGCTATTTAAATTGTATTACGGCAACGACAACGATGGCTCATTGGTTTTAAATACCAACGCTAGCTCTCTTACAGAAATTTATGCCACTGGCGCATCCACCGGCTTAACCCTTGGAGTTAATAGCGCGGAAAAAATAAGAATCTCCCCCGCCGGAAATGTCGGTATCGGTTCAACCGGACCGACAGCCGAACTTGATGCAAGCGGACGCGGAAGATTTTCTCAAGGAATACAAATTACAGGAAATACATCTTTCCCCGCCGACACAGGATTAGTTTTAAGAAGCTACGCGGGCTACAAAGAAATTCAATCTTTTAATAGCTCTCCTATCGCTCTCAATCCTGTCGGCAATAATGTCGGAGTTGGAACAACCACTCCATATAATACTTTTGCTGTTTCTTCTGCAGGATCCGATCAAACACTTTTTAGATCTACCGGAACTTCCTATGGAACAGTAAATATAGATGTCGGGGGAACAGGAATTCCTAATTTGCAATTCAGGCAAGCCGGAGTCGCAAAAGCCGCAATCGGAGTTGATGCTGCGGGAAAATTATTATTTGGAATACCAAATACCTCCAGCGCAAAAATGCTCATCGATACAAACGGAAATGTTGGAATTGGAATAGCAACGCCAACCGCGCAGCTGCATATTCCATCAAAAATACCGACAGCAGCAACCGGAGTAGCAACAACTTCAGATAAGCCAATTTCTCTAACTGTCCAGGGAAGATATGCCTATGTAGGAACCGAGGATCTTTCTAATTTTCAAATTTTTGATATTTCAAACCCTACCGCGCCCTTACTTATGGGGTCCACCGGACTTGGAGCTTATGATGTAATACTCTCTCCCCGTGTTCAGGGAAGTTATGCTTACGTATTAAACAATACTGACGCGCTTCTTTATGTCGTTAATGTTTCCAATCCAATAACCCCTGTAATTGTGGGAAGCGTAGCAACTGGAGCATCTCCTTACGATCTTTATGTCTCAGGAAAATATGCATACGTAGCAAACTACACTCCAAAAACTCTTCAGATATTTGATATTTCTAATCCGCACTCGCCAATCAGCGTAGGCAGCGTCGCCACAACGGACAATCCTCAAACTGTTTATGTTCAAGGAAGATATGCATACGTTGCGGGCGCCGATCTTCAAATTTTTGATATTTCAAACCCTGCATCTCCCGTAAGCGTTGGAAGCTATGCAACAATGGGAAGCACTCAGACCGTAGTAGTTCAAGGAAGATATGCTTATATGGGCAGTTCCGGATCGCAAGTGCTTGAAGTTCTTGATGTTGCAAATCCCGCAGCCCCATCAAGCGTAACTTGGATTAGCACAGGAGTAAGCACAAGAGTTTATTCTGTTCAAGGAAAATATTTATATGCCGCTAACGGAACTCAATCTACTTTTCAAATTTTTGATATTTCAAACCCTGCATCGCCGACAAGCATGGGAACTGTTTCCACGGAAACCACTCCTCAGTATGTCTGCGTCCAAGGAAGATATGCATATATAGTAAATTTTAATTCAGACTCTCTCCAAGTTTTTGACCTCAGCGGATCATACATACAACAATTAGAAGCAGGCGGAATAGAAACAGGAACTTTATCTGTTAGAACAAATGCAATTATCAATAATGATTTGGATGTAAGAGGAGGTTTGCAGATAGGAGGCGGACTGGCAGCATACGGAGCTTCTTCATTCTTCAGTACCAGCACTGACAATATTCTTTCTGTTGCAAGAAAAGGAGGAACTTATCCTACTGTATTTAAAGAAGGCACAGACGGAGCCTTTATTTTGAATAATAATAATGTTGATGTTTTAACATTAAAATCAGGCAATGTAGGAATAGGAACCACCGCCCCAAGCGCATCATATGGAACACTGACCGTCGCCGGTACGGGAGTAACTATTTCAGACGATGGCAATGCCAAATTACAGCTTGGACGATACAGCGGGGCCGCTGACTATTCCTATATTAAAGCTTCCGCTGCATCGCAAGGATTTAAATTTTCAAATGCCTTGGACACTGCAGATTTGGTTATTATAAAAAATGCCGGTAATGTAGGCATCGGCGTTGATCCGGGAAGCTATAAACTTAATGTTAACGGACCGCTTAATGCCACAGCTCTATGGGAAAATAGCAGCAGCAAACCAACCGATAACTATGCACTAAGAGGAACATGGACTGATCTCGGCAGCTACCCTTCCGCCTGCAGCGGTTATAATATGGCAACCGGAATTGGAGATACCCTAACATGCGGATTCAACGCATACCCTGTTTACGCAAGCGAAACAACTGCCAATCAACGCATTCAAACCGATACAAATACAAACGTTTATGTTTATCTGGATGAAGTAAGAGATCCTCAGGGCAGATGGAATTCCGATTATTATTATTCCTGCCCGGTAACCGGCTATTACCAAGTCTCCGCCGGATTTATGGCATCTGATGTAGAAGCCGGCAAATGGGCTGAAGCCATTATCGCTGTAAGCGGATCGGCAAGATGCGTTCAATCTAAATCTCAATATGGAGTAGGTGGATGGGAAGTTTGGCAAACTTCTTGTAAGGTTTATTGCACGTCAAGCCAATCCATTTCCTTAATGACTAAAAGCGCCGATCCAGATTACTATATTAGATATGAGCCTGGCATCGGCTATGCCTATATTTCAATTTATCTTGCCGGATTATAAATAAAATATAATTTATGGAAAAAATTAATCAAAAAATAAAATTTATAATCATCGGCGCCGTTTCTATTGCGGGAGCTTTTGCTTTTTCACAATCGGCTTTTGCCTGGTCAAATCCTGCCCAATCCCCTCCCGCCGAAATAGGATCTCTTAAATTTACCAGCGGCTTTCTCGGCATAGGCGGAATTGTAACTCCTTCTCAATCTCTCCAAATAAAATCTGCTTCTATTAATGGGGTCTATCCTCTTGATTTATTAAATAATTCTTCCGGCAGAAGGGCGGCGTTTTATATAGCTAACGAAAATGGCTCGATATATTTTTATGATTCCGCGGGAGCTGAAAAAATATTACTTACTTCTTACTGGGGCAATCCAAGCTACATTAATACCAGCGGAGGAAATTTTGGAATAGGAACAACAGATCCGCAATATAAATTGGATGTAAAAGGAAGCGTCCGCGCAACCAGCAACATCTGGGTATATGGCAGCATAATAATGAGCAAGAGCGACGGAGTTATTCAAATGAGGGCCGGGACTGCTGCTCTTCCGGGTATTGTAATCAGCGGTGATGAAAATACCGGAATATTTAGTTCTGGCGCCGATAAATTATCATTTTCCGCTGGCGGCACAGAAAGAATTACTATGCTGGACAATGGAAATGTAGGAATTGGAACAGCTACTCCGGATTCCGCATTTACTGCTATGGGCGGCACTTTTAAATTACAGGTAAAATCTGGGGAAATATTTACCAGCGGATTTTATGCCCAACCGGGAGGAACAACCTATCTCGGCAATACTATATATAATTATGCGACCGATGCCGATTTAACGGTAAATCCCCGCACAACTTCAAAAAATCTTCTATTAGCAACCGGAACCGGAAATGTCGGAATTGGAACAACCGCTCCATTAGGAAAACTAGATATTGGGTCAACCGGAACCTTGGCTTTTGGAGCAGCTACCGAAAAAATAGAAAGCATAGGGCACTCCAGCGGAAAATACATTACTATCACCGCCAGAGGAGGCGCCACTTCGGCAAGATCTATTTGGATGGGAAGAAGAGGAGATGACTATAACTATCTATGGATGGATACCGACGCCACTAAATTCTCATTCCAAAAAGGAATGCAGATTGTCGGAGGAAGCAATATTTATGGAAATCTTGTTTTTGGCGGAAGCACATATCTTCTCGGCATGGGAGGCAGTCCGATTTACGGAAATAATACATCTTCCGGCAACCTTATTCTTGATTCAACATCAAGCGGAACAAAAGGATTCGTTCTTATTAATCCTTCAGGAGGAAATGTAGGCGTGGCCACCACTTCTCCAGGAGCCGTATTCGCGGTTAATGGAACTATTTATTCCAACACAGGATATAAATTCCCGGATGGAGCGCTTATAACTAATGGCGCAGGGTTAAATTCTTGGACAAGAGCGAATCCAAACACCTACCCAACTACCATCGGCAATAATATCGGCATAGGAACCTCTTCCCCTGACGAAAAATTGCATGTAGCAGGAAATATTAAATTATCCGGAACAGGAAAATTAATTTGGGGAATGAATTCCTGGATTAATTCTTCTGATGGATTATTTACTCTCAATGCTCCTTCCAATTCATTAAAACTAGACGTAAATCCAAGCGGCGTTTCTCAAATCCTTACTTCTGGCGCCTCCAGTCTTACTCTTGGCGCTAGCAGCACAGAAAGAATTAGAATTTCCGCCGCTGGAAACGTTGGAATAAATTCAACAGACCCAGGCGTTGAATTTGATGTTACCGGACGAGGAAGATTTTCTCAGGGAATGCAAATTACCGGATGGCAAACATTCCCCTCAGGAACGGGACTTATCATGCGCGATGCCGGCACCTACAAAGAAATACAATCTTTTAATTCCACTCCCCTTGCGCTAAATCCTGCAGGAAATAACGTCGGAATTGGAACCACCGATCCAATCGCCACATTTACCGCACAAGGAGCTGTCTCCGACATAGCCTTATTCAAATCTACCGGCTCATCTTATGGAACAGTAAATATAGATGTCGGAGGAACAGGAATTCCTAATTTGCAATTTAAACAGGCTGGAACAGCAAAAGCTGCAATCGGAGTTGATTCTCTAGGAAAATTAATATTCGGATTAGCCGATACTTCCGCCATAAAGATGACTATTGATACAAATGGAAATGTCGGAATAGGAACAACTACTCCGTTGGCGCAATTATACGTAGCCGGAAGAACAACTCCTGTCCAAACTGGTTCCGTAGGATCAAGTTCGAATATTTATAATACTTACATGGCCATTCAAGGAAATTATGCCTATCAAGTAGATGCTGAGGATTCTTCCGTTCTTCAAGTTATTGATATTTCCAACCCGGCCTCTCCAGAAATTATTTCGTCAACAAATCTTGGTGCTATATCTTTGGATATAGCCGTCCAAGGAAAATACGCATATATTACCGGCCCAGATTTGAAAGTTTTTGATATTTCCAATCCGAAAGCTCCGGTGAATATTTCTACGCTAGGCATAGTCGGAGATAAAATTTATGTCCAAGGAAAATATGCGTATGTGGCAACAAACGTAAATTATGGCGCTCAAACTTTAAAAATTGTTGATATTTCAAATCCATTTGTTTTAACTACTGCCGGCTCCGTTGCAGCAACAAATATACCTACCGATATCTTTGTCCAAGGAAGATATGCCTACATAGCCGGCTATGACGCAAATTGCAAAATAGCTGATATTTCTAATCCGGCCTCGCCTGTAATAGTCAGTTCTTTTTCGACTACCGATGCGGCAACTTCTATTTATGTCCAAGGAAGATATGCCTATATTTCTACAAGCCCGATGAACTCCGGCAATTTATTGGTGTATGACATTTCTAATCCCGCCGCTCCATCAAATATAGCAACACTAGGTCTGGGCAATGATGTTAAATCTATTTATGCCCAAGGAAGATATGTTTATGCAGGAGTAAGACTTTCTAATAGTGTTCAGGTAATAGATGTTTCCAATCCTGCCACTCCCGTACTCTTCGGATCCGTTGGCGTAACTGCTCCATGGACTGTTTCAGTAAGAGGAAGATATGCATATGTAGGAAATGGAAATAGCTTAACGGTCATCGACCTCGGCGGAGCCTACATACAGCAATTGGAAGCAGGCGGAATAGAAACAGGAACTTTGTCTATAAGGACAAATGCTTCAATCAATAATGATTTGGATATAAGAGGAGGCTTGCAGATAGGAGGCGGACTGGCGGCATACGGAGCTTCTTCATTCTTCAGCACCAGCACTGACAGCGTCCTTACTGTTGCGAGAAAAGGAGCGACATATCCTACTATATTCAAGCAAGGTACGGATGGAGCTTTTGTCTTAAATAATAATAATGCCGATGTTATGACGTTAAAATCCAGCAAGATTGGTATTGGAACTACCACTCCTAGCTTGTCTTATGGAACTCTTACTGTTGGAGGTACAGGACTGACTATTTCTGACGATGGCAATGCTAAATTGCAGATTGGAAGATATAGCGCGGCTGGAGGCAACGACTATTCATATATAAAGCCGTCAACTGTATCTCAAGGAATAAGATTTTCAAACTCTGCCGATACGGATTGGGTTACTATTAAAAACAACGGCAACGTCGGAATCGGAACAACTGATCCGGGCATCTATAAACTCAGCGTAAGCGGATCGCTTGATTCTACGGGAATATATGAAAACGGGACTACTTTGAATAATACTTATGTAAATAAAAGCACATGGACAACGCACGACAATTATCCTTCCGCTTGCGGATCTGGATTCGCATCTGGGATTGGAGACTCGCTGACTTGCGGATTTAATACATACACCACTTACGCCACAAAATCAGGCGCCGAACAAAGAATTCAATCTTATGGCTATGCCGATATTACTATTGATAGACAGGCAGACACGGACCCTAATGGATTATGGACCTCCAATTATTATTACGATTGCCCCGTAGATGGCTATTATCAAGTAGAAGGCGGATTTATGGCCTCGGACATACAAGCATATTCTCCGACTTCAATCGCCGTTGCGGTAAACGGAACTATTAAGTGCTTTAATAAAAAACCTCAGCTATCAGGGGCAGGATATTGGGAGTCTTGGAATGTTTCCTGCATTGTTTATTGCACAACAAGCACGCATCAATATATAACCCTGCAAGCCCAAAGCGACGATGGAGATTTTAAAATCCAGAATGCCGTCGGTGCCGCATATACTTTCATTTCAGTTAACCTTGTAAGCAAATAAATAGAAATTATAAAATATGAACAATAAATTTAAAAATAAAAATATGATTAAGTCTATAATTCTATTTTTGGGAATAATTATTTCTTCAACGGCCTTTGCATGGACTAATCCCTCGGCCAATCCGACTCAAGTTACCGGAGCAATTTCAATCAGCGGCGGAAATCTTGGAGTGGGCGGCGTAACTTCCCCATCCCAATCTCTTCAAATAAAATCTTCCGCCGACAACGGAACTTATCCTTTGGACA
Organism: Minisyncoccota bacterium; assembly: GCA_028716745.1. Lineage (GTDB taxonomy): Bacteria > Patescibacteriota > Minisyncoccia > UBA6257 > 02-FULL-45-10c > STD1-84. Next base: position 58,355 of record JAQUPE010000002.1, read on the forward strand.
TTACCGATTCTTCCGGCAACAGAAGAGCCGCTATTTACATGGCTAACGGAAATCCCGAATTAAATCTTTTTGATTCCGGCGGCACTCTTCGGGTAAAAATTTCTCCTTATGCCAATAACCCTAGCTATATAAACGTAAGCGGAGGAAATTTAGGAATAGGAACAACCGCACCGGAATATAAACTACACATAGCCGGGACCGCTTATTTCGCCGGCGATACTACTGTATATGGAAACTTAGCCATAGATACCTCTGGAGGACAAATAAAAATGAGAACCGGCACAGTCAGCGCTCCTGGCCTTCAAATTAATGGCGATCCAAATACCGGAGTCTATAGCGCCGCCGCCGATACTTTAAATGTATCAACCGCAGGCGCAAATCATATTACCGTGTTACCGTCTGGAAACGTAGGTTTTGGTTCCGGAGCTACCGCCCCAGACGGATCGTTCTATGTTAGAAATGCCGCAGGCGGCGTATTTAAATTCATGACCAGCGGAGAATTATATGTAGGCGGAACCATAGCCCAGCAAGGCGCCGAGAGCTACATGGGAAGCACTATAGTAAATTACAGCTCCAATACTGACCTCACAGTTCAGCCTCGTACCACCTCTAAAAATTTAATACTGGCGACTGGAACTGGAAACGTAGGAATCGGAACTACTTCTCCTAAAGGAAAACTTGATGTGGGAGCAACAGGAAATATTATTTTTGGAAATGCAACAGAAAAAATAGATCTCAATGGAAATTATGTGAGATTATCCGGCAGAGGACTTGCCACTTCCGCCAGATCTATTTGGTTTGGCAGATTAAGCGATGCCAGCGACAGCCTGGCCATAGATACCGATGCTGTTATATTTGAATGGAGAAAAGGTATTGAAATGGTTGGCGATGTAACCCTCAATGGCCAGTTTTCTTTCAGCGGCAGCGGCTACTATCTTATGCTTCAAGGAAAAACAATTTACGGCGCAACTACAACCTCCGGAAATCTTACTCTTAATTCAACGTCTAATGCTACAAAAGGATTTGTCTTTCTTAATCCTTCTGGAGGAAGCGTGGGCGTAGCCACCACTTCTCCAGGAGCCACATTCGCAGTTAACGGAGCTATTTATACAAATACCGGATTTAGATTCCCCGACGGAAGCATGCTGACAAATGGCGCCGGCTTAGGAGCGTGGTCTAAGTCAGGAAATTATTTATATCTGACCACCAGCTCCGACAATGTAGGCATCGGCACCTCTAGTCCGACAGAAAAACTTTATGTTGATTCTGGAAATATCGGAGTAGATGAAGGATATAGCATGCTTTGGGGAGGAGCGGCTATATCAACACTTAATTATAATAATGGTTTGTATAAATTATATTATAACGGCGATAACGATGGGTCCTTAGGAATTAATTTGGGAAGCAATATAATAAATATTTATTCTACTGGAAACTCATCTAATTTAACTTTTGGAGCAAACGATTATAGCAGAAGAATAGTGATTACTCCTGCCGGAAATATCGGTATCAGTTCGACAGACCCAGGAACAGAATTAGACGTAACGGGAAGAGCCAGATTTTCTCAGGGAATACAGATAACCGGAGTAACCACATTCCCCGCCGGAACAGGAATTATTTTAAGAGACCAAACAAATTATAAAGAAATCCAATCATTTGATGTCTCTCCCCTCGCCTTAAACCCCGCCGGCAATAATGTCGGTATAGGAACAACCGCCCCAACTGCCCTATTTATGGTTTCTTCCTCAGGAACCGATCAAGCAGTCTTTAGATCTACCGATACTTCTTATGGAACCATGGGCGTTGATGTTGGAGGCACCGGCATTCCTAATGTCCAATTTAAACAAGCCGGAACTTCTAAGGCAGCGATTGGAGTTAATAACGCCGGACAATTAATATTTGGAATAACAAACACCACTGGCCCGAAAATGATTATTGGTTCAAACGGAAATGTTGGTGTTGGATCAACAACGCCTATGGCCCAATTGCATGTAGCAGGAAATATACCAAGCGCAGCAGCAGGATCAACTTCTACGGGCAGTACGCCTGGCTCAGTCTTTATCCAAGGAAGATATGCCTATGTATTAAATTCAGTCGACAGAACCTTGCAGATTTTTGATGTTTCTAATCCTTCCGCTCCAATAAGCAAAGGAACAGCTACTACAATAGGAGCATCTCAAGATCGTCCTCAAAATTTATATGTCCAAGGGAAATACGCATACTTAGCAGTTGATCATAATTATGGAAGCGAGCCGGGAACCATTCAGATTTTTGATGTTTCTAATCCTACTGCGCCAACAAATATAAGCATGGTAACAGCCGGCGATATTCCGGTTTCCGTATACGTCCAAGATAAATATGCATATGTTGTAAATTATGGAACAACAGATACGTTTAAAATTTTCGATATTTCCAATCCTTTCCAACCCACTCAAATAGGAACTATAAATACAACCTATTATGATCCTACTTCTGTGTTTGTTCAGGGAAGATATGCTTACATTGTTTATGAAAACTCTTCCAGGCTTGAGATATTCGATATTTCTAATCCCGCAACGCCCATTAGTACAGGCTCTGTGAATACCGGCGCAAACGGCGCAACGGCAGTCTATGTTCAAGGAAGATATGCGTATATAGCAATGGATGGAAATTTTAAAATCGTTGATATTTCCAATCCTGCCGCGCCCGCCAATAAAGGATCATTAAGCATCGTAGGATTTGAAATTGTTGTTCAAGGAAAATATGCATATCTGGCAGATGCAAGATCTAATGTTATTAGAGTTATAGATGTTTCCAATGTTGACTCGCCCGTATTGATAGGATCTATGGGCACAGGAGGCTGGCCAGGATCTTTGGCCGTCCAAGGAAGATATGCGTATGTAGTAAATGGCACGTCTAATACTCTTCAAGTCTTCGACCTCGGCGGAGCCTACATACAGCAATTGGAAGCAGGCGGAATAGAAACAGGAACTTTGTCTATAAGGACAAATGCTTCAATCAATAATGATTTGGATATAAGAGGAGGCTTGCAGATAGGAGGCGGACTGGCAGCATATGGAGCTTCTTCATTCTTCAGCACCAGTACTGACAGCGTCTTTACTGTTGGGAGAAAAGGAGCGACATATCCTACTGTATTCAAACAAGGTACGGATGGAGCTTTTGTCTTAAATAATAATAATGCCGATGTTATGACGTTAAAATCCAGCAAGATTGGTATTGGAACTACCACTCCTAGCTTGTCTTATGGAACTCTTACTGTTGGAGGCACAGGACTGACTATTTCTGACGATGGCAATGCTAAATTGCAGATTGGAAGATATAGCGCGGCCAACGATTATTCTTATTTCAAACTTACCCCGGGATCATTTGGATTTAAATTTTCAAGTGCCAACGATTCTTCCGACTTGGTTATTATAGATTCTAATGGAGTAGATCTTGGAACGTCTGATGCTGATAGCCATAAACTTGATGTTAATGGAACGCTTAACGCCACAAGCCTTTATGAAAATGGAACGGCTCTCTCCGCTTCTTATGTAGCAAGAAATAATTGGGCAACCCACGACAGCTATCCATCCGCTTGCGCCGCCGGCACTTTCTTAACCGGAATTGGAGATACCCTAACATGCGGATTCAGCAAAACTCCTTTCTTCTCCGCTAAAACAAGCTCTCAAGCAGTTTCTCCAAGCCAAACCACATGGACAACCGTTACTGTTCCCGCGGGCAACTATTCATGCAATACCGGATACTACAATGTTTCAGTCAGCTGGACAGCAGGTTTTGAGAGCGACATAACACAAGGAAGCTGGGCAGAAGCTGCCGTTGGAGTAGACGGATCTCCTAGATGCGTCAATTCTAAACCGTATTTTTCCTCAAAAGGTAATGAAACTTGGGCAATTTCATGCATGGTTTATTGTTCTGGAGCGCAAACGATTTCTATGATGATGAGGAGCAACGATACCGGCTTTACCATTCAATCTGGCGCCGGATCTTATCTCTCTGTAGTCTTTGTAAGCTATTAATACCTAAACTAATAAAAAACACCGCTTATCGCGGTGTTTTTTTGCTTATTTTTTGTTATCAAAAAATCTTATAAAGTGAAGGAAGTTGAAAAACAATAGATAATTCCAAGGATTATATATTCCCATAAACCCTAAAAAACCGAGAAATCCCAAAAAACCCATCCACTTGCTTTTTCCTATATTTTTTAAAAACATTGATTTTTAATTACATTAATTTCTAATTACTTCAACCTGCTAACCTCTGATTTAATTATAATCTATAGAATCGATAAAACAAAACACATCTATTATATCTTTTTTATCTCTTCTAATAAAACGCTGACCGAATCAACTATTTTTACTTTCGGATAAAAGAAAAAAATATTTGTATGCAAATGCTTATTTCCTACTACAAAAATCTTCTTATTTTCCGCTAAAGCAATGCCAAACTCGGCATGCATGCCTGTTCCTGCCCTATCGGTAATTAAAACAAAAACATCGCACTTTTTTATTCCGGCCAAAGCCAGCTTAGCGATTCTCGTTGCCCGTCTTGGATCTTTATCGCAAGGCTGGCCTATTAGTTGCTCAGTCCAATCAAAAGTCGTGGAATGGCCGGATTTCCTCAATTTTTCGGATAATCGCCTGACTAAACCCGCCCTTTTTGTTCTTGAAGCTATATAAAATTTCATTTGATAATAATTTTTTAGATAAACCCCCGCTTGCAATCCATTCTGGCCAATCTGCGAGATTGTTTATTTGTCATAATTCCAAGCACTTCCGCATGCGCCATTATCCATCCAATCCATCTGCCCGCTTTAACCGAATCATCAAATTTTTGCATCTCTTTCATCATCCAAAGAAGATATGCGGGCATATTTTCCTGACTTTCGTTTGGCTTGGCTTTCGGAAACTTCTTTTTTAATCTGACGGAAATAAAACCTATTACATTCGGGTAATATTTTATGCGCTTATTTACCATGGCATTTTTTGAATTTTTTCCCGCTTCCGCACGGACATAAATCATTACGGCTAACATTTTTATAATCCCCCGCCAAATCTATTTTCTTTTCCGCCGGTTTTTTACCGGAATCTTTCGCGCTTGATTGAGAAAGCAAAACCTCTTTATTTTGTTCAAGCCATTTTTCAAATTCCTCGTTCATTCTCTTAAATAACATGCTCCCTTCACGGCGATATTCCACCAGCGGATCATGCTGCCCATAAGCTCTTAAACGAACCGATTCCCTCAAAGATTCCATATCTTCCAAATGATTCATCCAATAAAAATCCAAAACAGCCAGTACTTGCGGATGTTTTATATTTTTTTCTTCTCCTGAAACTAAAATTTTAATGCCCGAATTTAATATATCCCTTCTCTTTTTATAAATTGCCAAACGCTGCTTGTTTAATACATCATCATATTCCAAAAGATTTTTTCTGGCGTCAAAATTGAACCCTTCAACTTTTGCCTGCGCCTGAGAAACCGCCCTTGAAATAAATCCGGATTCTATCGGAACATCATCGGGAATATTCAAATTTTCCATCATGCTTTTTATTTTTCCCCCGCCGAAAATTCTTAACAAATCATCTTCTAAAGATAAAAAGAATGCTGATGAACCGGGATCTCCCTGTCTGCCGGAACGTCCGCGAAGCTGATTGTCTATGCGCCTAGCTTCATGCCTTTCTGTCCCAATAACGTGCAAACCGCCCAAATTTTTAACCTTTTCGGCTTCTGCCGGACTTGGCGGATTTCCGCCCAAAATTATATCTACGCCTCGTCCCGCCATGTTGGTAGCAATAGTTACGGCGCCCAAACGTCCCGCCTGTGCTACAATCGCGCCCTCGCGTTCATTATTCTTGGCATTTAACATTTCAAACCTGACGCCAGCCCGTCCCAATCTGTCAGCTAGTGCCTCATTTTTTTCTATAGAAATTGTTCCAACCAATACCGGCTGGCCTTTTTCCTGCCTTTCTTTAATATCCTTAGCCACTGCTTCAAACTTCGCTTCTTCATTTTTATAAATTAAATCGGGAAGATTTTTCCTGGCTATCGGCTTATTAGTAGGAATACTAACTACTTTTAACCCGTAAACTTTATCAAATTCCTCTGCAGATGTCTGTGCAGTACCGGTCATCCCCGCTAATTTTTCATAAAGACGGAAATAATTTTGAATCGTTATTTGCGCGTAAGTTCTCGATTCATTTTGAACAAAAACCCCCTCTTTTGCTTCTATTGCCTGATGCAATCCGCCTGAATATCTCCTACCCTGCATCAAACGGCCCGTAAATTGATCGACGATGATTATTTCTCCATTCTTCACAACATAATCTTTATCTTTTTTAAAAAGCCCATAAGCCTTTAACATTTCCTGCAAATAGTGAGTCAGGCGTAAATTTTCCGAAGAAAATAATTCTTTAATGCGTAAAGCTTTCTCTACCTTATCAATTCCCTCTTGAGTTATATCCGCCGATCTCGTTTTTTCATCAACAATATAGTCTTCATCTTTATTTAAAGAAGCCACCACTCTGGCAAATGTTTTGTAATAACCGCTCGATTCTTCATCGGGCGCAGAAATAATAAGCGGTGTACGCGCCTCATCGATTAAAATGCTGTCTATTTCATCAATGACCGCAAAATAATGCTCTCTCTGAACTTGTTCTCCGGAAGAATAAACTAAGTTGTCTCTTAAATAATCAAAACCAAATTCATGATTTGTTCCATAAGTAATGTCCGCCGCATAAGCTTCTTTTCTGGTAATGGGCCTAAGATATTCCTGCTGGACCAAAAAGTTTCCTTTTGTGTCTCTTTCTTTATCCAATAAATTATCGGCATTTTTTGAGATATGCAAAGGGTCATAAATAAGAGCCCCCTCATGGATCAAACAGGCTACTTTTAGGCCTAAAAAGTGAAAAATTTGCCCCATCCAGACCGCATCTCTCTTGGCTAGGTATTCATTAACAGTTACCACATGAACGCCTCTCCCAGACAAAGCGTTCAAATATATCGGCGCTGTTGAAGCCAGCGTTTTTCCTTCGCCGGTGGCCATCTCTGCAATTTTTCCTTCATGCAAAACTATTCCTCCTATCAGCTGAACATCGAAATGTCTTTGGCTTAAAGTTCTCTTCGCCGCTTCGCGAACCAGAGCAAAAGCTCTTATCATTTTTTCTTCTCCATCAGGAAAATCTTTAAGCTTTTTGCTTTCAGCCAAAATTTCCCCATCTTTTAAATCGGAAATTTCTTTTTCTAGTCCGTTGATTTTTTCTACCGCCGGTTTAAGTTTCCTGACGGGATCAAAAAATAATGATAATAATCCCATAAAAATTAACTCGGCCTAATTATTTATGGCCGAATTTTTCCAAAGAAGATGTTTTTTCCTTAAAACTGACTGCTTCTTTTTTAATTTTGTCCTTCACTTTATCTATCACCCCATGGACATCGTCTCCCTCGCATTCCGCTCTCAACAACTTTCCCCCCACCGTTAAATTTACCTCCGCATAATAAACATCGCCTTTATGATGATGATTGGTAGACCTAGAAAGTTCAAACCTGGCCAAAACCGAACCCTCTTCTTCCCATTTTTTAAGAATACTGCCCAATGGCAAAATTTTATCTTCTATATATTCCTTTATTGAAGGAGTGGAGTCTAAATTTTCTAATTCTATTTTTAATTCCATAAATTTTTAATTTTAATTAATTACTCGGCCGCTCATCTATAACCGCAAAAAAATTACGGGTATAAATGAGCGGTAGAGGTGACCTCCAATTCTATTTGTATTTAGTGAGTGCGCTACTACCGCTCAAGATAATTATATGGAAAAACGGGCAAATTAACAAATAAGCCCCTTAAATACTTAAAGACCCCTTGCGGGGTCTTTAAGCTACAAATAGAGAAGGGCAATCCTTAATTGATATAATCACCTAAGGAGTGCTCACACTCACTGACAGTAGTGTATCACACTATCGTAAAAAAAGCAAGGGGGTCGCCTATATTTATCGTTTAAAAACAATAAATTTAGCTCCAACAAAGTTCCAAAACATTCCAACAAAGCTGGCGGTTATGCCCCCTATATTGGCCCAAATCTTTAAGGAAATCCCCTCGGGCGCCCCTATAAAATTGACCAAAAACGAGGCTGTAGCGACGTTTATTCCAAATCCTATGGAATAGACTATCAAGTACTTAATCATGTCGCCCTTCCCCTTACTTTGATTTGCTCCAAAAGTCCATAATTTATTCATCCAGAAACTGCTGTTAACAGCAGTCAAAAACGAGACTGCTTTAAAAACCGAATACCATCCGCCGGAAACAACTCCTGTTAAGAAAATCAGAAGGTTTAAAACTCCCAAATCAAGCAAGGCATTAAATCCGCCGACAATAGCAAACTTAGCAAATTGAAGAACTACAGGAATCCATCGCGATATAAAAGAAGCAAAAACATATCCTATTGATGTTAGCGCTCCCATTCCCGCAATAGCCAAAACAATGTTTCTGGCAATTAAAGATATGCCAACATTGCTAAGAACCGGCAAAAGCAAAGCTCCCGCTAAAAGTCCTATAATCCCGCTAACCTTAATGTCTTTTCCGTTAATCATTAATTTTATTTTATTTCGTAAACCACAGAAACATTAACTGTTATTTCTTGGCTTCCCGCTTCTATTCTAGGCGCGGCATCCATCGCTGCTTCGCCCATTCCTAAAGCAGTTTTATAAACCGGATAAGGATAATATCCGTTTTGCGATTCAGAAAAAGTTACTACTTTTTTAATTTTTACTCCGTTCTGCTTTGCCATCTCTTTCGCTTTAGCCATAGCTTTTTCAAAAGCCTGCTTTCTTGCTTGGTTCAAATATTCATCCTGCTCATCAACGTCGAAGCTTAATGTTCCAATATCGTTAATTCCCAATTCGGGAAGTCTTCCCAAAATTTTTCCTATTTTGGAAAAATCCCTAATCTTTATCTGAACTGTCTGAGTAATCGTATATCCGCTGATATAAGATGTTCTCCTGTCTTTATCATATTCATAATTTGGAGATAAATTATATCCTGTTGTTTTTATGTCCTTAACATCAATTCCTTCGCCTTTTACATAATCAATAGCCGCATTCATTTTCTTAATATTTTCGTCCGATATTTTTTCCGGGCTGGATCCTCTTGTTAAAACCGAGAAAGAAACCTGAGCTATATCCGGAATTGCCACCGCCTTGCCTTCTCCGCTTACGGTTATAGTCCTGGCTGGCGCCAAAGAATTGCCGTATTGAATTAACGGCTTTATCGCATAAGCTGTCCAAATCGCGCAAACCGCCAAAAAAACACTGATCCAGAACCAAAATGACTTTTTAAAACATTCTATATTGCACATAATTTTTATTTTTTATTTTTAATTAATAAAGTTCGACTTGACCGCCATTAATTGATTAAGGCAGCCATTTTTTCTACCTCTTCCTTTTTTAAACTAGCTCCTCCGACTAAGGCGCCATTTATTGATTCATATTTCAAAAAATCTCCCAGATTTTGAGATGTAACCGATCCTCCATACAGAGCCATTACATTCAATCCATAATTTATAGATATAAAATCTTTAATAAATTTTGAAGTTTCTGCCGCGCCTTCCGGAGTCTGAGGATTTCCCGTGCCTATGGCCCAAACCGGCTCATACGCGATAATCAGGTTGTTTTCATTTAATTTTCCGTCTGTTTTTGCCAAAAATAATCCTCCCTCAATCTGTCTGCGCAAAACTTCTTCGGTTTTCATACTCTCTTTTTCTTGAGCCGTTTCCCCTATGCACAAAACCGCAACCAATCCCTCTTTAATAGCTGTTAAAACTTTTTTAGCTGTCATTTCGTCCGTCTCTCCCATTTTATGGCGCCGTTCCGAATGGCCGATTATGGCGTAAGAAACTCCCGCACCTTTAATCTGTCCGGCAGAAATCTCGCCCGTAAAAGCCCCCTTCTCTTCCCAATATAAATCTTGCGCGCCCAATTTGGCATTTTTTAAAATCTTTCCAATTTCTCCTAAAAATAAAAACGGCGGCGCTACAACCACATTTTTATAATCGCTAGATCCAGCCAAATCAACCGCCTCATTAACAGATACGGGATTCATTTTCCAATTTAATATCAAAAGTTTTTTATCCATTTTTCTTCAAATGCCTGTATAAATACCAGATAAACGCGGAAACAATTATTAATACAATAATTATATCAAATTTTTGGAAATAATTATGCAGAATATTCCAATTCTGTCCCATCTTAATTCCGACTTCCGCCAAAACAAAATTCCATGGCAAGGCGCCTAAAACCGTATAAAAAACAAACTTCCAAATGTTCATTTTAGCTATGCCGGCCGGCAAAGAGATAAAAGTCCTTACCACCGGAAGCAATCTGCCAAAAAATATTATTTTGGAACCATATCTCTCAAACCACCTATCGCCCGTATCCAAATCGCTCTTTCTGATTAGAATGTATTTTCCATATTTTTCTAAAATCCACCTTCCTCCCCGCCTGCCAATTTCAAACAATATCAATGATCCGAAAAGATTAGCTGCAGTAGCAACTAAAACAACGCCCAAAAGAGAAAATCTTCCTTCCATTGTCAGAAATCCGGAAAAAGGCACCACTATCTCCGAAGGAATAGGAATTCCCGCGCTTTCCAAAGCGGAAAGAATAAAAACGCCTAAATAGCCTGTATTATTAATTACGCCAAGAGGCCAAGAGGCCAAAACAGATAATAAATTAAACATTTTAATTCTTCTTTAAAATTTTCGCAGCCTCGTCCGGATCCACCGTATTAATTTCAATCCCCGTGCTCAGCTCAAAACCGGCATCAATATTTGTCTTTGGAATAACTTCTATATGCCAATGATAATGATGGTATTTCTTTTTATTTTTAATCGGCGCCGTATGAATAAAAAAGTTAAGGTCAGGATCTTTCATATTTTTAGCGATTTTTTTAAGAGAAAAATATAATGCCTTAATAACATCTTTTAAAACCGCTTCCGACGTTTCTTCAAAATAAGGAATATGTTTTTTAGGAAATATTCTCAGCTCAAAAGGCTCTTTTGAAACAAAAGGCGCAAAAGCAACAGCATTCTTATTCTGAAAAACAATTCTATTTTTTTCCTTAATTTCCTCTTTTATCATCACGCAATGGACGCATTTTTTATTTTTTTCAAAAAATCTTACCGAGCCGTCAAGCGAGTGTTCTACATCAGGCGGAACCACAGGAATGGCAATCATCTGATAATGAGGATGATAAATAGAGGCTCCGGCCTTAGGACCCCAATTATGAAAAATAGAAACATATGAAACACAAGGATCATTTAAATGCATCTCATAACGATCTTTAAACGCCCTAAATACCAATTCGGCCTCTGCCAATGGAAGCTGGTCAAATCTTTTGTTATGATCGCGGGTTAATACCAAATCATGATGCCCAACAGCTTCAGCCACAGAATAAGGCCCTTTTTTAAAAATATAGGCACAGCCTTTCACATCCTTGAACGCCGGATATTTATTTTCCAAAACTTGCACTCTCCATTTTCCTATCTCTGGATAAATCAAAATCGGCAGCTTATTGCCGCTTCTCTGAGGATCCTCAAAAGGACAGCTTGATCTAGGCACGATAATTCTCTTTTCTTTCTTAGCAAATTGATGTTTTCTTTTACTTCGGCTTTCGGAAATAACTATCCAATCGCCGGATACTAAATCCCTGCGTAATTCCGATTTTTTATCCATGGTCTTCTAAAAATTCGTTAATCTATTGTAATAATACCATCCCAAAACATCTTTAGCGACCGGCAAAGCATTTAAATTGCCTTCTTTAGCGTCTTCTATCAGGACCAAAATGGCAATTTTAGGATTATCTTCAGGCATATAGCCCACAAAAAAGGCGTTGAATTTCGTGTTTCCTGTTGTTTGAGCGCTTCCGGTTTTTCCGGCAGCAGGAGCCGGCAATCCGCCCAACGAATTAGCGGTTCCATAATATTTGGCCACCACATCGCGCATTCCTATTTTTACTTCTTTTATATAAGGCTCTAAATCAGAAAAATTTATCAAGACTTCCGGTTCTTCATCTTTTAAAAGATGAGGCTTATAAAATTTACCGCCATTGGCAATTGAAGAAATCTGGCTGATTAATTGAATTGGCGTAACCAATAAATCTCCCTGTCCGATGCTCACGTTATATGTATCTCCAATTCTCCAAATATCATTTTTCTTTTTTTCTTTTTCTTCCGGATCGGGCAATGACCCAATCTCCTCGCCTGGCAAATCTATTCCGGTTTTTGCTCCAAATCCGAATTTTTTCCAATATTCTTTAAGCTTATTTATTCCTAAGCCTTTTACATCTTCCCATCCTCCCCCTAAAGCATAAAAATAAATATTGCATGATCGGGCTATAGCAGAATAAAGATTAACCCATCCATTCGACCTCCAATCCAAAAATACGCTTGGCTTGTCCGGATTATAAGGATTGGGAATTTCTATGGAGCCGCTTGAAAAAATCTCTTTCTTTGTATCAATAATTCCCTCTTTTAAAGCCGCCAAGCTGACCATCGGCTTAACAGTTGATCCCGGCATATAAAGCCCGGAAACCGCCCTATTAAATAAAGCGCTATGTTTAGAGCTTAAAAGCTTATTCCTTTCGGAGTTAGCTCCTCCCTGAGAAAAAATATTATTGTCAAAGCTCGGAAAACTGATTAAAGACAAAACTTCTCCTGTTTGCGGATTAATGGCAATTCCTACCCCGGAAGTCCTCCCCAGTGCAGCAAGATTTCTTTCCATGCTTCCGTAAAAATATTTCTGCAAATCATAATCGATAGTGGTATTTAAATTATTTCCCTGCTCAGCCAGCTTGATTGTCTTTTTATCCATGGTCTCCCCTTTTGCATTTTTAAAAACAAGAGTTTCTCCATCGGCTCCTTTTAAAATATCGTCATAATAAAGTTCCAATCCTGACTTTCCTACAAAATTATTGCTATTGCCGAATCCCGTATAGCCAATGATTGAGGAAAACATGTTGCCGTCATAATAATTTCTTTTATAATCGCTGATTGCTTCCACGCCCGGCAAGCTTAATGACTTCAATTTTATTGTTTTTTCCAAATCAACACCCTTAGCCACCACAAAAACGGACTCCTTTTCCTTGTTAAGGCCTTTTAATCTTCCTCTTATTTCTTCTTCAGGAATTTCCAGAGTCTGGCTTAATTCTTTCAAAATTAAATCTGTAGATCCTGCCTTAAATAATTCTTTTAGATCAACTGTTACGCTGAAAGAAGAAATGCTGTCTGCCAGAATTTTTCCATAGCGATCATAAATAATTCCGCGAGGAGCCGGTTCGTATATTCCCTTTCCGACATTAGAATCAGCCCTTGCCCTATAGGCATCGCCCATCCAAAAACCTAAAAATAATATTCTTAAAATAGCGACTACTCCGAAAAAAATTACAAAAAGAAAAACCAGAGTAAATGTCTGGCGCGATAATGGAAGCTCTAAAGAGCCCAATTTATTGTTTTTGGAAAAACTGTCAAAAGTTGTCTCCTCTAGATGAAAATCTTCGTTGTAAAAATTTCGTTTTTTCATATATGAAATCAGCTATTAAATAGACTGCCGATCCGATGAAAATATTATAAATGGTTTCCAGGATGAATAAAAATGGGGTTTTAACGATAAAGCTTGCGTCTGCAACCAGGTAAAAAATCAGCGTAAAAACTCCGATAAGCAAGACTATATTAAGCAAAGAACGCCTAATCATTATCTTTTTTGAATAAAAAGCCAATATCGGCAAAAAAAGCATTAATAGGCTTTCTTTATTAATAGCAGGATTAAATTTTAAAATAATAACTCCTAAAAAAGACAAAATTAAATAATTCCAAAAATTATCAACAAAAACCACCAGCGCCAAAAGAACAGCTAAAACAAAATTAGGTTTTATTCCATAAAATTCCACCAGATAAGTATTTTGTAAAATAGCCGCTATTAATACCAATGCTACGGCTAAAACTTTGGCTGCTTTTAACATATTTTACTTTGCCGGAGCCTTATAATTAGTTATCACAAAAACTTCCCTTATTTCATTTAGATTATAATTAACTCCTACAGATGCCTTGTTAAACACCCCCTCTTTATTGCTGTTTAAAATCTCTTTTATTTCTCCTATTTTCATCCCATAAGGAAAATCCGCAGAGGCGGAATAAACCGCGTCCGAAACCTTAATCTCTTTGCCCTTTTTAACCATGCTTGCCACGGGCTCGTTGCCCCCCTCAAACAAAGCATCTACTCCGTAATCGCCTATTCTAACAGCTGTTTTAAAATTTGAATCAAAAATAGATTTAACAATGCTTATGTTCGGATAAACCTCCATGATTTGCCCCATCAAAATTCCCGGCGCCGCAGCTACGCCCATGTATCTTTCTGCTCCGTCATTAGATCCAAAATTTATCGTAAAAAGATTGCGATGAGAAAAAGGATATGTCAGATGGGCATAAGCTGTCTTATAAATTATTCCATTTTCTTTAACCGTCTTGCTCTGCAGCGATTCCAGCTCTAAAATCTTTGCCCTCAAACTTTCGTTCTCTAATAATAATTGTTCTTTATTGCTTCCATCTTTTATAAAAATTCCAAAAAGCTTGTCTTTTGTGTCAATAAAATAATTTCCATAAAAAATATAAGCCGCAAATACAGAAGCTAAAATTAAACAAATAATGTATTTCATTATTTTTTATTCTCTTATATCTTTCGGCTTTGGAGATACATTGAACAAATGAGAATATTTATCGAAATTCTCGGAAATCACTCCGAGTCCCCTGGCAACGCAGGATAACGGATCGTCCACTACCACGGTAGCAACGGCCAATTCTTTCTCCATCAATTTATCCAAGCCCTTCAGCAAACTTCCGCCTCCGCATAAAAATATACCTCTTCTCAAAATATCGCCCACCAATTCCGGCGGAGCCGATTCAATAACCTCCTTTATCGCCTCAACAACAAGCTTCAAAGACTTGGCCGTAGCCGCCCTTACGTGGCTGTCCTTTATTACAATCTCCTTCGGCAAACCGGTTGCCATATCGCGTCCGCGAATAGGCAAATCAAGCTTCTGATCAACCAAAAGGGCAGAACCGGCAACAATTTTTAATTCCTCGGCAGTCGGTTCTCCGATAGTCAAACGAAATTCGTCTCTGATAAATTTTATTATATCGTCGTTTAATTTATCGCCCGCAATTTTAATGCTTTTAGAAGTAACTATTCCTCCCATTGAGATAATGGCTATTTCCGTAGTTCCTCCCCCCATATCGATAATCATGTTTGAGGTCGGTTCATTTACCGGCAATCTGGCGCCAATAGCCGCAGCCATCGGCTCCTCTACTATGTAAGCGCCTGTCGCTCCTGCGCCAATAATCGCGTCTTCAACGGACTTTCTCTCCACCTCCGTCAAATTACTGGGCACTCCGACAACTGCCCTCTTAAAACTTAAAAGTTTGTTTCCGCTGATTTTTTTAAGAAAATAACGGAGTATTTCCTGAGTCATTTCAAAATCGGAAATTACGCCGTTGGTAAGCGGTCTTATAACCGAAATATGAGCGGGAGTTCTGCCAATCATTTTTCTTGCCTCCTCGCCAATCGCTAAAACTTGTCCGCTTTTATTATTTATCGCCACGACGGACGGTTCATTTATAACTATCCCTCTGTCAGCAACATAAACCAGCGAATTCGCTGTTCCTAAATCTACGCCTATATTTTTTGAAAAATAATTCCACAACGCCATTTTTTTGTTTAAATTTTGCTAATTTCGTTGTCGTAATATAGTACTTCTTTTCCAGCTGCTTGTAAATCCTAATGTATTATTTTACTAGATTTCTACTCCTATCTGCAACTATTTCTATAGTGATTGACAAAGATGCCTAAATGTGATATATTATTAATATCGAAAACAGTCCTCGGGAAAAACCCGACCTGAAAATTCAATAGAGGAGGACAAAATGAATTACAAGCTAATGATGTTAGTAATAATGTCGAGCTTCTTCTTTGCACTGCTGCTCATGTTTCCAATGGCAGGAGCTATCTGGCTCGGCATCGGCCTGGGCATCGGCGCAGCCATAACAACATCGCCGCTGTATTTGATATTAATACTCGCGGCATATGCCCTGCTGTCCGTTGCTATCTTCGACGGATTGATTTATCTGATCATCAGAAAATCTCTGCCGAAGAGCTACAAAGAGAGTTTCACGAGGAACGGCTAGAATCAACGGTTGGCAACCAGCTCGCCCCCCACTTTGAAAGGTGGGTTTTTTATTTTTTAAAACAGCCCGAAAACATCCTTTACCGTCACTATAGCCATAAAAAGCACTATTACTAAAAGGCCCACATTATTAATAATCATCTCAAACTGCGGTTTAAAATATTTTCCTAAAACTTTTCTCAAAAAAGAAAACAAAAGCCAGGAGCCGTCCAGTCCAGGAATCGGAAAGATATTTATTACGGACAAATTAAACGAAACCATGGCAAAAATATAAATAAATTGATTCAGCCCCATTTTCATCGCTTCTGTTCCGAAACTAACAATCCCCACCGGCCCCATAAAGCTCTCAACTAAGCCCCTTTTACCGCCAAAAATATCAGAAAATAACCCTATTATCCCTAAAAATGTTCCCTTAACTATTTCCCAAGATTTTAATAAACCTTCTTTAAAACCGCCCAAAAATCCTTTTTGTGAAAATCCGGACTCGATTAAAACAATTCCCAAATTTCCTTCTTCTTTCGGAAACTCTACGCGAGGAACAACTTTTATCGGAATAGTCTCTCCTTTTCTTTTAATATCAAGCGTAATTTCCTTGCCTTTATTATCCGCTATAAAAGCGACCAGCTCGTCTACTGTTTTAAAATTTGCCACCTCATCGTTGGGTTTAATTCCAGCCGTTGCGGCTATTCCTCCCGCTTTAACATCAGCAATAAAAACCGACTGCGGAACTCCTTTAATAAAAAGCAAAGATATTAAAACCCAGCCAATTAAAAAATTACTTAAAATCCCGCTGGTTATGAAAAATATCTTTTTTAAAATTCCCTTATGATAAAAACTGCGCTCAACCGGAATATCGGAGTTTTCGCCGTCCGAACCCCCCATGCCCACTATTTTTACAAACCCTCCGAAAAGGATCCAATTTATACTATAAGTAGTTTCCCCTATTTTTTTCCCGAAAATTCTCGGGGGGAAACCGAACCCAAGCTCCTCCACGCAAATCCCGCAAATTTTTGCGGACAAAAAATGACCGACTTCATGAAGAAATACCAACAAAGAAAAACTGGCTATTGCCGCTAATACATAAATTATTATCATTTAAAATTTAACTTAAAATATCCTTAATCTTTCCCTCCAATAAATCGTCTATTTCTTTATTGGCCCTATCTACGATTTTTTGCACTTCTTCTTTTTTTCTGAAAGCCACATCCTCAGACAAAGCTCCGCCCTCTTCCGACATCTTAATTTCCCTGTTTATTTCGTCTCTCATGCCCCTAACTCTTATTTTTGTCTCCTCCGTAATTTTACGAATAACTTTTTCAAATTCTTTTTTTCTTTCATCAGTCAAAGAAGGCAAATTAATTCTTATTAAATTTCCTTCAACATTGGCAACAACTTTCAAATTAGAAGATTCCACAGCCTTGGCAACCGCGCTAACAGCCTCTCTGTCCCAGACATTTATATCTATTTCCCTTGGAAGAACAATGGAAATGGAACCAAGCGCCTTAATCGGCATTCTTTGTCCATAACAATCCACTTCTATATCCTCCACCATTATTGGAGACGGACGGCTCCCCCGAATTGATTGAAATTCGGTTTTTAGAGACCCCGAAAGACCCTTTAATTTTGCTTCTAATTCTTTAGCTTCCATAAACTAAAATTTAAGCGTGCAAACAAGCGGCAAAAAATGGACCACTATGGCCGCAAAAATCACCATTAATATTATCGAAAAGACCTTATCCATAATTTATATAATAGCCTCTATTTGAAGCCTCTTATTAGTATTATAACTCTTTATTAAAAATAATCTATTAAGGCACGATTTTAACATATCTAAATTCTTAATCGGATCCTTTCTTAGGCCGATTATCACAAATTCAAAGAAATAATCCAAAAATTTCGGATTTTCCTTCTGAATTTCAACTAAATCCTTTATAAATCTTGAACGGCCCGGGCTCTGAACATCCAAAAATTTTTCTGCGGATTTTTTAGCCTCAGCCATTAATGCATTTTCCAGCAAATCAACCGCCCTCCCCGCTCTGCCGCAAGAATCACCTGCCGCCTCGGCCGCTTTTTTCGCCCCCACGCCTCGGCTTTCAATTAAAAATTTTGCTATTTCTTCTTCGGAAGTTCGGCTAAAATATATTTTTTGCAAACGGGATAAAAGAGGCGGCAACAAATTTGCCGGCTGACTGGTAATTAAAATTATCAAAGCTCCCATGGGAGGCTCTTCGGCGATTTTTAAAATAGCGTTCTGCGCCTCCGGAGTTAATTTGTCTGCCTCATCAATAATTGCCATCCTCTTTGAAGAAAGCGCCGGTCTTTGCGATAAAAAAATCTTTGCCATTCTGGCAAGATCTATTCCTCCTCCTTCCCTATTTTTTTCGTTAATGGCTAATGAATCGCTTAAAATTCTTTCCGGCAAATCAAACTTTTTATTCTCCAAAAAATTAGCCAGGCTTCTGGCAAAAGTAAATTTTCCCACCTGCGGCTCTCCAAAAAAAATATAGCCGTGGGCCAGCTTTCCGCCCTCAGCCAATTTCTTAAAGTCTTCAATTAAATGCTGATTACCGATAAACATACTATCAGTATATGGCCCAACTATCTTTTATTCAAAAGAGTCCTCTTATAAACGTCTAAGTGGCTCAAAATCAAACCTGCCCCCTTGGCTACGCAAAAAAGCGGCTCTTCGGCTATATAAGTCTCCACGCCGGTTACTCTCCTGAAAAATTCATCTATGTCTCTAAGCTGCGCTCCTCCGCCGGAAACAATAATTCCCTTCTCCATTATGTCAGCCACGAGCTCTGGAGGTGTTTTATTAAAAACATCCTGAACCGAACTGGCAATATCCATAAGCAAGGGATTTAAAGCCTCGGCAACCTCATTAGAATTAACAATAATATCTTTAGGAAGCCCCGAAACTAAATCTCTACCCCTGATTCTGAATTCCAATTTTTCTTTTGAAGGCAGAGCCGCGCCAATTTCTATTTTTACTGTTTCTGCCATCTGCTCTCCGATAACGAGAGAATATTTTCTTTTCATATAATCCATCACGGCCTGGTCAAACTTATTTCCCGCTACCCGCAAGCTGGACCAAGAAACAATTCCTCCCAAGGAAACTACAGCCACCTCAGAGGTTCCGCCGCCGATATTTATAATCATATTTCCAGAATAAGCATTTATCGGTATACCCGCTCCTAAAGCAGCTAAAATTGGCTCCTTTACGATATAAGCCTCCTTTGCGCCGGCCTCTCTGGCTGCATTAACAACCGCGCGCCTTTCGGTTTGGGTAATTCCTGCCGGAACGGAAATAACTACGTCCGGTTTAAAAATATTAAAACGGCTATTGGCTTTTGAAATAAAATATTTCAGCATCGCCTTTGTAATATAATAATCGGCGATAACTCCATCCTTCAGCGGACGATAAGCCATGATGTCATCAGGGGTTCGTCCAATCATTTCTTTTGCCTCTCTGCCTACCGCCAAAACTTCATTGCCGGGCAAACTCAAAGCAACGATTGTCGGCTCGTTGATAATAAATCCCTTACCCGGAACAAAAACTATTGTATTGGCTGTTCCTAAATCAATGCCTATCTTTTTAGTAAACATGGTATTTAAACTTCCACTAATTTTATACATTTTTAGAGCGAGTGTCAAAAATCGGCATTAAAGCAAAAACTGCCCTAAAAACTCCATTTGATAATAAATCTCTTTTAAATTATAAATAAGCTATGACTATAAAAGTGCGAAAAATGCTCCTTTCACTATTTGTAATTCTTTTCTTGATTTTAGGAGGAGTTCTTATTTTATATTCCAATGGATGGATTTTTGATTTTGGGACTTTAAAATTCAGCCGCCTTGGAGCTGTTTATATTGAAACAGAAACCGATAATTTTCAGATGAAAATCGGAAAAAACGAGATAAATATAAACCCGGGACTTTTTCAAAACGGCGTTCTCGTTGCCAATCTTGTTCCAAAAAATTACAGGCTGGAAATCACAAAAGAAAATTATCAAAGCTGGACTAAAGATATAAGAGTAAAACCTTCGCTGGTCGTCAGAACTTATCCAATCGTTCTTTTCCCTAACAAATGGGTACCGGAAGAAATATATAAAAATACTTCCGATTTTAATATAGGCTCTAGATATATATTCAGAAAAACATTGTCCGGAAAATTAATGATTAATAATACGGCTTCCAACGGCGATGAGTTTATTGATTGGCTTTATGGAGGAAGTCTTGCCCTAACCAAAGATACGGCTAAAAACGTTTATTTTGTAATAAATCCTAAACAAAAAAACACCGCTCTTAATATAAATCTCATTTTTAATAACTTAAAAGAAGGTATTTCTATGCGCGACTCCGACAATAATCCTAAAATAATCCCTCACCCCTATGACGGGAACAAGCTGATAGTAAGCACCATTAACCGCATCTATATGATAGATATAGCCAGATTTACTATTCAAACTATCTCTAAAGAACCGGGCTCTATTATCTTGGCAAAGAATAAAAAGCTGTTTTTAATGAAAAAATCGGGAATTTATTCGCTGGATCTTTCTTCAAAAACCGAAAAGCTTATTACTGCCGAAATAGCCGAAAAACCGGAATTAGCCGACCTTTCTCCAGATTCAGAAACTCTGGCATTATTGGCCGGGAAAAAATTGTTCTTAATAAATCTTGCCGAACCTAAAGTGAGCCAAGCCGCCTCCTCGGTATCCTATTTTAAATTTTCTCCAGACGGAGAAAAGATCGCCTTTCTAGAAAATAATAATCTTATAAAAATATTATTCTTAAAAGACCAGGCAAAAGTAGTCCCTCAAAAATCAGGAGCCATTTGCTCTCTTGGGGCATATTCTTTGGAGCAAGATCATCCGTTCGAATGGTATCATAATTCTGCTTATTTGCTGACAAAACATTCAAACAAACTTCATCTTTTAGAAATTGACGATAGATCGCTGATAAATCAGCAAGATATAAATATAGATCTCGGAAAATATTTTTATGATGACGAAGATAATTACGTTTATTTCATCTCTTCCGGAAGCTTAAATAAAATCCAGTTTGATTAAAAATAAAATGCCACGGATATAATCCGTGGCATTTTTCTTTATTCTCCAAAAATGAGGTTATATTGTTTTCGATAACCCGTGAGTCGTTTCGGCATGGTGTCCGACTGCGGTCGGACCGAAACGACGAGCAATAGCGAGCGAATCGCTGGATTCGCGAAGCGGGTTGAGAAAATAATGTAACCGAATTACCTTTTGGCCCATTGAGGAGCACGGCGCGCTTTTCTCAAGCCGTACTTCTTTCTTTCAACCATTCTGGAATCGCGGGTCAAATAACCCATCTTTCTCAAGCGCTTTCTTAATTCTTCATCAAACTTAACCAACGCCCTGGCCATTCCCATGCGTATTGCGCCTGCCTGTCCGGATAATCCTCCGCCATTAACCATTACGGTAACGCCGAATTTTTCCGCTCCCTTGGCAACATCCAAAGAAGACAAAACTATTTCCTGCTCCTTTTGGCCTTTAAAATATTCCTTAAAATCCTTTCCGTTTATGGTAAATCCGGTATGTCCGGCTGTTATTCTTACCCTGGCGGTAGAAGTTTTTCTGCGTCCTATTCCTTCAATATATCTTTTCTTTGACTGATCTTTTTTATCTTTGGAAGCTGGGCTCGCTGCGCCTACGGCTTCTTTTTTGGTCTTTGGCATAATTTTATTTTTCTATTATTAATCTCCTCATTCTTTTCGCCCTTAAAAAATTCTTAGGAAGCATCCTCTCAACGGCCAGCTGCAAAACCTTTGCCGGAGATTTCTCAAACATTTCCTTAAGCTTTGTTTCCTTTAAATGGCCCATATATCCCGTATGCCTATAATAAATCTTTTTGGTTTCCTTTCCTCCGGAAAACTGAAGCTGATCAACATTTTTCACAGTCACAGTGCCCTCTCCGGCTAATCTCGGATTATAATGAGGATTTTTCTTCCCCTGCAAAATAACCGCTATTTCAGAGGCTACTCTTCCCAGTCTTTTGCTTTTAGCGTCGATTATATAATCCATAAATCTATACGAATTCTATTAATGCTTTTTTCGCAGCATCGCGCTTGCGAACTCCAAAAATCTTGATGACTCTAAGCTGACCGGAGCTTCTCTCTTTGTATTTAGGACCGATAGTATAAAAAAGCTTATTAGCCGCATCTTTTGGCAAACGAGCAAGCAATGTCCTATGAGCCGCAAGAGTATTTTTTCTGGCAACAGAAACAAGCTTTTCAAGAAAAGATTTTAATTCCTTTGCCCTGGCCTCCGTAGTCACAACTTTCTCTTTCATTATTAAATTGTGGGCCATGACTTTCATAAAAGACTTTCTCGGCCCTTTCGTTCTGTGAAACTTTCTCATTTTTATTTCTTTGTTTTCTTTTTGGTTTTTGTTTTAGCAGCCTTCTTTTCTTCTTCTGGCGCTGCAATTTCTTTAACTTCTACTTTAGAAATTTTCTCAAAATGATCATATAAAATATGGCTGGACTTGTGCAAGGCATGAGACGGCGTAATGCTTCCGTCTGTTTTTATTTCCAATTTCAAACGATTGTAATCGGTCCTGTCTCCTACGCGCATATTTTCCACCGAAAAATTAACTTTTATAACGGGAGAGAAAAATGCGTCAAGCGCAACAGTTCCTATAGATAATTTTTCCGATTTTCTTTCTTCTACCGGAACATATCCCAAGCCGGTTTCCACCTTAAATTCCATATCTAATTCCGCTCCTTTAGTCGTCAAAGTAGCGATATGAACATCAGGAGTAATTACTTCAATCTCCGCATTAGTTTCTATATCGGCGGCCGTAACCTCTCTTTCTCCCTTAACTTTCAGGGTTAAAGTCTGCGCCTCCTTAGAATGAATTCTAAATCTTATTTTCTTTAAATTAAGGCTGATTTCCACTACGTCCTCCATAACATCCGGCACTGTAGAAAATTCATGATTGATACCCTTAATTTTAAACTGAGTAATAACCGCTCCAGGCAAAGAAGAAAGCAATGTTCTCCTTAAAGCATTTCCGACGGTTAATCCATAACCGCTGTAAAGTCCTTCTATTTCAAAAACGCCGTCTGTTTCGGTTTCTGAAACTTTTTTAATTCCTACTGACTCACTTAAATAAGCAAATTCCATATTTTTTATTTAAATTAATTTAATTTTATTGTTTTGAATAATAATCGACGACCATATTAATATCGAAAGGCATTTCAAATTCTTTAGGCAAATCAACAATTTTGCCTTCAAATTTGTCATTATCAAGAAGAATCCATACCGGAGTTTCTTGCTTCTTCATTGTAGCATTTAAATCCTTAAAAACCGGATTATCTTTAGATTGAGGCCTTATAGAAATTTTATCTCCTACTTTAACGGAAAAAGACGGTATAGTTACCTTCTTTCCGTTTACCATAATATGGCCATGGCCAACCAGCTGTCTTGCAACAGACCTGGACGAAGCCAAACCGAGACGAAATACCACGTTGTCCAATCTTCTTTCTAACAGCTGCAAAATAACATCTCCCGTTACGCCAGGATTTTTGGAAGCCTCCCAAAATAACCTCTTCATCTGAGATTCTCTTAAGCCGTAGCTAAATCTTATTTTTTGTTTTTCAGCCAATTGCTGGCCATATTCGGAAAGAGTCCTTCTCCTTCCCTTCCCATGCTGGCCTGGACGCTGCGGACGCCTGATGGTAACGCATTTCGGAGAATTACAACGAGTGCCCTTCAAAAAAAGCTTTACTCCTAATGATCTTTCTTTTTTTTCTCTTGTATCAAACATAAAAAATTAAACTCTTCTTATTTTTTTAGGCTTCGGACCATTATGAGGAATCGGCGTAATGTCGCTGACTGATAAAATATTAAATCCCTGATTAGCCAAAGAACGGATGGCCGAATCTCTGCCGCTGCTCACGCCATTTACATAAACATCGATATCCATCGGTCCGGTTTTCTTTAATTTTTCCGCTAAAGCCGTAACTACCTTTGAGGCTGCAAAAGGAGTCGCCTTTTTAGGTCCGGCGAATCCAAGAGATCCCGCCGAAGCCCAAGCAACCAAATTACCCTTATCATCAGTTACCGAAATAAGCGTATTGTTATACGAAGATTTGATATAAACTCTTCCTTTATCTATTCTCTTTGCAGACTTGGAAGATTTGGCCGGAGCAGCCTCTTTCAAATTTTCGTCTTGAGTTTTTTGCGCTACTTTTACTTTTCCCATAATTTTATTTCAATTCAGTTTTTCTCTTACCGCTTCCGGCTGTCTTTCTGACGTTGCCGCGAATAGTTCTAGAATTAGTTTTGGTTCTCTGACCGCGAACCGGCAAACGCCTCATATGGCGATTACCCCTATATGTCTGCATGTCCTTTAATAAATTGATGTTCTGTTTTATTATCTGCCTCAATTCTCCTTCCACTTTATAATTTTTTTCTATAAACTCTTTCAATTTTCCAATTTCATCCTGAGTCAGCTGGCTGGCTTTTTTTCCCAAATCTATTCCTGTTTTTATTAAAATGTGGCGCGCCAAAGACGGGCCTACTCCGTAGATATATCTTAAGGATACGTCTATCCTTTTATTGTCCGGTATGTTTATTCCTACGATTCTCATTTTTAGCCTTGCCTTTGTTTATGTTTAATTATTTTACAAATAATATAAAGCCGTCCTTTTCTTCTGACGACTTTACAATTTTTACAAATTTTTTTAACTGAAGATCTTACTTTCATTTTCTTAAATGACTATTAAGAGTAGCAAAACTTGCGCCTAAGCGCAAATTTCAAAAAATCCTACAATCTCCTGATTATCCTGCCTTTAGTTTCATCATAAGAACTGACTTCCATAGTAACTCTGTCTCCTGGCAAAATCTTTATATAATGCATCCTCATTTTGCCAGCAAGATGAGCCAAAACGGTTTTGTCTCCGCATTTAACCCTAAAAGTTGTTCCCGGAAGAGCTTCTTCAACTATTCCTTCCACCTTCTTAACCGATTCATTCATAAAAATAGGATAAGTAAAAATATAACATAGCTCCCCAGCCTAGTCAATCGTAATATCTATCTTTTTCTCGTTCAACGGCACCTTGCTTACCCACACCGGCCATAAGTTAATAGTCATATTTTCAAGGCCCGGCAAGGAAAGAATCGCCTCCTTAAGCTTGGCCTGGGACTGGCCGACAATCTTCTCGCGCAATTGTTCAACATCGATCTTTTTTCTAAGCACGGATTTAAAATCAACCGGGAAGCTCATTCTTCCGGCGGCAAAGTCCCCTCTCACTAATCCATATTCCAAACTTGATTCTTTAATTTCATATTCCTGTCCTTTTTCTTTCAATGCTCTCTCTATCAATAAACTTTTCAAGTCTTCTTCTTTAAAAACTATCGCTGTCATCTGAGCCTCTTCAAAAACAGAAAAATTATTATCTTTATCGGCTTCTTCTTTTACGGTTTGATTCAAAACGCTGAAATTGACCGCGCCATCCAAAATTTTAAAATCTGGAGGAATCTGAGAATAAACCTCTGTCTTTAATTCGCTCTCGAGCATCTGGCTTAATTTATCTTTTGCGCTCTTAATATCAGCAGCCGTCGGATAAGAAACTTCTCCGACAAATCCTCCGCTCATTGCCTCTTTTGATTCCCCATAAAATGCTTGGTACTTTGCAGTGCCTTTAAATCCAGGAATAGTAAAAAGTTTTGCGGGACCAATATTATAATCAACTCCGGCTTTCTCCGCGACAACATCTATTTCTAAGCTGGAAGGAACAATTTTCCCCTCAACTATATCCGCGCCCGGAACCGTCACGCTCTTCACAGAAAAAAATATTTTTCCTTCCGGAGAAGCGAACCTTGTTTCTTTTATCAGCGGCTGAGCCTTCGTGCTATAGCCGTTATAAACAATTATTTTACCCTTTGCTTTATTCTCAACCTGTTTCTTTCCCGTAGCCTGAGCCTTTATTTCAAAATTTTTCTTCTGGGTAAATGTTTGCCCTGGAATAGCCACTTCCGACGATCCGGTTCTTGCCACTTTTTCCACAATAACAGAATTATTATAGGCCCAGCTGGTTTTTGCGGTTAACAGCTTAATCTCGGCATGAGGCAATACCCTGAAAGCCAAAAAATAAACCACTCCCAGCACCAAAACTGCCGTTATAAGCTTTAAAACCGTCCTGACGGTAGACATAAAAAACCCTTCCCGGTTTTCCGATTCATTTTCATCTTCGTCATCGTCTTCTTCCTCCTCCTCTTCTTTTTCTTCTTCAATTTCAATAATCGGTTTTATTTCTATCGGCTCTCTCTTTGCTTCTTTTTTATTTTTTTTCTTAAACTTTTTTGTTTCCGGCTCTTCCCGATCGGCTTCTTTAGAAAACTCCGGCATAAAAGGATTTATTGCTTCCAGCCCGCTGGCTTTTGCATATTCAATAGATTTATTATCAACTGTTTCTACTAAAACTTTTTTGTTTAAAATATCAGCCTCTCTTTTCAGCAAGCGAAAGTTGCTCGCTGATTCTCCAAAGTGGGAAAAACGAGGAATTATTAAAGTAATCTCTTGGCAATCCGCGTCAATAATTTTTTCTATGACTACCGCAATCTCTTCGTCCTTGCCTACATTTATTTTTCTCGGTTCGTGCATATATATAAATTGTATCTTAAATTTAACAAACAAAAAAGCGGCTGTGGACAACCCTGCCGCCTTTTATAATCCATTATTTCCCTCCTACCTACTCAACTGTGTATTTTATCCTTCTGGCTCCCGCGCCCACCGCCTCCTGCTTTAAAATCTTAAACTTCCCTATCTTCAAAGTATTATCAACATGCGGGCCGCCGCAAAATTCAACGCTAAACGGATGCTTTTCGTCGCCGATAAAATAAACTCTGACTATTTCGGGATATTTCTGCTTAAAAAAAGCCAAAGCTCCGGCCATTTTGGCCTGTTCTTGGGGCATTTCTTTAAAATAAACCGGCAAATCTTTTTCTATAGCCTCATTTACTATTCCGCCAATCTTCGCTAATTCTTCTTCGGTTAATTTCCTGCTAAAAGAAAAATCGAATCTGGCACGCTCGGCATTTATATCCGAGCCCATCTGATGGACCTCCGGTCCAAGAACGTCTCTGAGGGCTTTTTGAAGCAAATGAGTCGTTGTATGAAGCCTGACAACCTTGTCCATTTCCTCTTCTGAGCCCGCTTTAAGCTCTCCCGTATCCATTAATAAACCGTGGCCGCCGAATTTCTTTTCAACGCCGGCACGGGAAATTTCCTGATGTTTTTTAAACTCATCGTCAAAATCCGCTTTATTTATATTTTTAATTTTCGCCGGCACTAATTCCTCCAATAATTCAAACGGCAATCCAAATGTTTCATATATATAGAAGGCGTCTTTGGCGGTAATTTCTTTATAATTCTCAATTTCTTTCAATCCGTTAGCTAGCGCTTTTTCAAACTTGCTTTTCTCTTCAAGCCAAACATTTAATATTTCTTTTGTATTTTTTACTTCCGGATAGCTCTTGCCGAATTTATCGCTAATTTCTTCAACAGCCAAAGTAAATAAGTCTGCATGAATATCATATTTTATTCCGTAAACTAAAATCCGGCGGAGCAATCTCCTCAAAACATATCCTGCTTCTTTATTTAACGGCCTTACACCGTCGGCAATTATAAAAATACTGGCTCGCAAATGATCCGCTAAAATTCTTACAACTTTAGTTTCCAAGCTTCCGCTGGATTCCCTAATTTTAGAAATTAAAGAATGAAACAAATCAGTTTCATATACATCCGGCACTCCCTGCAACATCACGGTCAATCTTTCAAAACCCATCCCCGTATCAATTCCCTGAACTTTTAATTTTTCCAATGATTTATCAGATTTTTGATAGTATTCGTTAAAAACAATATTCCACACTTCAACTCCGTCTACATAAATTTCCGTCGTCGGTCCGCAAGGACCTTCGTTGCCGGTCGGTCCCCAAAAATTGTCTTTTCTTCCAGCCTTTTTTATTTTATCTACCGGAATACCAATTTCTTTGTGCCAAATTTCAAAAGATTCTTTATCTTCAGGAACTCCTTTTTCCCCCTCAAATATAGAAACCGTAATCCTGTCTGGATTAATCCCTAAAATTTCAACAATGAATTCATATCCCCAATGAATTGCCTCCTTCTTCCAATATCCACCGAAAGAAAAATTACCCAGCATTTCAAAAAATGTCAGATGTGTTGCATCGCCCACCTCGTCAATGTCCGATGTCCTTACACATTTCTGGACAGAGGTTGCGTTTTTAGAGCCAAAATCCTTTATCGGATCGGCTTTGCCCGTATAATACGGCTTAAATTGCTGCATTCCGGCTGTAGTAAAAAGCACCGACGGATCATCGGGAACTAAGGACGAAGACGGCACAATCGCGTGCCCCTTCTCCTTAAAAAACTCTAAAAACTTTTTACGAATTTCTTCTGATTTCATATTATTCTTTTTCTTCCACTATTTCCGGCGCGGCTAAAATTTGCGGCTCTATGCCCGCGGCCCTGCCCGTTATTTTTAATACATCTTTATCTATCTTGGCAAATTCTTTATAGGCATGATTATACATACTCACGGTAGTTCCCAAATTTTTTCCCATCCTTTCCATATAATCTTCGTAGCTTCCTAAATGCTTTCCTAAATTTTCAACCTGTTTGATAATCTCTTTCGCCTGCTCCGAAATCTTCTGATTTTTCAGCCCCTGTAAAACCGTCTGCAAATAAGCCAAAAAAGAAGTCGGCGAAACAACAATTACTTTTTTCTGTCCAGCATAATTTATCAGATTTCTTGTATCATCGGTCACCGCCCCGATTTTATTTATAAGCAAATCATAATAAACCGCCTCGGATGGAATAAACATAAAAGCGAAATCCATCGTATCTTCTTCCGGTTTAACATATTTAGAAGTTTCATCTATGCGGTTTTTCAAATCCCCCACAAAAGCTTTTTCATATCTTTCTTTTTCCGCCGGCTCGCGCGCCTCCAGAATCCTGTTATAGTTTTCCAAGCTGAATTTTGAATCTATAGGAATTATTCTTTTATCAATCTTAACTACTGCATCGACAATAACTCCATTTTTAAAAGGATATTGCATTTCATAAGAGCCCGGAGGCAAAACATTTTTTAAAACGGTTTCTAAATAATATTCCCCTAAAATTCCCCTCTGTTTCGGATTTTTAAGAATATCCTGAAGATTTTTTAATTGATCGGCGAAATTAACAACTTGCCTATTTGTCTCGTCCAACTTAGTTAATTTTTCCGTAACATCACGGACAATTTTCACGCTCTCGCCGAATTGCTTCTGAATCGCCTGTGTCATCTCTCCCTTGCTGGAATCCAAGCTCCTGGTTATTTCGTGAAGCTGATTTTGTAAAAGCATCATCGCTGAATCATCGGCTGGCTTTTTCTCATTCTGAGTCTTCAAATACCAAAAAATACCGGCAAATCCGGCAACCATAGCCACTAAAATAACGATTAAAAGAGTCGTCATACTGAAATTATATCAGAAACTTTCTCAATTTACTTCTTCCCCGCCTCTCTCATATTTATCATCAGCTCAGCTTTGCCCATATTCAATTCCTTGCCGGTATTTATTCCCAAGCCTTTAATAAAGCTTCTTATTTCTTCCTTAATTCCGAATATTGCCGAATCCGATCCGGCGATATAATTGCTTTGCACTTCCAAAAACAATCCCAAATCTTTTACGTCCTCAAAAACAATTTCATATTTATCTGTTTTAAAAACATGCTTTTCGCTATCCACTACAATCAGCTGTTTGAGGCCTAAATGCTTGATTGTCTCAAGCGCCATCTTATAATCCGACGCCTCATATTCATATTCGTCCGAATAAAGCCAGGTATCGGTATTGGCCACAAAATGGTCTACCTTATAAGTAATAAGCGCTTTGTCGCCTTTTCTCCTGGCCCTGAAACATTCATTAAGCCGGTTTAAATGATCGGGCTTTAAATTATTTCTTACCGGATCATAAAAATAAGTATCAACAACTTTTTCAACTCCAACAAAGAAAAACTTCTTAAGCGCCTGCAATGCGCTCTTCTTGCTGTCTAAAACCGGAACTAAAACTTCTATTTCTTTTGCCATTAAATTATTATTCCAATTCCGTTAACGCTTTTTTGGCCGCCTCTACTTCGGCGTCCTGTTTTGATTCCCCTCTGCCTTCGGCAATAAGCTTATCTTTTAAATAAACGCCTACTGTAAAAACCTTGCTGTGATCAGGGCCTGTTTCGGCCAAAGTTTTATAAATCGGCGTTACTTTCATTTCTTCCTGTGTTTTTTCCTGAAGCAGACTTTTTGCGTCTCTATATAACTTTTTTTCTATAACCTCTTTAAGTTTCGGCATTATGAACTTATCAATAAATTTCTTAGCCGCATCATATCCGCCATCCAAATAAATCGCGCCGATCAGCGCCTCGCAGGCATTAGCCAAAATAACATCGCGCGCTCTGCCTTTATCTTTAGCCTCTCCCCTGGAAAGCAATAAATATTTTTCCAAACCGATATCTTTCGCCACCACGGACATCATCAAATAATTCACCAACGCCGCTCGGTATGTGGTCAAAGTTCCCTCTTCAAAATTAGGAAAGTTTAAAAATAAGTTTTCTGTTGTCGCCAATTCTAAAACCGCATCCCCTAAAAATTCCATGCGCTCATTATTAGACACCTTCCATTTAGGGTTCTCATTAAGATAAGAACGGTGAGTCAGCGCTTCTTTCAATAAATTTCCGTTCTTAAATTTATAACTGATTTTATTTTCTAATTTTTCGGTTTCCATTATTCCTTTTTCTTATCTTCCGATTCTTTTTCCTTATCTTCGTTCTTTTTTTCTTTCGGCTTATCGTCTTTTCCCGGCTCGCCCAATTCTCTGTAAATAGTTCCCAAAACTCCGTTAATAAACTTGCCTGAATTTATTCCTCCATAATTTTTTGCAATTTCTATAGCTTCATTAATCGCAACCTTCGGAGGCACTTCCGCACGATCCGCATACAAAAGCTCATAAAGCCCGATACGCAAAGCGTTCCTATCTACTATAGAAATCTGTTCCAGCGGCCACTCCGGAGCAGCCTTCCTTATAACATTATCTATATCCTCTTTATGCTCAATTATCCCCTTAACCAATTTCCACGCAAATTCAGGCTCGTCTATTCCCGGCCCGAACTCCTGTAAGTTGCGCTCAACAATTTTAGCCAAATCCGCCTTTTGGTTTTGAAAGTCCCATTCATATAAGGACTGAAGGATTATAGATCTGACCAATTGTCGAGTAGCCATAGTTTATTTCTTATAAGTCTTGCATTTTCCGCAAGCCCTATGCGATAAAACTGGAGCTTTGCAATTTGAGCAAACAGAAAGCTTTACTTTCTTTAAGGCCAAATGCGAACGGCTCCGTCCTACCTTGGATTTTGAACGATGTTTTACTGGTACTCCACCCATAGTTTTTAATGTTAATTCAATTAGAAGAATATCATAAATTTTTCAGAAAGGTCAAACGATGAATTTTTAAAGGACCATGTTTCTTGATTATCTTAATATGATGCTTGGTTCCATATCCCTTATGCATATCAAACCCGTATTTTTTAAACTTTTCGGCATATTTTTCTAATAAGCCGTCTCTATCGACTTTGGCCGCTATCGAAGCCAGTTTTATCGCTGTTATTTTTTCATCTCCTTTTATAATTGTCCGAGCCTTATATTTTTCCGAAACAAATAATCCTCCGTCAAGCAAAACTCTGCATTTTTTATAATTTAATTTATATGTGCCGAAAAGTTTTTCGAGAGACCGGTTTGCCGCCAAATTCGCCGCCTGTGAAATATTTATCTTATCTATAATATTCGGATAAACCCTTGAAACCGCGTAAAAAATTTGCGGGCATTTTTTAATATATTCCAGCCACTCTTCTCTTTGCTTAGCCGATAATTTTTTAGAATCTTTAAGACCGGTTTTTTTTATTTTTAAACCTTCCGGCAAAGCTAATGCGCAAACCGCCACCGGGCCCGCAAGCGGTCCTCTTCCAACCTCATCTATGCCGATAATATATTTTTTTGAAGACATATCTAATTTTAGCTTATTAAATCAAAAAGCTATTAATAAAAAGAAGTCTAAAAACAAAAAATTAGTCCAGGGCCCTGGAGCTTACGGTTGTCTGAATATTGATAACCGGATTATTAAACTCAGGCGCGTTTGGCACTCCGATTTGCATAAAAATAGTTATCTTGGCCGGCGGAGCAGCCACTAAATTAAATTCCATTTTTTTAACCACGACATCCTCGGCGGTTATCTGCGCATCGTTTCTTTCTATAAAATCTCCGTCCTGCTTATAGGTAACGCTCTCCCCGAAAGAATTGGTAAAGCTGATCTCTTGCGGATTTGCCGAAGAAAAACCGTAGCCCGTCCTCATTTCGCGCGACATCTGCTCTATCGCCAGCTCCGCATTATTATCAGCCGCAATCAAAGCCGTGGTTACCCGCTGACTGCGCAAAGATCTGACAAAAACACCCGAAACAACGCTTATTACGGACAAAAACAAGGTAATTGCCACCAGCGTTTCCACCATGGTAAAACCTCCTCGCTTCAATAAAACTTTTTTATTTTTTAAAATTTTATTCATATCGCCATCTGAAAAAATGATCTTCTAAAACGACCGAGAGCTTGTCCGATGCCGAGCCCCCTCTGCCAATCCAGCTGACCGTTGAAACAACTTTTATTTCATCAACGCTGACATTTTCAATAGTAATTTTCCTGTCATATTTAGTCGGCTCTCCGTCGCTATAGTTATATCCCTCGTCTCCCGAAAACATTAAAGTTCCGTTTCCGTTATATTCGTTTCCCGCTAAAGATTCGTCTTTATAATCTATTTTATAATCATCGTCTTCTATACCCTCGTTCCACGGACGGCTATTAACTATATTTTTATCAACTAAATTTTTTATCAGCTCAATTCCTTCCGAAGATAAATTTGCGGCGATATATTTATCGGAAACAAAAACATTCAAACTCAAAGATTTTGAAACAAGAGAAAATACTCCGAGCAAGCCGACAATCGCAACTGTTAAGGCCACCATAGCCTCTATAATCACCTGTCCTTTTTGATTTTTAAAATTTATATTTTTCATCTTGAAGTGCTTACCTGGCCCGCGCTATTAATTTTAACTATAACCGGCGAAGATAATCCATCCTTGGTGTTAACTTCTATTTTCCTTGTATTTTCCCCGGGCTGATCAAAAACAGTTGTTGAATAAGGGAAAGTAAATACCACCTCATTTAATTCCAGCAAAGAAAACTTTGCTCTTTCATCCAATTGATCTTCTTTAAAAGTAATCTCCTGCGCCGAATCGAATGGCGCAACGCAATCCTTGGTTTTGAAAATAATGAAGGTTCCGTTATCTTCGTCAAATTTTACCCCGTAACCGCAATATTTTTCGGCGCCATCAATAATTCCTAGTCCCTGAATCGACAATGCCTTAGCTCGCAGCACTGCATTAACTATTTTTGCCTGCTCCTTAATCAGAATAAGCTGCTTCTCTCCGCCGCGATTATAAACAATCAAAATAGCGGATAAGGCCATCAATACTCCTGCCGTCACCAATGTTTCAATCAAAGTAAATCCTTTTTCTCGGTTATTTTTAAACATTTGTCTTACCTTCATTATAGTAAAAAATACGCCGCATTAAAACGGCGCTCTATGAAATGTAAAAACATTTAAAAAATATTGAAAATTCTGAAATACCCGCCCAAAATCGTCTGGCCGAAAAATATAACCAATAATGACCCGGAAACCAATAATGGACCGAAAGGCACCGCTTCCTTTATCCCCTTTATTCCCCTGATTATCAAAAATATTCCCAAAATTGCGCCTAAAATAAAGGCGAAAATTAAAACAAATAGAATGTCCGGCCAGCCGAAAATAAGTCCAAGAGCTAACACAAGCTTTAGATCGCCCATTCCCATTCCTCGTCCGCGAGTCAAAAGAATAATCAATCCGACAATAACTAAAGCTACTGCAACACCAAATAAATGATTAATCCAGATATTTTCCCTAAAACCGAAAAGCATTGCATAATTTTTTATGAAAGAGCCCATCATTGTTCCAAATTGATGAAAATGATACTCAACATAAGTTAAAGCCGCTCCGAGAATTCCCAAAAAAACATTCAGCTCGTCCGGTATGATATAAAAACGATAATCAATAAGCCAAACCAACAGCAAAGAAAGCATTATTAAAATCCAAAGCCCTCCGGCAAGCCAGACAAAAGTTGCCGGGATAAAAACGCTTTTAATAAAAATAGCCGGAAAAACAAATATTAGTCCGCTAGCAAGTTCCACCAAAAAATATTGCCAAGAAAGCTTTACGGCGCACCCCCTGCATTTTCTTTTTTGAATTACAAAACTTAATAATGGGATTAATTCATACCATTTCAATTGCTTCTGGCAAGACATGCATTTTGATCGTCCCCTAAGCCTTTTGAGGCAAAATAAATTTTCCTCAGGCGAATAGCGAAAAATTACAACATTTAAAAAACTTCCGATTATTAATCCGAAAACAAACAGGATTACATATAACAAAGTCGTAGACATTATTTAGTGATTTAATTCTGAATTACAAAGAAACGCAAAAATTCGGGGCAGTACACGGAGCATAGGCCGCGCATTTCGGAGTCGTCTCACTGTCATTAAAAAGCGGATCATTGGCATCAGTAGTATCAAGCGTTGCCCTTAAGGTATAGCTCTGTTCGCTGTCACAAGCTATGTAATCATAGGCAGTTTCAGTTTTTGGATCCATAGGTACCTTGCTTATGCCCAGTCCCGCATCAGCTCCCGCAAGAATGGCATATCCCTCAACGGTCGTCGGATAAGAATTGTTTTTTGAATAATAAAGCTCCAAACCGTTTTGAATAGACTTTAAATCCGCCACCCTTCTGGAATCTCTTCCTCGCGCTCTGAATCCGCTCAAACCGACTAAAAACACCGAAGCAAGCAATCCTATAATAGAAACAACTACCAAGACTTCGATTAATGTGAATCCCTTCTGGCTTTTTAATGATTGTTTATGCATATTTATTAGAATTAAACCCGAACGACTTTTTACAATTAATAAAATTATAACATATTAGAATTTCTGGACCAAGCTGTAAATTGGTAATAAGACTGCGGCAAACAATAATCCGACGCCGACGCCGATAATTACCATTAATATAGGCTGTATCAGCTCCACTAAATTGCTCAGAAGATCATCGACTTCCCTTGTATAAAAAGTAGCTATGCGGTCTAAGAGAGAGTCTAATTTGCCCGTGCTTTCGCCTACCGCCACCATCTGGCTGACCAAAATAGGAAAATAATTTTCCTTCTTTGCCAAAGCCTGAGAAAGCAACTCTCCTTCTCTGACCGATTCGGCAACTTCATGTATGGCATCTCTATAAACAATACTGCCGATCGTATGTCCGGAAATTTCCAAAGCCTGTGCTATCGGAATTCCTCCTTTTATCAAAACGCTTGTAGACTCGGCAAACCTTGCCACATACATCTTTTTAAATAAGTTTCCCAAGACCGGAACCTTGATTGAAATTTCATCCATAACCGTTTCTCCTTCCTTTGTGCGGAAGTAATCAACCAGCACGACAATTATAATTAAACCGATTACCAAAATTGCCAGCCACCATTGGGCTATAAAATTTCCTGTTCCCAAAAGAATTTTTGTAACAGTAGGTATATCAACATTTGTTTCTTCAAATATCGGCTGAATTTGAGGAAAAACAAAACCAACCATAATCCCGACAACTATGCCCAAAAGACCCAAAACCACTGCCGGGTAAATTAAAGCGTTCTTCACCTTCGAAAGTAAGGTTGTTTCTTTTTCCAAATAATCCGCCATGAAGCCGGACACTTCGCCCATTCTTCCGGTAATTTCCGCGGAACGCATCATATTTACATAAAACTCGGAAAAAATTCCGACATGGCGTTCCAGCGCCTGAGATAAAGACAAGCCGGAATCAACATCCGAGGAAATTTCATAAACCGCTTCCTTTAGTAATGGGTTTCTAGTTTGTTTATATAAACTTTTTAATGTATCGCCGAGCGGAATTCCGGCATTTAATAAAGTCGCAAATTGGCGAGTAAACACCATGACATCAACTTTTCCAACTCTTTTAAAAATATTAAAAATACGGTCGTACCATTTTTCAAGTTCCGCCGATCCCAAGCTTAAAATGTATAAATCGTGGCCGATTAAAATATTAGAAGCCGCTTCTTTATTAGCCGCTTCTATAAAACCAACCTGCATCTCTCCCGATTTAGTTCTAGCGCTATATTTGAACTTCATTTTATAAAAATTTAAATGCGTTCAAGTAAAATTCTCAATTCCGCCGGATTGAGAGATTGCATTTCCGCATTTTCCAAAGAAATTTGCTTGCGGCGGATTAAATCCACTAAAGAACGGTTCAATGAAACCATTCCTTCCTGCGCTCCTGTTTCAATAACCAAGTCTATCTGATAAGACTTTCTATCGCGTATTAAATTTCTGATAGCGGAATTAGCTATCATAATTTCACAAGCAGGAACTCTTCCCCCCTCTATCCTTGGAAGCAATCTCACCGAAATTATGGCAACCAACGTCGCCGACAGCTGAGAAATTATCTGCCCCTGCTGATTCGGCGGAAAGCTGTCGATAATTCTGTCTATTGTCTGAGAGGCGGAATTTGTATGCAAAGTTGAAAAAACCAAATGGCCTGTTTCCGAAGCGGTCATGGCCGTGGCTATTGATTCGGAATCGCGCATCTCGCCTATCATAACTACGTCCGGATCCTGACGTAAAATAGTTCGGAGTCCGTCATGGAAAGAAGTCGTATCCTCATGCACTTCTCTCTGCGAAATAATGCTGCGATCCTGAACGAATAAATATTCGATAGGATCTTCAATAGTAATAATATGTTCCGTCCTCTGATGATTTATCTCATCAACCACCGCCGCCAAAGTCGTCGATTTTCCATGTCCAGCCGGACCCACAACTAATATGAAACCCTGTGAAAGCTTTGCAAAATCATGAAGTATGGATGGCAAATTTAATTCCTCGATTGTTCTGATTTTTGCAGGAATCAAACGCATAGCCGCCGCCGGATATCCGCGCTGAAAATAAACATTTACTCTGAATCTCGCTTTGTCTTCAAAGGAATAAGAAAAATCCAGCTGTCTCTCTTTCATAAACTGTTCTTTCTGTTCGGGTTTTAAAAGCGCAAAAACAAGCTTCTCTGTTTCTTCCGGAGTTAATACCGGCTCTTTCTGCAGTCCGACAAGCACTCCATCTACTCTCAGCGTCGGGCGTTTTCCAACCGAAAGATGCAAATCCGAAGCATTTTGCTGCGCCGTTGTTAATAAAAGATTGTTAAGTTTTGCCTGGTAATCGTCTGCCATATTTTTAGATTATATCATAAACCTCATTATAATTCCGTTGTTTCATTTAGAACCTCTTCCATATTCACCAAACCTTGAAGCGCTTTTATAATTCCGTCCTGACGGAGAGTAATCATCCCCTGCCTTTTAGTTTCTTCGATAATTTTATCTTCATTGGCTCCGGAACTTATTATTGCCTGAAGCTCTTCCGTCATACGCAACACTTCAAAAAGCGCCATTCTTCCCGACACTCCTTTATTTTTGCAATCTTTGCATCCGACAGAATGATAAATTTTATAAGGCTCTTTAATTTTCATTTTCGATTTTAATTCCGCAGGCAATTTATCCATTTCTTTCTTGATTATATTTTTAATAGAATCAACCGGCTCCTCAGCCTTCTTGCAGCTCTGGCAAAGCTTAGAAACTAATCTTTGAGAAAGCATTAAATTAAGCGAAGATGGAAGTAAAAATGCATCTACCTTCATATCTATTAAGCGCGGGACGACGCCAGCGGCATTATTTGTGTGCAAGGTTGAAAGAACAACGTGCCCGGTAAGAGCAGCGTGAACCGCCAATGCGGCCGTTTCTGAATCGCGAATTTCTCCCACCATTATAATGTCGGGGTCCTGCCTTAAAATCTGACGAAGTCCTGCGGCAAAGTCATAGCCTATTTCCGGCCTCACTTGAGATTGATTCATCCCGTCAATATAATATTCAACCGGATCTTCCAAGCTCACAATGTTCACTCCCACTTTATTTAAAATCTGAAGCAACGCATAAAGAGTTGTTGTTTTTCCTGAACCGGTCGGACCTGAAACCAATACCATTCCGTATGGCCTTTCTATTCCCTCATTTACAATTTCTAAATTTCTTCCCGATAATCCCAAATCTGTCAGGCTTCTTAGTCCAACTGTCGGGTCCAAAACACGAATAGCAATTTTCTCTCCCGCTGGAGTCGGAAAAGTCGCAACACGAAAATCTATATCTCT
The DNA here is from genome assembly GCA_028716745.1 of Minisyncoccota bacterium. Lineage (GTDB taxonomy): Bacteria > Patescibacteriota > Minisyncoccia > UBA6257 > 02-FULL-45-10c > STD1-84. Next base: position 96,994 of record JAQUPE010000002.1, read on the forward strand.
TCCAAAAATTATGCTGCGAAAACGCCCGTCCTGAGGTATGCGGTTTTCATCGATTTTTAAGTTGGCCATTACCTTAATCCTGGAAACAATCGGCTGATGGAGGGTCATCGGCATTTGAGTAACTTCCTGCAAGTCTCCGTCAATTCTGAAACGAATTCTCATAAATCCCCTTTGCGGCTCAATATGAACATCCGAAGCGCCAAGATTAACCGCTTCTTTTAAAGTTGAAGCCACAATTTTTATAATCGGCGCCTCCTCGGCAACCGCTACTCCTTCTTCCAGCTGCACAATTCTTTCTCCAAAAGAATTTTCTCGCGTAGGCTTAGCGCCCAAAGTTTTTACAGCGGCATCAACCTGATCTTTAAATGGAGAATATTTTCTTAAAATTAAATCCAAATCCCCCGGCGTTATCAGATAAACTCCCAGATTAATCCGCTGCTGCTTGGCCACAAAACGCAAAACATCCTGAGCCTTAGCATCGTCCGGATGAAGCATGCCGACAATCAGCATGTCTTTTGTTTTTGAAAGAGGAATTAATTTATAAGTCCTCGCCATATCTTCCGATATTATATTTAAAACCTCATTGCTAATTTCTTCGGGAACAACTTTTTTATACGGAACTTTTAAAATTTCGCTTTTTATTTTGGCAATTTCTGCCTCATCAACAAGCCGCCTATCATTAATAAGGTCCTCCGGGGACTTTTGCACCAAAGCAGATTCTCTGGTTATTTTTTCAGCAACATCAGCCGTTAAGAGCTTTCTGTCAATTAGCGTTTTTAATAGAACCTGAGGATTCATTTTATTCTAAAAATATTAACTATCCTTACTATTTTATCTGGCAAAAGGATTGGTCTTGCCGATTGAAGCTTCGGCCGGCGCAGAAGAATATCTTTTAAGAACCTTGAAGGAATCGCTGTTTAAAACCGAAGAAGAATCTATACTGATCTTAGATAGCTCTGTGGCCAGCTTTTGTTTTTGAGGCACAGTCACTTCAACTCCCGGCTTAGCTGAAAAGAAAAGAAAATATGCCGATGCAAGCACTACAACGGCAATAACCACGACCGTCAGCACGTTTCCCCATTTAATTGTCTTTTTTTCTTCTACAATTATAGCCATTGTGTTTTATTTAACCTGATAATAAGTTTCGAGCGACAAATCTCCCGAAATCTGGCTTGGATTTTTTTCTGAAACAATCAGCTTCAAAACTTTCAAATCCATTACCCTGACATTTGTTTCTATAGACTCGACAAATTTTTTAATGGAATTATAATCTCCTCCTATTTTCAAAATAAGTTTTAATGTTCCAATTCCTTTGATAAAGGATGAAACTTCTTTTTTGGACTGTACTATCGGCAAATAATCCAAAGACAAGCCGTCTATGCTGACATTGCTAGCCTGAGAAATTGCTTGAAGCTGATCAACTATGCTGGCTGTATCTTCTTTGAGCGGTAAAGCCCATCCCAAGCTTTCCACCGCGGAAGCTTTGCTTTTTGCAACTAGCTGCTGAACCTGAGTAATTGCTTCTTTTTGAGAATTATATAAATTTGTCTTTGCCGCCAACTCTCCGCGGAGCTTTTGAGCCGCTTGATATTCCGGCTGAACAAAATTAACAAAAGAAACAATAGCAATTAAAATAAAAACCGCCGATGCCAACAAACTTAAAACTCTTTTTGAAGAAGCTTTCATATTATTTAAATAAATTATCCGCCAAAATTAAACTGACTCTGAAATTAACGGATCCTTCATTTACAGACGACTCCTCCAGCATATAGCTTGTTATTAAAGGATCATTATCAAAAGCCGCAAGCTGTTCGCTTAATGTCTTAAAAGAATTTGCCACTCCGGACAAAATCAACTTTTCTTCCGTCGCCTTTAAATTAAAATCATTATAATAAACCCTCGCGTGAGTATCTCTTTCCAATAGAGGAAAAATTTTGGAAGAAAATACATGATTATCCAAAACTTTTTTCAAATTTATCAATTGAGAATAAGAAATTATTAAACCTTCTTCGTCTTTCTGCGTAACCGACTCTGATAGCTTTGTTAATTGCTTATCCGTATTACTAATGCTTGATTTTAAAATTTCCTGATAACCAAAACGCAATCCTGCATATCCAGCCACTACAACCAGGCACGCCGCAATTGAAAAAATAAAAAGCCGCCAAGGCCACCCCACCGAAAGAGTTTCTGCCTTGAACTGTTCTGAAATATTTTGATTGAATTGCGCCATTTATTAAAGATTTTTAATTCCCAGGCCTATCGCTACTGTAAATATCGGTCCGAGATCTTTTACAAAAGGTTCTATTAAATTGGGGTAATCTACTTTCGCAAACGGACTTGCTTTTACTGCCGGCAATCCAAGCTGTTCAGAAAAATATTCCTCTATGCCCAATAAATTAGCTCCTCCGCCGGTCAAAATAACTTTTTCTACGCTTTCTTTGCAGGTGCTTTCAAAGTTATTCCTGACACGCTTCACCTCACTAAGTATAACATCTAAAATCGGCAACATTAATGTGGATAACTCGTACTCTCCTCCGGACCCGGTAAGTCCCCTTCTTTTTTTCAAATCTTCGGCACGGCGCGTCCTGATGCTCAGCCCGGAAGACAAAGTTTGTGTCAGAGAACCGCCTGCAAAATCAGTTTGTCCCGCAAATTTTAGATTGCCTTCCTTTGCAACTAATATAGTTGTGGACCTGGAACCTATATCAATTATCAGCGTATTTTCTTTTGCTTCCGAAGTTAAAACTCTGGCAGTGCTGAAGCCTTCCAATTCCAAAGCCATTAAATTTAGCCCAGCCTTTTCAAAAATACTCTTATATTTATTTATAACTTCGTTAGGAATAGAAACCAAAAATATCTGCTGCTTCATCGTTCCATTTTCATCTTTTCTTTCTCCTACCTTTATCCAATCAATAGTTACCGCGCCCACCGGCAAAGGAACATATTGTTTTACCTGGAAAGCCATCGCCTGTGCAGTTTCAATGTCGGACATTATCGGCAATTCCAAAAGCGTAGAAAAAGCGGTAAAGGACGGAAGCGACGCAACCGCCTGCCTTGTCTCGGCTCCGCTTTGTTTGACTACGGCTTTTAAAAGTTCGGCCGTCTCAGCCTCCAGCATCTTTAAAGTGCTGGTTTGAATTGCATTGTTAAGCCTTTCCAAATGACCGTAGCTTTCCAAAAACCCGTATGTTTTAAGAAACGGAAGGCCTTTCGTTTTCATCAATTCCACGACTTTTATAGAAGTCGTCCCAATATCAACTCCAAGATAAGAGTTGTCCTGGATCGAAAGCATTTTTTTAAAAAAGTTAAATTTCATCGTTGCTTGAGGTTGTTATAATTATACCAAAATGCCAGCAATTAAAAAAATCAAAAATCTTATTTTAGACATTCTTTTCCCGCCTCTGTGCCTGAACTGCCGCATGCATATGAAAAAAAACGAGGTTGAAACAGGCATCTGCCAAGAATGCCTTAAAAATATTGTTTTAAACACTGCTGTTTTCTGCCCGGTTTGCAAGGCGCGCTTGCCCGAAGGAATAAAAATTTGCCATAAAGATTCAAAATACCTGCTGGCTGCGGCAACTAATTACAACAACGACGCCATCAAAAATCTGATCTGGTATTTTAAATATAAACAATGGCCGAAGCTATCGGATATTTTAGGAAATTTTTTGACCAGTTATATAAATTTTTTAAGTTTAAATCTCGCAGATTACATAATAGTTCCAATTCCCCTTCACAAAAACAAATTGCGCCAGCGAGGCTTTAATCAGTCCGAAATTTTAGGAAAAATAGTTGCCGAAAATACCGGCATTATTATGGAAGCCAAATGTTTAAAAAGAATTAAAAACACTGCAACGCAAGCGGAGCTGAAAAATCACGATCTAAGGATAAAAAATGTAGCTAATTGCTTCGCCGTTGAAAATCCGGAGCTGGTTCGCAATAAAAACATTCTTCTAATAGATGACGTTTTTACCTCCGGCTCGACTATAAATGAAGCTATTGATGTTCTGCGCGCCCACGGCGCTAAAAAAATTATTGCCTTAGTAGCAGCTAAGGCTTAAAAACTAAAACTTCTTGCTTTCTGCAGATTCTAAAAATTCCCTCATTCTCCCAACTTCTTTTTCCGATATATGTTTCTGAAAATATTCCTTAGTCATATGCTGAGGATAATGTTCGGAGGTGCTAAAAATAATTTCCAAATTATTAGCTTTCTTTTTGAAAAAACTTATTGTTTTATCCGAAAAAATAGTTAAGTCCTTTTTATTCACCACTAGCACGTACGGCTTATCCTGAAAAACAGGGAATTTTTTATCTTTGAGAATAAATTTTGCCGTTTCAAAAAAAGTTCTGGCATCTATCGTGCTAAATAATATATCCATCCTTTTTCTATATTCTTTCCCCAATAAAAATTTTAATAGCCTGCTTCCCCAAATTTTTTTATAAATCCCCGTCCCGCCGACAATTGAAATAATGAAAATATAAGCAAATTTTTTGAACTTGCTCATCTTTAAAAATTCCGAATTAATATACGGCTCAATTGCCAAAAATCCCAGACATTTGTCATCTCTAATACCGTCAACCACCAAAAAACCAAATGAAACTCCTGCCATCCAATAAGTCTTCAAATCAAAACTTTCTATTTTTTCTTTAACATATCTGCGATATCCCTCTAAAGAAATTTCCTTCAGCGGCAAAACGTCCGGCATAAATCCGGGCAAGTCGATCATATAAACATTAAAATAGTCGCTCAAAAAATCCGTAAGCCCCTGAAGCAAAACGCTGTTTGTCGGAAAAGAATGGACTATTACAAGATTCCGCTTTTCCATAAGCTTACGGCCAATATCGATAAAATAATAAATATAAACAGAAAAATGGTCCAAACGAGGGAATTTCTATATAAAATTAGCTCCTTCACCCTATCTGTTTCTACGAGCACCGAAGGTATGAATAAGTCCATGATATTCCCCAGCCCGACCCCCAATAAAGCAATAATCCAAAAACTTTTGCCAAAAATTATGAGGGATATTGTACCGGCTAGAATCATTAAAATTCCCCAATGCAAATGATGCCATCTTATTTTCAGCACGTTTCGAGTAAATGGCCTCTTAAAAGCAATTGGAAGTATAACAAAAAGAGTCCTGTGCCATACCAAGGGGCAAATAAACGCTATAATAAATTCCAAAATATCTTTATTCATTTATAAATTAATAATAGCATAATTTTTTTTATAAAATAAAAAACCGTCTCGCTTACACAAGACGGCCTAAAGCTTTAGTCCGACATTTGCCGAATAATATCTCAGCGATTGTCCATAGCCCTCAATGATTTTATCGCCCGATATTTCCCAGCATTCAAGTCTTAGAAAAAAATCATAAACCTCCAAGCCTATCCCTCCGCCTTCAAAAAATCCGCTTATCTTTTCATGCATCTCGCCGTTCCAAGAAGGAATAAGCTCCCACTCGTCTTTCATATCGGATACTATATCAGAAACTCCCCATCCATAAACAAGAGAAAGCCTGAAAGGTCCGATAGAAAACGCCGGCCTTAAATTGAACATAGCTGTCGTGTTAGTCTCTCTGATTGTGTAAACCACATTGCCAAAAGAAATGATTATCTCTCCCAGCTCCGGTGAGCTTATCTTTCCGAGATATTCCACCTTCCGCATCATGTTTCTCTTGCACTGGGCAAATCTCATTTCCGCATCAAGCCATGGAAAAAGTTTTTTTATTCCAAAAGCAACAGCTGGATTCCCGAAAGAATACTCTCCATCATCAGAATCTAGCAACGGATAATCTTTTATAGATTTGTCCAAATAACAGACATTATATCTATATGATAGATTGTCCGCGCCCACAGCCACATAAAACTCGCCCACTCTTTCCAGCGGCGACCTGACGCTTCCCGAAGACGATATTTCCTCATCAAATCCCGAAGCAATACCGGCCAAAAAAACCAACGCGAGCAAGGAAACAATCAATATAAACCAAGCTCTCATTCTTATCACCCCCCCCCTAATTTTCAAAAATCTATGAATTCAAAGTACAATAAATTTACGGTTTTCACCAATTGACCGCCTTAATTTTTACTCGTATTCTTAATGTATGCCAGGCAGTGAAAATTCGATTGCTGCGCGGCAGATAGTTATTATAATTAATCGAATTTCTACTGCCCGGTATGGCAAAAATAATTCACGATAGAAAAAGATGCATCCGCTGCGGAGCCTGCGCCTCTGTATGCCCGGAAATGTTTGAGATGTCTGAAAAAGATAATATGGCCACGCTTAAAAACTCAAAAGAAAATAACGGGGTTTTTGAGCTGGAAGTTGATGAAGCTGGATGCGCCGAGCAAGCTGCCAGCGTCTGTCCGCTAAAAATAATTGAGATAGAAAGCCTCTAAAAAAACGCTTCTGTTTTTACCGATCCGCCGCCGATGCCGGCGGTTTTTAATTGCCCGCCCAGCTCATTAACCATTTCCGAAGGACCGCAAATAAAATAATTTTTATTTTCCAAAGAACCAAGATGTTTCTTTAATATTTCCATATTCATTCTCCCCTGTTCAGCCGGAAAAGAAATCTTATCTTTTTCTCTCGTAAAAACATAAATTACTCTTAGCCCCGAGTGCTTTCTTATAAAATTATTCAGCTCTTCAAAAAACGCCGCGTCTTTTAAAGTACGATTGCTATAAAACAAAAAAATATTCTTATTGAAATCTCCCGCCTTAATCGAATTTTTAATAAAACAATAAAATGGCGTAACGCCGATTCCTCCGGCCAAAAAAACAATATCTTTCCCGTCATCAGACGGACAAAAATCCCCGAACGGACCGCTGACCTCTATTTCTCCGCCAATTTCTAAATCGCACAAAGCATTGGAAAAATTGCCTAGCCTCTTTATTGTCAAAGCTAAAAAATTATCGCCCACAGAGCTTGTAATGGTATAGGCCTTAATAACCGCCCCTACCTTAACTGTTACGAACTGCCCGGGCTTAAAAGAAAAAATCTTACCGCTTTCCGGGAAAAATTTGAGAGTGGAAATGCCCTCGGACTCTATCTGTTTTTCTTTTAAAACAAAAATATTATTTCCCGCCATTGTTTTTCTTTAAATAATCTTTAACTGCATTATGAAGCGCCATATGGCCCAAAACCGAGCAATGGATTTTATTCATCGGCAAGCCTCCAAGCCTATTCATAATATCCGCCGATTCCACTTTTATCGCCTGATCCAAAGTCATTCCGCCATTTTCCGTTACTATTTCCGACATCATCGAAGAAGAAGCTATCGCCGAAGCGCAGCCGAATGTCTGCCACTTACACTCTTTTATTTTTTTAGTTTCCGGATCAACCTTAATCCAAACAGTAAGCAAGTCTCCGCAAACAGGACTGCCCTCAGTTCCTACTCCGTCCGCTTTATAGCCATCGCTATCCGCAAGATAATTCCGCGGATTAAAAAAATGGTCTTTTACAACTTCGCTATATGCCCAGCCGGCTTCTTCTTTTTTATTTTCTTCGTTACTCATATTTTTATAGATGAAATTTCCCTTAATTTTTCTACGACCTCAGGTAAAACTTTCAAAACATAATTTATTTCTTTTTTAGTCGTTTTCCTGCCCAGCGTCAATCTCAAACTGCTATGCGCCAGCTCAGGCGTAATTCCAATTGCCAAAAGAACATGCGACGGAGCCAATTTTCTGGAAGAACAAGCCGAGCCGGTTGAAGCGCAAATTCTATATTTATCCAGCATCAAAGCCAGCGCCTCTCCCTCCACCCCTTTTATTGAAACATTTATATTATTAGACAATCTCTTTTCCGGATGCCCGTTTAAACGGCTTCGCGTAATTTTTAAAATATTTTTAATTAAATAATCCCTCAAACCGGCAAGCCTTTTTGATTCACTAATTTTAATTTTATCAGCCATTTTTAAGGCTTCGGCAAAACCAACGATTAACGCCGCATTTTCTGTCCCCCCCCTTAATCCGCTTTCCTGTCCGCCCCCGACAATCACCGGCTCCAAATTAACTCCTTTTGAAATATATAAACATCCGACTCCTTTTGGACCATAAATTTTTGAGCCATTTAAAGTCATCAAATCGACGCCTAATTTTTTAACATCCAGATCCAAGGCGCCGGCTGCCTGGCACGCATCGGTATGAAATAAAGAAACTGCGCCAGACTTCTGGCGGAAATTTTTAACAATCTCGGAAATTTCCGCTATTGGCTGGATAGTCCCAATTTCATTGTTCGCGTAAATTATAGAAACTAAAATTGTGTCTTTTTTTAAAGCCTCTTTCAATTCATTTATATCAACCAGCCCGTTTGCATCAACATTTAAATAAGAAACTTCAAAACCCTGATTTTCCAGTTTTTTCGCCGCCTCAAGAACTGCCGGATGTTCTATTTTAGAAATAATAATATGATTGCCCTTATCTTTATAAAAATTGGCTATTCCAAAAACCGCCAAATTGCACGACTCGGTTCCGGAACCGGTAAAAATAATTTCCTTTCCTTCGCATCCCAAAACTTTTGCAACGTCAATTCTCGCCTGCTCAATGGCAAAGCGCGCCTCACGTCCCGCCGCATGCAAAGACGACGGATTGCCGAATTTATCCGCAAGATACGGCTTCATTTTTTTCAGAACTTTCGGATCTATATAAGTTGTAGCGGCATAATCTAAATAAGTTCTTTTCATATTTAAACTAAATCATTTAAGCAGCGATACAATCACAACCGTAACAATAAATACAACTAGCCAGGCCAAGGTAGCAAGCAATAATATAATTGCCTCTTTTTTCAGGCCATTTAAATAAAGATAAACGGGTCTGCCCAAAATCAGTAAAATAGTTACGGACGCCGATACGATAAACAAAAGCAGCATAAAAATCGGTACGAGAATATTGTGTTCTTTTCCAAAAATAGTCTCTCCGTTAGAAGTCATAAGAGCCACGGCAAATACATAAACAAAAACACCCACGGCATTTATAAAACTTTTTAAAATGTATTCTGATTTTTTCATAATTTTTGTGGACCATAGGAGAATCGAACTCCTCTCTCCCGGATGCAAACCGGGTGCTCTACCACTAAGCTAATGGCCCAACTTATTTATAACTTATTAATGTTGTAATCCTGCTCAAAGCGGAGGGTGTAGGATTTGAACCTACGAGGAGCTTTCGCCCCAACCGCATTTCGAGTGCGGCGCACTAGACCACTATGCGAACCCTCCCCCTTGGGCAAGATCCCAACACGCTTCCTATATTATAACCCATTAAAACAAAAAATCGCTTCAAAAGCGATTCTTTGATGGCTTCCTCACAAAGCCTTTTTTCTACCTATCAATTAATGATAGCTAATTTAAAATCTTTGTCCAATGCCTTATTTGGCAGCTCCCATAATGCGAAACATCTTTGTGCCGCATTTCGGGCAAACGCCGGTCATAGCCCTTCTTTCTTTACCGCCCTTTCCCTGCATTGAGACTTCTTTAGCGTCTTTTATTTCTTGTTTAGCCTTACATTTTACGCAATATCCTTCCATAGTATTTATTTAAATAGGTTATTTAGAGACTGCGACCTTTTTTGAGAAGGCAATTTGCCCTCTTTTTACTTAATGTTAGTATACCACCCCCAAAAATAAGGGGCAACCGCCGCAAATCCCCTAAAAAATTTACTCTTTCTTCATAATAATATAGTATTTATATGTAATTTTATCCCGCCCCTGTAGTTCAATGGATAGAACAGGTCCGTCCTAAGGACAAAATAGGAGTTCGATTCTTCTCGGGGGCACAGAATTGATTTAAAACAGATTAAATAATATAAATAAGTATTATGGATGAAGGACAAGGACCGGTATAAAAATTAAATAAGGGCCTATAGTATAGCGGTAGAACGCCTCCATGGCATGGAGGAGGTCGGGGTTCGACTCCCCGTAGGTCCACAAATGATAAAAACAGCTCTCAAATGCTGTTTTTTAATCCTTGACTTTTAGCTTAAAATATGCTATATTATAGATAAGCCAGCAATGGCGAGCGAGTAGTAGATCTTTACAAATTCATCAAATCTAGGACTGAGCGCTTAGCTCAAGGGAGGCACAAATGGGAATACGATTCAACGAAATCGTAACTCATGAGAAACCACATCTGGACGAGATCGCGACAATCTGGCTTCTGAAGAGACGCGGGGAAACGAAATACCCCGGAGTCAAAGATGCCAGGATTCTGTTCTGGCAGTCGGGCAACATGAGCGCAAAGCTCTCCCCTCAGAAGTATGAGGAGATGGGCATTCTGCTCGTGGGCATCGGCGGCGGACGTTTTGACGAACATCCCGCCAACGGAACAGAGCGCAAGAAAGACGAATGCGCTGCGACGCTCGTCGCGAAGGATCTGGGAATCAGCGATGACCCCTCCCTGAGCAAAATCCAGAGGTACGTTTTGAACAACGATACCAAAGGAACGAGCCATCCTTTTGACTTAGCTGAAACAGTGAAGCTGCTCCACGGAAAGTACCCGAACAACTCGGCTAAGGTAGTCGAGCTGGTCATGGAAATCCTGGACGCATATCACTATGAACAGATGATGTTCTTCAGCGAAGCGAGAAAGGACTTCGAGACCAAAGGCAAAGTCGAAAGCATCAAGGGTCCGAAAGGAAAAACCCTGAAGATGCTGACCATCGTTTCCGACAACGAACAGATCAACAAGTATTCAAGGTTCGTCGGAGACATAGCGGTGGTCATTCAGAAAACGTCCGCTGGCAACGTGCAGATATTCACGAACCAGCAGTACGCCCTGAAGCTCTACGACGTTGTCAAAGCAATTCGGCGCGCCGAACAGGAGGCCAACGGCAAGATAGTAACCTCCGAGTGGAAACAGCTTTCCGCTGAAGGCAGAGTCGCCGGCGCAGAAGCCTGGTGGTTCCATGAACCGTGCCAGATGCTTCTGAACGGAAGCCTCACGGCCCCGGAAGTACCTCCGACCAAACTCTCATTGGAACAAATCGCAGGATTTGTGAAAATGGGAATAGATCCGGAAGCTTTCGAGCCGAAACACGCCGCGATGTGCAAGCAGGGAAAATGCGTTATGCCCTGCCCGTGGAAAGCCTACGGATTCATCCGCTGCTCCGAAGTAAGGAGCAAGATGAAGCTTGCGGAAAGCGCCAAGAAAGACGCTCCGAAGACGGCGGCAGCAAATTCTTCAAATGCATAATGCATAAAAAAACGAAAAGGAGAAACCACCCAATGCTCTAGCAGTTCTAGAAAATGACTCTACAAAACATGAGGTTCGAGTCAAACCTCAATGACCCCCAACGAGATGTCAGCTTACGAGCTGGCAAATCGTGGGGGTTTAACATTTTACGGACAATTTGCCGAAGGAAAATAATACTGCTAAGATTTTTAAATAAACAAATAAAAATAAAACGGAGGCGTGGCCGAGTGGTTTATGGCGTTAGTCTTGAAAACTAATTGGTCCGAAAGGGCCTCGGAGGTTCGAATCCTCCCGCCTCCGCCAGTTAGTACTTTGTAAAAAACTAAACTTAATAGGAGAAAGAAATGAAATTGGATCTCGGTAAAATCAAAACCGAAGGACTTCTTCAGCTTATAGTCACATCTCTTTGCGGGTTTTACAGCAGCGGCGGACTTTCCTACAACAGAAGTATTTCCAGCAAACTGCTTGAGTCAGCCGAATATCTAATCCACCAAAACAATTATAAAAGCTTGTGGGGTCCCGGCGGAGACAAAGTCCCATCGGACGATGAACTAATCGCCGAAGCCACAAAAAGAATAAAGGGAAGGGACAGGCTGATAGAAGTTTCATTTGATAAAAACATTTATCGGATGAAAAACTCGGCGATCCTTTTCCTAGGACTGAAAGAATACGGCGATTGGATAAAACATCTTTACGACGGCGATCGGGCAGGACTGGAAAACAACGAACAAAAAAGCAACGAAGAGCATCGGGGCATGTCCAGATGGGAATTAGATATGGCATATACTTTGCCAAAACTATTCCGTCTCCTGAACAAACCGCCGAAATTCTCGCAAGATGAAATACTGCGGGAAACATACCGTAGGTTCTCCACGATAGTAAAACTCCGCCACGAAGTAAGATTCAGAAACGAGCCTTAACCTCCACCCCTGCACTCCGGGGGTTTTTTATTTTGTTAGTAGCGCCAAGTTCCTGTGAAATGCTAAAATAAAGTATGCTTTTCAAAAAAGATATCACGAAAGTAATTGAAGATATTCTTCCTTCAGTAGTTACCATTATAGTTTCTAAAAGCTTAGTAGAGGTAGAAAAAGAAATCCCGGCTGAGATGTTTCCTCTCTTGCCCTTCGGCATGCCGGAAATAAGAACTCTTAAAGAAAAAGACATCCGAGGCATGGTCCAAATTGACGGCGGCTCCGGATTTGTTGTTGATCCAAACGGCGTCATATTAACCAACAAACATGTTATCTCCGATCAAGCAGCGGAATATACAGTGATTGTTTCTGGCGATAAAAAATACCGCGCCGAAGTAATTGCCCGTGACCCGATAAATGACATTGCCATTTTAAAAATCCCCTGCCGCGGACTGCAGCCGGCTGCCATTGGAGACTCTGCAAAATTAAAACTCGGACAAACCGTTTACGCTATCGGCAATCCTCTCGGAAATTTCCCGAGCACTGTTTCCCGCGGAATAATATCAGGGCTCTCCAGAGCCGTTTCCGCGCAGCCAGACGGAGAAAATCAGGTCCAGGAACTTCATGGCTTAATCCAAACCGATACCGCTATAAATCCGGGAAATTCCGGCGGTCCATTAATAAATGAAAATGGAGAAGTTATCGCCATCAACGTCGCCATGATTGCCGGAGCCCAAAATATGAGCTTTGCCATCCCGATTAATTCAGCAAAAAGAGATTTATCAGATGTTTTGAAATTTGGAAAAGTTAAGCAGCCGCTACTCGGACTTCTTTATATAAATATAGACAGGGGCCTTCAGGATAAATTGAATTTACCGGTCAATTGCGGAGCGCTAGTTGCCGGGAAAAAAGATCCTCTTCTTCAAGGAGTCATAAAAAATACGCCGGCTGCCAAGGCGGGTTTTAAGGAAGGAGATATTATTACCGAATGCAATGGAGAAAAATTATCAAACGAAAAAACAATCCAAGACTTTTTAAATAAAATGAATCCTGGAGATTCTTTAAAGATGAAAGTGTTACGCGACCAGAAGAAATTGGAAATAACTGTTGTATTAGGAGAAAGAAAATAAAAAAAAGGACACCTTGCGATGTCCTCCTTGCTGGCCCTTAGGCCCGCAAACTTCTGACTAGAAAAGCCAGAGCCAATACCAGTGCTTCTTTTGTCCTGTACCGGTCTTGTTGGCGCTCTCCCTGATGCCCTCGAGCATTTGCTTGAACCTGGCTTTCTCGGCCGTCTTGAAGGATTTCATATAGCTTCCGAGAAACTGCTGGGCATATTTCTGCCCGGGAAACCGCCTCGCGATTTCCAGCTTATCATACAGTTTCTTCGCCTCTGAAAAACCCCTCTCTTCGGTCAGCTGCTGCTTCGTGGGCTCCATGCCGACGGACTCCTTGAGCCACTTCTTGAGCTCCTCGATAGTGACCGGAGCGTCCTTGGTGTCGTCGCCGAGCAGGCTGTCGAGTTCTTCGGTCGCCGGTGCCGCAGACTTACCATCAGCGCTCCAGACGCATGAAACGCTCGCTGCCGCCACGACAGCACACATCACGAACATTGAGAAAAAAAACTTTCTCATCTTCCACACCTCCCTTCCATCTTTTATTTTTTTGCTGCTTTTGCGCCGTATTGTTTAGTAAATATACTGGCATTATATTACTACAAAGACGTTTTTTTGTCAAATCAGAGCCTCCTCCACCCCCTCTTTACAAAATATTGAATATGTGCTATATTAAGCGAAGTTCATCATATTACCTATAGACGGACAAAACTCGAAAATTTAGGAAAAGGAGCCACTAATGAACAAGCTAATTGTTGTACTCGTTGTAGTAACAGCAATGATGATGTCTTTCTCGGCAAAAGTTTTCGCCGAGGACTTCAGCGACACGCTGAACGAGGTCCAGCCAAGCAGCAAGGCAGGAGGTATCTATCTCCTAACCGGCGGCATGTGCTTCGGATACGGGATGCGAGTCACGCCCGAAGCCGACAAGGACAAAACGACTTACGTGTTAGGCGGAGTCGGCGGTATCGCTTTAGGCGCTGATGATTCTGGTATTCCTCTCGGAGGAAGGATCGGACTAGCCGGCGCTGGAATAGTGATCGGCGGCATACTGGCGAATTCCCGCAACGACGAATACCAAAAAGCAAAAGAGGCGGAAGAGATCGGAAACCCTAGCGGTCCGTCTCCCGACCCCACAAGCGGAATGGTACTCGGAGTTCGCATGAATTCGAAAGTCGTCGTCGGGGTCAGCTTCACGGCAGTCATGCTAAGAGCCAGCCTCCGGTTCTAAAAAGGGTTGGGTCCGTAAAGGGTCGCACACACGGGCGAAGGGTCTGGAAACCCTTGCGTGCTGTAAGGCGCGAAGGCAAGAAGACATTGTCATCTTGCCTCCATTTCAAAGGCCTCAAAATAATATTTTGAGACTTATGAAATGGAGACAAACTCCATTTGACGGCCAAGTCATAAAGCCGTATAACATAAAGGTTCAAAAATTAACCAAAATAAGCAAAAATATGAAAAGTTTAATGCAAAAAATAACAGTCGGTTCTTTAAGCGCTATGTTGTTCGCGGGAATTTTTATACCCGCTTCTTCCGCTTTTGCGGCCGCTTCTTTTAATAATGATCCTTTGGATAAACCGACTCTTCGCGTTTCCAAAATATCCCCAACATCCTGGGGAACTTCTGTTTCCGTAAATAATGGAGATATAGTTTCTTTCGATGTTTATTTTCACAATACCGCAATAAACGAAACCGCTCAGCAAACTACAATAACGGCAGTTTTGCCGACTGGCAGCGCCACTAACCATAATGTTACCGCTACCATCAGCGCCACTAACGCTTCTTCTGTTAGCGGAAGCGTTACTGTAAATTTGTCTTCCAGCCAAACTTTAACTTACCGCACAGGATCAACTAAATTTTATGATCACAACGGAACAATGTCTCCGATGTCCGACGGAATCGCTTCCGGCGGAATTTCCATCGGCAATCTTCCCGCAGGATGGTTAAGCCAAGGACACGTAACTTTTCAAGCTCAAGTTGGCGGACAAAGCGGAACTACCAGCGGAACTCCGGCTGTGCTTACTAGCGCCGCAACCAATGTTGCTGAAAATACTGCAACCTTAAACGCATCTGTAAATCCAAATGGAACAAACACTACCGTTTATTTCCAATATGGAACCGACAACAATTTAACTACTCCTACAATTTTTGGAAATCAAACCATCGGCAATGGAACTACTAATGTAAATGTTATTGCCTATTTGGGAAATCTTACTGCCAACACTACTTATTATTATCGCGCGGTTGCCCAAGATGCCTCCGGAAATATTATTAATGGAGGAACTTTGAGCTTCGTTACCAACGGCAACGGCCAGGGAGGATTAGGATCCCCTACTGCCACTTCAAATGCCGCAACCAACATTACTCAAAATTCAGCGACTTTAAATGCTTCTGTAAATCCTAACGGCGTCAACACTACTGTTTGGTTTGAATATGGATCAACTTCAAATCTTGGAAGCACAATCGGCAACCAGACTATCGGCAGCGGAAATACAGCTACCAACATTACTACTATGGTTACCGGCCTCAATGGAATGACCAACTATTATTATCAAGTCGTTGCTCAGAACGCTAACGGAACAGTCCGTGGCGCGCTTTTAAACTTTACTACTACCCAATCAGGATCAAATTCTGCTCCCCTCGCATTTTCTAATGCCGCTTCTACCGGCCAAACCGGCGCGACTTTAAACGCCACGGTCAGCCCGAACAATGCGACAACTATCGCTTGGTTTGAATGGGGAACTTCCCAGACAAATCTCAATAGCTCTATAGGACACCAGACATTAAACAGCTCCGGAACATTTGCAAACATTACCGGTTATTTATCAGGACTTACTCAAAACAATGTTTATTATTTCAGAGTTGTCGCTCAGAACGCATATGGAACAACCTACGGAAATACTTTGAGTTTCATGACTTCAAACACTTCTTCAACTCAAGGACCGACTGTTTACACCAATGCAGCAGCCGTAATGTCTAATATTGTTTCCTTGAGCGCCACCATTAATCCGAACGGATCCAACACAAGCGCCTGGTTTGAATACGGAACAAACACTTCCTCTTTATCCAGCGCCGTCGGATACCAATCAATGGGAAGCGGAAACTCTTCAATTAGTTTTAACTACAATTTAACAAACATTTCTCCAAACACTCTTTACTATTACAGAGTCGCTGCGCAGAATTCTAACGGAATAAATTATGGAAGCATCCTCAGCTTTAATTCTTCCAGCCAAACATCTAGCAATGTTAACAGCAATGCTACTCCTGTAACCGTCACCACAAATGCATCAGCCGTCACTTCCACTTCTGCTTTAATCGGCGGAACCGTGAATGCAAACGGCATTCCAACCACAGCCTGGGTTGAATGGGGAGAAAATATCAACAGCTTGGCTAATAAAACAATTACCGATTCAATCGGACAGAATTCTTATGCAGTTACACATAAAAAATATGTCTATTCTTTGACCCCGGCAACTATCTATTATTTCAGAATTGCCGCTCAAAACGTTAATGGCACATCTTACGGAAACACTTTAGTTTTTGTAACTCCGGCAGTTGGAGCAGCCAGCACCGTTAATAATTCCCAGTCAAATACTGGATCCTCTGCCGACACTTCAAACGACAGCGTAGCTGAAGCCGTCTCTTTAACCGCTTCTTTTGATAAAGATTCTGTTAAAGCCGGAGATACAGTCAAACTTAAAGTCTCTTATAAGAACGACAGCGACTCCAATCTTTCCAACGCAATCCTAAGAGTATTTATTCCTAACGATACCGACTTCCAGAAATCCAATATTATGCCGGTAACTTTTGAAGGAAACAATATCTTGAAATATGAGATTGGAAAGATCAGCGCCAAAGGACAAAAAGATTACGAAATTGAAATAAAAATCAGCGAAAATGCGAAAACAGATTCTGAGTTGAAGTTTTCTTCCAGCTTAACGTTTAAAAACGGAAAAGCCGGAACCTTAAACACTGATTCTGTTTTGAAAGTAGATAGCGGCTCCAGCCTGGCTGCCTCTGTCTCCAGCACCGCCAAATGGATTTTTGGAAACTGGATGATAGACTTGGCCTTGGCCATGCTGATAGGATTCGGAATCTATATGTTTTTCTTCAGGGCTAAAAGCGTAAGCGTAATATAAATCAATTAAATAAAAACACCTCCGATAAGGGGGTGTTTTTATTTATTAAATATTTTTAAAAGCTTCTTCCCGCTCGCCTTCCCCTCCCGTAAAATTTTCGGCTTCTTTCCGCTTAAATCTAAAATAGTCGATGGCTTGCTTTCGGATAAATTACCGGCATTTAAAAATAAATCCGGCTGATATTTTTCTTTTCCAAAATATCCGACTATTATTCCTGCCTTATTGGTAGGCAGCTCGCCTGATATATTTGCCGAAGTAGATATTAAAGGCACGCCTGCTTCTTCTGCCAAAATACGCGCCAATTTAAAATCAGGAATTCTTAAAGCTATTGTAGATCGTCCGGCAGTTACCGCCCTTGGAAGCTTTTGTCTTCTTCTGAAAACAACCGTTACTGCTCCGGGCCAAATAGTTAAAAGCTTTTTCTCTAATTCTTTTCCGAAAACAGCTATTTTCTTAGCTGCCTCCAAATTTGGAATTACTAAAAGAAGCGGGTTGGCTTCTTTTCTTTTCTTGATTTTGAAAATCCGTTCCGCCGCCCGCGCATTAGTTGCATCCGTCCATAATCCATAAACTGTGTCTGAGGGGCAGATAATAACCCCTCCGTCCTTGATAATCTGCGCCCCAATTTTAACAGCCGGCAAATAGCCGGCTGATTTTTTTAAATTTATTTTAACAACCCTCATTAAACAACTAAATTAATAAGCTTGTCCGCTACGAAAATTATCTTTTTGGGCTTGGCGTTATTCAGCGCCTGTTTTATTTTTTCACTCTTCATCACCATTTCTTCAATTTCCAGCTGCTGCATCCCCCTGGCCACCAAAAGCTTGTCGCGAAGCCTCCCATTAATCTGAATTATTAACTCTACTTTTTCATCGATAATATATTTTTTGCTGTATTCAGGCCAAGATTCCAAATAAATGGATTTTTTGTTTCCCAAATTATTCCATAATTCCTCGGTTAAATGAGGAGCAAATGGAGCAAGCAATTTTAAGAAAGACTCTGCCATTTCCTTTGTGCAATTTTCAGGATTCTTTTCCATTTCATTCAAAAGCACCATTAAGGCCGAAATTGCCGTATTAAATTTCTGCAGTTCAATATCGTCTCCAACTTTTTTAATCGTCTTATGGAGCAAATGTTCTACAGCTTCTTTATTCTTTGATGTCTTAGAAACAGGCTTAGAAAACTTGCCAACAAACTGATAAGCCCTATTCAAAAATCTGTGCACCCCCAAGATGCCAGTCGGGTTCCAAGGTCCGCCAAGATGATATTCTCCCATAAAGCACAAATAAAGCCTTACCGAGTCCGCGCCGAATTTCGAAACTAATTCATCAGGATCAACAACATTTCCCCGCGATTTGGACATTTTCTGTCCGTCAGTACCAAGAATTATTCCCTGATGCCTTAGCGACAAAAACGGCTCTTGAAAATTAATCAGTCCTTCATCATATAAAAACTTTGTAAAAAATCTCGCATAAAGCAAATGCATAACCGCATGCTCCGCCCCGCCGATGTACATTTTTACCGGCAGCCATTCTTTTACTTTTTTAATATCAGCCAAGCTCTTGCTGTTTTTTGGATCTGTATATCTTATATAGTACCAAGAAGAATCCACAAATGTGTCCATGGTATCGGTTTCACGCTCGGCCGGATCTCCGCATTTAGGACATTTTGTTTTAACAAACTTTTCGGACCTGGCAAGCGGAGACTTTCCCGCCTCCGGAGTATAATCGCTTATTTTCGGAAGAAGCACCGGCAAATCTTTTTCCGGAACCGGCACGGCTCCGCATTTCTTGCAATATATTATCGGTATCGGAGTTCCCCAATATCTCTGGCGGGAAATAAGCCAATCGTGAAATCTGTAATTTATCTTTTTCTTTCCATTAATCATTTCAATAATTCTGTCCTTAGCTATATTGTTAGGCAGATTATCCAAGTCTTTGGAATTAACCATGGCTCCATCTCCCGTATATGCTTCTTTCAATTCGTTGCTTTTGCCGTCATCAGAAACAACCTGGATTATCTGCAAACCGAATTTTTTGGCAAATTCAAAATCCCGCTCGTCATGAGCCGGCACAGCCATAATCGCTCCCGTTCCATATCCAGCCAAAACATAATCAGAAACCCAAACCGGCACTTCTTTTTTAGTGAAAGGATTTATAGCCGTAATGCCCTGAAGCTCCACGCCTGACTTAGATTTTGATTCGGTCATTCTTTCCAATTCCGATTTGCGCCTGGCTCTATCCAAATATTCCCTGACGCTGTTTATATTCCTGATACGCGCTTCCAGCGTCTTTATTAAGCTATGCTCCGGCGCCACAACCAAATAAGTAACTCCCGGCACAGTGTCCGCTCTAGTGGTAAAAATCTTTATTTTTAAATTAGAATTTGATATTGGAAATTCAATTTCCGCGCCCTCCGATCTGCCAATCCAATTTTTCTGCATTATTTTTGTTCTTTCCGGCCAATCCAAAGAATCCAGATCTTCCAACAAGCGATCCGCATAATCCGTAATTCTCAAAAGCCATTGGTCTATTTCCTTTTGCTCAACCGGCCCTTCACACCTCCAGCACTTTCCCCCTTCGGCCTGCTCATTGGCCAAAATAGATTTACAATTATCACACCAATTTGCCGGCGCCTTTTTCCGATAAGCCAGTCCCTTTTCAAAAAGCTTAAGGAAAATCCATTGATTCCATTTATAATATTCTGGCAAGCAAGTAATAATCATTCTTGACCAATCATATATATTCCCCATGGCCTCAAACTGATTAACCATAGTTTTAATATTATTCAAAGTCCATTTCTCAGGATGAATTTTTCTCTTAATAGCAGCTTGCTCTGCAGGCAAACCAAATGCATCAAAACCCATCGGGCTCATGACATTAAATCCCTGCAATCTCTTAAAACGCGCATAAACATCGGCTGGCGCAAAATTATACCAATGGCCGATATGCAAATCGCCGGACGGATAAGGGAACATCACAAGATGATAAAAATTTTTCCTTCCCTTCTCTAAATCTTTAACGCTATAAAGTTTTTTAGTTTTCCAAAATTTTTGCCACTTGGCTTCAATCTTTTGAGGATTATAAGACATAATGAATGTTTTTATTCTAACGATATCAACGCATATAAGCAACAATTTTCTCCACAGGCTTGCCCGCCTCAGGAGGAGGCCTATATTCCAAACAATTCGACGCAATTTTTGTAGGTCCTTTCAACTATTTCTTCAAAACTCACGTTCTTTATTTGAGCCATCCTTTTGGCAATTTCCACCACATAGGCCGGCTCGTTCCTCTTGCCCCTGTACGGCTCGGGCGCCACATAAGGGGCGTCTGTCTCCAATAATAGCCTTTCTAGGGGCAGATAACCGACAACCTCGTCTTTATCCCGGCTAAAAGTAATCACTCCCCCAAAAGTAAAATAACCGCCTAATTCATAAAACTTCTTGGCCATCTCCAAGCTGCCGGCATAAAAATGCATAATAAATTTTGGTCTATTATCCATCGATTTCAATAAATCAAAAATATCCAAATTAGCATCGTCGGTTCCTTTCGTCGGACGACAATGAATCATAAGGGGCTTGTTTAATTTTTTTGCTATTTCCGCCTGATCTAAAAATGCCTTTTTTTGAATTTTTTTAATTCTTTCTTTTGTTTCTTCTGTTAAATTTCCCAGCCTGTAATATTCCAACCCGCATTCTCCTATTGCCACTACTTTTTCGTCCTCCGCCAATTTCAAAATTTTTCCGGCATTAAAATTTTCCGGATTCCCTTCTCTTGTTTCTTCATTTAAATCATTGGGGTGAAAACCAACTGTCGCCCAAATATCTTCCGGATATTCATAAGCAATTTTTATTGCCTGTTCGGAAGTAGCCATATCCGCTCCCACGGCTATCGTCTTTACTCCCGCTTCTCTCGCCCTCCCAATTGTTTCATCGCGGTCTTTGTTATAGTCGTGAAATTGAATATGCGAATGCGCGTCTATTATAATTGACATATTTTATATTAGTTGTTAGAGTTTCTACTGATTTGAAAACGCGCGCATAGCTTAAGGGCTCAATCGGCCAGAGCAGCCCGATCAACAATCGGACAGGTCATGGTTCAAATCCATGTGCGTGCATTCATTGAATAAGAACATTAAAAAGTATAAATCAAGGCGGCGGGTTTGAAAACCGCTTTTCTATCAGCGCAACCAGTTACCCTTTTTCACCGCGCAAAATAGAACTGCCGGCAATGTGGACAAACGAATGTTTTAGACAATCGGATTCGCCTCTATCTGGGGCAAAAACCACATGGGCCTGCCGCCCGCTATCGTACCGATGGCCTAGCCAGCCACACCTCCTTTCCGGGGCAGGGACAAATCATCGTCCCTGCCTTTTTTATTTGTTTATAAACGCGGAAACAAAGATTTTCCCTTTTTGATGCTTAAAATATTTTTTTCAAACTTGAATTGATTTCTTATTTCTTTAGAAGTATCCGGCAAAAATGGCTCTAAAGCCTCCGCTATACTGATGATTTTCCCGCTATAAATTGCAATATTATTTTTTAAAATTTCTTCGTCTTTTTCCATCCACGGCTTTTCATCGTTAATTTTCTTGTCTAAAACATGTATCTCGTTCCAAATTTTTTCCAAAGCCTTATTAAATTCAAAAGCTTCTATTAATTCTGTATTTATACTTTCCTTATCGCCTTTTTTAACCTTAATATCCCCTAATTTTTCTCCTATTGTAGCCACGCGCGCTACTAAATTTCCCAAGCCATTCGCCAAATCCCCATTATATCTTTCCTTAAATTTATCGTAGCTAAAATCTCCGTCTTCGGCAGAAGGAATTTCTCTTAAAAGAAAATAACGCACCGCATCGATTCCATATTTTTTAACCAGCTCAAAAGGATCGATTACATTGCCAACTGATTTAGACATTTTTTGCCCATCCACAGTAATAAACCCATGGACAAAAATGCTCTTCGGAAGAGATAGCTTGGCGGACAAAAGCATCGCCGGCCATATCATCGCATGAAAACGCAAGATGTCCTTTCCTATTACATGAACATCTGCCGGATGTTTTACCCACGCCTTAACTCCGCCGCATCCGCTTATATAATTTGTTAAAGCATCCGCCCAAACATACATGGTCTGAGAATCGTCGTTTGGCACGGGCACGCCCCATTTTAAATCCTTAGAAGGCCTGGAAAAGCTTATGTCGTCCAGTCCTTCTTTCAAAAAAGACAGAACTTCATTTTTTCTGCTTTCCGGAATTATTTTTAACTCCCCGCCTTCAATAGCTTTTTTAATATCTTTTCCATATTTGGAAAGTTTGAAAAACCAATTTTTCTCTTCTATTTTTTCCGGCGGTGTTTTATGAATAATGCATTTTCCATCAACCAAATCTTTTTGAGTAATAAATGCCTCACAGCCAACGCAATATAAACCATTGTATGTTTTCAATTCCAAGTCGCCCGCTTCGGATATTTTGTTCCAAATTTCCTGCGCTACCGGCCAATGATTTTTTTGATCGGAGGTCCTGACAAAATTATTCCAAGATAAATTAAGAGCTTCTCTGAGATTTTTAAACTCATTGGAAAGCTTGTCTGTCAGCTCTTTTGGAGTTTCCCCGGCCTGCTCGGCCGCCCTCGCAATCTTAGCACCATGCTCGTCCGTGCCGGTCAAAAAAAACACTTCGCCTTTTTGGCGATTATATCTGGCTAAAACATCCGCCTGCAGAGACTCCAAAGCAAAACCGATATGCGGCGGCGCATTAACATAGGCTATAGAAGTTGTTACGTAAAACTTTTTATCAGACACGATAGCTAAATCCTAAAACAAATCCCGATTAAGTTAAAGCCTTCTGCTTAATCTTGGAAACATTCCAGTTATTTATAACCTCTTGGGCCAAAACGGCTGCCGGCACCGCCAAAATTATTCCTATAACGCCCAAAAACTTGCTGCCAATAAGAATAGCCACCAAAATAACCGCCGGATGCAAGCTTGTGGTATATCTCATAAAAGTCGGCACTAAAAGATAATTCTCCGCCTGCTGGACAACTATAAAAAGAATTATCACGTATGCAGCGGCGGTAAATGACTGAGAAAGCGCAATAACTGTTGCAACAGATCCGCTCAAAATCGGACCGGCAAAAGGAACTATTTCCAAAAGTCCAGCCAAGATGCTCAAAACAAGGCTGTATCTGACTTTCAAAATAGTTAATCCTATAAATACAACTATCGCCACGCTTAAACTCAAGAAAAATTGACCCTGAAGCCATTTTCCTATTTTTTGCCTGGTTCTAAAATAAACATCCAAAACTTTATCTTCAACATGCGGAGGCAAAATAGCTCTCAAAAACTTTTCTACTCCGTCTCTATCGACTGTAAGATAAAAAGAGAGAACGAATACGGAAAAAACCAAAGTAAGATTTCCCAAAAATCCGGATATAACCCCCGGCAAAGAAACATTTCCGCTGAATAATATATTCGCCATCTTGCCGATGTCCTGATTTATCATGGCGATAAGACCCGACATTTCCTGCAAACCGAAAATAGAAGATTGAACCTCTGTAAGATTTTCAATCAAGCCGCTCAGCTCCGATAAGACAACCGGCACCAATATATAAAGCAAAAGAGAAAGCGCTCCTATTAAGATAATAAAAATCAATAATGCCCCAAGCACGCGCGGAAACTTTTTATTTTCCAAATAGCTGACTATTGGATCAATTGCCGAAGAAACGACAATGGAAAAAATAAGGCCGATAATAATATCTTTTGCAAAATAAAAAAAGCTGACCAGGGCCAACATAATGGCAATCCTCCACAGACTGCCCCAACTTATTTCCATTTGTCCTTTTTCCATGCCTGCTCTAAATCCGCGATTAATTTTTCGCCGCGGAACTACAAGAAATATAACGATTTAAGGATACTAAAGTTTCAAGATCTTTTCAAATTTGTGAGCATCCCTGAATGGTCCGAGAATGGCCAAGTTAAGTCCTTGATTGCGGATTACATCTCTGGCAACCTTCATCAGGTCCTTAGAGGTAACCGCTTTCATTTCCCTGGCTACCTGCTGGGGAGTTTTTATGTTCTTTTTAAGAAGCTCCTGCTCTCCGTAAAAAAGAGCCTGCTCATCTGAAGTTTCCAGCCCTATCAAAAAATTCCCGATTGAATGATTTTTAGCCTTTTCCAGCTCTTCTTTAGGCACCAACTTCTCGGTAACCTTCTTTAATTCATCCAATATTGCCGACACAACCTTATCTGCCCTCTGAGTATCCACGCCTCCGGAAACTTGCAGGAATCCGTGATCTATAAAAGACATTGTCCCCGCATGAATAGAATAAGCAGCACCCATATGCTCCCTTACTCTTTGAAACAGCCTTGAGCTCATACTGCCTCCCAAAACCTTACCCAAAAGCTTTAACGCCCTCCTTCTTTTATCATAAGTATCAAAAGCTCTAAATCCTAAAATTAACTGCGTCTGGCCGCTGCTTTTGAAATAAACCAAGCTCCTCGGAAATTTCTGCAACTCCTTTGTTTTTGGTTTTGGAACTTTCTTGCCCTCTGGAATATGTCCAAATAGCTTCTTTATTTCTTCCAATATTTTCTTCTCATTAAAAGTTCCCGCAATAACAACAATAGTCGCATTAGGCACATAATGAGCCTTGCGATAATTCACAAGATCTTTTCGCGTCATTGAACGGATTATTTCTTTCTTGCCGGTTATGGTCCAGCCTGCCGGCTGATCGCCATACATTAGCCCGAAAAATAAATCGCTGACTTTATGGACCGGCAAATCTTCACTCCTGTTTATTTCCTCAACTATCACTCCCTTTTCTTTTTCAAATTCTTTTTCTTCAAAAACAGGATTTAGATAAAGATCCGAAACTATTTCCATCGCAGCACTTATTTTTTCCGGATTTACTTTTGCATAATATCCGGTAAATTCATGCCCGGTAAATGCATTATATTCGGCTCCCAAAGAATCCATTTCTGTACTTAGCGCCAAGGCTGTCGGACGCTTTTTAGTTCCCTTAAAACACATGTGCTCAAGAAAGTGTGATATGCCGTTTATTTTTTTTGATTCATATTCAGATCCAGCCTCAACCAAAACCAAAGCCGTAGTGGCAAGATTTTGCTTATTAGGGACTAAAAGTACTCTCAGTCCATTTTTGAGGACATATCTTTTAAAAGGTTTCATTATTTTAATTTATCGCTAAGATAATTTTTTAATTCGCTGATTTTTATTCTGTCCTGCTTCATCGTGTCTCGGTCGCGCACCGTCACGGCCTTATCTTCCAAGCTTTCAAAATCTACCGTCACGCAATAAGGCGTTCCAATTTCATCCTGACGGCGATAACGCTTTCCTATGCTTTGAGTTTCGTCATATTCGCAAATAAAATCTTTTATTAAATCCCCATAAATATCTTTGGCAAAATTGCTCAACTCCTCTTTCTTTGAAAGAGGCAGAATCGCAACCTTAACCGGCGCCATCCATTTTGGAAATTTCAAAACAACTCTTACATCTTCCTCGCCCTTCTCGGAAGTCGGAGCCTTTTCTTCATGATAAGCCTCTAAAATAGCCACAAGCATTGACCTATCCACTCCCCAGGTCGGCTCTATTACGTGCGGAAGATATTTCTCATTAGTTTCCGTATCCGTATATCTCAAATCCTGCCCGCTCTTGTCCGCATGATTTTTAAGATCAAAAGCCGTGCGATAAGCCAAGCCATAAAGCTCTTTCTGGCCAAATGGATAATCATATTCAACATCAACAGTACGCTTGGAATAATGCGCTCTCTCGCCGTCCGGAATATCGTGGTAATGCAGATGTTTATCGCTGATTCCCAAATGCTTCAGCCATCTCTTCATTTCATCAAGCCACATTTCAAAATATTTTTCCCAGTCCTTATCCTTTTTAGGTTCCGGAATAAAATATTCTATTTCCATCTGCTCAAACTCGCGAGTCCTGAAAATATAATTTCCCGGAGTGATTTCGTTTCTGAACGCCTTGCCCATCTGCGCAATTCCAAACGGCAATTTTTTTCTGCTGGTTTCCAAAATATTTTTAAAATCAACAAATTGGCCCTGCGCGGTTTCCGGCCTGAAATATGCCGTATTGGCCGCGTCCTCAGCCGGACCGATAAAAGTCTTGAACATCAGATTAAATTGCTTCGGAGTAGTGAATTCTTTTCCTCCGCATTCCTGGCATTTATCCCCCTTCATCTCATCAGCCCTAAAACGCGAATGGCATTTTTTGCACTCAATAAGCGGATCGGAAAATTCTTTTAAGTGTCCGCTGGCCTCCCAGACTTTCGGATTCATCACCAGCGCCGTATCAACTCCTACAACATCCGCTCTCTGATGAACGAACATTTTCCACCATTCATTTTTAATATTGTTTTTTAATTCCACTCCAAGCGGTCCATAATCCCAAGAATTCGCCATGCCGCCGTAAATCTCCGAGCCCGGAAAAATAAAACCCCGCCTTTTGGCGAGAGAAATAATTTTGTCCATCAAGTTTTCCATAAATTGATATATTTTATATTATCAGAAACTAAACGAAAATAAAAATTGAGCCTATGCCCGTCTAGTTAAACCGCTAAATCTATTCGCCCGAAGCATATAATTCCTCGATTTCCGACAAAGGCAAGACTCTATCATATATTCTAACTCCAGCCATCTTGGCATTCAAAAATGTATCCGCATAACCTGAATAATTAGCGCCCATATATAAATTACTCGTATCTGACGCAATGGTGTGATTTGCAGTTGAAACGCTGTCGGTGTCTATATATATCAGCATTCCCGACACGCTGCTATATGTAAATACCAGGTGATACCATTGGCCTGTTAATATGGTGGTCCCTCCTTCGCCAAAATTAATATTTCCTCCCGGGGTATAAACTTTTATATTATCTGTATCTTGCGTAAATAAAAGCTGAGTTCCTTTATTTATTGTAATAGGAGAAATGCCAAGTAGTCCTCCATTATTAAGATCGTCAAAATATACCCACATCACTACTGACCAAGTCGACATGGTGGTTATATCAAAATCCGAAGAAAATGGAACAGTAATAATATCATCTGTGCCATCAAAATCTGCCGCTCTTCTAACTCCCGTATCAACCCAAACCGGACCATTAAGCGTTCCGTCATTTGTTCCAGCACTATCATTAGCTGTTGTCCCGCTTGTTTCATCCAATTTCCACCAAGCTACAAGACCCTCCGGCAATTCTTCCGCCGCCGCCACAGTCCAAGCTCCATTGAGGACTAAGTCTCCGCCTCCTCCAATCTCGAATCTGGTGGTGGTTGCGCCTCCGTCGTTGGTGGCGTTGTCTGCGAGGAATTTAGCTGACTCTATGCCTGCAGATAGGGC
>JAQUPE010000003.1 GCA_028716745.1 Minisyncoccota bacterium
AGATACAGGATGCGCTGAGAGAGCAGTTTAGGCCGGAGTTTTTGAATAGAATTGAAGATATAGTCATATTTAATCCTTTAAGCAGGAAAGACATAGAAAAAATTGTCAGCTTGCAGCTGGAATTAATTGAAAAGAAGCTAAAAGGCAAAGGATTCAAGATGGAATTTGATAAATCAATAATTAATCATTTGTCTGAAAACGGCTTTGACCCGGAATTCGGAGCCCGCCATTTGAAGAGATTGATTCAAAAAACTATACTAGATAAGTTGGCCGACAAGATGATTAAAGGCCAAATAAAAGATGGTGGAAAAATTAAGGTTAGTTTTGCAGAGTCCGCGGTTGCGATTAGTTCTTAAAAGCGCGATTTTTGGCGGATTTCTTTTTCTTGTTAAGCTCGGAGGCTTCGGTTTTTTTTCTATATTATTTTTCTTGGGAGTTGCCGCATTTTTGTATTTCAGAGCCGAAGCGCATTTTTTAAAATCGCAAAATCTTTATTCTTTTGCCGTATTGCTGATTATCGCTTTGGGCGGGCTCTATACCGTTCATAGGCCGGAATTTTGGATAGCGGAAGTTTTCTTTTTCTCTTTTATATTTTATCTGCTTTTGGGAATAAAAGAGCTTGTTTTCGTTCACCGCTATCAAAGCTATTCAATTAAAAATATACTTTTGTTTTATGCGGTCTTTGCGCTTTTCTTTTTATCGGATAAATCAAGTTTATTTTTTCTTAAATATATTTTGGTTTTTGCGGCAACGCTCTCTTTATATCGAGAATGGTTTTTTTGGTCGGAACATTATTTTCCAAGAAGGCATTTGTTAACAACTTTGCTTTTATCTTTGGTGACAATGGAAATTTTATGGGCGACGGCTCTTTTGCCGATAGGATTTATCAGCGCGGCCAATCTGGTAATTTTAATGGTTTATATTTTAACGGATTTTGTTTTCGGACATTTTCAAGGAATCATAAACAAGAGAATGATTTTGAAAAATTCAATAATTTTCATCGTAACATTGCTATTAATTTTAGGAACATCTACTTGGAGTGCCGGATAAGAAAATCCGGCTTTTTTGTATTGCAGGAAGCTTTTTGGTTCGGCAATTGACAAAGAGGCAATTGCCGGATTAGACTAGTACCAATGTTTCCGGAATCTCTAAAAAACAAGGCAAGGGAAATAGCTTATGCCTTAGTGAGAATATCCTGTTTTGTTAACAGGGTTGATTTACGCCAGCGCTTAGAAAAGCTGGCTTTTGTTTTTGTTGAGGACGTGGCCGCTGTTAGCGCAGATGATAGGAATAAGGAGGCCTTTGCAAAGGTGTCTAAGGACATTGCAATCTTGGATGTTTTGGTAAGAATGGGCCACTCTCTTTATGAGATAGAACCGATCAATGCAACCATCCTTGTCAGAGAGTTGGATGCTATGAATTCGGCAATCCGGCAATTCGGCAATTTAGATGAGCAGTTGCCGGATTTAGAATCTATTTTTGAAACCCATATAGGGAAATCATTATTTAGCGACTTAAAAGAAAAGAGAAAGGAAGAGGGAATAATGCATCCTTCCATTAGTAAGATAATTGATGAAAAGAAGGGTGTACATAATAATCCGGCAATAAGACAACAAGAAGTAAAAGATATTACTAATAAGCCAATGGTTGTTGAGCGCCAGATTTCTGCAGGGCAGCCACAGAATAATCAATCGGCAATTAAAAATAATAATCCGGCAATTGCGAGACAAGCTTCTTCAAACATTGGGGCTCAGGCGGGCAAGCCTGATAATTCGGCAATCCGGCAATCGGCAATTGTTTTAATGGCGAAGGAACAGAGTGAACTTAAGATAAAAGATTTAATTGCCGCATTTCCGGAAGTGAGTGAGAGAACTCTAAGATATGATCTGCAAAGATTAAGCGAGCAGGGAACAATAGAGAGAGTAGGGGTTGGTGGTCCGGCGACTTTTTATCGCCTTGCGCAATCAGACGATCACAACATTATTAATGTAATAAAATAGGAAGGACGTCGTTATATTACTTGTATCCGAAAAAGTGGCTGAGTTATTAACAAAACGAAGCTCTTCCTGGATAGTGAAATCAAGTGTATAATATTTATTAAATTGTCAGGTTCAGAGTGAGGCTGAATCTCTCAGTGAAAGAAATCTTTTACTAGATTGATTGTATGCCTCGCTCGCTAAGCGAGTTTTTTAATTTAATGGCCTCACTGTTGAATTAAAAAAATTAAATTTGATATTAAGATTTAGTTCTTTTGCTAAGGTCGGTCCGCCCAAGGTGGAACAGCAAGAGAGATAAAATGAAAAACAAATAAACAAACAAATTAATTAATTAAAAATTCTTTTCAATATTTAATAACGAGTCGATCGTTTTGGTTGAAAAGAAAAAGGTCAAAAAATAAAAAGATTATGAGTAAATTAACTACAAAAATTTCAATAGCTGCGATTTCTGCTATGACCGTTTTGTCGCTCTCTGGCGCAATAGTGCCGGTAGCGAATGCGGCTTTAACAGAAGCGCAGATTACTTCCATCCTCTCCTTGCTTTCAACGTTTGGAGCTGATGCAAGCACAGTTAGCAATGTAAACGCTTCATTGCGTGGACAAGCTACTTCTGGAACAACGACTACAACCACTGCTACTGGTTCGGCTATATCCTCCGTTCTCGCTAATTCCGGCTCCCTCACTGTCGGAAGCAGAGGAGAAGCGGTTAAGGCTTTACAGCAGTACCTCAATGCTAATGGTGCAGTAGTTTCTACTTCTGGAGCTGGTTCTGTCGGTAATGAATCAACTTACTTTGGTAACGCGACAAAAGCTGCTCTCGCCAAATGGCAAGCGGCTCACCAAGTTTCTCCTTCCGTCGGATATTTTGGCTCTGTAACAAAAGCTAAAATGGTTTCGCTCGCTGGAGGAACAACTACGACAACAACAACTTCAACCGGAACAACTACTACAACAACAACTGGAGGAGCGCTCAGCGTTTCCTTGGCTGCAGATCAGCCGGCTTCTAACGTTGCCCCAGGAGGTGCAGCAAGAATTCCGTTTACTAAAATCGTGTTAACCGCTGGATCCAGCGCTGTCACTGTTAATTCAATAACAGTTGAGAGAACTGGTCTTTCTGCTGACGCGGCTTTGGCTAGCGTAGTTTTGTTGGACGAAGTTGGAAATCAAATTGGTCTTACAAAGACTTTAAATTCTGACCATCGTGCAAACGTTGGTGAGGATTTCACAATTGCAGCTGGAACTTCCAGGACTTTGACGATTGCCGGTACACGTGCAGCGCAAAACACTGGAACAACTGGTTATGCTAACCAGACAATTTCCTTGACTGTTGTTGCTATCAACACAGCAAACTCCGCCACAGTTGGTGGAACTTTGCCGATGATTGGTACTACAAGAACAATCAACGAATCTTTGGCTATTGGTAGCGTAACAACTGCTCGTGGTTCTTTGGATCCAGGCTCTAGCCAGACCAAAGAAGTCGGCGTAACTGGTTATACCTTTTCTTCTATAAAGGTTACCGCCGGTTCTGCTGAAAAAGTTTATATGAAATCCATTCGCTGGAACCAGACTGGTTCCGTCGGATCTGGAGATTTGGCAAATGTAAAAACCTATGTTGATGGCACTGCATATGATGCAACTGTCAGCGCAGATGGTAAATATTACACAACCACATTCTCTGGTGAAGGTCTTTTGACTGATAAAGGAGCATATAAAGAAATCTCCATTAAAGGTGATATCATCGGCGGATCCGGAAGGACCATCGACTTTGATATTGCTAAGAGAGTTGACTTGAACGTAGTCGGAGAACTTTACGGATACGGTATTACCCCTCCGGTAGGAACTGGAGTTACTGCAGATGCAGCAGCTTTCAGAACTACTGATGATCCGTGGTATGATGCCGCTGAAGTTTTGGTTTCCACTGGTTCTATGACTGTCAGCACTTATACTGGAGTACAAGCAGCAAACGTTGCTCTTAACTTAGCTGATCAGCCATTAGGTGGTTGGACAGTTGATGTTAAAGGTGAACCGATTTCTGTTGCGAGCATGGTGTTCAACCTCGGTATTACCGATGCTGACTCCGGCTCTGAAGCTCATGTTACAAACATCGACAACATCAAATTGGTAAACGCAGCCGGAACAGTTTTGGCTGGACCTAAAGATGTTGCTGCAGTTTCCGATTATTCAATTAGATCTGGAACAGTTACATTCACAGATACAATTACCTTCCCGGTTGGTATGACTTACTTGACCATGAAAGGAAAATTGTCTGTTGATTCTGCGACAGATGCGTTTGAAAATAACGATACTGTCAGAGCTTCTACAACTCCTCAGACCGATTGGACCGCTGCTACTGGTCAGACAACTGGAAAGGCCATAACGATCTCTCCTAACTCTGCCATTAGCGGTAACATAATGACTGTAAAAGCGGCTACAACGACACTTTCTGTGTCTTCAGTACCGATAGCGCAGACCATTATCGCTGGTTCTAAGGCTTTTGAGTTTGCCAGAATCATAGTCGATACTTCATCCTCGGGTGAAGATATTAGATTCACATCTCTTCCGTTGGAATATAACGGAACCACCGCTACAAGCTTGACCAATTGTCAGCTTTACGATGGTACGACATCCTTAACGACTAGTTCTAACATTAAGAATCCTACAGCACGCGCTTCCGCTACCTCATTTACTTTTGACGGTACTGGACTCGTTGTGACAAAAGGCTCTTCCAAACAATTGTCTGTGAAGTGCGATTTGTCCGCGAGCGACACTTCTGGAATCTTCCAGTGGGGTCTTGATGCGGCTCAGACGTATTCTGCTACCGGATTAACTTCTGGTCAGAGCGCTGGATTCACAGTGGTTTCAAGCGTAGGACAAGCTATGACTTCTTCTGCGGGTGGAACAATGACTGTCGCTTTGGACTCTGGTTCTCCTTCTTATAAGCTCGTTGCTCCTGGTCAAACAGTTGAGCTCAGCAGATTAAGATTGACAGCCACCAACGAAGACATTGCATTGAAGCAAATTGGTTTGCAATTGACTGACACAGCTTCTAACTCTCCTATAGATTTGGTTGATCAAAAGATCACCATCTGGGATGTTACCAGCGGTACAGCCGTTCAAATCGGTGAAGCTACAATTTCTGCTTCTGGAACCTATGCGGACTTCGCTACTTCTTCTGCAATCTCCAATCTTACGATTGCGAAAGGAGGATACAAAGTTATCGCTCTTAAGGGAACCATTAACTCTATGTCTTCTACTGGAAACTTGACTTCCTCTGGTCACCTCTTGAAGGTTGACTACGATGCAGGTAACAGAGGCGAGACTGGAATCTATGGAACAGGAGTTTCTTCCGGAACGACCATTTCCCCGACAGCAGAAACAGATTCTGCTTCCAAGGGAGTTCGTATCGTGAAGGCATATCCTTCGTTCTCTACAGCTTCTCTTCCGACATCCAATCCTAGATTGTCTGCCGGAAACACAGATGGCGTGAAGCTTTATCGCTTCAAGGTCACTGCGAACAACGGAGATGTTGCTCTTAACAAGTTCACATTCAGCGTTTCCTCTTCCAGCTTAATGGCCACAACTACCAAATATGCGTTGTATCAATTTGATTCCGCTTTTGGTTCAGTTGATGATTCATTTGCTGCGAACGGTTTGTTGAATGCCGGACCTTGCAACAACGGTCTCTATCAGGCGACAACAACAGCTATCGTCCCTGGTCAGATATACCCAGCTCCGTCTGTAATTGAAATCTACATGGATAAGACCGGTTGCAGCGCAGGAACAACCACTTTGGTTATTCCAGCCGGTGTTACCAAAGGTTTCGAATTGAGAGCCACAGTAAACTCTGTTGAAAGCGGAACTACTTCCACCGATCAGATTACTGTTGACTTGCTTGGAGATGCTTACTTCCCAGTAATAATGCAGGGAGGTATGGCCGGTATCATGATGTCTTCTTCCACGATCTTCAACGACACTGCTTCAGTACAGGATCAGGCGAACAACAATTTTGTTTGGTCTCCTATTTCCACAACATCTGAAAGCGGAGTTGGCGATCAGGACTTCACAAACGGTTATGGAGTCACTGGATTAGATCCATCAGGTATGGGTTCTGTATCTCTTAACAGCCCGTCATAAACCTAGTCTTGAGCTAGTACAAGAAACCCCCGTAAGGGGGTTTTTTGTTTGTCTATTTTTTAAATTTTGCTATAATAGTTATCAATATGAAAACAAAAACAACCATCATAATTTTAGCGGTATTAATTTTGGTCGCAGGAGCGTCTTGGCTTATTTATAAAGATTTATCCAATAAGGAACCTCAGGCGCAGGAAGCAGAAAATACAGCATCTACAACAGAGTCTAATAGTCAGGCAGAGCAGATTGCCGAAAATGAAGCTTATCAAGCTTTGGCCAATGAGATAATCTCTCATCCAATAGCTTTTGGAAAGGACGTATCCGAGGCCGATAAACAGAGGTATACAAAAAAGATTAATGAAATTAAGGAGTCTATCAGGAAAAATTTCGATTATGATCTCGTTTGGCTGGATTTGGGAAATTATTTGAAAGCCGCCGGTGATTATAATGGAGCGATTGAAGCCTTTAATTTTGTCGGCAAGATTCGTCCGGAAAGCTATGTTTGCTTCCATAATTTGGGAGATTTGTACGGATTTTATCTGAAAAATTATCCTAAGGCGGAAGAGAGTTTTTTGAAGGCGATTAAAAATGAGCCAGCCAGCGCAGACAGCTATGTTTTACTGACACAAGTTTATTATTCTTATGAGGCAGGCAAGGCGAAGATAGAGCCTCTATTGTTGAAGGGAATTAAAAGCAATCCGACTAATGCTAGCTTAAAAATCATGCTGGGTGAATATTATAATCGGGAAGGAAACAATGTTGAGGCTTTAAAATATTTTGAGGAGGCGTTTAAATCAGATCCGACAAACACGGCCTTAAAGGAGGATATAGAGAAGCTGAAAGCTTTGATAGGATTGTAATTATTTGCGGAAAATTAATTTCCAAGGCATCAAAATGGCTTCCGATATTATATTGGAAGTCATTTTTGATTTTCCGTTGCTTCGTTCATCGAAGAAAATCGGGATTTCTTTTATTTGCGCGTTATTTTTGAGAAGATAATATTTTAGGCTAAATATGAAAGCGTATCCCTTAGGGCTCAATAAATCGAGATCTATTCTTTTGAGAACGTTTGTTTTAATCAGATTATATCCGGTAGTCCAGTCTTTTATCTGTTTTCCTAAAATCATTCCTAAATAAATATTTGCTCCGCGGCTCAGAAGTCTTCTGAAGAAATTCCATTTTTTTGTTATTTCTCCTCCCTTAATATATCTTGAGCCGATTACTAAATCGCAGTTCTTTGCTTGTTCTATCATTGGAAGAAGCGTTTCTGGGTTATGAGATAAATCTCCGTCCATCATTATAATGTTTTCAAATTTTTCTCCGGAAAGTATTTTTTTAAATGCTGCCACATAGGCTTTGCCAAGTCCTTGTTTTTCCGGCCGTTCCAAAAGAAGAAGATTGGGGAATTTCATCCGCATTTTTTTAATGACAGCGGCTGTTCCGTCCGGAGAGCTGTCATCAACTACCATGACATAAATATCCGGAACAGAATTGAAAATTTTTTCCAAAAGGATGGCTATAGACTCTTTTTCGTTGTAGGTTGGGATCACAATTATGCTGGCCATAATAATATGAGTATTATAACAAGTTTTTTGAAAACATTGTTTTACCGGCGATTTTTGATTAGAATATAGCTATTAATCAATGAAGCCATTAAGCTCTAAATTTATTATTTTAGCCGTTGCGGCAATTGTTGCCGCAGCCTTTTTATTTAGGATTATCGGAGTTGGCAGTCTTGATATGGCAGGCGATGAGGCTTCTTATGCTTTCAGGTCAATCGGATATTTGGACTACATAGGCACCAGTTTTCAAACGCAGCCAGTAGAGTGGTTTAACGGAAAACAATTGCCTTTTTGGACCAAGCTTTCTTTTCATGATCAGCCGCCGCTTGTTTTTGCAATACAAAATTCATTTTTCAGAGTTTTCGGAGATTCGGCGCTGGTTGCCCGTTTGCCCTCGGCAATATTCGGCGCGGCTTCGGTATTTTTAATTTATATTTTAGCCAAGATGTTTTTAGGGGAATCACTGGCCTTGCTTTCGGCATTTATTTTTGCGGTTAACGGAGCCTTGGTTGGAATTTCAAGAACGGCATTGCTGGAACCGATTCTTTTATTTTTTATTCTTCTTAATATTTATTTATTTTTTAAATTTGTCGGTTCGCCGAAACGTTATTGGCTGGCTTGGGGGACGAGCTTAGGCTTAGTATTTCTTTCAAAGTACACGGGAGTTTTTCTTATCCCTATTTATTTTATTTATTTATTAATAGGAGAAAGAGCGGTTTTTAAAAATTCAAAATTTTATTTGGCTTTAATAGTGGCTCTAATTTTATTCAGCCCGGTTATTATTTATAATATTTGCCTTTATAAAGCGGTTGGCCATTTTGACTTGCAGATTTCTTATTTGCTGGGACAAAGCACTCCCGAATGGCAGAGCCTCATAGGAAAGGTTCAAAATCCATTTTCAGAAATAGGCAAGAATCTTTTGAGCCTATATGGCGTTCCGGCTCTAATTGCCGCGTTATTAGGAGCTATTTATTCGGCTTTTTCGTTTGTTAAAATCCGTTCGCCGTTTATTTTATTTTGCTGGCTATATATTGTCTCGCTGGTTTTGTTGCTTATAAAGATAGGATCGGCTCCGAGGTTTATAGTTCTTTTCGCGCCGGTTCTCATTATTTTTTCCGTTTTATTGATTAAGTTCATTTGGGGTTTGAAGGGCGGAACAAAATTTAATTATCTTTTTAAATTTTTAGCGGTAGCTTTTATTTGTTTTGAAATTTTCTTCTCTGTCAAAAGCAATTTTTTTAATATTAATAATTATGGAATAGCGAGCCTGGATAATAGCCTGAACGAAATATTTAAAGGAAAGCAGTCGGCTTCAGTTCCTTCTTCTTCTAATTCTCATTTAAACGATGTAATTAAAGAATTTTCTCAGAAACAAAAAGGAAAGCTTTACCCATTTATAATTGTTTATAACGATAATGTTGCCATGCCGACGCTGCAATGGATTTTTTATAGGCGTTTCTTTTATCACAGTATTCCGACTCTTTATGTAGAAGACTTTGTTAAAATGATCCAGGGAAAGCAGGTGGATTTGAGGGGATTCGATATTTATTTTGTTCAAAGTACGGAAAATACATTGCTTAATCAATTTAAGCTCGACAAGAAGATCGGCGCAGAGCTTGAGGAAAATCTGAAAAAAAATACTCAAAAGCCGCCGGAAATTATTTATGGCCAGGAGGGCAGGGAAATGTTCAGGATTTATAATTTTTCCTTAAAGTAATTTATAAACGCCTTCGGTTTCCTTAACCATTTTTTCAAGAGAGAAATTTTCTCTGATATTTTTTTGCGCTTTAGCTCCAAATTCTTCGGCTAGTTTGGGATTTGTTAAAAGGCGATTGATGGCATCCGCAAGCATCCCCGGGTTTTTTTGGGGCACAATTAAGCCGTTTTCTTCGTTTTTAACGACTTCGGGCATGCCGCCTGCATTAGTGACTATAGTCGGTAATCCGGCAGCCATAGCTTCAAGAAGAATATATGGGAGGCCTTCTTTTATGGAAGGCAGAACAAAAATATCAAAAGCTTTTAAAAACATAGCATCGTTTCCAATAGGATCAACGATAAAAGTATTTTTTAAATTTAATTTTTTAATTAAATTACTCAATTTTACTCTCTTCTGTCCATCGCCAATTATTATGAAGTTTGCGGTCGGAATTAATGAAGCCGTTTTGATGAGGGCTTCATAATTTTTTTCTTTTGTCAGTCGCCCAATAGAGCCAATAAAAGGTAAATTTATATTTATATTCTTATTTTTACGTCCAGCATCTTTTTTAATGAATAGTCTGGAATTTTCGCGTGTTTCTAAATTGAAATTATTTATGCCGTTATGAATCATAGTTAATTTTTCGGCGGGGGCGATTTTATATTTAAGCGCTAATTGATAATCGCACCCGGAAACGCAGATTATTTTATCCTGAAACAAAGCGGCAATTTTATGAAGTAAAATATAAAACCAGCGGATAGGAGCGATTATTGCATTGTCGGGATTAAAAACCCAGCCGTGGGCGGTAAAAACCACTTTAGTTTTTCCATAAATTTTTGCGGCGATAGCGCCGAGTACGCCTGCCTTGGAGCTGTTTAGATGAACGATGTTCGGGCGTTCTTTTTTGTAAATTTTTATTAATTCAAAAATAGCTAATATGTCATTGGAGAATAAAAATCCGCTATTATTGGATAGGTGTTTTATTTTATCGTTCTCTGCTCCTATGCCTCCAAATGAAACCTTTGTTTCAAAAAGGCTTTTATCCAAATTATTGGCAAGGTCAGTAACATTTTTTTGCGCTCCGCCCCAGCCGGATTTTGTAATAATAAATAGAACTTTTAGCTTCATTTTTGTGTTATATAAATATAACTTATAATATAACGTGTATGGACAATGAAAAGCCACAAATAGCGGTTTTTTCTTTAGCTTTTTATCCTTTTGAGGGAGGGGCTGAAGTAGCTTGCCGGGAGATAATAAAGCGCCTGCCAAGGCTGAATTTCGCGATTTTTACTTATAAATTTGATATGAAGTGGCCTTCTGTTGAAGCGGACGGAAATGCCGAAATTATCAGGCTGGGGCTGGGAAGCAACGGAAAGAAATACGGCAGAATTTTGGATAAAGCGCTTTATATTTTTAGGGCTTTACGCGCGGCGGAAAAAGCTCATAAAGAAAAAAAATTCAAAGTGATCTGGGCGATAATGGCTTCTTATGGCGGAATCGCTGCTTTATTTTTTAAGTTGAGGCATCCGGAAATTTCTTTGTTATTAACTGTTCAGGAAGGAGATTCGGAAAAATATCTGGTATCCGGAAGAATGGGACTCGTAGGTTTTTTTGGAAAAAAGATTTTTCAAAAGGCGGATTTTATACAGGCGATAAGCAATTATTTGAAAGATTTTGCTATTAAGCGCGGAGCGCGCTGTCCGATAGAAGTCGTTCCGAATGGAGTGGATATTAAAAATTTCAGCAAGAAATATTCCGAATTGGAAATTAAGGAATTAAGAGACAGGCTGGGCCTTAAAGACGAATATATTATTGTAACGACTTCCCGCTTGGTTTATAAAAACGGCGTGGATGTCTTGATTGACGCAATAGCGAAATTCAGAGAAAAAACTCCGAATGTAAAATGCCTGGTTGTCGGAGACGGGCCGGAGCGGAGTAATTTAGAATCAAAAATAAAGAAATTGGGAATTGAAAGGAATATTTTATTGCTCGGACAGATAGATCAGAAAGAAATCCCTCTTTATTTGAAAATTTCCGATATTTTTGCAAGGCCATCCCGTTCTGAGGGACTGGGAAATTCTTTTTTGGAAGCGATGGCTGCCGGTATTCCGGTTATTGGAACTCCGGTTGGGGGAATTGTTGATTTTTTGGTTGATAAAGAAACAGGATTTATCATGCAGGTGGACGATTCAAAAGAATTAGCCGATAAAATTGATTTTATAATTCAAAATCCCGAGCTTTGCAAAAAAATAGCTAATAACGGGCTTAAAATGGTTAAGGACAGGTATTCTTGGGATAAAATTGCCGAATCGTTCAGCGATATATTCAATAATAAATTAATTAAATGACAAAACTTTTAATAACTACCGGAATTTTTCCGCCCGATATCGGCGGGCCGGCGGCTCAAATTGAATATTTGGCTTCGGATTTGGTTAATGCGGGGTTTAAAGTGACGGTTTTAACTTATGGATCGCCGGAGAAAAAGGAGAGGAATTTTAAGCTGGTTAAGGTTTCAAGAAAATTATTGCCGGGATTAAAGCAATTGATTTTCGGCATAAAAGTTTTTTATCTGGCTTATAAGTCGGAAGTTATTTATACGACAGATTTGTATTCTCCTGGATACTGGTCAATGTTGGCGGCAAAAATTTTAAATAGGAAGTTCGTTGCCCGTTTTGCGGGGGATTCGGCGTGGGAAACAGCTGTTAATTCCGGCCAGACCAATGACGATATAGTTGTTTTTCAGGATAAAAAATACAACAGCTTTATTGAAAAAAGAAAAAAACAAAGAGCCAATATTTTAAAATCAGCCGATGCGATTGTGGCAGTCAGTAATTTTATGAAACATTTGGCGATGAAAATCGGCGTGGAAGAAAGTAAAATAAAAGTTATTTATAATGCCGTAGATTTTTTGCCGGACATTCCGAAATATCAGGAGCCGGCTGCTCCAACCCTGACTTTCGTCGGCCGATTAACTCCTTGGAAGGGAGTAGAAATGCTTGTTCGGGTTATGGCGGAATTGAAATTAAAATATAAAGATATTATGCTGGAAGTTCTCGGCGAAGGATCGGAGTTTGAAAATCTTAAAAATTTAGCTGAAAATCTTGGGCTTAAGGATAACGTAATGTTTCGCGGAAGAGTGAGTAAGCAGGAGGCGTTATCTATTCTTAGCCGTTCAACTGTATTTGTTTTAAACACTAATTATGAGGGCCTGCCTCATACGGTTTTAGAAGCTATGAGCGTAGGAGCGCCGGTTATTACTACTTTGGTAGGCGGGAATCCCGAGGTCGTTAAGGATGAGGAAAATGGCTTTCTTTTGCCCTATAATGACAAAAGAGCGTGGGTTGGCGCTATCGATAGATTGCTGGGTGACAAGGGCCTGAGAAATAAATTTTCTCAGAATGGACTCAAAACATTGGAGAAGTTTAAGTGGAATGAGTTACTGAGCAAAACCATAGAAGTTTTAAAGTAAAAGAATGAAAAAAATAATACTTATTAATCCGGCTTTTAATATTGTTAAGTCAAAATACGATACCAGCTTATCGGTTGGGCTTTTGTGTCTGGCTTCTTATTTATATAAAAGGAATTTCCCGGTGAAAATCGTTGATTGCGCCAGGCAGGGGAATTGGCAGGAAACTTTGGATAAAGAATTGTCGCAGACCGGATATGTTGGCTTGTCGGTTATGACCTCACAGGTTCCTTCCGCTATTGAGATAGCAAAAAAAATAAGAAAAGCATATCCGAAAATTAAATTAATCTGGGGCGGTCCCCACGTTACATTTTTCCCAAAAGAAGTTTTGGAAAGCGATTTATCTGATTTTATAGTTTTAAATGAAGGGGAAAAAACTTTGTGGGAGCTTTTGCAGGAGCTTGAAAAAAACAGCGGAGATTTTTCAAAAATCAGGGGGCTGGGATATAAATCAAGCGGAAAGATTTTCATAAATCCTCCAAGAGAGCTTTTGCCGATGGAGGAAATTCCTTTGCCTAATTGGGAATTGGTGCCCAAGGAAATTTTGGAAAGACTGGAAATGGTGCCGACGCATACTTCGCGCGGCTGTCCGCACAGATGCGCTTTTTGCATCAATGCCATTACAAAAAATCGTTGGAGAATGAGAAGCTCGGAACAGGTCTTAAGCGATATCTCCATAATTGAATCCAAGCCGTTTTTTACAGGAAAGAAACTCCGTTTTTGGGACGAGAATTTTTTTGTTGATTTGAGAAGAGTTGCGGAAATTGTGGATGGAATGATTTCAAAGAAACTTATTGTTCCTTGGGAAACTACGATAAGAGCGGATTATTTTTCTCTTCCGGATTTAACAGATGAATTTTTGGCGAAGCTTAAAAAATCAGGCTGTTATTTGCTTTCTTTCGGAGCGGAATCGGGATCTATAAAAATTTTAAGAAAAATAGATAAAGACATTACAAGGGAGCAGATTTTGAATTCCGCTCGCCGATGCCTGAAATACGGGATAATTCCTCAATATTCATTTATGGTTGGACTGCCCGGCGAATCAAGAGAGGATATGAATCAGACAATCAGCTTAATAGATGAGTTATTGAAACTCGACGCCAGAGTGCAAATACTCGGCCCGCAGGCGTTTCGCCCCTATCCAGGCTCTCCTTTATATGAAGAATGCTTGCTATCCGGCTGGAAGGCTCCGGCTGGCTTGGAAGATTGGTCAAATGCCATACTGAATGAAATGAGTTATTTGACCCCATACCAGTTTCCCTGGGTAAAAGATCCGGACATGGTGGATTCCTTGGAGGCCTATGCCCGTTTTGGAGCTCAGAGCTTTAAGAGCGCGCTTGGCTCGACTGTTACTTCGAATAAATTTCTAAAGTTTTTGTTTTCTTTGGTTTGCAGGCTTCGCTGGAAGTTGAGATTTTTTAAATGGCCTATAGAATATAAATTGGCGAAGAAATATGTTGCTAAATAAATACTAAGATGAAAAAAACCAACGAAGAATTAAAAAAGATTATTGATGAAAAGGCGCCCGGAAGCCCGGAAGAAAAAAACTGGGCTTTTAATGTTTTGTTCAAAGATTGGGCGAATATGCACGAATATATTTATAAAAGATTCAATGTTGATTTTGGAATGAATATTCTGGACATCGGCAGCAATTATGGGCAAAACTTTATTCATTTTGGAAAAGACTCTCTCGGCGTCGAGATAAATCAAAAGGCGGTGGAATTTGCAAAATCGCTGGGGCTCAAAGTTGCTTCAATCAATGCTGAAGACGATTTAAAATCAATTAATCAGAAATTCAATCTTATCTGGTGCACCGATTTTTTGGTGCATGTAGCCAGCCCTTATAAGTTTTTATACGATAGCCGCAAGTTGCTGGAGGATAAGGGAAAAATTATTATTCAGATTCCTCTTATGTCAATATTCAACAGGCATAAATCAGGCTGCCATCTTTATGCTTTTAATAAAAAAGCGCTTTTGTATTTAATGGAAATGGCCGGTTATAAAATTATTAAAACCTCCGGCTATATAAGAAAAAAGCCGAAATGGTTTAATTTTATTTTTGAACCGCTTCTTCAGATTTATGGAGGAAATATCTGGGTATTGGCGGAGAAAAAAGAAGGCACTCCTTTTAATTTGCAAAAGGTTTTTATGCCGAAATGGTTTGAAATTTAAACGTTAAATAAAATGGACTGGAAAAAATTAGAACAACCCTATTATCTTAGGTCAAAAAAATATGAAGGAGGAAAATACTTATCCTTGAACAGAAAGCATAAGGGCGTTTTAGAATATTTGGATTTTGCTTTGGAGAAAATCAATAAAGACGGCGTTGATTTCTGCGACGCTGGATGCGGGAACGGAATATATCTTAAATTTTTAAAGGAAAATAGAACTGGATTGGCGAGCCTGTGCGGCTTTGATTTTTCGGAAAAAATCGTTGAATTGGCAAAGGAAAACACGGGTTTAGAGGAGATTAAGATCGGAAACCTTGAAAATGCTCCTTTTGGGAATGAAAAATTTGATCTGATATTATGCACTCAGGTAATAGAGCATTTATTGGAAGATAAAAGGGGAATTGCGGAGTTATATAGGATGTTGAGAAAAGGCGGGTATTTGGTAATAAGCACAGATAATACATATAATATTATCTCCGAGTTCTTAAATTTGCCGTTTAGAATTTTGTCTTTGCCTTACGCCTTGCTTAAAAAGATTTTTAGGGATAAAAAATATTTTCCTCATAAATCTTACTCGATTAAAGAATTCAAGAATTTAATCGGTGTTGGAAATTTTGAAATAGAAAAAGTTTCGACATTCAGATTTTCTATGCCGTTCCCGTTTTATAAGATCAAGGCAATGAGAGACACAATAGATTTTTTTGAAATGATTTGCGGAAAAATTGGAATTTTCAAAAATAATGGAGATATAGTAATCGCTTTGTGCAAAAAAATATGATAACTCTTATCCAAATAAATTACAGCGAGGATCACTCGGAAAAAATATTGCCGCTGGGCATTCTTTCGGTTGGAAGCGCGCTTAAAAAGAAGGGATATGATGTTCAGCTTATAAATATTAATGAAAGGCAGATAAATAGTACGGCAGAAAAAATTGCGGCAATGAAGCCCGACTTTATAGGCATTTCAGTAATGACGGGAATTCAAACCCAGCATAGCGCCGAGTTTTCAAAGAAAATAAAACAATTGGGCAATATCCCGATAGTGTGGGGTGGAATACATCCGACTTTGTTGCCGGATCAGTGCATAAAAGAAGAATATATAGATTATGTAATTTATGGCGAAGGAGAAATAACCACTTTGGAATTTGCGGAGAAATTTTATAAGGATAAGAATTTCAGCGGAATTTTGGGATTAATTTATAAAAAGGACGGCAAGATTATTACAAATTCCGAAAGGCCGCTTATTGAGAATCTGGACGCCTGGAGGCTGGATTTCAGCTTGATTGATATGAATCAGTTTATTTTTCCTTTGAGCAAATATAAAAGGGTTATCGCTTATAAATCCAGCAGGGGATGTCCGTTTGGCTGCGCTTTTTGCTATAACTTCAAATTTAATAAAAGCAGATGGAGGGTTTGGTCTGAAGACGCGGTTATGGAAGATATAAATTTTTTGAAGGAAAAATATAAAATAGACGCGATAAAGTTTTATGACGATAATTTTTTTGTGGACAAAGAGC
Source organism: Minisyncoccota bacterium (assembly GCA_028716745.1). Classification (GTDB taxonomy): domain Bacteria; phylum Patescibacteriota; class Minisyncoccia; order UBA6257; family 02-FULL-45-10c; genus STD1-84. Next base: position 16,540 of record JAQUPE010000003.1, read on the forward strand.
GTGCACTTTCATTGTTATCAAAAATAAATTTGCCGTGCCATTTGGAAATAAGAATAGATTTTATAGATGATGAGCTGGTGGCTAAGCTGAAAAACTTTAATATTTTTGACATGCTTATCGGACTTGAATCGGGATCTGAAAGGATGCTTCAGCTGATTGATAAGCGTTTTACAGTTGAAAGATTGCTTCAGGGAGTGAGAAGCATAGCCAAATATGGATTGCATGCCACCTATTCTTTTATAGTGGGACTGCCATCGGAAACAGAAAAAGATTTTAATGAAACAATCAGCGTAATGAATCAGGTTTATAAAATTCATCCTCAGGCGGGATTTACTGTTGGCGCTTATCTGCCGTATCCGGGATCAAAACTTTATGATTTCAGCTTGATGCAGGGGTTTGTTCCGCCGCAGAGAACTGAGGATTGGGGGAAAATAGACCGGTTTAGAAAGGATTTTAATTCTCCTTGGGTTAATGTAAGGAAAGTCTGGGTCATCAGAGAGTGCTTTAAGATTTTAAGCTGGGATCTGAAGATATTGAAAAAATGGTTTGAATTCAGAATAAGCCATAATTTTTATTCTTTTCCTATAGATATTTATGTCGTTGAATTTTTGGCCGGCATAGCGATAGAGGAGAAGTGGTTTGTGGGTAAGTTAATGCGCCGTTTATACAATAAATTAAGGAATAGATGAAAGTTTTAATTATAAATTTAGACAAGGGTATTTTTAAGCAAGAATCGGCCGTGTTGGAAAAGCTCCGAAAACACAGCCGTTTTTTTGATAAATTTTTTACGATTACCTGGACTTTAAAAAATGACAAAGTCATTATTGAAAATAATTTAGCGGCTTACCCGACTAATTCTATCGCGAAGATTTTTTACATTTTTGATACATTGAGGATTTTTAAGAAATTTATAGCGAAGGAAAAGATAGATTTAGTTTCGGCTCAAGATCCTTTTGAAACAGGCCTGGCTGCCTGGATGGTAAGCAGGCTGTTTAAGATTCCTTTGCATTTGCAGGTACATACGGATGTTTTTAGCCCATATTTTTGGAAAGATTCGTTTTCAAATAAAATCAGAGTTTTGCTGGCTAAATTTTTACTGCCTAAGGCCGATGGAATAAGAGTAGTTTCCGAAAGAATAAAAAAATCTTTCGCCGGACTAAATCTTAAAACCGAGCCGGTTGTTTTATCGATATTTGTAGATGCTTCTAAAATCCAAAGAGCGGAAATAAAAAGCGATTTGCGGAAAAAATATCCGCAATACGATTTTATTATTTTAACAGCCTCGCGTTTTACCAAGGAAAAGAATATCGGCTTATCTATTGGGGCCATGAAGGAAATCGTAAAAAGGCATCCGAAAACAGGATTGGTAATAGCCGGTTCCGGTCCAGAAGAGAATAAGCTGAAGGTAATGGTTGAAAAATCGGGATTAAATAATAATGTTGTTTTTGAGCCATGGACTAAAGATTTGGCTTCTTATTATAAAAGCGCCGATTTGTTTATTTTGACTTCTAATTATGAAGGGTATGGTTTGGTGGTAGAGGAGGCGATGATTGCCGGCTTGCCGGTGGTAATGACGGATGTCGGCTTGGCCGGAGAAATCGTGAAAAATGAAATTAACGGGATTATTGTTCCGGTTGGAGATGCCGATAGATTAATTAACGCAGTTAATTTATTATTAGAGAACGGAGAAAAAAGGAAGAATTTGGCCGAAAAAGCCTTAAAAATTTCGGCAGATCTGCCCGAAGAAGAACAGATAATAAGACAGTCGCTAGTCGTAAAAAATTTATAACATTTATGGAAAAGGGAATAGAATCGGTTTATAAGCATCATCATCAAAATAGGCCTCCGGAGTTCGCCGTCTTTGGGGATGCGCGCGGAAATTTTTTCAGCAGCCAAATAGGAAAAGGAAAAAAAGTCTTGGATTTGGGATGTCGAGATGGTACTTTGGCGAAATATTTTTTGGAAGGCAATAGGGTTTGGGGAATTGATATAGATAATGAAGCGCTTGGCAGGGCGGCGGAAAAAGGAATAACAACTCGCCAGGTGGACTTAAATGGTTCCTGGGATATTTTAAATGGAGAAAAATTTGATGCCGTGGTAGCGGCCGAAGTGCTGGAGCATCTTTATTTTCCGGAAATTGTTTTGGATAAAATAAACGATGTTCTTAATTCCGGCGGAGTGCTGGTTGGCTCTATTCCGAATGCATTCAGTTTGAAAAATAGGATAAGATTATTGCTTGGAAAAAAGAGATATACCACATTAGGCGATCCGACCCACATAAATCATTTCAGTTTCAATGATTTGAACAATGCCTTGAAAAAAAAGTTTACAGAGGTCAAAATAAAGCCATTGGTCAGGAAGCCCTTTGGCCCTATAGCCAGGCTTATGCCGGGCCTAATAGCTTACGATTTTATCTTTTCAGCTAAAAAAATATGAAAAAATTATCAATAATAATGCCGGCCTATAATGAGAAAGGCACAATAGAAGAAATTATCAGCCGGATAAAAAAAGTTAATTTGGAAGGAATAGAAAAGGAAATAATAGTCGTCGATGACGGCTCCAAGGATGGTACTAGGGAAATTTTGAGAAATATCCCGGATATCAAATATTTTTTCCATGAAAATAATCTTGGCAAGGGAGGGGCGACTAAGACAGGCCTTCAAGAAGCCACTGGCGACATTTTAATTATTCAAGATGCGGATTTGGAGTATGATCCCGAGGATTACAAAAAAATGCTCAAGCCGATTTTAAACGGACAGGCAGATGTTGTTTATGGTTCAAGATTTCTGACGGGGGAGCCCAAAAGAGTTTTGTTTTTCTGGCATCTCTTGGGCAATCTTTTTTTGACATTTCTTTCAAATTTATTTACCAGTCTGACTTTAACCGATATGGAGACTTGCTATAAGATGTTTAAAAAAGAAGTGGCGGATTCTTTTAAGGATAAATTAGAATCAAAGAGATTCGGCATAGAGCCGGAATTGACCGCCAGAATAGCAAAAGGAAACTGGAGAATATATGAAGTAGGAATTGCTTATTACGGAAGATCTTACAATGAGGGCAAAAAAATAAATTGGAAAGACGGCGTTGCCGCTATTTGGCACATAATAAGATTTAATTTGTTTACTAAATGAAAAGATTAAAAGTATTACTGATGAGGCCCGATTCTAGGTCGGATGAATTAATACCCCCGTTCGGTTTGGGGTATTTAATTACGGCTGCGAGAAAAAAACATGATGTTGAAATTTTGGACGGCATTAAAGAAAAATTAACGCCGGAAAAATTTAGAGAGATTTTAAAAGATAAAAAGTATGATGTGATAGGAATTCAAATTTTTACTTTTCACGTTATTTCGGTAAAAGAATATGTAAAAGTAATAAAAGAAGTGCTGCCTGAGGCAAAAATAGTATTTGGCGGACCGCATCCGTCTTGCGCTTATGCCAATATTTTCCAGCTTTTTCCTAATATAGATTGGGCCTTTAGAGGAGAGGCAGAAGTTGGCTTGGCAAAGCTATTGGATTTAATAGCGGAAAATAAGGAAGCCGATAGAAATAAGCTGATGGAAGTGCCTGGCCTCATATGGAGAATAGACGGCCGGACAGTGGCAAATCAGCAGTTGTTTGTTGAAGATTTAGATGAACTGGGGATGCCGAGCTGGGATATTTTAAAGCCGAATACTTATCCTTTGGCTCCTCATGGAGGGTTTTTCAAAAACTATCCGATTGCTCCGATTATCATTACTCGCGGATGCCCGTTTTCCTGCACTTATTGTGCCGGTTATTTGGTTAGCGGAAAGAAAATAAGATTTAGAAGCGTTGATAAAGTTATGGAAGAAATAAAGTGGCTTTACAACGAATACGGCATAAGAGAAATCCATATTGAAGACGATAATTTTACTTTCAATCCTGATTTCGTAAGAGAGTTTTGCAGAAAGATGAAGGAGTCCGGACTTGGAATAACCTGGACTTGTCCGAATGGAGTGCGTTTGGATACTTTGACGGAAGATCTTCTTTTGACGATGAAAGATGCGGGGCTTTACAGTATTTCCGTAGGAATAGAATCCGGTTCGGAAAGAATATTGAAAGAAATGAAAAAAAGTTTGACCAAGGATGTAATAAGAGAAAAAGTCAGTCTGATTAAAAAGTGCGGTTTGGAAATTTCCGGATTTTTTATCATCGGTTATCCGGGAGAAACAATAAAAGATATAACAGAGACAATTGATTTTTCAATTGAGCTCGGACTTAAAAGGGCAGGATTTTCTCTTTTCAAGCCGTTTCCCGGAACGGAAATTACGAGAAAGCTAGTGGAAAGCGGGGAGCTCAAAGAAATGTCCGACGAGGATTGGAGCAGATTTGTTTTGGCCGATGCCGTTTATGCTCCGCAGGGATTTACCAGAGAGCAGATGAAAGGATTGAGAAAAAAAGCTTTGAGAAGATTTTATTTCAGGCCGAAAATAGTTATAAAGTTTTTCAGCGAAGTGAGAAACATACAGCATTTAAAGATTGTTTTAAAAAGGATTTACAGCTGGCTATTTAAGGCTAAATAATTTTTATGACTACTGTTTTGAATTTTATGAATCGGCACAAGATTTTGCTCTTGATTTTAGCCGCCGCATTTTTAATAAGAATTGTCGGCATTGGATATGGCTTGCCCCACGAATTTATCGGTGATGAATTTGTGCAGGTGGCTGTGTCTTTAAAAATGATTGATGCCAAAGCGCTTACGCCGAATTTCCCGACTATTTTTTATCATCAGCCCCTTAGCGCTTACATTTCGGCCTTGGGAATCGGCGCATATTTATTTTTCCAATTGATTTTTGGAAAGTTTGGAAGCATTGCGGCGATGAGGGATTATTATATTGTTCATCCGACGGATCTCCTTATTGTTACTCGTTTTATGGCGGTGCTGTGCGGGGCTTTGACTGTATGGCTCTTATATTTAATAGGCAGGGATTTGTTTAATAGGCGTGCCGGTTTAATAGCGGCATTTTTGGGGGTCTTTGATTTTTTGTTCATATATAACCAGCATACGGGAAGAGTTTGGAGCTATATGTCGGTTTTTATCGCTTTGGCTTTATGGGCGAGCGTTAAGCTGTTTAAAGAGGATAAATTCAAAAATTATCTATTGTCGGCCGGGGCTTCGTTGCTGGCGGCCGCTAATTTGCTGCCCGGGCTTTTGACGTTTATTCCTTCGGTGGTAGCGAGGTTTAAATGGAATAACAAAAAAATATGGATTGCTTTTGGAGCGATTATTTTGGGGCTGATTTTAATCTTTCTTATGAGTCCGCGCGGATTTGGGGCGGTGTTTTTCCGTTTTGATATTTTCAGCGGGAGTAAGATTTTAGAAACGGTGGCAAAAACGACGGTTGAATATCAGGTGGCGCCGACGCCGGTTTTTAACAGGATATTTGATACATTCATCACCTTATTCAATTATTTACCGGTTTATTTTATTTTGTTTTTGGCAGGTATGGCATTTTTATGGAGAGAAGACAGAAAGAAGTTTTTCTTTTTCGCTTCTTTTCCTTTTTTCTATTATCTTTTTATAGGCCCGTTTTATACTTTTGGCTGGGTAGCGCGGTGCATGGTTCCTTTCTCCGTTTATTTTGTTTTGGGCTCGGCTTATTTGCTGGATTTATTGGCTAAAAAATATTTTAATGATTCTAAAAAAGTTTTGATTATCGGCGTGCTGGCGGTTTCCTTACCGTCAATTGTTATGTCGGTTTTGTTTGACGTGAAAATTTCTAGAGACGACACAAGAACTCAATCCGTTAATTGGATTTATAAAAATCTTCCGGAAGATTCCAGAATTATAGATTATTCGGGAACCGATGAAGTTATAAACCAGGACAGGGGAATTTTGGAATTAATGAAGAAAACCGGGGTTAAGGAACTGAGCACTAAGCAGAAGTTTTTGTTGTCGGCTGGCGACGAGGCATATCCGCGTCCGGAATATTTTGTTTTGGATTTGAGGGAATTTAATCCAGGCCTGATGGAAAAGGATTTTTTTAAAAATAATAAATTTATTTATTACAGAAAAACCGATTGGGGAAGCAAGACAACGGAAGATTTCGGATACTTGCTGGAAGGAGCATTTGCCAAAAAAGAGCTGATTGCCAAATTTTCTCCATTTGCCGATGGGGTTAGCTACGGACCGGAAGATCTCGGAAACGTTCATGATATGCAATACCCGATTCTTCCTCTTATTAAAGCTCAGAGATTTGGACCCGTGGTGGAAGTATACAAAATCAGTTTTAAGTAGTTATATTATTAATATATGAAAATCTCGGTAGTAGTCCCCATATTTAATGAAGAATTGGCCATAGCGGAAAACGTCAGGGCTATAGTTAAAGCTCTTAACGATTTGGGCCGCGATTGGGAACTCGTTTTGGTAAATGATGGAAGCAGGGATAAAACATTGGAAATAATTACCGGTTTAGCCAAAGAAAATTCCAAAATCAAAGTCGTTTCTTATACAACGAACCGCGGACGAGGACATGCTTTGAAGACCGGATTTGCGGCAGCAACAGGCGATTATGTCATAGCGACAGAATCGGATTTGAATTGGGGAACGGAAATTTTCGGAAATTTTGTAAGAGAACTCGATAAGGGAGATGCGGATATAATTGTAGCCTCTCCGCATATGAAGGGAGGGAGAATGGAAAACGTTCCATTTTCGAGGTGGCTGTTAAGTTATTTGGGAAATAAGATTTTCTCATTGGCATTTCCGGGGAAAATGACAATGTGCACCGGAATGACGCGCGCTTATAAAAAAGAAGTTTTGGATTCTTTAGATTTGGAATCGGACGACAAAGAATTGCATATAGAAATTCTTTATAAGGCCTTGGATCTGGGATTTACGGTAAAAGAAATACCGGCAATATTAAGATGGAAAAAGCCGGAGAAGGGAGTCATTGTCCGCAAATCTCATTTTAAATACAAAGCAATTCTCAAGCACCTTCTTTTGAGTTTCGGAGTAAAGCCGTTTTTGCTTTTCGGCGGATTGGGTTTCGGCCTTGTTGGAATTGGTTCAATTATAGGAATTTATCTTTTGGTTTTGTGGCTGGGAGGCGAAGCTATCGGGGCTCGTCCGATTTTATTTACTGCGGTTTTGCTGATAGTTGTCGGATTTCAAGTTTTAGTTTTCGGATTTTTGGCCAATCAGAACAGGGAGATAAAGAGACAACTGGCAAGAGTGCAAAAAGCTATTAAGGAATCAAGCGAAAAGAGCTAAGCCTGTGAAAAAGACAATTTTATATTTTTTAAGGATCGTTTTAACGGCAGCCGTTGTTTGGTATTTTTTTCAAAAAATTAATTTGGAAAAGTCTTTTGAGGCGGTAAAACAAGCCGACTTTTTGATTTTTCTTTCGGCATTGGCTGTTTCTTTAATCGCCTGGATTTTTAATTCGCTGAGATGGCGACAGATTTTTTTGGCGGCAAATATCAATATGCCGGCGAAGAAACTTTTTTTATATAATCTCGTCGGGGTTTTTTACGGCGTTGTTTTGCCTGGCGGGAAGCTGACGGGCGATGCGGTTTGCGCTCATCGGCTTACGGAAGATAATTCCGAAAACGGATACGATAAAAGATATTTTCTTTCAATATTAATGGATAGAGCAATAGGGATGCTCACGATGATATTTTTCGTGTCGGTTTATTTTATATTCAAAAAGCCATTTTATAATCTTGGCTGGCAATCGGATGCTTTCGGATATTTTTTATTGGCGGCTGATTTGCTGGGTTTCATTCTTATATTTACACCGGTTTTTGGTTTGGTTGTTTCCAAAATAATTAAATTATTTGCCAGCCGATGGAGCCTGCTTAATAATATTGAATCTATAACTCAGGTTTATGGTCAGAATAAAAGGAGGCTTTATCCGGCATTATTATTTTCAATAGCGGGAGTTTCTTGCTTAGCGTTGTCGGTTTATTTGCTTAGCTTGAGCGTCGGGCTGGGGGCCAGTTTTGGAGCTGTAGGTTTTTCTTATTTATTGGCAACTATTTTAATAGTTGTTCCGATTACTATCGGAGGAATCGGCTTGAGGGAGGGAGGCATAACTTATTTTTTGATTCATTTAGGGGCGCCTATAGACGGCGCGGCTGCCTTGTCTATTCTTATGTTTGCGCAGTTTGCGATTGTGGCTTTAATCGGAGGAGCGATAGAGTTGTATTTTGTAGTTTTTAAAAAGGCTTTAAAATAAGAAGATGCTGAACTCATTTGTAAAATATGAAAAATATTGGATTTCAGGGATAATTATCGCCGCTTTTATTGCGTCTTTGTGTTATTCGTTCGGATTTAGTCTTCAGCCGAGCGTTGATGCGCGCGCCTACGACAGTATTTCTTGGGATATAGCTCAAGGGAAAGGATACGATACGGATAGTTCGGTTGGGCGGCCGGGACCGGGATACGAATATTTTTTGGCGGCGATATTTTATATTTTCGGCCATTCTTATCCGGCGGTTTGGATTATTCAGGCCTTGCTTTTGGCGGCGACGGCTTATTTAGTTTTTTTGATAACACGCCTGGTATTTAAAGAATCTTGGCATCCGTTGATGGGACTGATTGCCGCTGCCTTGGTCGGCTTGTCTCCGGATTTGATTTCTATGTCCGCAATGCTGATGACGGAAATGCTGGTTGTGTTTTTATCAGTCGCATCAATTTATTGTTTTTTTAAGTATATTGACGCTAAAAATATAATTTGGATTCCCTTGGCTGCAATTTCTATGGCGGCGGCAATTTTAACCAGATCCAATTTATTATTTTTGGTTTTGCCGATGATAATATATTTTATAATTTCTAAAGACTGGAAAAGAGGACTATTGTTTATTTTTATATTTTTAATTTGTTTCATTCCCTGGACAGTCCGCAATTATGGAGTATACGGAGAATTCAAGCCCTTTAATTCTTCAATGGGTTTGATTTATGTCGGTAATCATTCCGGGGCGACCGGAGAATTGGTTTTGAATTATTCTTTTCCGGAAGGATACGGAGATTTTAGGAAAATGGATCAGATAGATTTTGACAATAATTTGGGGCGCGCCGGCATAGACTATATTATTCATAATCCGCTGCAATTTATTAAGCTTACGATTTGGAGGATTTCTACTTATTTCAGTTTTGCCAGGCCGTTCGCTTTTTGGCCGCATTTAGCTGGCTTGGCAAAAGCCATAACTATAGTTTTGTCTTCTATTTATTCAATTATTATTTTCGGACTGGGATTGGCCGGGGCGGTTTTATCGCTCAAGAGATTTGGGGAAAAGAAAAGTCCGGCTTTGCTTTTGGCGATGTTTTTAACAACCCTGTCGGTCGTAGTTTTGATTGTTGAAACGAGATACCGCTTGGTGAGTTATCCGATGCTGGCGGTTTTCGGCGGTTTTTCCGTTTACTGGCTTGCGTCTAAGCAGGAGGAATTGAAGAGGATTTTAATCAAAATTTGGCCTGTTTTAGCCCTATTGGCTGCCAACACGGCCTTTGATGTAATTAGGAATTGGGACCGGATTATTGAGCGTCTTTAGATTTTTGAGCCGCAACGAAATATCCTTCGGATAAGTCGAAGTTGTTGAACAGGTTGCTTATCATGATAAAAGGATAAAGCGTTATTGGATTAAAGAATAATTTTACAAAAGAGGGCAGCTTTATTATGACGCTGCTCTTTTTTGTTCTAGACTCATCGTTTCCGGAAATATGCGGATTGGTTATTTTGAAATAAAAATTTCTTATTACTTGAAGAACATTAAGCCAGGGGAATCCCGGGGAATATAATTGGATTACGGAAAACCCGGCTTGCTCCAAAAGTTCTTTTAATTCTTTCTTTTCATATCTTCTTTTGTGCCCGGCCACAATATCGCCGTAGCCCCACATTTTTTGATGAGCCGGTATGGAAATAATCAGATAGCCGTTTTCTTTAAGCCAGCTATTCATTTTTTTAAGCGCTTTAAAATCTTCTTCAATATGTTCTAAAACTTCGAAAGAGACGATTGCGTCGGCATTTGGATTTTGAGGATAATCAAAAAAGTTTGTTTCGTGAAGCTGGATATTGGGCAAATTTTTTCTTACCTTAGTTTCTTTAAAAACATCCGCTGCTTCTCCTGAAAATTCAAAACATTCAACCCCATATCCTTTTTCGGCCATTTGAAAATCAAAATCTCCCTGGCCGCAGCCGATATCGACAATTTTGCTCTTTACGAGCAGATGTTTTTTAATAAATTTTTCGGCCAGATAATGTCTGAAAAGCGGCCTGATGGCAATCATATCTTTATTATGGTGTTTGAAATTATTTCGGCAAGCTGATTTTTCAAAGAATTGAAATTACATACCTTATTGAAAGCTTCATGCCCGTTTTCGGCTATTTTTTGGCGCAGCCCCGGATCATTTTTAAGCTTGAGAATTTTATCGGCTAAATCTTGGGGATCGCCGGCGCGGCAGAGAATAAGGCTTTCTCCGTCTTTAAATACTTCTCGTATAGCTTCGGAATCGCAGGTAATAAGAGGTTTTCCGCAAGCTACTGCTTCAAAAGCTTTGTTCGGTATGACGCGGAAAGTTTTATCCACGGTGCCGAATATTCCGAGCGCCAGATCTCCTTGGTTTATAAAGGCAGGCAATTCTTCTATTGGAATGAATTTGTCGTAAAAGACGATATTTTTGATTTTCAGTTCCTCGGCTAATTTTTTGACGGAATCCAGCGTCGGACCTTTTCCGAGAATGTTAAAAATTATGTCAGCTTGATTTTCAAGAATTTTTGCAGCCCTAATAATGGTATCCACGCCCTGGAGAGGAATAAATCCGCCATGGAATTCAATTATAAATTTATTATCATGCGGTTTTTGCAGGGGTTTAAAGAGCGTAGGATCGGCGCAAATATAAAATGATTTGAATTTTGCCGGAGGAAGATTGAATGTTTTGGCAAACCAGTCGGCGTGGGCTTGGGTATCGGTAATTATCGTGTCGGCCCAGGCACAGGATGTTTTATCCAGGAAGTAGGCGATTTTCCCGATTAAAGAATTGGGCTTGAATATTTTCCGGTCAAAGCAGATTGAGTCGTAGAGAGAAATAAAGACATCAAATATAATCGGTTTTCTTGAAAAAATTTTAGCTAATATTACCAGCGGGTGCCCCATGAAGCCTATATAAATTGCGTCAGCATCTTTTTTAGAAAAAATAAATCTGAATCCGACATTTAGAAATCTTTTAATATAGCTGTTGGCGGAACAGGTTATTTCTTTTACTTCAAAATTTTGCCTCAATAATTTAAGATTGTTGGAGTTTCTGGGATAATTGGGTTTTGCGCCGGCAATGAAGAGTATTTTTTTCATAACATTTATCGGTTAAAATAGGTTGTATATTTATATTATTATATATTAAAACACACTATGAATATGAATAGTCATAAGCTTTGCTATGTCCTGCCGGAATACAGCCCCGACAGCCATACTCATTTTGCCTATATCGCCGATTTTCTAAAAGAGGCCGGAAAAGAAGCTGATATCTTTTTAATAATTGAAAGGGGCAGAAAGCCTGATTTCGGCTTTGGCTGCCGGAAAGTTTTTGTCGCCGGCGGGTTTGGCTTGTGGCGGATTTTTAAAACAAAATTATTGATTCTTTATGCCAGGATGTCCGGGCACAAAGATTTTTATATTCATTATTCTTTTCTATCGGCTTTTATAGCTTCGTGCGCTGTCAGGATTTTTGGGGGCAGAGTTTTTTATTGGAACTGCGGTTTGCCCTGGAATTATAAAAGAAATTTTTTGCGCGAGGGATTTGAGCGGCTGACTTATAAAATGATTTCTTTTTTAGTGACAGGAACGGAAGGATTAAAAAATCAATACTCCGAACATTACGGATTAAAATTGGAAAAAATTAAAGTAATGCCGAATTGGATTGATTTGAATAATATTAAAGACCAGATATCGGCTGCCGGAAAGGAGGAGCTGAAAAATCAGTTAGGCATTAAATCCGGACAAAAAATTATTTTATTTATTCATAGGCTTTCAAAAAGAAAGGGAGCGCATTATTTGCCGGAAATTTTGGAAAAATTAAAAAACAAGAATGTATCTTTAATTATTGTTGGGGACGGACCGGAAAGAAAAGAATTGGAAATAAAAATTGAAAAATTGGGCCTAAAAGACAGGGCGAAATTTTTAGGCTGGCTTCCGCACGATGTAGTTGAAGATTATTTCGGAATAGCAGATGTTTTTATTATGCCGTCGGAAGAAGAGGGATTCCCGCACGTTCTGCTAGAGGCGATGGCGGCGGGAACGCCGTTTGTGGCTTTTAGCGTCGGAGGAACGGAAGAAATAACGCCCACCGAGTTAAAAAATGATATTATTGCATCTTCGGGCGACATCAATGGTTTTATTTTAAAAGCCGGAAATTTTTTGGATTTAGATTTAAATCAGGCAAAAAGAATAAAAACAATTGAACAGCAATGGGTAAAAAGATATAACATTAAAGAAGTGGCGCAAATTTTTAAATCATTATTTTATGGCGGATAAAGTAAAAATATTATTTGTAACAAATGATCTCGGGGTTGGCGGGGTCCAGCGGCTGGCGGTGGAGTTTGCCAACTTTTTGGATAAATCGAAATTCGACGTTTCGCTGGCTATTTTATTTTCCCGCAAAGATTCTTATTTTTATAAAGACTTATTGGGGACGGATATTAAATTTTTTAATTTTGATTTTAATAATTATTGGGATTTGCCGGAATTTTTCAAATTTTATAAATTTCTTAGGAAAAATAAGTTTGACATTGTTTTCACCCAATTATTTATGGCGGACTTTATTGGAAGAATAGCCGCGTTTTTTGCCGGAGTGCCGGTGATTGTGACGGAAATACAGAATCTTGTTGCCGGTCTTCCTCAAAGATATATTCTTACGGATAAATTGCTGGGAAAAATTACAGATCTTTGCATATCAACCACAAACGCAATTACGGAATATGCCATAAAGATAATCGGATTTCCGCCGGAAAAAGTGGCGGAGGTTCCGACTAATGCCGTAGACGCGAGAAGATTTGAAAAAAAAATAAATAAAGCGGATTTTAAAAAATCTTTGGGCGTTCCGCCTGATGCCAAAATGGTTATTACTATTGGAAGGATGGTGGGACAGAAGGGGCATACGATATTGCTTAAGGCTGCGCCGAAAATTTTGGCTAAAAATCCGAATGTTTATTTTGTAATAGTGGGATCCGGAAGATTGGAAGGCGAGCTTAAAGCCGAAGCAGAAAGTTTGAAATTGGGCGAGAAAGTTAAATTCCCGGGCGCTCGCACGGACACGCCGGACCTTTTAATGGCATCGGACGTATTTGCTTTTCCATCTCTTTGGGAAGGCCAGGGACTTATTTTATTTGAGGCGATGTTTGCCGGAACGCCGATAGTGGCTTCAAACGTCGGAGGAATACCGGATGTAATCAAGCATGAAGAGACGGGTCTTTTGGCCGAGCCGGGGAACCCCGACGATTTAGCCGAGAAAATTTTAAGGGCCTTGGACGACAAAAAAATCGTTGAAAAAATTACCAAAACCGCTTTTGAGAGATATAAGGACAGGACTATGGAAAATTCCGCCAAGAAATTGGAGGATGCTTTTTTGAGAGTTTATAATTCCAAGAGAAACTAAACGAATTGCTTTGTTGTTTTTATATAGACAGGCTTGAATGTTCGAGTTCAAGATGTTATTTTTCTAGCTTGTTCCTTAATAAAATAAGGAAGGCATTATAATAAAGGAGAAACTATGCTGATAAAATATCTTGATTGGGATTCAAAATTCTTCGGATTGAATATAGGAAGCTGCCAGCCGGGAGTTTTTAGCGAAGAAAATCAAAAGATTTTTTGGGAAGAGTTTTCCAAAAAAGATTTTGATTGCGCTTATCTTTTTTTCTCTCACGAGGATAAGAAGGGAGCCGACTTGGCTTTTAAATTCGGCGGTCTTTATGTCGGCGAGCAGGTTGTTTATGAAATGCGCCGCGAAGACTGGAAAGGAGATTCTTCGGACGGGAAAAGCGCGGTTTTGGGAAAGATAAGCGAGGCAGAGGATATTCAGCTGTTAAGCTTGGCGAGAAAACTTTCCGAGACAAGCCGCTTTTTTATGGATCCGAAATTCAGAAGTTTTGCCGCAAAGATGTATGAGATATGGTTTGAAAAGCTGAAGAACGGAAAAGACAGCATAATAGTGGCAGCGTTCGATGAAGAAAAGAAAATAATAGGATTTATAGGATGCTCAATAACGGGAAATGTCGGGAAGATGGATCTGGTCGTGGTAAGCGAGAATTGCAGAGGCAAGGGAATCGGGAAGTCGATGATGCGGAAGGCGATGTCTTCGCTTTTTGCCAAAGGAGTGGAAAAAATAATAATTGTCACTCAGGCGGAAAACGAAGCGGCCAACAAGCTTTATCAATGGGCCGATTTTAAGCTGAATTTATCGGAGAATAAAAAAATCTACCACCTTTGGAGGAAATAACATGAACAAAAAGAAATTCATTGTTTTCGGAAAGCCGTCGCTGGATAAGGAGGAAATCCGGGCAATTACGGAAGTTTTGAAATCCGGCTGGATCGGCATGGGGCCGAAATGCGAAGAGTTTGAAAAGCTCTTTGCAGAATACGTCGGCGCTAAATATGCCGTTTCTGTCAGTTCCTGCACCGCGGCTTTGCATCTGGCGCTTTTAGCGGCCGGAGTTGAGCCGGGCGACGAGGTAATCACCACGCCGCTGACTTTTGTGGCGACTATCAACGCCATTGAGTATTGCGGAGCCAAGCCGGTTTTGGCGGATATCGATCCAAAATCTTTGAACATCAATCCGGAGTTCATCAGAAAAGCAATAACCAAAAAGACCAAAGCAATTCTGCCGGTTCATTTCGGAGGGTTGCCTTGCGACATGGATTCTATTAACGCCATAGCGCAAGAAAAAGGCCTGGCGGTAATTGAAGACGCGGCGCATGCGGTCGGAGCGGAATGGCGGGGAGTGAGAATAGGAGGACTAAAAAACTCCATCGCCTGTTTCAGTTTTTATCCGAACAAGAACATGACTTCCATCGAGGGAGGGATGGTAACGACTGACAACGCTGAGATAGCGGAGAAGATCAAGATAATGCGCGTGCACGGAATGGACAATGAAGCTTGGAAAAGATACCAGGGCGGAAAGAAACTTATTCATTCCGAAATGGTGATGCCGGGCTTCAAGTACAATCTGACAGACGCGCAGGCGGCGATAGGAATTTGCCAGCTGAAGAAGCTGGATAAATTTCAGGACAAGAGGGAGGAGTACGCCGAGATCTACGACGATTATTTTTCCGATGTTTGCGATACGCAAGTCGGCCTTTCCATGGATACGGATTCGGCTGAGTTTCGGATCCGCCATGCGCTTCACCTTTACCTGATTCTTCTGAAAACAGAAAAGATGCGCAAGGGGAGGGAAGAAATTCTGCAGGAGATCAGAGATGAAGGAATCGGCGCAACAATCCATTACCTTCCGGTTCATATGCACCGGTATTACCGCGAAAAATTCGGATTCAAGAAAGGAGACTTTCCTGTAGCCGAAGATGCTTATCAAAGGATGATTACATTGCCTTTGACGCCTTCAATGACATTGAAAGATGCCAAGAGGGTCGCGGAGACCGTGAAGTGCATCATCGTGACGAACATGAAGTAGCAGCAGCAATTTGCAGGCCACCAAACCCTAGTGGGAGAGGTGGCTTTTTATTTGCGGGAATAGTTATATATTACGCTTATGGATTTAAAGACTAGTAAAATTAAAGTGGGCATAATGGCCGATGGCTTGGAAAGAAAAGCTATGGGATCAGCGATTTATTTGAGGAATATTATTGAACAGTATCTGGCTGATTTTGGCGATGAAATTGATTTATATCTGATTTATAAAGAAGGGCAGTGCCAGCACGAGCTTTGCGGGCGCGCCAAAAGCGTTTCGGTAAAAATCTTATCGTTGCCGAAATTTGCGGGATTTTTTTCTTATTTATGGCTTTTTGTTTCCACAAAAAATAAATTTGATATAATTCATTTTTCTCGTCCGGCACTTCACCCGTTTTTCTGGCTTTTAAAAGTTTTTGGAAAAACTAAAAAAATTGTTGTGACATTTCATGGCGCTCCGGATAACGCGAGTATTCCGATTTTCCAGACTTTTGCGACCCGTTTTAATCGCTGGTTTATAATTTCCTTCGGCAGATTTTTTATAGACGCCGCTCTAGCCGATTCCGAGACGGCGATAAATCAAATTGCCTGGTATTATAAATTTCCGAAAAATAAAATACATTCTGTTTATTTGGGAATTGGAAAAGAATTTTTACTGGCTTCCGATAAGAATATTTTAAAGAAAAAATTATTGGAAAAATATAAAATAAATTTTCCTTATATTTTAGGGATGGGGAGAATGGATCCTCATAAAAATACTCATCGTTTGCTTGAGGCATTTTTTAAATTAAAAAAAGAAGGCTTGCCGCATGAGCTGATTATAATTGGAGGAGAACATGAGCCGGAATATTCTAATTTGATCAAAGAAATTCTGAACGGTTCGGAATATAAGCAAGCCGTTAAGTTTATTGATTTTGCTGATGACGAAGACTTGCCGGCGTTTTATTCATTGGCTGATGTTTTTGCTTTTCCGTCTCTTTCGGAAGGATTTGGCTTGCCGGTTTTGGAGGCAATGGCTTGCGGAACGCCGGTCGTAACATCCAATGCTTCTTGTTTGCCGGAGATAGCAGGAGGAGCGGCTGTTTTAGCTGATCCATACCAAATAGGAGGAATAGCCGATGCAATCAGGCTTGCTATAAAGGACATAAATTTGAAAAGGGAGCTGGTTTTAAAAGGAATTAAAAGGAGCGGGGATTTTAGCTGGAAAAAAACGGCTGAAGGAAACTTTAGGCTTTACAAGAGTGTTCTAACTTTATAAGATAAAAACCTATGATTAATCCAAGCACTAAATTAGCGGGAAAAACAGTTTTAATAACAGGCGGAGCCGGTTTTATTGGTTCGCATTTGTGCGATAAGATTTTGGGTTATGGCGGAAAAGTTATTTGTTTTGATGATCTTTCAACCGGAAGCAAAGCATATGTTGAATCCCAAAAAGACAATAAAAATTTTACTTTTATAAAAGGAGATGTAAATAAGCTCTCGGATATTCATGTTCCGTTTTTAAAACACAGAATAGATTATGTTTTGCATTATGCGGCTTTGGTTGGAGTTCAAAGAACAATAGACGATCCGCTTAGCGTTTTAATTGATATCGACGGAATAAAAAATATTTTAGATTTGAGCCATAAGCACGGCGTAAAGAAAATTGTTTATGCCTCTTCTTCGGAAGTTTACGGCAATCAGGAAAAACAGCCGCTTCATGAAGATGAATCTTATCTTAATACGCGTATTCCTTACGCAGTTGTAAAAATGGTAGGGGAGCATTATTTGCAGACTTACTGGGAAACAGTAGGACTTCCCTATACCGCTTTAAGATTTTTCAATGTTTATGGGCCGCGCCAGGAATCTTCCCGTTACGGTTTTGTCGTCGGAGTTTTTATTTCTCAGATACTTCAGGGAAAGAAGCCGACAATTTTCCACGATGGTTCTCAGACTAGAGATTTTATGTATGTAGAAGACAATGTTGAAGCGGCTATTCAGGCATTGATAAATGAAAAAGCAAATGGACACGCCATAAATCTTGGCCATAGCAGAGAAACAAGTATTTTGGAGTTAGCTAAAATGGTGGCAGGCATTGCCGGAAGAAAAGACTTGGAACCAGAATTATTTCACGAGAGAGCTTTGGCGGAAATAAAAAGAAGAGTTGCCGATAATAGAAAGATGTTGGAAATTTTGGAATATATACCAAAGCATAAT
The DNA here is from genome assembly GCA_028716745.1 of Minisyncoccota bacterium. Taxonomy (GTDB): domain Bacteria; phylum Patescibacteriota; class Minisyncoccia; order UBA6257; family 02-FULL-45-10c; genus STD1-84. The sequence goes on from JAQUPE010000003.1 coordinate 34,369, forward strand.
TTAGAAAGCGGTTTAAAATTAACTTTTGATTGGTACAAACAAAATCCTAAATTGACAATGAGCGATGAAAAACAAACCTTTAAAAAATATAGTGAACAAGTTTGGATCCCTAGAGATGCTAAGGAAACAGATGCTAAATAAACCGGCTATTCTGGGCGGAAAGCCGACTTTAGATAAACCGCTTCCGCCATACAACTCAATAGGCAGGGAAGAGATTGGCGCAATAAACAGGCTTTTAAAGAGCGGGAAAGACCTTTCCGGTTTTTTGGGGCGCGGAGGAGAAAAATTTTTAGGCGGTCCATATGTTAAAAAGCTTGAGAACGATTTTGAAAAAAAGTTCGGCGTTAACTATGCCGTGAGTTTTAATTCGGCCACTACGGCTTTGCAGGCGGCTGTTGCTGCTTTGGGAATTGGGCCGGGCGATCAGGTTATTACGTCTCCATTTACTATGCCGGCAACAGCAACGGCTATTTTGTTTAATAATGCTGTACCGGTTTTTGCGGATATAGATCCGAAAACTTATTGTTTGAGCGCCGAATCGATTGCCAAAAAAATCACCAAAAAAACAAAAGCTATTTTAATAGTCAATATTTTCGGCGGAACTCCGGATTATGTTCCTATTTTAAAATTGGCCAAAAAACATAATTTAAAAATTATTGAGGACAGTGCGCAGGCGCCGGGCGCTAATTATCGCGGAAAATTTGCCGGCACTATCGGCGATATCGGAGTTTACAGTTTTAATGTCCATAAAGTTATCCAAGTTGGAGAAGGGGGAATGATGGTTACAAACAACAAGCGTTATGCTTACAGGGCTCAATTAATGAGAAATCACGGCGAAGCGGTGATGGATGATGTGTGGGAGAAAGAACCGAAGACCAGAGAATTAATTGCGGGAAATAATTTCCGTTTGACGGAGCTTCAGGCTGCGGTAATGGCGGAGCAATTTAAAAAATTGGACAAATTGAATAATCAAAGAATTATGTTGGCAGATTATTTAACCAAGAAATTAAAAAAGTTTTCTTGGCTGGAGCCAGCCAGCGTTTTGCCGAACAGCAAACACGTCTATTATCTTTACCCGATTAAGTTTTTTTCCGGCAAGCTCGGAATTTCCAGAAAAACTTTTGCAAAGGCTATGGAGGCTGAAGGGTTTAAGCTGGCCGAAGGATACCAGAAGCCTATTTATCTTATGCCGATTTATCAAAAGAAAAGAATTTATGAACGCTCTCAATTCCCGTTTGTTTCAAAAGAATTTTCCCAAAATATTTCTTATAAAAAAGGAGATTGTCCGGTTGCCGAGAGAATGTTCGAAAAAGAATTTTTAACTACTACTTTATGCCAGCCGCCGAAAAATAAAGCGCATATAGATTTGTTTATTAAGGCGCTGCAAAAAATAGGAGACAGCGCCGGCTTGCTGAAAAAATATGAGAAATAAAGAAAAAATTTTAGTTTTTTGCCATGATGCCGGCGGGGCAGAAATAATTTCTTCATATATTAAACACAATCTGGATAAGTATGATTTTATCTGTTTGCCGATTGGTCCGGCGAAGGCGGTTTTTGCAAAGAAAAAACTTAATTACTTAATTCCAAAACAAAAGAATCCTTATAAATATTTAGCCTTAAAAGACCTAAAAATGGTATTGCTTGGAACAAGCTGGATTAATTTCGAGTGGCTTAAGCTTATTGAGAAGGCCAAGAAAATGGGGATTAAAGCCGTGGTCTATCTGGATCACTGGATGAATTATAGAGGGCGCTTCAAAGCTAATTATTCCGAGAAGAATTTTCCTAGCGAATTTTGGACGGGAGACAAGCATGCTTTTTATCTGGCAAAAAAAGTGTTTCCGGACAGAATGGTCAAGCTTGAGCCAAATTGTTATTTCAAAGATATTAAAAAAGAATTTAAAAATAAAAAAGGGGCTTATAAGGGTAGGGCAAATAAAGTTTTATTTTTAAGCGATCCAACCAGCGTTTTTTGGAAGAGAGCAAAAATAAGATTTAATGAGATGGATCTTTTGGGAAAGATATTAAAATGCTTGTCCGATAAAAATAAGGAGAGGGAAGTGATTATTCGCTTTCACCCCTCTGATGATAGGACAAAATATAAAGAAATTTTAAAAAAATACTCGGGCAGGGTTAAAATAATCAAATCTTCCAATAAAGATATTCTAGATGATATAGTTAAGGCAGGAATAGTAATCGGGCTGGAAAGCATGTCTCAAGTTATTTCTTATTTATGCGGAAAGAAAACAATAAGCTGCTCGTTCAATCCAAAGAGGAAGTGCACGCTGCCGTTTCCAGGAATTATAAAAATAGAAAATTTGGATAAATTAAATAAATATTTATAAATCATGAGAGAGTTTCTAAATAAAACAGCTGATTTAAACAGATCCATTGTGTCTGATGATTTTGAAAAGACTTTAGAAATTATAAACAAAAGAATTCCTCTAAAGATATTTTCATATCCATCAGGAAAATTGTGTTTTGATTGGGAGATTCCAAAAAAATGGGTTATTAGGGGCGCTTATATAAAAGATGAATCCGGGAAAAAGATTGTAGATTTTAAAGACAGTCCGTTACATGTAGTTACTGGGTCCTTGCCGATAAATAAAAGAATGTCTCGAGAGGAATTGCTTAAAAAGGTTTATGTTTCGGAAAAATATCCGGAAACGATTCCTTATGTTTTTAAATTTTATGAATTGGATTGGGGCTTTTGCATGACTAAGAAGCAAAAAGACAGCCTTAAAGGAAATTTTTTTGATGTCGCTATAGATTCGGAATATGTAAATGGCAATTTATTGGTGGGAGAACATATTATAAAAGGGGAAAGCGACAAAAGCATAGTGTTATTAAGTCATATTGACCATCCGGGTCAGGTAAATGACGGCTTAGCGGGAGCGGCCGTGATGATACGGCTGGCGGAAATGCTGAAAGGAACTAAGCCTGCTCTTACTTTGAGGTTCCAGTTTTTGTCGGAAAGAATCGGATCGATAGCTTATTTAAGCCAGCATTATAAGCAGAAAGATAAAATTCTTGGAGGAATTTTTTGTGAAATGCCGGGAACGCCTAAATATCCGATGGTTTTGCAATATTCAAGAAATAAAAGCGCGAGATTGGATAGGGCAGCTAAATATGTTTTGGAAAAAACCGGAAAGAAAATAGGATTTGGAGAATGTTTTAGGCATGTGGCGAACGATGACGCTTTTTATAATAGCCCAGGTGTTGATATTCCATGCATTTCTCTTTCCAGGTCAAAGCCGTTAGTTGAGGGCGACTGGTATCATTTTCCTTACTATCATACCAGCGGAGACAATATTAAAAATTTTGATTTTAAACAGGCGGAAGAATATTTGGAGATTTTGAAAGAAATTATATCTATAATCGATAAAGACAGAATCATAACTAGAAATTATGTCGGCGTGCCCCATCTCTCAAGGCATAAATTATGGATTGACTGGCGGCTCTTCCCGAAATCATCCAGAGGAATTTATAGATTGCTTGAAGAACTGGATAATGGCGTATCAATATTTGATCTTAGTGAAAAATGCGGAGTAGATTTTGAAGAAGCATACGAGTTTATAAAGAAAATGGAAAAATCAAAATTAGTAAAATTAAGTTTAATCAAGTCGATTTAATAAAAATAAAAAAATGAAAATAGCATTATTAACAGGAACGGCATATCGCCATAAATATTATGCAAATGAAATTATCGCTAATTACGATGTGGTTTTGCATATAAAAGAAAAAAGAGAACAAGATTTAACAGGGGAGGTAAAAGACCCTTGTTCGGAAGAAGATAAAATATTGCTTAAAAAACACAGCGATCTTAGAAATCAGATGGAGGAGAAATATTTTCTTCCGCAAGGCAAAGATTTTTTGCCGGTAAAGAAAACAATGGAAGTTGGAAGGAGGGAATTGAATTCTCCGGAGGTTATAGCGGCCGTTAAGGAAGCTGCTCCGGATGTGGTTTTGGATTATGGCACATGCCTTTTAAAGGATGATTTGCTCAAAGTAATGCCTAAACACGTTATAAACCTTCACGCCGGACTTTCCCCTTATTATAAGGGGGCGGCGACGCTTTATTGGCCTATTTATTTCATGGAGCCGCAAAATCTTGGATATACAATGCACATTATTGATATACAGATAGACCACGGAACTATTCTTCATCAGAACAAGCCGGAAATTTTTTCTAACGACAATATCCATGATCTTGGATGCAGGACTATTGTTCAGGCGGCGAAAGACATCCATAAAGTGCTGGAGAAAATACAGAATGGTACCATCCAATATTTCAAGCAAAAATCCAAGGGAAAAATATTTTATGGCTATGATTTTAAGCCGTATCATCTCAGGGTAACTAATTTTATTATGGAAAACGGATTGCTTAAAGAATATTTGGAACACAAAGAGCGTTTCCCGGAAGCGGAAATTTTCCGCCAATTTTAAGATGGAAAAAGTTATCTGTATAATTCAGGCGCGTACCGGATCTACGCGTTTATCGAATAAAATTTTCTTGCCGCTTCAGGGTAAGCCGGTTTTATTAAGAGTGATAGAAAGAGTTTTCCAATCAAAATATATCAGCGGAGTGGTGGTAGCGACGACAGTTAATCCTAATGACGAGAAAATAGTTGAATTGCTTAAAAATTATGATTCAAGAGTAAGTGTTTATCGCGGTTCGGAAGAAGACGTACTAGACAGATATTATCAGGCCGCGAAAGGAGTGGGCGCGGATATTGTCGTGCGAATAACTTCGGATAATCCCTGCGTTGACCCTGACGTAATAGATAAAATTATCGGAGAAGTTTTAGCCGATCCGGAATTAGAATACGCCTCCAACAATATTGGCGAACATACTTATCCGAGAGGATTAGATACGGAAGTAATTCGTTTTAAAACTTTGGAAAAATTATGGAAAACAACTACGGAAAAAATAGACAGAGAGCACGTAACAATTCATTTAAAAAGATTCCCCGATAATTTTAAATGGAAAACGGTTTTAAACGATATCGATTTATCTTCATATCGTTTAACTGTGGATGTTGATAAGGATTATGAATTGGTAAAAACTATTTATGACCGGCTATATCCGGTTAATCCGAAATTCAGGCTAGAGGACATAATGGATTTATTTAAAAAGGAGCCGGAGCTGATAAAAATTAATCAGGATATTGAACAGCAAAATGCCAAATATTAAACCTGTTATTTGCGGAGTTTGCGGTAAGTCCGCCAACCTTAACTTTAAAGAAGACTTTAAAGAATATTCGCTTTGGGAATGCCCGGAATGTTTCGGCCAGTTTTGGTCCCCAATGAAAGGGCCGGGAGCGGGGTGGTATGAAAAGGATGAAAGGTATTCTTTTAGAAATTTAAATCCTTTGGAAAAACCGGAACGCAATCATCGGGAATTTTTGCGCGACTTGCCGGCAAAAGGAGGCAGGCTTTTGGATATCGGAATGGGAACGGGAAATTTTTTGGCCGCAGCTGTAAAAAGCGGCTATGACGGATATGGAGTTGATTTTGATAGCGAGGCCATAGAAACAGCCAAAAGAGTTTTTGGCCTTAAAAATGTTTCAACCGGAGATTTGGACGGCGTTCTAAAAGATTTTGGAGAAAAAAGCTTTGATATCGTTACGATGTTTGAGGTTGTGGAACATCTTGAAAATCCGGCGGAATTTATTGAAAAATCAAAGAGGCTTTTAAAAAATGGCGGATATTTGGCGATAAGCGTGCCTTTCCGCGGAGCGGCTGAATTTTTAAAGCCGAATGATAAGCCCCCGCGCCATCTGACGCGATGGGATAAAAATTCGATGGAAAACTTTTTAAAAGAACACGAATTTGAAACGGCTAGAATTAAAATTATTAAAGCACCTATTTCTTATTTAATTACAAAATTTCATTTTTGGACAAGAGGATTTTTAAGTTTTAACGCGGTCGGCAAATTATCGGCTGTTCCAGCGGGGCAAAAAGCAGTTAATAATAAAGTTTCTTTGAGGGCGAGAGTGATTCAAAAAATGGCCAGAATAAAAGATTATATTTTATTCTTATTGCCGGCGATTATTCTTTCGGGTATTTTGCTTGTTACCGGCCGCAATGGGCTCGGGTTATATATTTTAGCTAAGAAAAAATGAAGCATAAAGGAACGAAGAAAACAATTAAATTGGGAAATAAATTAATCGGCTGGGGACAGCCGTGTTTTATCGTTGCCGAAGCGGGAGCTAATCATGATGGAGATTTTGAAAAAGCTAAAATGTTAATTGACGCAGCAGCTGCGGTTAATGCCGATTCAATAAAATTTCAGCATTATCTTGCGGACAAGCTGGCGTCGCGGGAAGCAAAAAGATATTGGGTTGTAAGAGGAGACGAGCCGGGTTTTCAGTTTGATCCGAATAATTATAAAGATGATCAGGTAGATACTTTTAAAAAGATAGACGGTATTCCGCGCCATAGAGACAGCGAGCTTTTTGATTATGCCGATAAAAAAGGATTATTAATGTTTTCGACTCCTTTTGATTTCGAAAGCGTTGATCATTTGGACAGCCTGGGAATACAGATGTATAAAATTGCATCCGGAGACCTAACTTATCATCAGCTGCTTGATTATGTGGCGCGCAAAGGCAAGCCGGTTGTTCTATCGACAGGCGCGGCAGACATGGACGAAATTCGGGCAGCGGTTGATGTAATAAAAAAAGCGGGCAACAATCAGATTATTCTTTTGCATTGCACTTTGGCTTACACTACGCCGCTGGAAAATGCCAATCTTTTGATGATTCGAAATTTACAGGAAGAATTTCCAGATGAGCTTATTGGATTTTCTGATCATACGCCCGGCATTGAAGCCGATATTGCAGCAGCTTTGCTTGGAGCGGTGATGATAGAAAAGCATTTTACTCATACGCCGGGAGCGGCAGTGGGAGAAAACAGGGTTGGCGATAGCCCCGATCATGATATTGGAATTGGTTCGGCGGCTTTTGAAGAAAAAATAAAAAGAATCAGAGAGCATGAAGGAAAAAATTTAAGCGTTCGTTTGGGACTTGATTTTGAAAAGGCGCTGGAAATGATAAGTGAACTGGGAATAGAAAAAACGTTAGGCTCGCATCAAATTAAGCAGGTTGATTCCAAGGTGGAATTAAAGGCGCGTTTACAGGCGAGAAGAAGCGTAGTTACCGAAGTTCCGCTCAAAAAAGGAGAGACGCTGACGCAGAAGTTTATTAATGCCGGAAACCTGTCTTTTAAAAGGCCGGGCACAGGAATACCGCCTTACGAGATTTGTAAGCTTGCCGGAAAAAAATTAAACCGCGATTTGTCGGCGGACGCGGTTTTAAAGTGGGAATATTTTAAATAAATGAACGAAGAAGATTTTATAAAATTGTTGGCCTTTATTGCCAATGAAAGGCCTGAGCGCGCGGACGCTATTGTTTTTATTGAAGGAGACGGCGGTTCGGATGTTAAGGCGGCCGTTGATTTATACCGTGCGAAATTTGCTCCGAAAATTTTGATAACCGGAGAAATTAAAAGGGGAAGCAAATCGCGTGTTTTGGGCGTGTTTAAAAAAATGATTAAGCTTGGCGTCCCGGAAAAAAATATAATTATGGAATTTAATTCCGTCAGTGCGCGCGAACAGGCGATAGAAGTTTTAAAAATTGCCAAGGAGTTGAAATGGAAAAAAATAATTTTAACGGCTCCTCTTTATCACCAGCCTCGTCTTTACGCGACGTTTATCAGGAGAATGAAAGAAGTTGGATTGAATTTAAAAATCGTAAATTGTCCGATAAGAGAATTGCCGTGGTTTAAAAAGACTATTCACGGGAAAAGAATAGATCTTTTGAAAACGGAACTGAATAAAATTAAAAAATATGCCAAGAAAGAACATGTAGCGAGCCTTAAAGAAATAACGGAATATGAAAGAAAAAAATAAAGCTCAAATGCTTTATTTTTTTGTGACTAAATGATTGACTTTTGTGTTAAATTATTATATAAACTATGAACGAACTTTGAAAACAAGAGGAGAAATATTTATGAAAATAATAGCTGTTATCCAAGCAAAAGTAGGTTCAAAGCGTTTACCCAACAAGGCATTTGAAAAGGTTGCCGGCGTTCCGTCAATTGACCATGTCATAGACAGAGTTTTGCGGTCAAAAGAAATTGACGGCGTGGCGATAGCCACTTCAAGCGCGGAGGGAAATGAAATTTTTGAATCCAAGGCGCAGGAAAAAAATATCGGATGCTTTCGCGGTTCGGAGAGCGACATTTTAGAGAGGCTCTATCTGACTGCGAAAAAATTCGGGGCCGACGTGATTTTGAGGATTACGGGCGATTCGCCTTTTGTTGATCCTCATGTAATCGATCAGCTGGTTTCCGAATACAGGAAAAGGAGCGGGGAAATAGTTTTCGCTTCCACCTGTCTTCCGATGACTTTTCCAGAGGGGCTGAGCATGGAGCTGGTGTCTTTTTCTGTTTTGGAGAAGTTAAATAAAGAGATGACTGATCCGAACGAAAGAGGAACTTTCATGCTTTACATCAGCAGGAATCCCGAGAAATTTCCGCGTTATGCCCTGAAGTATAAGAAAGATGCCAGCCGTATCAGGCTGACTCTGGATTATCCGGAGGATCTGATTCTGGCAAGGAGAATCTACGATTACTTCTACGGACATAACAAGAAGCATTTCGGGCTGGACGAGGTGATAAGCCTTCTGGAAAAAAATCCAGGATGGGTAGAGATTAATCAGCATCGCGCCGACAGGAGCAAGTATCCTTTCGTGTACGATAAAGAGGCGGAATTAAAAGCGCTCTAAGGAGAAAAAAATGAAAGACACAATGTTTTTAAAAGGACGATCGATTTTTCTTCGTCCGGTTGAATCAGCAGATATTCCCAAGATAGCGTCGTGGCTCAACAATCCGAAAATCACGCATTTCATGTTCTACGGCCAGCTTCCAATGAATCTGGAACAGACCGGGGAATTCGTGATGGGCCAGGTGAGGTCTCCGCATAACACGGTGTTTGTGGTTTGCGATTTGAAAAGCCGCAAGCCGATAGGTTATGCCGGGCTTTATGATATTCATCTGACGGCCCACAAAGCGGAATTTCGGGTTCTGATAGGCGAGCAGCGTTTCTGGGGCAAGGGCTGCGGTACGGAAGTGACAAAGCTTCTTACCTTCTACGGATTTGACCGGCTGAACCTGAACAAGGTTTATCTGGGAGTCGTTGCGGACAACCAGAGAGCGGTCAAGAGTTACGAAAAATCCGGATATGTCCGCGAGGGCGCGCTGAGGGAAGAAGTTTACCGCAACAGCCGCTACTACGACGTTGTGAAGATGAGTATCCTGAAGAAGGAATACTACAAAAAGATTTACAGGGAACACCTGGAAATCTTCGGCAAGGAGAACTAAAACTTTTAAAAAGGAGAAACAACTATTATGACAAAAAAGTACACAGCGGCCGTAATCGGCTGCGGAAGAATCGGAATGAAGATGGAACTGGATCCGAAAAGATCGCATCCCGCCACTCACGTCGGCGCGTGGTTGAATAACCCGCGGACGGAATTGGTGGCGCTTGCCGATCCGAATCCGGCCAGCAAAGAAGTCGCCGCGCAGGTGGCGCCCGGAGTACCGATGTATTCCAGCGCCGAAGAACTGTTCGCGGCGGTCAAGCCGGATATCGTTTCCATAGCGACCATCCTCGAAGGACATTACCCGGTGGTGATGGCGGCGGCGAAAGCCGGCGTGAAGGCGATAGTGTGCGAGAAGCCGATCGCCGAGAGCGTGGAACAAGGCCTGGAGATGATAGACGCCTGCAAGAAATCGGGATCGCTTCTGATAATTAATCACTTCAGAAGGTTTGATCCTGTTCTTAACCAGTGGGCGCAGAAAGTCAGAGGCGGACTCATCGGGGACATCCAGCAGATAACTGGAACTTACTCGATCGGTCTTTATCACATGGGAACGCACCTTATAGATTTTATAAGGATGTTCGCCGGCGATATCGACTGGGTCATGGGCAAACAGAATACGCGGGCGCATACCGCTATTCCCGGCGACACATGCGTGGACGCCATTATGGGAATGAGAAGCGGCGCGCGCGCGGCCATTCAATCGCTCAACGTCAAAGACTACAGCAACTTCGAGGTGAGATTTCTGGGAACGAAAGGATCGGTGTGCGTTCGCGACATGGGCCGGGGAATAGAGTATATTCCGGTCCAGGAGTCAAAGCAGTACGGCGGTTTCTGCGAACTGCATCCCGACAAGCTCGAGTACCACGAGAATCCCTACTTCGCCAAGATGACCTCAATGACAGACTACGTTGTGGCCTGTCTGGACGGGACTGTTGAAAACGGCAGTAAGGGAGAGGACGGTCTCGCTGTCCTGCGAGTTCTCATGGCTTTGAAAATGAGCGGAGAGGCGGATGGAAGCACAGTCGTTGTGTAAAAACAAAAGCAAGAAAACATATGAGAAACCCCCGGCACGTCCGGGGTGTTTTATTTTAATAAGACTTATGGAAAAGAAAATTTATAAGGCGGCCGTAATTGGCTGCGGAAGAATCGGGGTTTTGCAGGAAAAAGACTGGGATATAAAACCGGCCACTCACGCTTTCGCGTTTTTAAAAAATCCGCGGACCAAGCTCGTGGCTGTTGCCGATTCAAATATTGAGAATTTAAATAAAGCGAAAAAGATGCTTCCGAAAGGCGTGAAGTTTTTTTCCGACGCGGAAAAACTTTTGCGCGAAATAAATCCGGATATTGTTTCGGTAGCGGTTCCCCGTGGCGGACATTGCGCATTGGTTGAACTTTTAACAAAATATAAAGCCCCGGCGATTATTTGCGAAAAGCCGATGGCTGATACAATTGAACAGGCGAAAAAAATGATAGCGGATTGCAAAAAATCAAAGTCATTGCTTTTGATAAATCATCAAAGAAGATTTGACCCGGCTCTTAGTGAAATCAGAGACGAAATTAAAAAAGGAACTTTTGGAAAAATTCAGAAAGCCAGATGCCTTTATGTAAATGGGATGTGCAATACAGGAAGTCATGTAATCGATTATTTAAGATTTTGTTTGGGAGATATTAAATCGGTAAGCGCTGTTAAAAATATGCAGGCGGAAACTTATGATAAAAAAGATTATTGCGTTGATGCGTCTTTTAAATTTAAAAATGGTACAGATGTAGTTTGGCAGTCGCTTGATAGAAGAGCGTATTGCATTTGGGAAGCGGAATTTTATGGAACTAAAAAAGCGGTGAAAATTAGAGACTTGGGGCAGACGGTTGAAATAGTCGGTCTTAGGCCGAGCCGCCGCTATGTCGGATTTAAAGAGCTTGATCATGAAAAGCCGGAAAAATTGGGAAATCAAAACAGAAGTTTTTTTAAGGCGATGGCGCAGCACGTTGTTGATTGCTTGGATAAAAAAATAAAACCGGCGAGCACCGGAGAAGATGGATTAGCGGCTTTAAAAGTTTTGGCGGCGATTAAAAAAAGCGCGGAAAATAAAGGAAAAAGGGTTGACATTTAGGGCTAAATTATCTATTTTAAACGAATCAGCAGTTTAACAACAAAAAACTACTTATTCTAATACAGGAGGAATTCCAAATGTCTGATTTCAAAGTTCTGCTGCTTAGCATGAACATCAGGGCTGAAAGCATGATTTCGCCGGCAATCGGCCTTTTCTCCGCTCTTCTCAAAAGAGAGGGATTCAAGGTCGAAATGTTTGACACGACGCTTTACGATATGGCGTCGCGGTATGCGGATCTGGACGAAGCCAAGAGGACGAATCTTATCGTGAGGCCGGGAAAGGCGGATGTCCGTCTGAAAATGACGGATCCTTACGAGGACTTCAGAAAGAAAACCGAAGAGTTCAAGCCGGACATCATTTGCGTTTCGGCAGTCGAGAGTCTGTTTTTTGTGACGATCGATTTTCTGAGGCGCGTGGACGACCTGAACATTCCGGTAATCGTCGGAGGGATTTTTACAACCTTCGCTCCGGAAATCGCCCTGAAGTTCAAAGAGGTGGATATGATTTGCCGGGGAGAAGGCGAGACGGCTATCGTCGAGCTGTGCAGAAGGATGAGACAGGGAAAAGATTGCTCCGATATTCCGAATTTGTGGATTAAAAACAAAAACGGAAATATTTCGGAGAACCCGATTTCTTCGCCGGTCAACATGGATGAAAATCCTCTGATAGACCTGGGTATTTTTGAAGAAGCCAGGTTTCTCAAGGTGATGACCGGAAAAGTTTTCCGGATGATTCCGGTAGAGACCGATCGCGGATGTCCCTATGTCTGCACTTTCTGCAATTCTCACGCCTGGGATTTGTTTTATAAATCTCAGACCGGAAAAAGATTTCACAGAAAAAAATCTTTGGCGGCCGTGGAAAGGGAGCTGCAGTATTATTACGACCAGAAGAAGTTCGACTTTTTCGGCTTCTGGGCGGATACCTTTATCAACTGCACCGACAAGGAGTTTGACGCTTTTTGCGAGATGTATAAAAAGTTCAGATTTCCTTTCTGGTGCCAGACGCGCGCGGAGACGCTTTCGTGGGATCGGGTAAAGAAACTGAAAGATCTCGGCTTGTACAGGATAGATATCGGGCTGGAACACGGGAATGAAAAATTCAGGAGGGAAAGGCTTCACCGTCATTGTTCAAACGATGACATGGTGGAAAAGCTGAAGATCCTGAATGAATATGATATTCCGTATACGGTGAACAACATCATCGGTTTTCCCGACGAAACCAGGGATCTGATAATGGACACCGTTGAACTGAACCGCCTGATAAAATCCGATTCTGTAAGATGTTCGGTGCTCATGCCTCATCACGGAACAGAGCTGAGAAGGTACGCGGTGGAAAAGGGATATCTCAGGGCCGACAGTGTTTGTTCGATTGATACGAACGAGCCGGTCCTAAATATGCCTCAGATTTCCAGAAGCGAACTTAAGGGTTTGTTAAAAACTTTCGCGATGTACGTGAAGTTCCCGAAAGATCGCTGGCCGGAAATCGCAGCTGCCGAAAAGCCCACTCCCGAAGGAGAAAAGATTCACGAGAAGCTCCGGGAAGAATACGTAAGCAACTTTTTTTGACACGAAGTGCCGCCCCTCAAAAGGCGGCTTTTTTGCCTTAATTTTTATAAAACAAAGAGCCTATTTTTGGGGTTTTATTACTATATGTGCGGGATAGCCGGAATAATGGATTTTAAGAGCCAGAAGGTTGATGGGGAAATAATCAGGAAAATGACCGAAAGCATGGCTCATAGAGGCCCTAATGGAGAGGGCGTTTTTTTATCTGGGAATATTGGGCTTGGACATCGTCGGCTTAGCATTTTGGATTTGAGCAATGCGGGCAGTCAGCCGATGACAGTTGGCGACGTAACGATTACCCATAACGGAGAAGTTTATAATTATTTGGAAATTAAAAAAGAATTGGATGGAGAAAAATATAAAAGCGGTACGGATACGGAAGTAATTATTCGCGCTTATGAAAAGTGGGGAGAAAAGTGCGTGGAAAAATTTAACGGAATTTTTGCCTTTGCGATTTGGGATGAAAAGAAAAAACAATTATTTGCGGTTCGGGACCGTTTTGGCGTCAAACCATTTTATTACTCTATTTACAAAAACAAATTTTATTTTGCCTCCGAGATAAAAGCGATTTTGGCAGCGGGTGTTCCGGCAAAGCCGAACGATAAAATTATCCATCAATATTTGACGACAGGATTTTATGATCATAGCGAAGAAACTTTTTTTGAGGGCATCAAGCAATTAATGCCGGGGCATGCAATTTTTGCCAAAGACGGAAAAATTAAAATTTGGCGCTATTGGTATTTGCCGGAAAAGATTCAAAATCTGAAAGGAATTAAAGATGAAGAATGTGTAGAAAAGTTTTTAAGCTTATTGGAAGATTCTTCCAAGCTTCAGCTTCGCAGCGACGTGCCGGTAGGAATAAGCGTGAGCGGAGGATTAGACTCCTCGCTTCTTACGGCGGCAGTTGATAAGGCAGCCGGCGGTCAGAGCAATTTTCAATTGTTTCATTTCGTTTATCAGGGAAAAAATTATGATTTAGAAACTCCTTTTGTTAATTTATTGGCTAAAAGATTGGGATGGGACAAGCCGAATATAGTTGAAGTTAATCCTGCGGATGTTGAAAACATGGCTTCTAAAATAATGTGGCATGAAGAACAGCCATTTCCCGGTCTTCCTACTTCGGGCTGGCATAAGCTTTATCGGAACATAGGGGATACAAAAACAGTAGTGACTTTGGAGGGGCATGGAGGCGATGAAATGGCGGCCGGTTATGACTATTATGTGGGCAGTTTTCTTTTGGATGTTTTAAATGAGCGAGGCGCAGAAGCTATGCTGAGGGAATGCGAGGCTATAGCTGAAATTAGAGGCTTAAAATGGGGTCAAGAACTGGATTCATTCATTGAAAATGGATTGATGGCATATGCTGGCGGAGGAATTTCTGCTGATTCTTCCAAGTTTATTAACACGGATTGTTTAAATAATAAATTTGTGAAAAACGATTTTCCGAAGCCGAAATTTGAAGAACCATTCGATTCTTATTTATTAAACATACAGTTTAGAGAATTGATGCATACTAAGCTGCCGAGAGTGCTGAGAAGCGTTGACCGCGAGTCTATGGCGTTTAGCCGAGAACTTCGCGTTCCGTTTTTAGACCATCGTTTAGTGGAATTTTCTTTTTCTTTGCCATTGGAGCAAAAAATACACGGCGGGCACTTAAGGTATTTTATGAGAAATGCAGCTGCAAAATTTCTTCCAAAAGAAATTAGCCACATGCCAAAGCGTTCTTTGCCTAATCCGCAAAGACAGTGGTTCCAGAACGAATTAAAGCCGTGGATTTTTGGAATATTATCATCGGAATCTTTTAGAAAAAGGAAATATTTCAATCAGGAAGCGGTTTTAAAAGAATACGAAAATTATTGCCGGCAGCCGAATCCGATAAATTCTTTTCATATTTGGCAATGGGTCAATTTAGAATTATGGCTGAGAACCTTCATTGATTCCGATATGAGCGCCAATGACGGCGCAAAAACTATTTTTTTTGTTATTGCGACTATGGCGCGCGTCAATTTTATCCTTCGCACGGATATATTTAAAATTTTAAAAGAAAAAGGTTATCGCTTAATTGTAATATCTCCTTTCTATAAAGAGGATTGGTTTATAAAAGAATTCGGCGGTCCAAATGTGATTTTTGAAAAACTTGTCAGAAGGGGGCGATTGGCGAAAATTTGGGAAAATTTCAGAAATAAAGTTTTATTGATTAATAACCCGAGACTCGAACGTTGCAAGGAAATTCATTCTTGCGCCAGGAAATTTTACCGCAAAAAGGGAATTTTGAGCGGTCTCTGGAGGGAGTCAAAGAATATTTTTTATAGTTTTATTTTAGCGATAATTCCCAGAAAATTGCGCGGCTCAGTTGTTTTTTGGGCAAAAGTTGGTTTTTATTTTTTGACCAAAAAAGATCATAGAGATTTGTTCAAAAAATATAAGCCGGCAGTGGTTGTTATGGCAAGTGCCGGAGCAGAGGGGGAAAACATACCGTTTTTGGTTAGTTGCATAAAATTCAATGTTTTGTCCTTTGCCGTTGATAATAATATAGATGTCTTTCAGTTCAGGTATTTCAGCAGGCCTAGAAAAGTTACTAAATGGGCTCTTTTTAGCGAAATTCAGAAAAAAGAAGCTATGGAAATGCAGTTGGTTCCGGAATCCGAGCTGGCGGTTACGGGTCCTGCCAGGTATGACCATTACTTCAAGGGATTCAAGCCCATGCCCCGTGAAGAATTTTTCAAAAAGATAGGCGCAGATCCGAAGAAAAAGCTGATTACTTTTGGAGCAAAAACGCCAATGATTTATCCGCATAACGGGGATATTATAGATATAATTTACGAAGCCATAAGCAAGAATCATTTTTCTAAGCCAGCTCAGCTATTCATTCGTTTTGATCCCGGCCATAATCCGGCGCAATATAAGGATTTGTCAAAGAAGGCTATTTTCGAAAGAGCTGAAGATTTTTCGCATCGTGATCATATCGCAAATCTTTTGTATTATAGCGATGTTGTTATAAGTATGGGATCGACTTTTTGCATAGAGGCTTGCATGGCTGGAACCCCGGCTTTATGGGTAGGCTTTGATGGTTATAAAAAATATCCGAATATAAAAGATTCTTACAGGTATGTGTATGAGCTGGATTTATTTAAGAGGCTTTTGTCCAGCGGAGGAATACCGCTGGTTGAATCGCCGGAGATGCTGGTTGGGCAGATAGAAAAATATTTGAAAAATCGAGATTTGGATAAAGATAAAAGGCAAAAGTTAATGGACCAGGAATATTTTGGGCTGGATGGCCATGCGGGAGAGAGGATAGCTGATTTGATAATTGATTTGGTTGAAAATAATTAATATGAAAACAATATTTTTAGTTATTACTGCTAATACGAGAGTAAATTTTATCCTTCGCACGGATATATTTAAAATTTTAAAAGAAAAAGGTTATCGCTTAATTGTAATATCTCCTTTCTATAAAGAGGATTGGTTTATAAAAGAATTCGGCGGTCAGAGTGTTGTTTTTGAAAAATTTATTCCTAAAGCTAAAATTGGAGCCATATGGGATAGCTGGCGCAGCCAGATTTTGGCGATTAATCATCCAAAGATGAAAATTTTTAAAGAAACTCATGATTATGCCAGCCGGCGTTTTGTTAAGAAAAAAAATCCAGTTCAAAAAATAGCCAGCATTTTTAAGGGCTTCGTTTTGGCTTTAATTCCGGGATTTCTTAAAACCAGCGCGGATTTATGGGACAAAATAGGTTTTTATTTTTTAGTTACTTCAAATCACAAAAAATTATTTAGAAAATATAGTCCGGCGGCTGTTGTTTTGGCGAGCGCCGGAGCTGAGGGTTCGGAAACGCCGTACATATCCTATTGCGGGAAATATGGGATTTTTTCGTTTGCCGTCGATAATAATATAGACGTTTTTGAATACCGCTATCTCAGCAAGCCAATGAGAGTTTCCAAGTGGACGTTGTTCGGGGATCCGCAAAAAGAGGAGGCAATAGAGATTCAAAAAATTCCCTCATCGGAATTAGTTGTACCCGGACCGGCGCGTTACGATTATTATTTTAAGGGATTCAAGCCCATGCCCCGTGAAGAATTTTTCAAAAAGATAGGCGCAGATCCGAAGAAAAAGCTGATAACCTATGGAGCCAAGATTCCGGTTATGTATCCTCACAACGGCGATATAATGAGAATTATTTTAGATGCCATTAAAGAAAGAAAATTTAATGACGCTCAATTATTTGTGAGATTTGATCCCAATCATGACGCTAAAATATACGGAGATTTATTGAAAGAAATTATTTATGAACGGGCAGAAGAGGCTCCTACGCGGGATCATTTGGCTAATTTATTTTATTATAGCGATGTTGTTGTTAGCATCGGGTCTACATTTGGCATAGAAGCATGTTTTACCGGGACGCCGGCAATTTGGGTAGGATTTGACGGCTATAAAAAATATGATGATCCTAAAGACGCTTACGGATTTATTTACGAACTGGATTTATTTAAAAGAATTGCGGATACCAAGGGGATTCCAATTGTTTGGACCAAGGAGGAATTAACGGATAAAATAAAAAAATATCTGGCGGATAGGAATTTAGACGCCGATAAAAGAAAAAAACTTATAGATCAGGAGTATTCTAATCCCGACGGACATGCCGGAGAAAGAATCGCAAATATAATAATAGAAACAATAAAATGAAAAGAATAAGCCAATATTTTGGAAATTTTTTCGGAGTCAATATGAATTACCTTATTGGAGGGGGATTTTGGCTCGGCTTAGATCAGATTTTTTCTGCGGGAACAAGCATGGTTCTAACTGTGGCTTTCGCTAACCTTATTTCACAGGAAGCTTACGGGACTTATCGCTATATTCTTTCAATTTTCGGTATTTTAACGATTGCTACGCTGCCGAACATGAATATAGCCGTTCTAACATCGGTTGCCAGAGGATTTGAAAATTTATCAAAAGCTCTTAAGAGCAGGATTGAATGGGGATTTATAGGAACGATAGCCGGTTTTTCTTTGGCGGGTTTTTATTTTTATCAAGGCAATAATTTGCTTGGATATGCTTTCATAATAATGGCTGTATTTCTTCCCTTCACGGATTCCTTTAATGTCTTTCTGGCTTTTTTCAGGGGGAGAAAGCTTTTTAGGGAACAAACTTTATATTCCATTATCATAAAATCGGTATCGGCCGCTGCTTTGATTGCAACACTTTTTCTGACAGAAAATCTGCTGATAATTTTATTGGCTTTTTTTATTCCCTATGTTTTATCAAGAGTATTTTTATATTGGCTTGCGGTTAAAAAGTTTTCTCCGAATAACGAAGTTGATCCGAATACAATTTCTTACGGGAAAAATTTAAGCCTTCTTCAGTTTTTAGGATTCGTAGTGAATTATTTGGATAATCTTCTGATATTTTATTATCTCGGCCCTATTTCCTTGGCTATTTATACGATGGCTATGGCGCCGATATCAAAGTTTCAGAAAGCCTTTTCTATATTGCCGGACTTGGCATTACCTAAGTTTTCCGAGCGGCCAGCCGAAGAAATAAAAAAGTATTTAATTAAGAGAATTTTTAAATTGTTTATTTTTATAATTCCGATAGTTGCGGTCTATATTTTAATAGCCCCGATGATTTTTGATTTTTTTCTTCCCAAATACCATGATTCCATATTTTATACGCAGCTGCTTTCTTTGGTATTTTTATGTCTTCCTTTTTCTCTTATTTATACTTTTATGCAGTCCAAGGCAATGCAGAAGCAGCTTTATATTTACAATATTTCTATTCGCATAATCCAGCTTATCCTCACAGTAATTTTTGTGGGTTTATACGGGGTGATGGGAGCCGTCATAGCCAGGCTGATTTTCCAGCTTGCAGCAACGTCCATTCTTTTTGTTATTTTTAAGGCGGTTAAATAGTTGTATATTAGTAAGAATAATAGTATTTTAATTAATAAATAATTAATATGAATAATAAAAAAATAGGAATTGCGGGCGTTGGGATGGTGGGAAAACAAGTAGAAAGATGGTTTGAGCCCAAGGAAAACCAGGTTTTTGTTTACGATAAATTTCAAAAATTAGGATCTTTAGAGGATTTAAATAAGGCAGAGATTATATTTTTATGCCTTCCTACTCCTTATAGGGATAATAATGAAGAGGGCACTGATTTAGATGCATTTAAAGAAGTAATAAGGTTTTTTAAAGAACCGAAAATTTTTGTAATAAAATCAACCGTACCAGTCGGTTCAACAGACAAGCTGCAAGAAGAATTTAGTCAGCATTATTTTTTGCATAGTCCGGAATTTCTTACGGAAGTTACAGCCTGGGACGATTTTTCCAAGCCTTATTTGCAGTTAATCGGATATACGGAAAAAAGCAAAAAATTAGCGGAAGGAATAATGGATATTCTGCCCAAGGGGGAGCAGTCATTTATTTCGTCCGCAAAAGTAACCGAGATGTTCAAGTTTATCCGCAATGTTTTCCCTTCAATAAAAATTATTTTTATGAATCTTATTTATGATTTGTGCGGACCTCTTGGAATTGAATACGATGAAGTTAAAAAAATTATGGCAGCCGATAAATGGATAGGCACAAGCCATTTAGAAGTGGTTCATAAGGGGTATCGCGGTTTTGGCGGGAAATGCTTGCCGAAAGACTTAAGGATGCTTATTAAATTATGCAAAAATAAAAAAGTTAAAGCGGATCTTTTGGAAATAGTAGACAAGGTAAATTATGATCTTTTGAAGGGACAGGGCCTTGAGAAGAAGCTTGAAGAATTCTGGCTAAACAATCATAATCAGTAGGTTAATTAGATTTAAAACAATGATTCAATCTTTAAAGCTAGAAAAAGCGATTTCTTGGATGATTAAAATAGGATTATTTATTATTCCTTTTATACCGCTTCATGTTTCAAACAGCCTGATATTTCCTTATATTACCGGAAAAGCTTTTATTTTCCGCACAATAGTGGAAATAGTTTTTGCTCTTTGGATTTTTCTGGCGGTTTTTTATAAGCAATATCGTCCTCAAAAGAATTTTCTTCTTATAGCAATAGGTACTTTAGTTTTTGTGGCGGCTTTAGCCACTATTTTTGGAGTAAATCCAGTGAAGAGCATGTGGTCAAATTTTGAGAGGATGGAGGGGCTGATCACTTATTTGCATTTGTTCGCTTATTTTCTTGTTATGGGAAGCGTTTTGCAGAAAAGTGATTGGACAATATTGTTTAATTTTTTTGTGGCCGGCGGGTTGTTTGAAGGCGTTTATTCTTTTTTCCAAAAACTGGAAGTATTGGTTCCACGTTCGTTTCAGGGCGGTTTCAGGGTAGACGGCACAATCGGCAATCCTTCTTATTTGGCCGCTTATTTGATGTTTGTTTTCGGTTTTTGCGTTTTGCTATGGATTAATGCCAAGAAAAAATCTTCCAAATATTATTATGCGTTTGCCGGCCTTTTTACTTTATTAATTATCTTTTTTACGGCAAGCCGCGGACCAGCGCTCGGAATTATAATGGGAGCTTTTCTGGCCGGACTTCTGTATTTGATATTTAAGAAAAGCATTACTGACAAAGAACGGACCTATAAGAAGGTAGCGGTTATTTTATTGGTTTTATTGGCGGCAATTATCGGTTCTTTGTTGCTATTAAAAGATTCTAAATTTGTTAAGAGCAGTGAAATTCTTGCCAGGCTTACATCTTTATCATTTACGGAGAGAACTATTTCTGCGCGTTTTACAATTTGGGGGATGAGCTGGCAGGGAGTTAAAGAGAGGCCTGTTTTGGGCTGGGGGCCGGAAAACTACGGAGTTGTTTTTTCCAAGTATTATCAGCCGGAGCTTTGGTGGCAGGAACCGTGGTTTGACAGGGCCCACAATGTTGTTTTTGACTGGCTGATAAGCGCGGGAATTTTGGGACTACTTAGTTATCTAAGTATTTTTGCCACAGCTCTTTATTATTTATGGAAGAACTATTCTAAAAAAATAGTATTTTTTGAAGAAACACTTCTTATAACTTCCTTGTTTTTCGCTTATTTTTTCCAGAATTTGTTTATATTTGATAATATATCAACTTATATTTGTTTCTTCGCCATTCTTTCTTACATATACAGCGTTTCTACTTCCGAAAGATTTGAAGCGCCTAAATCGAATTCTTCTTTGGACGCAAATAATGTTTTTTTGGTAGGCGGATTACTGGCGATTTCTTTGGTTTTGGCTGTCTATTTTATTAATATCAAGACCTATATATCAAATCGCAGCCTGCTTGAAACCTTAAAGTATCAGAGCCAATACAGCGATTTGCCTATTTCTTTCGATTATTTTAATAAGGCTTTTAAAAACGATGTTTTAAATGCTCCGGAAATAAAAGAGCAATTAATAAAGTTTGCCGTTGGAGTAAATAGTTTGCCGGCAGCGGATGAGGCTTTTAAGGCTGAGGTTGTCAAAAAAGCGATTGAAGAAGGAAAGAAGATGGTAGAACAAGATTATCTTGAGCCCCGTTCATATTTATTTTATGGGAACGCTTTAATGGCCGGAAAAGAATTTAAAGAAGCAGAAGAAATATTTAATAAGGCAATTGAACTTTCTCCAAAAAAGCAGCAGATATATTTTGAGTTATCGGATGTTTTTGTTTATAGAGGCGATTATAAGAGCGCAATTCCATTTTTAGAAGTAGCTTATAATCTTGATACTCGTTTTGAAATGGCCAGAATTAATTTGGCGGCTATATATATTTCGGCTGGCGAGGTGGAAAAAGCGGAAAAATTATTGATGGATGCTTACGGAACGATTGCGGTTCCTCATGAAATAATAGGCGCGGCATATGCAAAGATAAAAAGTTATGACAAGAGCATAGCCGTTTGGAAATTAGTTAAAGAAAGCGATCCTACTAGTTTGCGATACAGGAAAACCTTGGCGGGGATTTATAATTTAGCCGGTCAAAAGGAAAATGCGATAAAAGAAATTGAGGAAGCGATAGCGGCATTCCCGGAGTTTAAAGCGGCAGGAACTACATATATTGAACAGATAAAATCGGGCAAGATCTAAATTTGTTTTCTAAACAGAACACCCAAGAGTTCTTCACCTTGAATTTTCAGCAATGAGAAGTATATTATTGACGTTAAAATTATATTTATTACAACGTTCATGTCGAAGCTCCAGAACAACATGGTCAGCGGAGCGGTTACGACCGAAGCGATTATTATTTTTTTAATTCTGCCCATAATATGGAATTCATTTATGGAATTCATTTTAATCCAAACAAAAGCATTGGCGGTAATTTGAGTAATAACCGTTGATAATGCAGCGCCGGCAATTCCCCAAATAGGAATAAAAAGAAAATTAAATATGACATTGCCTGTGGCTCCGAGCAGTGAATAAGTAATAAGATTTTTTTGTTTGTTGTAGGCGAGAAGAGAATTATTGATAATAACGGAAGGAAAAACAATAATGAGGGTCAGGCATAATACTTTGAAAGCAGATATTGCCGGAGAATAATCATTTCCGAACAGAAGGGCTATTATTTGGTTTCCTAAGATTATTCCACCCATTAGCATCGGGATAGATATCAGAAGCGAGGCGGCCAATCCCTTTTCTAAAATCAATCGGAATCTGGTTTTTTCAAGAACGGCTCTTGATAAGACCGGGAATAGGCTGGTTGCAAATAGGCTTGCCGCAACATAAAGCAATTGGATTGGTTTTTGGGCAGCGGAATAAAAGCCGACTTCTTCCGGGGAACGTAGCCAGCCGAGCATTATTAAATCGGTGTTTATCATTATGGCCCCCAAGAAACTTGATAGGGCGAAAGGAATTGAGGCGGAAAGAATTGATTTGATAATTTTATTATCGAAATGATGAGCCGCCTCCATAAAATATTTTTTAAGGGTGAAAAAGGTAAAAGAGAATCCGATCATTGTTCCGACAAGATAGGCAAATGCCAGATTGTAGCTGCTGGGGCGATAAATTAAAAAGAAAAATCCTAAACCAATAATAGCTAAATTGGTAAGAATTTCATTGAGCGCCTCCATTTGCATCCGTTGCTGGGACCGGCTGATAGAAAATCCGAAATTTCTTAAGCTATCAAAAACCAGCATTATGGCTATAACAGGAAGAAGGGCTACGGCTTCGTTTATTTTTGAAATGTATGGGGCGGCGACAATTAAAAATATCGATCCTAAAGACAAAAGAATTATTTTAAAAAGAAAGGCGGTGGAAAAATATTTTTTGCTTAACAGAGGATCTTTGGATGATTCCCGGGTGACGATGGCCGTAAGGCCGATATCGGTAAAAATAAGAAGAAATGCCGACAAGCTCATGACATAAGAAAATGCTCCCCAGCTGGCCGGTCCGAGGATCCTGGCGGCAAAAATAACCAAAGAGGCTCTGGTTAATTGGCCTACTATTTTTCCGCTAAAAAGCCAGAATGTGTTTTTTGCTACTGTTTGAGCGGTGCTTTTATTGTGGAAAAGAAATTCTTTTATTTTTGTAACCATGCTAAAAATTGCTTGTTATATAATATGATAGATACAATTAATATATATAACAAATTATGAAATATATAGTTACCGGAGGGGCAGGATTTATAGGTTCCAACTTAGTCGATCGTTTAATAGAAAACGGGCACGAAGTAACGGTTATTGATAATTTAAGCACGGGCAGGAAAGAAAATATCAATCCAAGGGCTAATTTTTTACAGCTGGACATTACCGATGAGAAATCAATAGAGCCATTTTTTAAAGGAATTGACGGCATATTTCATTTGGCGGCGATGGCGCGCATCCAGCCGTCTTTTGAAAATCCCGATCTTTATTTCAGGGTTAATGTTTTGGGCACCCGCAATATTTTAGAAGCGGCTAAAAAGAACGGAGTAAAAAGAGTAGTTTATTCAGCTTCTTCCTCGGCTTATGGAGATAGCGATGTGCTGCCGCTTAGAGAAAATTTTAAAGTTCCGGCGCAGGCATTGAATCCTTATGCTTCGACAAAACGTATTGGAGAAATGCTGATGGTGGATTTAGGAAAATTAACGGGAGGGCCGGAAACTGTTTGTTTGAGATATTTTAATGTTTTTGGACCAAGGCAATCGACTTTAGCTGACGGGCCATACGCGCTCGTGGTTGGGATTTTTTTGGGGCTTAAAAATCAAGGTAAGCCGATGACGATTGTTCCGGACGGACATCAAAGAAGGGCATTCACTTGGGTCAATGACGTGGCGGAGGCGAATATGGCGGCAATGAATTCCCAAAAAGTTGGAAATGGAGAAATTATAAATATCGGCTCGGGCGTAAGCTATTCAATTTGGGATATAGCAAAATTGGTTTTGGAGTCTCCTAATGCAACTCCGGAACAATTAATTTCTAGCGGCAAATGTGTTTTAGCTCCAAAACGCCAGGGAGAAGTAAAAGAAACCGTTGCAGACATTTCCAAGGCAAAAGATTTATTGGGATGGGAGCCAAAAATGAATTTTCCCGACGGCATCAAGAAATTATTGGAGGCTGATAAAAAATAACTTTAGGCAAAATTAGGAGTGATTGGTCAGCAAGAATTTCAAAGTTTTTAAAAGTATTTCTGCGTCTAAAATAACAGATTTGTTTTTAATGTAATAAATATCGTGCTGGACTTTTTCGTAGGTGTCTTCAACAGAGGCGCCATAGCGGAAGTTTATCTGCGCCCAACCCGTGATTCCCGGCTTAACCAAAAGCCTTAGTTCGTAATAGGGCACTTGTTTGCGCAAATCAGCGACAAATTCAGGGCGTTCCGGCCTTGGGCCTATAAATGAGGCATCTCCCTTAATAACGTTTACAAGCTGGAGCAGTTCATCCAGATGGGTTTTCCTGAGTATTTTTCCTATCGGCGTGGCTCTTTTATCGCTGAAATAATTTGCCCATTGCGGTCCGTCTTTTTCGGCGTCCTCATACATGGTTCTAAATTTATAAATCGTAAAATTTTCTTCTTTTTGGCCGACTCTTGTTTGCTTGAAAACAGCAGGCCCCTTGGAGGTTGTTTTTATTAAAATAGTAATCAGAAGAAAAAGAGGCGATAGAATAGCAAACAGAATTAATGCAGAAATTCTTTCAATCGGTTCTTTTATTAAATCGTATATTTTATGCCTTTGGGAAAGATTTTCCAAAAACCAAACCTCTTCCAATTCGGCGAGCGGAACCTTTTTAAAAACAGATTCGTAAAAAGTGGAAAGATCAACTACTTCAATTCCCAAAACCAGAGTTTTATAAATTAATTTCGCCGATTCATAATCTTTTTTAAGGTGAGCCGGAATTACAATGGTGCTTATATCATTGGAAAGTATTATTTGGGAAAGATGTTCGAATTCTTTATCGCTTAGTCCTTCTTTCATCCAAAATTTTACCTGATAGCCTAGCTGAGGATTATTATTTATATGATTGATTATTTCTCCCGCAGTGTCGTTGGAGCCGACAATCATTATTTTTGTAGTTGTTCCGGTTTCTCCCAAGATGGCGTTGAATCCGCGGCGCCATAAAAAGTTGATAACTGCGAATATAATGGAAAACAAAATCAGGTTTGTTTTTGGAGTAATTTCAAAATAAGGAACGGTATAGAAGAATAAGAAAGAAATAATTAAATTAAAGATTATTGCGTAAAGAAAAGATTTTTGAAATTCCAGGTTGTTTTTTAAAGATTTAAGGTCATAAAGCCCAGCTATATAAAAAACGATTACCCAGACTACGAACATAATAGTGAACGGTTCTAAGTGGAAGGTTATGAGCTGAAAATAGAAGAACTTGCCGTATCTTAATAAAAGAGTAATTAAAAGAGAGGCGTATAACACGAATACATCGCCTGTTAGGAGGGAAATCTGTTTTATTTTAGAAAATGGATTCATGGGCTTGATTTTTATTTTGACGTTTCATATCATTATAGAACAAATTAATCGTAAGTAAATTTATGGATACCAATAATATTAATACCCCCAAAAAAGACTTTTTGTTACCCGCCAGCATTTTAATTGCGGGAATTTTAGTGGCCGGTTCGGTTATTTATAGCACAGGATTAAAAACCTCTGGAACTGGAGGAACAGCCAATATCCAGCAGGTTGTTGCGGGAGATGCCGCAAAATTAGAAAAAGACGATCCGGTAATAGGAGACGCAAAAGCTCCAGTTACAGTGATAATTTATTCAGATCCTTCTTGCCCTTTTTGCGGCGCAGCTGCAGGCCAGAACAAGGAAGTTATGGATTATTTAAAACAGCGGATGCCGACATGGACTGCCGCTGTTCCTGGAATAATGGAAGAATATGTAAAAACGGGAAAAGTCAGGTTGGCGTTCAGATATTTTCCGGGACATGGAAAGGGGGTGGAGGCGATGAAGATGATGCTTTGCGCGAACGATCAGGGAAAATTCTGGGAAGTGCATGATAAATTTTTTGCCAATCAGCCTTTGATGGAAAATGGACAGAACGACAAGTTGAAAGAATTAATGGCGGGAATGGGACTGGATATGAATAAAATTAATTCTTGCCTTACCAGCAAAAAGTATGATTCAAAGCTGGATAAAGATACGGCTTCGGGGAAGGCGCTTAACATTCAGGGAACTCCGGCGCTTGTCATTAACGGACAGAAAATGGAAGAAGGAGCTCAGCCTTTTGCCGCGGTTAAAGAGATTATCGATGGTTTGTTAAAAAAATAATATTTAATTTTTCCGTTCCGACAAAATCGGAACGGTTTTAGTTTGATATAATATTTTGTATAAATATGAAGTGGATTAATCAGGGACAATTGATTTTGGGATTGTGGATATTGGCTTCGCCGTGGATTTTGGGATTTTCTTTTGCCAATTCGGCTTTGTGGAATAACGTGATTATCGGAACATTGCTGATAATTTTGTCTTTAAGAGAAATTTTAGAAGAGAATTAAAATAATAAAATAATGTCAAATAAAAAAGTTAAAATTTATTCAACGCCAGCCTGTATTTATTGCAAAATGGCAAAGGATTTTCTTAAAAGAAATAATATTGAGTATGAGGAGCATAATGTGGCGGAGGACAGCGCAGCTAGAGAGGAAATGGAAAAGAAATCCCACCAGTTAGGAGTGCCGGTGATTGAGATTGATGGAGAGGTTTTTGTAGGCTTTAATAGAGGCGATATCCAGCAGGCGCTGGGGCTTTAATAAATTTATGGTGGACTTGGTGATCATAGGAGGCGGACCTGCGGGAGTGACGGCAGGCGTTTATGCCGCTAGAAAGAAAATGAAAGCGGTTTTAATTACCGATAATTTTGGCGGGCAATCAATAGTTTCCGAGGATATTCAGAATTGGATAGGCATTAAATCAATCGCAGGCTTTGATTTAGCGCGAGATTTAGAAGATCAGCTTCGCGCGCAGAAAGGACTGGAGATTATTGATGGAGACTTGGTTGTTAAAGTTGAAAAAGCCGGAGAGGGTTTTGCTGTTTCAACTCAAAGAGGAAAAACAATTGAGACAAAAACAATTTTAGTTTGTTCGGGAAGCGGAAGAAGAAAATTAGGAGTGAAGGGAGAGGGTCCGCTTAATGGCAAGGGGGTAGCTTATTGTTCAATTTGCGATGCCCCGCTTTTTAAAGACAAAATTGTTGCTGTAATCGGCGGAGGAAATGCCGGTTTGGAGTCGGTCAGGGATTTATTGCAATACTCCAAAAAGATTTATTTGATGGAATTTTTGGATGTTATTAAGGGCGATGCCGTAACATTTGAAAATATTAAAAAAGATCCGAAAGTGGAAGTAATAATGTCGGCAGCGGTTCAGGAAATTTTAGGGGATAATTTAGTGAGCGGTTTGAAATATCAGGATAGGAAGACAAACGAGATAAAGGAGCTGAAGCTTGACGGAGTTTTTGTGGAAATCGGTTCTACGCCCAGCGCGGATTTTTTGGGAGATTTAGTTCAGAAGAATCAATATAAAGAAATAACGGTTGATTGCCTGACCCAGAAAACTTCGCAGGAGGGTATTTGGGCGGCTGGAGATGTTTCTTCGGGATTATATAAACAGAATAATATTGCGGTAGGCGACGCCTGCAAGGCGGTGCTGAATATTTACGATTACTTGTCCAGCCAAGATATCGGCAAAAAGTAAGTTTTTGTTTTGGAAATTTAGGGTGCGGTTCATAGCCGCATTTTTTGTTTTATAATAAAGGAATGAGAATTACTGTTAAGGCAAAGCCAAATGCCAAGGAGCGGAAGGTGGAGAAAATATCGGATACGGAATATAAAGTTTCGGTAAAAGAGCCGGCCAAACAAGGCAAGGCGAATTACGCTGTTCTTGAAGCTATAGCGGAACATTTTAATGTTGGAATATCTCACGTGCGGATTGTTTCAGGACTGACCGCAAAAAATAAAATTGTAGAAATTATATAATTTATTTATGAATATTTATTATACCGGCAAGGGAGATAAAGGAAAAAGTTTTGTATGCCATCAGACAATGGCGAAAACTTCCGCGGGAATGGAGGCGATGGGGGAGCTCGACGAATTGAATAGTTTAATCGGCTTGATAAGAAGCCAAAAAGCTCCGGCTGATATAAAAAATATATTAAAAGCAATCCAGGAAAATTTATTTTTGATCCAGGCGAATGTGGCGCGTATGGTTTTTAAAGAGAAATTTGCGGTTCCTGTTTTAAATAAGGACATAGTTAAAAAAATGGAAAAAGTCATTGATTTGTATGCCGGAAAATTGGGAACGCAGAAAGGGTTTATTGTTTCTGGCGAAAATGAATTATCGGCTTGGCTGGATTACGCGCGCGCTGTTGCCAGAAGAACCGAAAGGAGTATTCTGGGGCTAAAGAAGGCAGACGCGGTTATTTTGGCCTATTTGAACAGATTATCCAGCCTGTTGTTCGTTTTAGCCAGGGCTGTTTCAAAGAGGTATAATAAGAAAGAGGCTAACCCCTCATATTAATTAAAGAGTCGAAAATAAAAATTAAATATAAAATTATGAATTATAAAAGACTATTAGTTTTAACGATTGGCGCGGTGTTTTCCGCAAACGTTGTTTTGCCGACATTGGCATTTGCCGATCCCTCGGCCACAACGACTTCGGGAGATTCTGTTAAGGCCAGTTTTTGTGCAAAATTAACGGCGTCAGAAGAGAAGACAAATCAGAAATTAGCGGAACGAGCTGCGGTTCAGGAAAAGAAACAACAGGATCGTTTGGCTAAATTTAAAGAAGTTCGCGAGGGAGTTGATAATATGAGAAATATCCGCCGTGCGTGGTGGGATGAAAATAGGACCAGTGCTTTTACTAAAATAGAAAAGAGAGCGAAGACTGATTCTGAAAAGGCAGCAGCGGCAGCTTTTAAGATAGCAGCGGAAGCGGCTGTTGCGGCGCGCAAAACTTCCGTTGATGCGGCAGTTAGCGCTTATCGTACGGGAGTTGATCAGCTCGTTGCTGAAAGAAAAACAGCGATAGTGGCTGCGATATCAAATTTTGCGACTTCGGTAAAAACTGTTATTGATAAGGCAAAGGCAGATTGCGCTTCGGGGGCTGATTCAAAAACTGTTAAGAAAGAAATGAAAGCATCATTGAAAGATGTTAGAAATAAATTAGAAAGCGATAGAAAGGCGATTGAAAAAGTTGGAATTTCTGCAAAGGATTTATCCGTAATTAAAAAAGCCGCTTTTACAAAAGCCGCTGAAGATTTTAAAGCAGCAATTGAAAAAGCCAGAGCAACGCTGATGTCTGCATTTGGCAATAAAGAAAAAGCCACAACCACTTCTCAGTAAAAAGCATTAGAAATAAAAACAACCCATATGGGTTGTTTTTATTTTGGAGCGGGTAACGGGAGTCGAACCCGTGTCTTCAGGTTGGAAACCTAACATAATAGCCGTTATACGATACCCGCCTTCGCTGAGGCTTCGGCGGGCAAGCCCGCCATCATCGTTAAAGCCTTTGCGGGGCAAGCCCGCCATAATCATTAGAGCTCTTGCGGGACTGGTCCGCTTCAATATTTGATTTAAAAAGCTCTCATATCTATAATAAATTTAAATGAAAATTGGTCAAGTGCGGGTAAATAAATTTGGGGTTGCTGCTATGGCATTTGCCGCTCTGGCGATTTTGGGAACCAGCGCCTATTTTATAGTCAATAGTTTTTCAGAAGACTCTTTTGTTTCCGAAGCTTTTATTGATGCCAGAAAAGAAGCTTCCTTTATGGCATTTCAAATTAATTATTTAACAGAGAAATCTCTTGAGGTGTTAAGCCGTATTTCTGAGGCTGACAGGAAATATAATTTTTCCAGAGCGCTGGAGCTGGTTCATGAAGAGCAAGACGATATTAAAGAAATTAGAGAAAAATCAATTTCATTAACAAAAGAATTGGATAATATGACAAGAGAGGTTTCAATCATCAGGCCGGAGAAGGCCCGTAACTTAGCCATCTCTGCAATAAGCGAAGAAATTTCTCTTATCAATCATTTAGTTAATTACAATGCTTTTTTTGGCGGGCTGCTGGAAACTTTAAAGTTTAAATTTTCCGGAGATATCAGATATGATTCTTCGGATGTACAGGATTTGGTTAATAATATGAATAAAGAGGTAGCGGAAGTAAACAGATTAAATAAAACTTTTGGAGAGAAGCTTGCGGAATTTGATAAGCTGACGGAAAAGCCGTAAAAATATTTTTATCAGTTAAATTTTTAGGAAATAAAAAAAGCCCTTTTTTGATGGCAGATTTAAACCTGAAAGCAATTTATATTGCGAATATTGTTCTTTGGACCAAGAAGTCACATTTTTGGTTTACAAGAAGAACTGTTGAGGTTTGAAATAAAAATTTTGCCGTGAAAACAGGGCTTTGGATAACTGGATATGTGAAGGTACTATAAGATAATAATAAAACAACCAATTTTAGGGTCAAAAAGAAAATTGGGGATAACTATATTTTGTCGGGGTGCTGGGAATTGAACCCAGTCTACCTGCTCCCAAAGCAGGCGTACTAGCCGGTATACGACACCCCGAATTGAAATTATCGCAATAAAATAATATTATAGAACTGTTACTCGATTAACAAGCCCCTATAATCGCCTGGATAGAAAGTTTAATAAATAATCTTGTCCCCATAGTTCAATGGATAGAACGCTAGCCTTCTAAGCTGGACATTGAGGTTCGATTCCTCATGGGGACACATATGCGGACTTTCTGATTATTGGCAGAAAGAGACGGCAGGAAACAGAAATTGCTAAAGTGGTGATTTTTGTTAGAATTAAAAATATTTGCCGCGGTAGCTCAGTGGTAGAGCGCAGCCCTGAAGAGGCTGGCGTCGAGTGTTCGATTCACTCCCGCGGCACAGCATAATTAAATAAATTATATGATTAGAAAAATAAATAAATTTTTTGATAAGCTTGAGGATAAAATTCGGGCCAGCTTGAGCCGTTACCCGATACTTTATGCAATTATCGGCGGCGTGGGCATTGTGCTTTTTTGGCGAGGGATTTGGCATACGGCCGATTTATATCCGTTTATGACAGGTCCGGTCTCCATAGTTATAAGCATGATTATTCTTTTGGCGACAGGATTATTCGTATCTTTTTTTATAGGAGACAGAATTTATCTTTCCGGATTGAAACAGGAAAAGAAATTATTTGAAAAAACAGAAAAAGAAATAGAAGAAATAGAGGCAATAGAAAAAGAACATAGCGGACTAGATAAATCGATGAATGAAATAAAGACCAAGCTTGAAAAAATAGAAGCCGAGATAAAAGAATTAAAAGAGAGGAAATAAATTTTGTTTTTTTAAATTGTTTTTCGGGCCTATAGTAAAGTGGTATTACGCGGCATTCGCATTGCTGAGGCGGGAGTTCGATTCTCCCTAGGTCCACACGCACAAAAACTTTAATTTAAAAATTGCCGAGGCTTATTCGTTTTTGGCGGGCGGGAGTTCCCCTCCAAAGGCGGGCAGGGAATCTCTCTAGTTCCACCAAATTTTTTTGGAGGAGGAGGGGGGTTGCCAAGGGTCTGGGGGCAGGCTTATACTCCCAGCCTATGATATACGTTGTTTATTATCTCGTGGGGGTATTAGCGGACTTTTTAGTCACCCTCAATTATAGGTACATATCCCTTAATAAGATTAATCCGGCCGTTATAACGTCTTTTTTGTTTACGGTTATTAATATGCTTGCGCTTTATAACATCCTTAATCGTTTGGACGATGAAAGGAGCTTTGTCGCGATAATTATTTATTCTTTAGGAATTGCTACGGGAACGTTTTTGGCGATGAAGTTTAAGCTGGAGCAGAAATAAAATCGCCCCTTTTTTATCAAGGGCGGTTTTTAATTTCTATAAAATAAGGAAAGGTACTAAACTTATATTGATGACTGCTGCCAAAAAAGTATTCCTTTTAATTCCAATTTGCCTTCTGATTTTTTACGGCCTTTTTCTTACTCATAAGATAAATCTGGTAACGGCGGATCTGGGACGGCATTTAAAAAATGGAGAGATGATTATGGGCGGCGAATTCCCCGTTCTTAAAACGAATTTTTATTCTTTTTCTCAGCCTGAATTTTCGACGACAAATCATCACTGGCTGAGCGGAGCGTTGTTTTTCATTACTTATAAAATTTCCGGCTTTGCGGGGCTTTCGGCATTTTTTACGTTCATTAGTTTTATTACATTTTTATTATTTTTCTTAATAGCCCGCAAAAAGGCGGGGATAGGGGTTGCGGGGCTGATTTCTTTATTGATTATTCCCTTGCTGGCATCAAGAACGGAAATTAGGCCAGAGGCATTGAGCTATCTGCTGGCAGGGATTTTTCTTTATATATTATGGGGGGTTAGGGATAAAATAATTTCATCGCGCTGGCTTTTTACTTTACCGGCTTTGCAGATTTTTTGGGTTAATTTTCATATTTACTTTTTTATGGGGATTTTATTGATAGGAATTTTCTGGCTGGAAAGCTTGATAAATAAGGAATTAAAAAAAGAATTATTCAAACGATTTTCACTGATATTAGTTTTGTCCGGCATTGCGTGCTTGATAAACCCTTTTGGAATTTATGGAGCACTGGCTCCGCTGACGATTTTTCAGGATTACGGATATAAATTAGTTGAGAACCAGTCCGTGCCATTTATGATAAATTACACGGGTCAATTTGGAGGATATCTTTTATTTATTATTGTTTCTGTATTGGCGGTTGCCAGTTTTATTTGGGCATTTATTAAAAAAAGAAGCAGTTTTTTGATAGTTAATTTTTTATTGATGATTATTTTTGGAGGCATGGCCTGGTTTGCGATTCGCAATATCGCTTTGTTCGGACTTTTTGTTTTGCCGGTTTTGGCGGCGAATATAAGCTATATTTTCGGCAAGCAAATTCAAGACTATAATTTTCCTTTAAAAATATCGTCTTTGGCGGCGATAGCGGTAATTTTTATTGCGGCTGTTTCCGGGCAATGGCAGAGGTCTTTTTCTTATTGGAATGAATTTGGGCTTGGGCTGGAAAGCGGGAATAGCCGGGCGGCGGAGTTTTTTAAGAAAGAGGAAATTAAGGGGCCTATTTTTAATAATTATGATATTGGAGGATATTTGATATACCATCTTTTCCCCAAAGAAAGGGTTTTTGTGGACAATCGTCCGGAGGCCTACAGCTCTGATTTTTTTCAGGAAACTTTGATTCCTATGCAGAACAATAATGATATTTGGCTGAAAAAAGACAAAGAATATAATTTTAATTCTATTTTCTTTTCGTATAGAGATCTTACTCCTTGGGGCCAGAATTTTTTGAACTTGCGCGTGAATGACCGCAGCTGGGCGCCGGTGTTTGCCGACGAACAGGTAATAATTTTTGTTAAAAGAAATGCGGAAAATAAAAATATTATTGATAAATACGAAATTCCCAGAGAGGCGTTTAGTACGAATGTTAATTAGACATAAATGGCCAGTCTAATATACTTAAAATTAATTCAATAATTTATGCTTCCTTCGGATTTAATATTCAATTATTTGGGACATGCTTCTTACCTTGGCATTTTTTTCTTACTTATTTTTATAAACTTGTTTCCGGTGCCGGAAGAACTGATAGTTTTGACTATCGGCTATTTGGCTGCTGTCGGAACAGAAAATATTTATTTGATAATGCTGGTGGGAATAGTGGCTCTTTCAGTCGGCGATAATATTTTGTTCTGGCTCAGCAGAAAAGGAAGCAAATACGTTTTGGAATTCGAGGAGCACATAATGCAGGACAAGTTTGAGAAGTATAAAAACTTTATGGAACGTCATATGGGGAAAGCGATTTTTGTATTCAGGTTTATCAGCGGTCTGCGGCTTCTTGGTCCGTTTCTAGCCGGATCAATGAAAACGCCTTGGAAGAAATTCCAATCATTTGATTTAATGGCTCTTTTTATTTATGTGCCGCTGTTTGTTTTTTTGGGGAAGGGATTTCATGAAGAGATATCCCAGCTGATTGTCAGCATAGAGGCTTTGAGGCACGTTTCTTTTGTGACGCTCATAATAGTATTGGGAATATTGAGCAAGCTTTTTATAAGCGACAGGGTTTATGGGAGAAGGGCCAAGGCCAAGAAAGGCTAATTTTATTATCCACAACATTTGAGGGTGTGCAGGGGCTATTTTTGGTATAATAGAAATAAGCTTTATTTTTTATTAAAGCATCAAAGGTCGACCATTCATTAATTAAATGAATAAATTCTAAAATGTTAGTACAAACTTGGGCAGACGTATTGAAGAGTTCTTTGGAAAACCTTTGGATTCAAGTCATCGGCTGGTTGCCGTCTTTGGTCGGAGCTTTGCTGATTTTCGTAATCGGCTTAATAGTTGCGGCGGGCTTGAGATCGTTGGTAGAAAAAGTTATCGGCGCTCTTAAACTAGACAATTTATTGAAGAGGGTCGGCATAGAAAAAGGATTGGGCATGATAAATGCCAATTTGAATTCCGGCCGTTTTCTCGGATGGATTGTTTATTGGTTTTTGATCGTTGCATTCTTGTTGGCTTCCTTGGACGTTCTTGGCGTTTATGCCTTAACAGATTTATTGGCAGCTTTCTTGAAAGAAGTTTTGTTTTATCTCACGCGCGTAGTTGTCGCCATTTTCATAATGGTGATTGCTATGCTGATTGGAGACATTGTCGGCAGATTGGTTCGCGCCTCTTTGGTTGGAGCCAAATTGCACACGGCAAAGTTTCTCGGATCGGCTGCGCGCTGGGCAATCATTGTTTTCGGTATTTTAGCAGCTTTGTCCCAATTGGGAATTGCGGCTTATATCGTTAACACATTGGTTACCGGAATCATCGCGATGATCGCCATCGCCGGAGGCTTGGCTTTCGGTTTGGGCGGCAAAGAAGAAGCTTCTCAAATTGTCAGAGAAGTCAGCGACGAATTGAGAGTAAAATAAGATTTATCCCATACATAATTTATTATGTGTGCGGGTTCGGTTTCGTTTTTAACTAAAAAACTTTCGCTGTGAGGGCGAAGGTTTTTTAGTTTTTAGGGGGAGTTTTATCCTTAAAATAAGGGAGGAATTATAGGTGTTTTGTTATTAACATTTTATGGGGTTTTAGAGTTGACAGCTTTTGGGGAATGTATATAATAGTAACTACAATAAATGAATACCAATTTACATATAGAAAACGCGGCCCCGGGGACAGGTTCGTAATTTTGATTGACTTTGGTGCAGGCCGCGCAAGACGCGGTTTTTTAATCTCTCGGCCCTTCTAAATTTTTTAAAATGATTTAAAAAATCTGTGAGTGGCTGACAGAAATGGCGGAGTGACTGATGTTTGAAAATGCGAGTCCGGCGGAAGCTGGATTAGCTAAATAAAAACAGCGCATTATTTATGCAATTTCTTAATGCGTTGTAAACATAAGATTTATATGTGGATAAATCGGTCTCATGCACGGCAAGTCGCATGAGGCTACAAAATAAATACTGACTTAAGAGGTCAGACGCTGCAATTTATTGCAACGTTAAAATTAAGGGCGTATGGTGGATGCCTTGGCATCAAATGGCGATGAAGGACGTGGCGTAGCTGCGATAAGCTTCGGGGAGGTGTTTAGCAACCTGTGATCCGGAGATTTCCGAATGGGGTAACCTAATCAAGCAAACCTTGATTGTATGCTGTAAAAAGCAATCGCGTATCTGCTGAAGTGAAACATCTCAGTAAGCAGAAGAATATAAAACAATTGTGATTTCCCAAGTAGCGGCGAGCGAAAAGGAATGTTCGTAAGAACGAGCCCAAACTTAATACTGTTGTATTGAATGTCGGATGTCGGGAGTTGGATTTAATTCAATGACCAGTTCGAATTTTTCTTTGCATTCCGTTTTGAGGGTTGTAAGATAGAAACTTTTAACTTTGAAATTGGTTCGTCAATAGTGGCGGAACAATTTCTTTGTTAAAGGAAAGTTACAAAATTATTAGTTAGTTGAAGCTGCTGGAAAGCAGCGCCAAAGAGAGTGACAGCCTCGTAAACGAAAACTGATAATCTTTCTTGTTTTTACTGGTGAAAAACCAGAGATACTTTAATGAGTATCTATCTTGAGTAATTCGAGGCAAATTAACCTTGAATGAAGCAACGAGTACTAATCTCGTGAGGCTAAATACATTTGATGACCGATAGTGAACTAGTACCGTGAGGGAAAGGTGAAAAGTAGCCCGGCGAGGGCGGTGAAATAGTAACTGAAACCATATGTCTACAAGGAACGGAAGTCCGCAAGGACAACCGTGTGCCTATTGAAGAATGAGCCAACGAGTTTACGCAATCGGCGTGGTTAATCCGCGGAAGCGGAGGAGCCGTAGGGAAACCGAGTGTTAATAGCGCGTTTGTCGCTTGCGTAAGACCCGAAACCGGGCGAGCTTGCCCTGATCAGGATGAATCTGCTTTAAACGGCAGAGGAGGTCCGAACTAGTGAGTTGTGCAAAACTCTTGGATGAATTGGGGTAAGTAGTGAAAAGCTAATCGAGCTCGGAAATAGCTGGTTCTCTCCGAAATAGTTTTAGGACTAGCGTCAACTTTATGTTTTTGGGGGTAGAGCACTGGATGGTTTGCATCGAGCGAAAGTTCGGCAAACCAATCAAACTCCGAATACCGAAAACCAATTAGTTGGCAGTCAGACTGCGGGGGCTAAGCTCCGTGGTCGCAAGGGAAAAAGCCCATGATCGTCGTCTAAGGTCCCTAAATTTTTGCTAAGTGTAAAAGGTAGTAATTAGCCATAGACAGATAGTAGGTTGGCTTAGAGGTAGCCATCCTTTAAAGAGTGTGTAACAACTCACTATTCAATGGTTAGTTGCGCCAAAAATGTACCGGGGCTAAGCAAGATACCGAAGACACGGGTTCGTTTTTTTCTTCGGAAAAAAATGAGCGGTAGGAGAGCGTTCTCATCTGCCGTGAAGTCGTATCCGTGAGGAACGATGGAGCGTTGAGAAGTGCAAATGTTGGCATAAGTAACCACAATTCTGATGAGAAATCAGAACCCCAAAAATCCAAGGTTTCCGTGGCAATGGCAATCATCCACGGGTTAGGCGATCCTAAGGCAATGGCGAAAGCCGCAGCTAATGGGTAGCCGGTTAATATTCCGGCCCGCCTTGCATATTCGATGGAGTGACGGGAGAAACAAAAATACGCGCCTTAATGGTTTGGCGTCGCTATTCTAAGAAATCTTTGACAGGAAAATCCGTCAAAGTGTTTTCAATGACAAATTTCGTGATGTGCGTAAGGTTAGGTTTTACCTAACTAATGTATTTGAAGAGCTCTCCAAGAAAAACTTCTAAGGTTAGTATGCATGGCATCGTACCGTAAACCGACACAGGTGGATAGGGCGAGTAGCCCAAGGGGAACGAGTGAGTCATCGTTAAGGAACTCGGCAAAAAAGCGGCCGTAAGTTCGCAATAAGGCCTGCCCGACGCAAGTTGGGCCGCAGCTAAAGTATCCCTGGCAACTGTTTATCAAAAACACAACTCCCTGCCAACTCGCAAGAGGATGTATAGGGGGTGACGCTTGACCGATGCGAGAAGGTTAACGGTGGGGGTGATGCGACGCAAGTCGTATTGCTCACTGCCCGAAGCCCTCGTCAATGTCGGCCGTAACTATAACGGTCCAAAGGTAGCGCAATTCCTTTTCAGGTAAGTTCTGAAGCGCATGAAAAGCGTAATGATCGGGGAACTGTCTCAA
>JAQUPE010000004.1 GCA_028716745.1 Minisyncoccota bacterium
GCCCTATCTGCAGGCATAGAGTCAGCTAAATTCCTCGCAGACAACGCCACCAACGACGGAGGCGCAACCACCACCAGATTCGAGATTGGAGGAGGCGGAGACTTAGTCCTCAATGGAGCTTGGACTGAGCCACCAGATCCAACTTGTTCTGACAGTACAAAAAATCAGGATGAAACAGATGTTGATTGCGGAGGAGACATCTGCGATCCATGCGCCGAAGGGCTAGCTTGTTCGGTGAATGCGGATTGCGAAACAGTTAATTGTTCCGGCGGAACATGCGGAGCGGCATTAACTGCGTGTGGATCTGGAGACACAGCGAGTATGCAAGGCTATTGGAAATTAGATGAAGCGGTAGCTGGGCCAGTTGATGATGCAATGGGCTTGCATGATGGAACTAATAATAATGCGACGATAAATCAGGATGGACAAGTTGGACAGGCTTATACTTTTAACGGAACTACCGCCTATGTTGATACCGGCAATCCTTTTGAAATGACAAGCGAAGTAACTATAGAGGCATGGGTGAAAATGAATAGCTGTCCGGGCACAGGCAATAATCCGCCGATCGCAGGAAAGCAAAGTCTTGATGGAAAAGGTTACACCCTTTTTATTGATGGTTCATGCAATGTTTATATGCTTGCTTATACGACAGCAGGAGCTGGTTATGCGATGAGAAACGCCGCATTACCCATAGGTTCCTGGGTTCATGTTGTGGGAACTTATAAAAATGGCGATGCATCAAATTTGTATATTAATGGAGTTAAAGACACTGATGCGCCTATCGGAGCCGGATCAGGAACAATAGTTCCAAATAGCAGGAATTTTATAATAGGCGGAAGCTCAATTAATAATCAGTGGTTCCCCGGAATAATAGACGAGGTTGCTGTATACAATACGGCCTTTACCGGTCCTGCTGCCAGCTGTGCCGCAAACGATCCTGGCGGAACGATTTATGATGTTTGCAAACATTACATAAGAAGCAGCGCGGAAGACGCTTATTGTCCTTATTAAATAAATTAAAATAATCAAGAAAACACTACTATATATAGTGTTTTTTTGTTAATATAAGTACAATTTAACTCTATGAAAAATATCCGCAATTTTTGCATTATTGCTCACGTTGATCACGGAAAATCCACTTTAGCGGACAGGCTTTTGGAAATTACCGGAACTGTGGAAAAGAGAAGAATGAAGGAGCAATATTTGGATCAATTGGAGCTGGAAAGAGAGCGTGGAATAACCATTAAAATGACGCCGGTCAGGATGAAATATTCTTATGGCGGAGAGGATTATGTTCTTAATTTAATAGACACTCCAGGGCATAGCGATTTTCAATACGAAGTTTCCCGTGCTTTAGAGGCGGTGGAAGGAGCGATTCTTTTGGTGGATGCGACGCAGGGAATTCAGGCGCAGACGCTGGCAAATTTTCACAATGCGAAAAAAGCCGGCCTGAAAATAATCGGCGCGGTCAATAAAATTGATTTAAATATTTCAGGCATAGAAGAAATTATAAAAAGCACAGCAGATTTAATCGGAGTTTCTGAAAATGAAATTTTTAAAGTTTCCGGAAAAAGCGGAATTGGCGTAAAAGAACTATTGGAAGCGGTTATCAAGCAGGTTCCTCATCCGGCCAGCGGTCCGAACGAAAAAGTATTTCAGGCTTTAGTTTTTGATTCTTTTTATCATGAGCATAAAGGAATAGTTGCGGAGGTCAGAGTATTCGGCGGAGAAGTTGAAGAATATGAAGAGGCGGTTTTTATCGCTTCGGGTGCTAAATTCAAAATAAAAGAACTTGGACATTTTTCTCCCGAACTGAAAGTTGATAAAACTTTAGGAAACGGACAGATTGGATATATTGCTACCGGTTTAAAAAATCCTGAAGTTTTGAAAATAGGCGACACGATTGCGTCTGTAAAAGATTTTGATAAAAATCTTGCCTTGCCGGGATACAAAGACGCTCAGCCGGTGGTTTTCGTTTCTTTTTATCCGGAAGAAGCCGATGATTATGAAACGTTGAAAAGCGCTATGGAAAAATTGAGGCTTAACGATTGGGCGCTGAAATTTGAACCGGATACAAATGAATTTTTGGGCAGGGGCGTGAAGGCTGGATTTTTGGGCAGGCTCCATTTCGAAATTACCGCCGAGCGCTTGGAAAAAGAATTCAATATCCGAACGGTTCACAGCTTCCCGTCGGTTTCTTATAAAGTGAAGAAGAGAAATGGAGATTGGGTTATGATTACCAATCCGAAAGATTTCCCCGATGATTATCTGGAGGCGATGGAGCCGATTGCTCAGGCGGAGATTTTGGTGCCGTCGCAGTATCTGGGCGCGGTTATGAGCCTTCAAAATACTTTTTATCTGAGAGATTTAACAACGCAGAGCATCGGCAAGACAGTTCTTATCTCTGCATCTTTGCCGCTGGCGGACTTAATAAGAGATTTTGACGACAGATTGAAGTCAATTTCTGCAGGCTATGCGTCTTTAAGCTACGAAATTTCCGGTTTCAAAAAGGCCGAAGTTTCCAAGCTGGGAGTTTTGGTTGCCGAGCATGATGTCGGCGGATTAACTAGGATTGTTCATAGAGAAGATGTGGAACACGAAGCGAGGAAAACAGTTGAAAGGCTGAAAGACTTATTGCCTAAACAGCAATTTACTCAGGCTATTCAGGCGGTTAGCGGCGGAAGAATTATCGCCAGAGAAACGATTCCGGCGATGAAAAAATTGCTCGGTAATTTTGGAAAAACCGGCGGCGATGTAACCAGGAAAATGAAGCTTTGGAAAAAACAGAAGAGAGGCAAGGAAAGGCTTGAAGAAAGAGGCATTAAGACAAAAATTGATATTCCGGCCAGGGTTTTCAAAGAGCTTCTCAAGAAGTAATATATAGAAATGAGAACAGTGGGAATAATAATTTCAATGTTGATAATAGGAGTGGTCAGCACTCAGATTTTCAGGCTTTATACTCAAAATATTGATTTGAAAAAGACTGCCGATAAATTAGGGACTGACATAGAAAATATATCAAAAGAAAATCAGCAGTTATTATCCGATTTGAATTATTTTAACAATACGGAAAATTTGGAAAAGGAATTAAGGGAAAAATTAAATCTTAAAAACCCGGGCGAACAGCTTTTAATAATTGTTCCGTCTAAGGCAACATCCACTCAATAATTATGAAATACCTTATTTCTATAGCGGTTTTTTTAACGATGATGGCGGCCGGAGTAGGCCTTTATTTTTTCATTTACCAGGGTTATTATCCCGTGGCGGCTATTGGAACTAATTTAATAAGCGCTAAAGATTTTAATAAAAATTATCTGGCCTCCGTAAATTATAGCCGCGCCGTTTTGTCCGCTTACGGCAAGGATCTTAAGGATTTTGACGGAGAGGCGTCTATTAAAGAAATAAAGAAGGGAGTTTTGAGCAAATTGATAGAAAATGAATTGATCTATGCCGAAGCTGACAAGCAAATAGGAAAAGATTTGAATCGGCTGGCAGTTGAAAGAATAGATAAGCTTCTTGCTTCTTCCAGCATAGATGAAGCTGTTACAGAAAAGATTTACGGGCTAAAAATGGATGATTTTATGGAGGTAGTTATGTATCCGGAGGCATACAGGGAAATATTGGAAGAAAAATTTGTATCCGACGGTAAAAATTTTGACGAATGGTTTTCCGGAATAAAAGAGAAGGCCAAGATATTTGTTCTGATGAGCGGTTTTTCCTGGAAAAATGGAGAGATTGTTCTTAAATAGTTTTGCGGGTATCGTATAGTGGTAGTACGCAACCTTCCCAAGGTTGAGACACGAGTCCGATTCTCGTTACCCGCTCGCCGGAGTAGCTCAGTGGTAGAGCAGTCCCTTCGTAAGGGAAAGGTCGGGGGTTCAAATCCCTTCTCCGGCTCAATGAAGAAATCAAAGATTATAGTTTTCGTTTTGATTATATTAATTTCCGTTTTTTATTTGGTGATTTTAAAATATATAACAGGGCTTCATTAATTATGTTCAAATCTTTAACCGGAAAATATGACAAGGAGTCTGCGCATTTGAGTATTTATCCCGGCGTGGGCGGGGAAGATGCCAAGGATTGGGCGCGGATGCTTTTTGAAATGTATATAAAATATTCCTCCAAGCGTGGATGGAAAGTTTCTGTTGTTGATAATTTAGCGATGGAAATTCGGGGTGAATATGCTTATGGAATTTTAAAAAAAGAAGCAGGCGTTCATCGCTTGGTTAGGATTTCTCCTTTTGACGCAAAGAAGTTAAGGCATACATCTTTTGCTTTGATTGAAGTTGTGCCGATTTTGCCGGATTTGGAGCATAAGAAATTTGTGATTCCGGAAAAAGATTTAAAAACAGAAACTTTCCGTTCCAGCGGTCCGGGCGGACAGAACGTCCAGAAGGTTGAATCTGCTGTAAGAATTGTTCATTTGCCTACGGGCATTACGGGCGCCAGTCAAACAGAGCGTTCTCAAATGCAGAATAAGGAAAATGCCTTAAAGATATTAAAATCAAAGCTAGTTAATTTAATGGAGGCGAACCAAAAGAAGGAATTATCGGAATTGCGGGTAAAAGTTAAGCCGGAATGGGGAAGCCAGATCCGTTCTTATGTTTTGCATCCGTATAAAATGGTAAAAGATCATCGCACTAAGGCTGAAAGCAGCCAGCCGGACAAAGTTTTGGGGGGAGATCTTGATAAGTTTATTGAAGCGGAGCTGGAATTGAGTTAATATAGTGTTACGAGGCGGAAAAATCCGCACGTTGTTAAAAATGATTGTATTTCAAAATGTAAGCAAAGTTTATAATGGCGGTTCAGTAGCCCTGGAAAACACCAGTTTTGAGATAAAGGCGGGAGAATTTGTTTGTCTGGTGGGAAAGAACGGCGCCGGAAAATCAACGATTGTTAAGCTGTTGATTGGAGAGGAAAAGCCTACCAAGGGCCGTATTTTTTTCGGTCCGACCGAAGTTAATAAGTTGAGCTATCACGAATTGCCGGCATTAAGAAGGCAGATAGGAATTGTTTTTCAGGATTTCCGTTTGTTGCCGATGAAAAATGCCTATGAAAATATTGCTTACGCCTTGGAGGTAGAGGGCAGGCCCCAGGCGGAAATAGAAGAATTCGTGCCTCAGGTTTTGGACATGGTTGGCTTGGCCAATAGAGCTTATAATTTTCCGCATGAGCTTTCCGGCGGCGAGAAACAGAGAGTAGCGATAGCTCGCGCTTTGATTCATAGGCCGGCGGTTTTGGTGGCGGACGAACCTACGGGAAACCTAGATCCTATAAATTCATCGGAAATTATAAAGCTTATAGAAAAAATTAATGAAAGGGGTACCACCGTGATCTTGGTAACTCACAATAAAGAAGTTGTTAACGGCTTGCATAAAAGAGTTGTTAGTATGGATAGTGGTAAAATTATAAGAGACGAAGAAGACGGAAAATATACATTGGAATAAATAATTTATGGCTACTACTTTATATAGAATAATTAAATATGGCCTGCAGGGCTTTTGGAGAAATGGCTGGATTTCATTTGGAGCGACTGCCGTAATGGTTTTGGTTCTTTTTATTTTTGCTGGTCTTATTGTTTTTGGAGTATTCAGCGAGCAGGCCATTAATTCGTTGGCTGATAAAATTGATATTAGCGTTTATTTTAAAACAACCGCTCCCGAAGACGAAATTTTAAAAATGAAAAGATCTTTGGAAAATTTGGCTGAAGTAAAAAGCGCTGATTATGTTTCCCGCGAACAAGCTTTAGAAATCTTTAAAGAAAGGCATAAGGACGACCCGACAATTACCGAGGCCGTTGCGATTTTGGAGGGCAATCCTCTTTCGGCTTCGTTGAATATAAAAGCAAAAAATCCCAAAGATTATCCGATTATCGCTACTTATTTAAATACGCAAAGTCTAAATGGATTAGTAGAACAGGTTACTTATAATCAAAATCAATTAGTAATTAAAAGATTAACTGCGATGGTGGACACCGCCGAAAGAGGAGGCGTTGCCTTGATAGTTATCCTATCAATAGTGGCAATTTTAGTGGTTTTGAACACTATTATGCTTTCAATTCACTCTACCCATGAAGAAATAAGCATAATGAGGCTAGTTGGAGCGTCCAATATATTTATCCGAGGGCCTTATATAGTTCAGGGAATACTCTATGGATTTGCCGCGGCGGTTTTAAGCCTGATTTTAATTGCTCCGCTTTTGTCCGTGGCATCCCCTTATGTAAAGATTTTAATACCGGAGGTAGAAATTACATCCTATTTTTATAGCAATTTA
Organism: Minisyncoccota bacterium; assembly: GCA_028716745.1. Classification (GTDB taxonomy): domain Bacteria; phylum Patescibacteriota; class Minisyncoccia; order UBA6257; family 02-FULL-45-10c; genus STD1-84. The sequence continues at coordinate 6,274 of JAQUPE010000004.1, forward strand.
TTTGTCTTATTCGGATATCAGCTTATCTTCGGAATCGGACTCGGCGCTATTTCCAGCTATATTGCCGTTAGGAGATATTTAAGAGTTTAAGTTATTTTTCCAAGCCCCGATTTATTTCTTCAATAGCCGATAGAATTTCTTTATTGTCCGGATAAATTGTCCGGATTTTTTCTAAATAAATCAAAGCGTTTTTATAATCTTTGTTTTTTAAATAAATATTTATCAGGTTGAAATAAGGATAAACAAAATTTTGATTTAAATTTATTGCGGATTTATAATTTTCTTCCGCAAGATTATCTTTGCCCATCGTCAAGTACAGGTTTCCAAGGTTGTGATATGCCACATAGCCGGAAGGATTTAGCGCAATTGCTTTTTTATAGGTTCGTTCCGCATCTTCATATTTTTTATTTTCTGCATAAACCATGCCTAGGTTGTTTGTAACCCTATAGCTGGTTGGAGAATATTTCAAAATTTGATTATAAAAAACAATCGGATCGCGCCAATCCTTATTTCTATTGATTGTCAGCACGGAAAGAAAGGCTATAAAAATAGAAAGCCAAACTAAGACTATTTTTTGAATGCCAAATTTTTCGGCGGCAATTTTTCCGAGCCAAATAAAGATTAAAAATATTCCAATTAGCGAATGATACAGCCAATGCTCGTAAAGAAGGCCATTGATAGGAATTAAAATGTTTGATGTCGGCGCCAGTCCGATGAAAAACCAAAAAATTCCAAAGCTTAAAATCGGATGACGTTTAATTTGGGTTATTGCCAGTATAATAAGGCCGATAAAAATTGTTCCGCCGAAAATTACTTGTAAGGAAAATGGCGAAGTTGCCAGCTCGATACTTCTTTCCATATGAAGGCCGATTGGCCAGAAAAGAAGTCCGAAATAAACGGTTAAAATCTTGAAAAAGGTCAGTAGGCGAACGCCCATATTTGTGGCAAATAAGCCGCCGTCTCTGTAAAAATTAAAAGTATTTATGAAGTTAAGGGCGGTGGCGCGGAGTAAGACATAGGCGCCTGCCAGGATTATAAACGGCCAAATAATTTTTAATATTTTTTTAAGCCTTTCTTTTATAGATAGCTTTTGGTCCAGGAAAATAAGGTCAATTATGAATAAAAAGGCCGGCAGCATAAATCCTATTTCCTTGGCCATTATGGCAAGAATAAACATTAAAATTGTCAGAAAGTAGGGAATGCTTTTTATTGCAGAAGCGCCGGAATCGCGGAATTTCAGATAGAATATTATCCCTAAAAACATGAAAAATACCGCCAGTGGATCAACTAGTCCGGCAGCATAAGTTACGGCTTCGGTTTGAAGGGGGTGGATTAAAAATATCAGCGAGGGCAAAATAGACAGCCAAAAGCTTTTAACTAGCCGAGAAAGTATAAAAAATATAAGGATGGCATTGGCAACGTGAAAAAGCGTATTGACTATATGATATCCGGGCGCCCAATTTCCCCAAAGATGCCATTCCAGCGAAAAAGCCATCAGCGACATAGGCCGCCAATAGTTGCTCATGAGTCCGGCGCCGGCAATGATATTCTCTGAAAAATAATTAGGTATATATTTCCAGTCTTTTATGTACTGATTATTTAAAATGTAGTCGTTGTCATCCCAAAACATCTTATTCTGGAAAGAGTTGGAATACAGAACAATGCCGATAAAAATTAGCATTAAGACGGCGAGATATTCTCGGGAGAAATTTTTCAAGACAAATTTCATTTATTTTTTAATTTCTTTTCTATAAGAAAAATAGGAATGAACTAATAAATAAAGAGTGGATGAAATAACGGAAATTATTACAACCCAGAAAGAATATTTTGGAACTAAAAGGCTGGATAAGGAAATGATTGCAACGAGACGAAATAATTTTCCTCCTAAGGCGTGGGTTACTCTCCAGACATTTTCGTTGCTTAGCGTCCACGGAGTTCGGATGCCTATGGACCAGTTTGGTTCTGCTTTCTCAACCAGGGTTCCTATCATATAAAACAGAGCGGCGAATGCCGGAACAATAAAGGCAGTGAAATTAAATCTTATATCAAGATTCCAGAGTATGGTAAGAATAAATATATAGAAAAAAAAGGCGAAAATAGTCGCTATAAAATTATCAAAATTTCCCCGGAATTTTTTAATATTTTCTGCTTTTGGATCCAGCTCGGGAATTATCAGGAATAGTAGATACATAAATACGGAAAGAAGAGGCATTAAAAACATTCCCCAAAACTTGGACATATATCCGTTTACTTGTCCTTGGGTGTTCCAATGAGAGGCGACTTGATCGGGCATTTGCGGATAAAAGTAGATTCCGACCGCAAAAGACGCAACGATTATTAATAACGGAACAATTTTTATTATTTTCATACCGGGTAGTAGAAATTCGATTAATTACGTTTATTTGCCGTGCAGCAATTGAATTTTCACTACCCGGCATAGCTTCATTATATGAAAAAAGACCGAAAATAACAAAGGGATTTACGGCTGGAAATTTTAGTAAAACAGCTTTATTATATAGAAATTGCCAGGTCATCTAATGGTAGGATAGCGGACTCTGAATCCGCTCATCTTGGTTCGAGTCCAAGCCTGGCAGCCGCGAAAAGCGGCTTCGCCGCCTCGCGGCAAGCCGATTAAGCGAGTCCCGCGATGAGCGAAGCGAATTTTGCGGGACCAACTTAAACGAAGCCTAAAAATGAAAGTATGTACTACGTTTATTTAATTCAATGTAAGGATAGGAGTATCTATACCGGCATCACAACTGATTTAAAAAGGCGTTTTCAAGAACATATTAATAAAATAGGCAGCCGCTATATTCGTGCGCATAAGGTAGATAAAATTTTATATTCCGAAAAGCATTCTACACGTAGTGGCGCCCTAAAAAGAGAGGCAGAGATAAAGAGCTGGCCTCGCGAAAAGAAGCTGAAGCTGGTGAATTCAAGCGGTTTGACTAGCCGTTCCAAATCTCTGATATAATAATATTTATGAAATATATAAAACTAATATTGGTTATATGTGCAGTCGGTTTTTCAGGTCTGGCTTTTTTGCCTGCCAAATCGGAAATAGTAGATACGCGTTCGGAAATTCATGTAACCAAAGACGGAAAAGTGACGGTGGAAAATGCGAAAATAACCCATCTTATTGGTACCACATATTTTGCCAAGCCGGTTTGGGGAGGAGTATCTATTCGTTTGATAATCAAAACAAACGAAAATACTAAAATTATTAATGCTTATGGAGAAAAATTAAGTTTGGCCGATTTGAAAGTAGACGATTATTTGAGGGTTGAGGGAGAGCTGGAATCTTCCGAAACTAACTTCATGGTGATAGCAAAGGAAATAAAGAATTTATCCATAAGAAAGAAAACAATAACTTTTTCCGGCAGGGTTGGCGGATTTGCGACTTCTACCGGCAATACTTTTTTTCTTACTACTCCTAAAGACGGCACTGTTGCGGTAAATGCTTCTTTTGCGGAGGAATTTAAAAAAGGATCATTAAGTATTACAACCTCCCGATTAAATATAGGAGATAAGGTTACAAGCGTTAGCGGTACGATGGATTACCCGACCAATACCCTGATGGCACAAAAAATAAAAGTTTATGCCGATATGAATGTTTTTAAACCGAAAAACTTTCAAGGAATTCTAAAAGAAATTTCAGGAAATAGTTTGCCATTAACCATGGTATTGGAAATAAGCGGCAAAACTTATACGGTCAAAGTGCCGGAAACAGCTAAAATTTTGAATAACAAAAGAGGAGCTGCTCAGCTTGGACGTTTTGTGGTCGGCGATACAGTACGCGTTTACGGGGCTATTCAAGAAATAGATCCTTCAGTAATAGACGGCGTAACGGTGGTAAGAAATACAAGCATTTAAATGGAGGGACCAAGAAAAGATTTTATATCCTGGGACGAATGCTTTATGCGCATGGCATATCTTATCGCTGAGCGTTCCAAGGATCCTTCCACGCAAAACGGCGCTGTCATTGTTGATGAGAGCAATGTTGTTTTAGGAATGGGCTACAATGGATTTCCGCGCGGAATAGATAACGATAAATTTCCTTGGGATAGAGAAGGGGATTTTTTGAATGTTAAATACTCTTACGTCTGCCATGCGGAGGAAAATGCGATTTATAATGCCAGCAAAGAAATAAAAGGATGCAAATTATATACAGGGCTTTTTCCGTGCAACGAATGCGCTAAAGCGATAATCCAAAAAGGAATAGTTGAGGTGATTTATGATAGTGATAAATATCACGACCTTGATTTAGCTGTGGCTGCCAGAAAATTATTTGATGCTGCCGGAATAAAGTGCAGGCAATACAGCGTTAAAAATTCTAAATAAAAATCCTCCGCAAATCGGAGATTTTTTTGCAGTTATTATTGACCTTTGTGCTTGCTTGTTATAGATTAATAGCGTTCTTTTTGACATTAATAAATAGAAGATGGAAAAAATCTCAATATTTCCAAAAGGAGGCAGTTATGAGAGGGGGAAACATTCCCGTACTTATGGTGCAGGGGAGAACCTTGCCGGAAGTGTGGGAAAAGTCGTTGACGGAGACGTGGAATAAGGGCGTGCCGGTGAAAACCCAGTACGACCAGCCCACTGATCCGCCGAGCAGAGACGTGAGCATGGTGCTCGTGATCGAGGAGCCGTTCGCAGAGCCGAGAATTCACAAGAGCTTTCCGGGAGGACTGGAAAATCTTGAGATCTATCGGCAAGAAGTCGTTGAGGGCGTGCATGACTACTGGATTAATCCCGAAGAGGGAAAGTGGACATACACCTACCATCAGCGGCTGTTCAACTACCTGGCGTCCATCCGGGGCGACAAAAACAAAGTTCTGAATTTGCTCACTCCGGAAAAAACTCCCGTGAATGCCGTGAACCAGATCCAGTTCATCATCGACAGCCTGGCGAAGTCTCCGTTTTCCCGCCGCGCGCAGGGCATAACCTATATGCCTTCGTACGATCAGGGAACGGAAGATCCGCCTTGCCTGCAGAGAGTATGGTGCCGGATAGTTTACGGAGAGAACGGCGAGTGGGTGCTGAACATGAACACGCACTGGCGTTCACGCGACGCTTTCAAAGCGGCGTTCATGAACATCTTCGCGCTGACTGATCTCCAGAGATACATCGCGGAAGAAGTTTCCAAAAAAGCGGGCAGGCCGGTGAAAATCGGCAGGTACGCGGATATGATAGATTCCTATCATGTCTACGGAAGCTACTTCAAGGATTTCGAGGGTTTTCTCGAGTCCGTGGCGAAAAGATCTTTCGAGAGCAGGCTGTGGGATTCAAACGAAGAGATGGTCCAGGGCGCCTTCGAGGAAGGCAAGGCGATTCTCGCTAACGAGAAAGCCACTGGCCAAAAAGGAATGGCCAGTTCCAAATAGCAGATAACATAAGCACATAGCCCAACCGGGCAACCCGATGAAAGTCGGGTTTTTTTATACAAAAATAAAAATAAATTTTTCTTGCTCCGAATTCGTTGCGGGAGTAATATTTCAATATGGATTTTATACAGTTTAAGAAATTTTTTGAGACAGAGCCGAAATACCGTTTAGGGCAGGCCCAGACAGGCCTTTTTAGGGAGTTAATAGGAGATTGGCAGGAAACAAAATCTTTACCGGCGGTTCTTAAGGAAGAATTGAATAAAAAATTTCCGATTGGAATATTGGCGGAAACTTTTGAGTCTAAAGACGACAATACGCTAAAGGCTCTTATAACTTTGGAAGACGGCCTGAAAATTGAAACGGTTTTGATGCGCCACAGCGACAAAAGAAATACCATCTGCGTTTCTTCCCAGTTTGGATGTGCCATGAATTGCGCTTTTTGTGCTACGGGGAAAATGGGATTTAAAAGAAATCTTACGGTTTGGGAAATAGTTGAGCAGGTTTTATTTTTTGCCCGCCATCTTAAAAAGTTTGAAGAAAGAGTTTCGGGCATTGTTTTTATGGGAATGGGCGAGCCATTTTTAAATTACGAAAATGTAATGGGAGCGATAAGGGTTTTAAACGACAAGGATGGATTTAATTTGGGGGCAAGACATATCTCAATTTCAACAGCCGGAATTATTGAAGGAATTGAAAAATTGGCCGAAGAAAAATTGCAGGTAAATTTAGCTATTTCTCTCCACGCGCCGGACAATGAACTTCGTTCAAAATTAATGCCAATCAACAAAAATTATTCATTAGAAAAAGTTTTAAAAGCGGTAAATGATTACGTTCAAAAAACCAAGCGAAAAGTAATGTTTGAATATGTAATGATACGGGATGTAAATGATTCCGAGGAGCAGGCCGAGGCATTGGCAAAACTTATGAAAAATTATTTATATTTTATTAATTTAATTTCCTATAATCCTACGGGAATATTTAAACCGTCTTCTTCGGAGCAGATAAAAATATTTAAGGAGATTTTAGAAAAAAGAGGAGTGGCGGTTACCCAAAGGCATCGTTTCGGCCAGGATATTGAAGGCGCTTGCGGCCAGCTGGCGGGCAAAGAATAGATATAAAAATCTCTCTAAATAAGAGATTTTTTGTTATAAAAAATGTTTTGACAAAACGTGAAAAATCTGTTATTATATTAACAGTTTTTTGTAATAAATCTCTGGGAAACCAGAGCCAATAAAATTAAATCCTGCGAAGGCAGGTAGGAGGCAGTATGAAGTTAGATTCAAGGGCAAAACTGTTTGTTGCCCGAGCAAACGCGGAATTGCTAAAGCGATATCCCGTGCTCGTGGGCGACGCAGTGGTAGTTTCCAGTGCGCTGGTTAAAAGCGACTGGTTAACATCGGTTTCGGTGGAACAATTTGAGGTAACGTTTTGCGATTTAAAAAACGGAACCGAAGAATTGGGTCTGCCGGACGGCATCCCGTTCGAAGAATTTGCGCAGTTGAAAGACTGTGTTATTCCGGCGGGCGCGTCTGTAAAACAGGGAGATATCCTTGTTGCGAGAGTTGTCCCCAACTCCAATCACTTAATGAATATGGAGGAGAGGCTGCTGGTCGCGATTTTCGGGAAGAAGGCGGAGTCAATGAGGGATGGATCGCTGGTTTATCCCTTGCGGGATCCGGGAGTTGTGACGCGAGTAAAAGTGATGGCGAGATATAACTATCACTGCTCTGGCTGCAACGGAAATTTTCTTTCCGCAAGTCCTCAGACGAAATGCAAGCTATGCGGAAACAAAAAAATCCGCGACGAAAGAGGGAAAAACGAGCTGGCCATCACCGAAAACCTGAAGATTCAGGTAGAAGTTCTCGTCAGAAGGGAACTGAAAATCGGCGATGTGCTATCGGACGACTACGGACACAAGTTCGTTGTCGCGTGCATTGAAGACGAGTACAAGATGCCGCGCTTTAACGGGAAAGAAGTTTCCGTAATTGCGCGCCTCGACACTCTGAACTTCATGATGCATGAGAACGGATTTTTCTCGGCAATGTCCGATTCTGGACGGCGAAAGAAGCTGGCGGGAAAATCCTGCGGCGATTTTGTAAAGCTGCAGAAAAATACCCGCAGGTCCGAAGAAAAGTTCATCGCTCGCGGCACGGGGGCAAGCAATATTTTTGATATGCCCTTGGCAGTGGAAGAAGCCAGGCCGCCTCAGAAGTTAAATCTTGCGAAAGTCCTGGCGATGTTCAAGCTGGGCTATCGTCAGAATTTGCGGGAAGCGCTTTTTCACAAGGCAGATGACGGCGTAAGCAGAAAACAGTCTTACGAGAATCTGATAAGGGGAAATGCCGTTTCCGGCAAGACGAACGAGGCGCTGAGCGTTCTCCGTTTATTTTCGCTTTTGAAATCTTGCTGCATGAATGCAAAAGCCGAAAATGGCGAAATCAAATTTTCCCTCGCAAGGACAGACCAGATTTTAAAATGGTCTTATGGCGAGGTGAAAAATCCTGACACGCTGGACTACCGCACCTACAAGCCGGAACGCCATGGCTTGCTGTGCGAAAGTATTTTCGGTCCGATGCGTGATATGGAATGCAGCTGCGGCAGGTACAAATTCGCGCGCCACAAAGGGATCGTTTGCGATCGGTGCGGCGTCGAAATCGTCGAATCAAAAGTTCGGCGCGAACGTTTTGGGCATATAGTATTGCCCAAGCCGATCGTTCATCCGTGGCTCGCTGAAGAACTGGCCAAAAGGCTGGGAATAGCCGAGGAACGTTTTCTCTCGCTGATGATTTTGGAGCAGGGAGACACATTGATGAAAATATTGAAGGAGCAGAAGATTAATCCTTCAGAATATTTTATCGATGTTCTGCCCGTGCTTCCAGCCGATCTTCGCCCGTTATTTCCGATCGAGGGTGGCAGGTTTGCCACAGCCGATCTGAATGATTTATACAGGCGAGTGATTAACAGAGTGTTGGTATTGAAGCGTTGCGTGGATTTGAAGGCGCCTATGATCATGAAGGAAAACGAATATAGGCTGCTTTATAATTGCGTTGCGCATCTTTTCGACAATTCTGGCGAGGGCTGTGTTACAGGAGAGGGAAATCGCCGGCTGAAAAGCATCACTGACGAACTGGCCGACATTACGGAGACCATGTTTTCAAAGCGAGTGAATTTTTCGGCAAGGGGAATTGCAATTCCGGATCCGACGGTGGAAAAAGGCAAAGTTAAACTGCCTTACCGTATGGCTCTGGAGTTGTTTGCCCCAAAGGTCATAGCTCAGTCAGTTTTTCTCGGTTCAACCATTACGAAGGTAAAGCAGGCCATTCTGCGGAAACCTTTTGATGAGAAAATCGTGAAGGCTGCAGAGCAGGCGATCGACGGACATCCCGTGCTTTTAATCACGGACCAGAACAATATCGGCGGTTTTCTGCCTGTAATTTCTGACAACAAGGAAGATGAAGCAATTCGTCTGCATCCCGAAGATGCGGCGAAGCTGAAAATCAACTTTGTCGGTCAGAAACCGGTGCAGATCCACGTGCCGTTATCCGAGGAGGCTAAAAAGGAGGCAATAAATCCTCTCGGAGCGGAACAGAAAGACATGATGCCCTTCTCCTTGGACAGGAAAGGGATAGTAGAGCATTTATTGGCTCGGACATCGGTCAAGCTGACCGACCTGGACAAGATCGCGCTGGGTATATCCTAAGCGTTGCCGGTTGGAGGAGGGAGTAATCTCTTCCAGCCGGCTTTTTTTATTTAACTAATATGATAGAGTTTATTTATGAGTTTAAGATTTATTTGGAATAATAGTTATAGCGTTAATGTAAAAATTATTGATGAACAGCACGTGGCTTTTTTAGATATCGTCAATCATATATTTGATTTACTGGATACGGAAAGTTTATTGTCGGCAGAGCAGACAGAGGAAGCTCAAAAAGAAAAATTATTAGCAGCTATTTCTGAGTTGCACAATTATTCTTTTTTTCACCTTACTACCGAAGAAGGATTTTTTCAGCAATTTAACTATGAAAATACAAAGGAACATATGGAGGCGCATGATCTTTTCAGAAAAAGAGTTTCAAATTATATGGAGGCCTCAAAAAGGCCGGATATAGATATTAAGGTAGTGGCTAATGATATGGCTAATTTTTCCCGAGAATGGCTGACTAATCATATTCTTACGGAAGACAAAAAATATACCAAGTGCTTCAACGATCACGGATTGAATTATTAAAAAATCGCTCTAGGAGCGATTTTTTATTCCAAATGTATTTCCTTTTCAAATTTTTTGAAGCGGGAGGAAAGAAGAGGATAATTTTTCAAATCCGGATCGTTTGAGAAAATTTCTTCGGCTGCGGAACGAGCCGATTTTACGAGTTCGGCGTTTTGTAATGCGCTCATGGCAATATCGGGCAGGCCGGTCTGGCTTCCGCCTAAAAATTGTCCCGGTCCGCGGAATTGCAAGTCTTTTTCTGCCAGCTCAAATCCGTTTTTTGCCGTGATTAAAGAATCCAATCTGCGTTGAACTGTTATAGAAGATGAGTCCGTAAATAACAAACAAAAGGATTGGTGTTCGCCGCGGCCTACGCGTCCGCGGAATTGATAGAGCTGCGCCAGTCCGAAACGCTCCGCGCCCTCAATCATCATAATTGTCGCGTTTGGCACATCCACGCCGACTTCAATAACAGATGTGGATACAAGAAGATGATATTTCTTGTCTTTGAAATCCTTCATAATTTTCCCTTTTTCTACGGCTTTCATTTTTCCGTGAAGCATCGCTATTTTGAAGTGAGGAAAAATTTTAGTTGATAATTTTTCAAATTCTTCTTTGACGGATTTTAATTCCAGGGCGCGTTTTTGCGCTTCGGTTATAAATTTTCCTTCCTCTTTTTGTCCCGGTTCTATCCGCGGGCAGATGACGAATGCCTGCCGGCCCTTTTTAATCTGTTCTTCAATAAAGCCATAAGCTTTCGGGCGGTTTTCCGGCGCCACGACTTTAGTGGTAATCGGTTTTCTGTTTGCCGGAAGCTCCGTAATCAAAGAAATATCCAAATCTCCGAAGACAGTCATCATTAAAGTCCTTGGAATCGGTGTTGCGGACATGCTTAAAAAATGAGGAATAATTTTATGGCCTCGGAGCAGGGCGGCTCGCTGTTCAACTCCGAATCTGTGTTGTTCATCAACGACTGCCAAGGCCAGCTCTTTAAACTTCACGCCTTTTTGTATGACGGCATGCGTGCCGATTATTATTTTAAAAGCTCCATTTTCAATATCTCTTAACAGTTCTTTCTTTTTTGCCGAGGCGGCTGTTAATAAACAGACGTCATGATCAAATTCCGGGAATAATTTTGTAACTGTTTGAAAATGCTGTTGTGCTAGAACTTCGGTCGGCGCCAAGAAGGCGGCCTGTTTATCATTTTTCAAAGCCATAATTGCCGCCAGGGCCGCGATTACTGTTTTACCTGAGCCGACATCGCCTTGAAGCAGGCGGTTCATCGGACGGGGTCTTTGGATGTCAGAAATTATTTCTTGCAGGCTTTGTTTTTGCGAGGCGGTCAGCGCGAAAGGCAATTTCTCGGTCAATTTCCGCAAATAGTCGGAATCTATATTTAAAGAAAATCCTTTTTCCTGGGCTAGGCGGGATTTTATTTTTAAATTATTAAGCTGGAGCAAAAAGAGCTCTTCAAAAGAAAATCTTTTCCGCGCGTTTTCGGCTTCAGCGTGGGAAAGAGGGAAGTGTATTTTTTTAATGGCAATATTCAGTTCCGGCAGATTATATTTTTTCAGGATTTCCAAAGGAACGAAATCTTCAATATGATCAATTTCCTTAAGAATCGGTTTTAAAATAAACCGGATGCCCTTTGAAGTAACGCCTCTAGTCTCCGGATATATAGGAATAATTCCGGCGGTGTGTTTCGGACCGCTCATTGTTCCGGCCGAGCTCCGGCTGGAAGTTATTTCATAGGTTGGGTTAGAGAGGTGGACTTCATTTTTATATTGGACCACTTTTCCGGCGAAGTTGGCATAGGTTCCAACTTTTAATATTTTTGCTACATACGGCTGGTTGAACCAAACCGCTTTTATGCCTCCGCTATCATCTACAATAAGAACTTCAATAATAGAAATCCTTTTTTGCCAGCTCCAGCGGACGCTTATTTTATTTACGTATCCCTGGACGGTGGCGGGCTGATTAATGACAAGCTCTCCGATTGGTACGATTTTAGAAAAATCATCGTAGCGGAAAGGAAAATACCAAAGCAAATCCCGGACTGTTTTTATTTTAAGCTTTTCAAACTGTTTTATGAATTTCGGACCGACGCCGTTTATTTTTGAGAGATCGGTGGAAAGTTCCATGTTTTGAAAAATCGTATATATTATATCAAAAAAAGAAGTTTGTAAAAAGCGATTTTTTTTGATAACTTAGTTAAAGATATGCGCCTATAGCTCAGTTGGTAGAGCAGCTCCCTCTTAAGGAGACGGTCGTAGGTTCGAATCCTACTGGGCGCACAAAATAAAAATCGCCATCTGGGCGGTTTTTTGTTAAACTATATATATGAAGGAATCAATTCTGTCGGTTAAAAATCTGACAGTTAAAATAGGAAAAGGAAGAATTGTTGACGACTTGAGTTTTGATGTTGAAAAGGGCGATGTGTTGGCGATTATCGGACCGAACGGCGCCGGGAAAACTACTTTGTTTAAGGCGTTGCTCGGAATAATCCCTTATGAAGGAGAGGCAAAATGGCGTCCCGGAATAAAAATAGGCTATGTCCCACAGAGGATGGAAATTGAAACAGATATTCCTCTTACGGTTTTTGAATTTTTAAAATTGCGAGAAAGCAAAAATTTCTCAAAAGAAAGGGCAGTCGAAGAACTAAAAAAAGTTTCTTTGCCGGAAGGTATTCTAAAAGCCGGTTTGGGAGAAATATCTGTCGGCCAAAGACAGAGGATTTTGATTGCTTGGGCGCTTTTGGGGGATCCGGATGTTTTACTTTTTGACGAACCGACCGCGGATATAGACGTTCATGGACAGGAATCAATTTATCAGCTCTTATATCATTTGCAGGATAAGTTTGAATTAACCATTATTTTAATTTCCCATGACCTTAGCATTGTTTATAAATATGCGGAAAAGGTTTTATGCTTGAATCACAAGCAGATTTGTTTTGGTTTGCCCGACGAGGCAATGAAGCCAGAGCAGATTAATAAACTATATGCCAGCGAACGTGGATTTTATCATCACAATCATGATGAGCATAATCACGATGAACACCATCATTAATATAAGTATATGGAAAACGTAATTTATCAATTTATAGTGGGGATATTCATATCGGCGGCGGCCAGCTTGCTTGGAGTTTTTGCGATTTTGAAAAGAATGGCGCTGGTAGGTGACGCGCTTTCGCATGTTGCTTTGCCGGGATTGGCTTTGGCAATGGTTTTTAAAATAAATCCTTTTATCGGCGCCGCGGCATTTCTGGCAATCTCTGTAATCGGTATTTGGCTTTTGGAATATAAAAGCACTCTATCTATAGAAACTCTCACGGGCGTGTTTTTTACGGCAGCACTTGCTTTGGGGGCGCTCTTAATTCCCGAATTGGAATTATTGGAAGCTTTATTTGGAGATATTTCTAAATTAACCGCGGTAGATGTTGCCTTATCGGTAGTTTTTTCTCTTATTTTAATAATTGTTCTTTTGGCAATTCACAAAAAATTGGCGATCCATATGGTCTCTCAGGAAATGGCTCATTCAATCGGCATTAAATCCAGGCAGTTGGAATTTATTTATCTGATGCTTTTCGCGCTTGGCGTGGCCTTGGGAATTAAGTTTATCGGCGCATTGCTGATGGGCGCCCTAATAATCATTCCGGCTGCCGCTGCTAAAAACATCGCCCGCGGATTAAATGAGTTTATGATTTTGAGCGTTTTATTTGGAGTTATTTCAGCAATTGCGGGAGTTTATATATCTGATATAACCGGCCATTCGCCCGGTCCCGTATTTATCCTGGTTGGGGCAGTTATATTCGTAGCCTCTCTTATTTGGAGAATGTTCAGAAAATAGGGCATTGCGCCGCTTTTGGAGAGCTATATAATAGTATTTATGGGGTCGTTTAAAAATTAAAATTTATAGCTTTTTTAAAGCTAATATAATAAATGAAAAAATTTATTTTAATATTAATCGTGGCCGTAGTAATAATTATTTTAGGGGCGGGCGGATATTACTACTGGAATAAAATGAAAACAGTTTCTCCGGAGAGCGCGGTGATTGATAATGCCGGCGATGTTGCCGGGCAAATAACTGACAGCGCAACCCAAGGGGTATTGCCGGAATTAGGAAATACAAATCCGTTGGAAAATAAGGCGGACGTCAGTCCAACTGCTAAAACAAATCCTTTTTCGGATATAAAAACTAATCCGTTTAAATAAAATATGAAAAAATATTTATTAAGTTTGAGTATTTTAAGCTTTGGGATTATTTGTTCAATTGTTTTGATTGGACAGGCTGCTGCCCAAACAGCAACCACAACCCTTCAGCCGCAGGAACAGAAAATGCCTGGCGACATTCAATATCCTATTCCGGATTTGGGCAATTGCCAAAGCAAGGAAGATTGTAAAGTTTATTGCGATAATTCTAAAAACGTAGGGCCTTGTCTGGCTTTTGCGGAAAAACACAATTTGTTAAGCGAAGAAGAATTGGCCGCAGCTAAAAAGTTTAAATCGGCTGGAATGGTTGGCCCTGGCGGGTGCAAGGGGCAGGAGGCGTGTGATGAATATTGTGGCAATCCGGATAATATGGAAGCCTGCATTGCTTTTGCCGAGAAAAATAATATGATGCCGGCAGAAAAAATGGCTGAAGCTAAAAAAGTTTTGGCAGCTATTAAAAAAGGCGTGAAGCCGCCTGCGTGCAAAGGACAAAAAGAATGCGATGCTTATTGCGAGGATTCGGTTCATATGGAAGAGTGCATTAATTTTGGCGTTGAGGCCGGATTTATGCAGGGCAAAGAATTAGAAGACGCTCAAAAAATGCTTGCTGCGCTTAAGAAAGGCGTTAAGCCTCTTCCGTGCAAGGGAAAGGCTGCTTGCGATGCATATTGCCAGACTCCTGATAATATGGAGACCTGCATGAATTTTGCCATAGAAGCCGGAATGATGAATGAAGAAGAAAAGGCGAATTCTCAAAAAATGCTGCAGGCGATTAGGAAGGGTGTAAAGCCGCCGGCGTGCAAAGGACAAGCGGAATGCGATGCATATTGCCAGAGCGAAGAGCATATGGAAGAGTGCATAAATTTTTCCGTAGCTGCCGGAATGATGGATGAAAAACAAGCCGAGATGGCGAAGAAGACAAAAGGAAAGGGGCCCGGAGGATGCAAAAATAAAGAAGAGTGCGAAGCATTTTGCAATAATCCGGACAATCAGGAAACTTGTTTCCAATTTGGAAAAGACAACGGAATGATTCCGGAGGAAGAATTGAAAAAAATGGAAGAAGGAAAGGCGCAGTTTAAAGAAACGATGAGCAATATGCCGCAAGAAGTTAAAGATTGTTTAAGCACCGTGGTCGGAAGCGAAAAAGTGGAGAAATTTATATCCGGAGCAGCGATGCCTTCAAAAGAATTCGGAGATCAGATGAAAAATTGTTTTGATCAATTTATGCCGAAGCGCGGCCAGGGCGGGCCGGGTGAGGGCGGGGATATGCCTCCGGGACAGGAGTGTAAAGGAGAAAACTGTCCGCCTTCTGGACAGAAATGCGAAGGAGAAAATTGCTCTCAGGGACAATTTCAGCCAAATCCGGGAATGACTAATCCGGGCGGACAAATGATGCCGGAGCAGGCAGGTCCGGGGGGATGTAAAGGACCAGAGGATTGTAAAGCATTTTGTGAAAAAAATCCCGAGCAGTGTAAAAATGTTCAAGGCAGTCTTCAAGGACAGGGTCAGCCCGGAATGATGGTGCCAAAATGCGAAGGAGAAGATTGCGTGCAAAAAATGCTCCAGTCTGGTCCGGAGAATCAGCAATTGCCAGGCGGAGAAGCTTTTAAAAATATAATAAATAGATTTGCTCCCCAGGGGCAGCAACAGATGATGCAGGGATTTGAAAGCGAGTGTAAAGACGGATGCGATCAAGAATGTCCCGGAGCGTCGGGGACTAATTGCATAAATGGAAAATGTGTTTGTTATCATGAACAAAAACAATCAATGCAGATGCAGCCAGGAACGCAGGGCCAGCAAATGGTGGGACAGCCTGGGCAACCGGGACAGCAAGTTGAAAACATGATGGCTCCTGGTACGGGCCTGCCCGGCCAGGGCGCGGGAATGGGTGCCGGATCTGGACAGTCTCCAGTAGTTACAGAGCAGCAGCAACAAATGATGCAACAGATACAGCAACAGGTAGATCAGCATGTACAACAACAAATGTTACAGGTACCAACAACTGAACAAATACAGCAGCAAATTCAGCAGGCTCCGCCGCCTCCTAGCGGTTTGCCATCGGAAGGCGAATCGACCCAGCCAAGCGGAAGCAATCAAAAGCAATCATTGTTGGGAACTGTTATGAGCGCATTTATATCGTTGTTCAAATAAATAAAAAAACCGTCCCATTAGGGGCGGTTTTTTATTATTGGTGCCCTCGTGAGGAATCGAACCTCAATCTCCTGGTTCGAAGCCAGGCATTCTATCCGTTATACTACGAGGGCTTAGACTTTTATTATATAACAGATAACTATTATATTTTCCAATAGTTGCAAATTACGGTATATTTTTATTGAGAATCTTATGGAAAACTTGGATAAAAAAGAAATAAGAGATATCGCCGCAGTCTTGGAAAAAGCCGGATTTGAAGCATATTTGGTGGGCGGATGCTTGCGCGATATTTTAATAGGCCAAAAGCCGAAAGATTGGGACATAACGACCAATGCTAAGCCGGAAGACATTCAAAGGATTTTTGCCGATTTTGCCGGCGCTACGGCGGATAAGCCGGCCACTGTTTATGAGAATGATTTCGGAACTGTTGGAATAAAGACCGGTTCCGAAGATGAAACCTTAAAGATTGTCGAGGTTACTACATATAGATTAGAAGGGAAATATACGGATAAGCGCCATCCTGACGAAATAAAGTTTGCTAAAACTGTGGAGGAGGATTTGGGACGCCGTGATTTTACCGTTAATGCGCTTGCCTTAAGCTTATTCGGAAAAGAAGGAAAAATAATCGATCCATTCAACGGCCAGGAGGATTTGAAAAATAAAATCATCCGCGCCGTAGGAGATCCGAACAAGCGTTTTGAAGAAGATGCTCTTCGTCTTTTGCGCGCAGTTCGTTTTGCGGCTCAGCTTAATTTCACCATTGAAGAAAAAACCGAGCAGGCGGTTAAAAAGAACGCCGGACTTTTGGAATTTATTTCCAAGGAAAGGATTCGCGATGAATTTTCAAAATTATTGATGACTGACGGCGCAATTTTTGGAATAAGAAAAATGGAAGAAACCGGACTATTAAAATATGTTATTCCGGAATTAGAAGAGGGAATAGATATGGCACAAAACAAGCATCATATTTATTCAATTTATGAACACAATGTCCGTTCTTTGGAATACGCGGTTAAAAATAATTTTTCGTTGGAATTGCGCTTGTCCGCTTTATTGCATGATGTTGGAAAACCGAAATCAAAAAGAGGCGAAGGCCCGGATGCGACATTTTATGGGCATCAGGTTGTTGGCGAAAGAATGGCGATTCAGATTTTAGACAGATTGCGTTATCCGAAAGAAATGATTGAAAGGGTCGCCTTGTTAATAAGAGAGCACATGTTTGTTTATGACCCGGAAACAGTAACCGATGCCGGCGCACGCCGTCTTTTGAGGAGGGTAGGTTCCGAAAATATAAATGATTTGTTATTGCTCCGCGAAGCCGACAGAATTGGTTCCGGCGTACCTAAGGCCCAGCCGTATCGTTTGCGCCATTTAAAGTTCCGTTTGGAAAAAGTAAGCAAGGATCCGGTAAGCGCCAAGATGCTGAAAATAAATGGCGAAGATATCATGAGCGAATTGAAAATTTTGCCTGGGCCAAAAGTAGGCTTTATTTTGTCTGTTATTTTAGAGGAGGTTTTGGACGACCCATCTTTAAATGAAGAAGGGTCCTTAATTGCGCGTGCTAAGTTTTTAGGCCAGATGGAAGATAAAAAATTGGCGGAAATGGCTAAATTTGCTAAGAAGTCTGCCGATGAAGCTCAAACAAGAATTGAAGAGGAAATAAAACAAAAGTATTTTGTGGAATAATGGAAAACCGTAAAGTTAGCTATTTCATTTATTTAACCGCCGCAGTTGGCGCGGCTTCGGCGTTTTTTCACGGGCTTTTTTTCGCCAAGATTTTGCACTGGAACATTATATATAGCGATATAGTCGGTTTTTATCAAAAGGCAATTTCTTCTTTTTCGTCCGCTCAAATACAAATAGAATACCCCGCGCTTACAAGTTTATTTATACGCTTAACCGGCGCTATTGGCGGTTCGCAATTCGGTTATTATTTAATTAATGCGTTTTTTCTTATTTTATTTGCTGTAGTTGCTACATATCTTTTATATAAAATAGCGCCGGACAAAAAGAATTTATTAAATTATTGGATTTTTGCGCCGTCCATGTTTATTTTTGCGGTTTATAATTGGGACTTGCTGGCGATTTTATTTGTTGTGGCGGCGCTTTATTTTGCCTATAAAGGAAATTATTATATTGCCGCGGTTTTTATAGCGCTTGGATTTTGCAGCAAGCTTTTTCCGGTTTTATATCTGGTGCCGATTTTATTGAAACAGAAAAATTGGAAAGAATGGCTGAAAATTATAGGTATATTTTTAGGAACTGCAGTTTTAGTAAATCTTTATTTTATATTTACTAATTTTGACGCCTGGATGTATTTTTATAAATTAAATAATCTGCGCAATTCCAATCCGGATTCTATCTGGACCATTATCAGATTCTTTTTTAGAAATTTGAATGTATCAGGAATCAATACAATTTCGTTTTTGCTGTTCGGCTCCAGCTTTGCATATTTAATGTATAAATATCGCCGGGCTTCAATTTTTGTTTTGTGTTTTATAGCTACAGTTCTGTTTTTATTATTCAACAAGGTTTTTTCCCCTCAGTATGTATTATGGCTTTTGTCGTTTATGGCTTTAATTCCGCTGAACGCCAAGAAATGGTTCTATATTTTTGAGTTTTCAAATCTGGCGGTTCTGTTTATAATTTTGCCGTGGTTCCTAATTGATAGGAATATAGCTTATTTTTATTGGGCGGCGCCGTTTGTTTTGTTGAGGCACGCAGTATTGGTTGTTTATTTGCTAAAGGCGGTAAGGCTGGCAAAAACCGAAAAAATAAGCTAATATTTCGTTTATCGGAGTGTAGTATACCGGTAGTACGTGCGCTTCGGGTGCGTAAAGACTGGGTTCGATTCCCAGCACTCCGACAATTAAGACTTTGACTTTTTGTAGGCAATAAGATTAAATATTATAATAAAATAGTAAGCTTCTGGTTTGTTTTCTCTTGCATAGGTTTATGCGGGTTAAGAGATAAATTAAGATAGGTCGGCTTATGTAATTAATTAATTTATGCAAGAACAATATTATGGCAAAGAAATTGTACGTAGGTGGATTAGCTTATAGCACCACCCAGGATGGTTTGAAAGATGCGTTTGCGCAAGCAGGAACTGTTGAAACAGCCACTATCATTATTGATAGAGAATCTGGCCGTTCAAAAGGATTCGGTTTTGTGGAAATGGCTACTGATGAAGAAGCTCAGAAAGCGATTGAAATGTTTAACGGCAAGGAACTTGATGGACGCAGCCTTACAGTAAATGAGGCCCGCCCGATGGAACCTCGCAAGCAGGGAGGATTTGGTGGAGGACGCAGAGAACGCTATTAAACTTCAAATAAAAAAAGAGAGCGCTGAAACATGCGCTCTTTTTTTATTTGTCCCGCCACCTCCTTTTATTTCTGGCGGTATCTCACGGTTACCCATAAGACGTCGTCTTTTTCGAAGATCCCCAGCCCCAGATATCGGGAATTTAAATTTGTGTAATCCGATTCGGGATTGGTGGACTTTACTTCCTCGCACTTCTGTATCTTGGAGAAAATCTCTTCCGCAATCTGTTCGTGTCCTTTCTTTGACGCGTCTTTTATGAACATGGTGGTTTCGGAACAGCAGTCGGCTAAAAAAACCGACGGGGCATTTTGCAACTCTTTGAATATTGTTGCCATCGCCCAGCTGTGCCCGATTGCCCTCATGCTTTCGGACGTGTGAGGATACATTTCTATATCCTCTTTGGACACGGACTCGCTCCTGAACTTCTTGAATCTCATGGCGTTCATCTTTGACCTTAACAAGTCGAGGATTAATATCATCCTCTGGTGGTTCTTGTCGCCTCCTTTCATTTTTAGGCCCTTGTTGGTCACATAGTCTCTCCAGTACTTTGCCATGTTTGTGCCTGCGCCTGTGAAGAGGTAGGCGGCGTTGTTCAGATCGATCAGTTCGCTGTTGACCAGATAGGCCATCATCAGCGTCTGAATGTTCAGATCGTTCATGTCGCCGTGTTCCTCGCAGATCCTGTCGAAGAAAAGCTTGATAGCTTCTTCGATAAGAGGCTTGTCCTTGAGGTACAAAATTGGATAGCAAACCAATATGACCTCAATGGCTTCTTCGAGGAAAATCTCTTTCTTTTTGAGCAGGCAGATAAGATCCTCTGTCATTTTCTGCGCATGAATTTGCAGCTTATCAATGTCTTTGCTGAACATGATTTTCTCCTTTTGCATATTTAGTTTTCGAACAGCTTCGCTTCTATTTCCCGTACTTATACTAATAATACCACTGATTTGCTGTTTTGTCAATGTAAATTAGGCGGGCATTTGCCTTATGCCTGGTCATTTATGATTGTCGAATCAAATGGTAGTATATTTAATATTATGGGAAAACAAACAACTTCTTGGAGCAACTCTGCTGAATGGTATGACAAGCTTTTATCGGAAGAGGGAACTTATCAGAAAGATTTAATTTTGCCTAATTTGCTCCGGCTTATGGAAATAAAGAAGGGAGAAATAGTTTTGGATTTGGCTTGTGGCCAGGGATTTTTTTCGCGCGAATTTTATAAGAAAGGTGCGCATGTTATTGGCGCGGATATATCAAAAAAGCTCATTGATATTGCCAGAAACAAATCTCCCAAGGAAATAAGGTTTGAGGCGGCGCCGGCGGATAATTTGAAATTTTTGCCCAATAAAAGCGCAAATAAAATTACAGTTGTTTTAGCGATACAGAATATGGAAAATATTACCGGAGTTTTTTCAGAATGCCGGCGCGTTTTAAAGACGGAAGGAAAATTATTCATTGTAATGAATCACCCGGCTTTCAGGGTTTTGAAAAAGAGCAGCTGGGAATATGACGAAAAAAATAAAGTTCAATATCGCCGTATTGACGAATATATTTCGGAGTCTAAGGAAAAAATATTGATGCATCCCGGAGAATCGGATGAGAGCACCATATCTTTCCATCGGCCGCTGCAATTTTATTTTAAAGCTCTAAATAAGGGCGGTTTTTGCGTTTCTCGGCTGGAAGAATGGACTTCCAATAAAAAGAGCCAGCCTGGCCCGCGTTCTGTGGCGGAAAATAAAGCCCGCAAAGAAATTCCTTTGTTTTTGTTTATTGAGGCGGTTTCAATATAATAAATTTATGACAATAAAAGGCGAGAAGGTTATTTTGAGATCGTTTAGGCTTAGCGATGCGCCAAGTTTTGTGCGCTGGCTTAATGATCCTGAAGTGGATAGGTTTTTAAGAGCGGGGGCGAAAAAGATTACGCTGAAAGAGGAAATAAAATGGATTAAGAATCTTTCTAAAAAAATAAAAACAGAAAAACATTTTGCCATCGATACTATTCAGGGCAACCTTGTCGGAAGCTGCGGGCTTAGTCTTAGCTTAAAAAATAAAAATGCGGTTTTGGGAATTGGAATTGACGATAAAAGATATTGGAATCAGGGCTTGGGCACAGAGGCCACCAAGATGCTTATTGATTATGGATTTAAAAAATTGAAGCTTCATCGCATAGATTTAAAAGTTTATTCATATAATGGAAGAGCTATTAAAGTTTATAAAAAACTTGGTTTTAAATTTGAAGGAATGCAGCGCGAAGAAGTTTTTTATAAAGGAAAATATTACGATTTAATTCAAATGGGCCTTTTAAGCAGAGAATGGAAAAGAAAATAAAATATTTATTGATTGCGATTTTAATTGTCGCCGCTTTTTTGCGAATCGGCTGGCTTTCGCAGGGCGATACATTAAACGATGAAGTTTTTTACGCTTTTCGCGCTGTTGGGTTAGTTGATTTTGATGAAGCGCAAGTGCAGACAACGCCGCTGGAATGGTTTGATCCGAATATTCCGTCTTGGACCAAGCTTTCTTTTCATGACGCTCCGCCGCTGGTTTTTTGGATACAGCACTTTTCGATGAAAATTTTCGGAGAATCCAATTTTGGATTTAGGATTTCTTCGGCTCTGTTTGGGATAGCCTCGGTTTATCTGGTTTATCTAATAGGTTTAATGCTTTTTTCCAAGCGCGCCGGTTTGCTGGCTGCGGCGGTTTCCGCCGTAACTATAAGCAGTGTTTATATTTCCCGCGTGGGCATGCTGGAATCTTATCTGATATTTTTTATGTTGTTGGCGGTTTATTTTTTCATACGCTCATTGAAAGAGGATAAATATTTGATATGGACCGGAGCGGCAATAGGGCTTGGTCTTCTTGCAAAATACAATATGTTTATTATGGTTCCGGCGTTTTTCACTTATCTCGCATTTTATAAACGCGGATATTTTTTAAATAAAAAATTATGGCTTGGCGCCTTGCTTGCGCTGGTTATTTTCAGCCCGGTAATAATCTATAATATCCAGCTTTATCGGACAGTCGGACATTTTGATTTTCAGATTTCGTCTATAGTGGGCCAAAATCCGCCGGAGTGGCAAAATATGCCCGGAAAACAGATCGGCACATTATGGGAGAGAGTTTTTAATTTAATTCCGCGGGCAATTGCGTCTTTTTCTTGGATATTTTTGGCGTTGTTCGCCCTGTCAAAGATTTCAATTCTTATTTCCGTTGTTAAAAATTTCAAAGAAATTTTTAAAAAATATGCGCTTCTGTTTTTTATAATTTTCTGGCTTTTTATTTTATTAATATTTTTCATCGGAACATTTTACAGATTTTTGATAATGTTTTCTCCGTTTATGGCGTTGGCTATTGCCGCTGTTTTGGATTCAGTAGGCGATAAAGTCCCGAAAAAAATCGGCTATGCTTTCCTTGCGGTATTTTTAGCATTTGAAATGTTTTATTCAATAAATAATCAGATTTTATATTATCCAATCGGTCCGACGCCGTGGGTTGCCAATGATATTCGCAATGAAAATTATAATTTGGGATATAACCAGCTCGGCGATTATTTTAATAATGAACTGAAAGGGAAAGTTCCGGCGCTGTCTTTTGATATGAAATATAAGTTTTTGAATGACTTGCGCGACAAAGCTTTGGCTGATGGAGAAAATAAAGGATCGGAATTATATCCGGCATTGATTGTTTTTAGCGACAATCTTCAACGCGGAGCGCGGCTTTGGGCGCTGGATAGGCTTCATATATATCATGCGTGGCCGATTATCAGCACAGAAACCTACAAGCAGTATTTGAAAGAAAGCGGAGCTGATTTTTATAATAAGGCGGGATTTAAGAACTTTTACTTTATTACAAAAGCTGGCGCGGTTCCTGACGCCGAGCTCTCTGATTTAATGAAGGGAAAAACTGAAACAATTTATAATCTTGGGGGAGAGCAAGCCTTTTTGATTTATAAATTTCAATAAAAATAAAAAATAGAGTTTTAGTCCGGCAAATTGACAATGAGGTAGCGGCGTTCTACCATTCTCTTAGTATTTTAATAATAAGGGGGTATCTAAATGATGAGATTGTTGAGGGGAACCATAAATTTTCTGGACGTTTCTTTAACGATTGCTGTAGCGATCGTTTCGATAGTGGTTCTGGCGGCATGGTATACATTCGCGATAATCACTGTGGCCGTTAAATTGCCGATCATATCTGTTTTGACGGTGCTGTTTTTAATTTTTCTTTACCAGAGGGGGCACGTGATGCTTCATTAAATGGAGGGCGGATGAAAAGAGGAGGAAAGAAAACTTCCTGGGTACGTATGGCGCTGATTGGATTAATCATCCTCGCGTCTCTTACCTATAAGGCTCCGGGGGTTTGGCTAGCCTGGTTTGTCACCCACAAGATAATCTGGACAATCTTGGTGACTGCGGGAGAGATAATTCTGGCGATTGTTTTTTATAATCGCGCGGTTAAATTTCTCGGGAAATTCTCGCATTTCATCAGAATTCAGAGTTTTTTCCGGCGGAGAATGTTTGGGATTATCAAGTCCGTCTGGAGATTTAAAATCTTGATTAAGCGAAAGTTTGTTTGAGAGCTCTTGTGTGCGAAACACAGAGCTCTTTTTTATTTTGTTAAGTCGGTAAAAGCTGGTAAGATATATTTATGTCTAAATATTATACAGTGCCAAAAACAAGAGGAATTTTTGACCCGAAGTCCAGCGAGCCTTTTAAAGTCAGCCGTTCTAAAATAGATTTATTTTTAAACTGCCCGCGTTGTTTTTATATGGACAGGCGTCTTGGCGTTGGTCAGCCGCCCGGATATCCTTTTAGTTTAAATTCGGCTGTAGATGCTTTGCTCAAAAAAGAATTTGATATTCATCGCGCAAATGGAACGGCTCATCCGTTTATGAAAACTTATGGAATTGATGCGGTTCCTTTTCAGCACGAAAAGATGGATGAGTGGCGGGACGCGCTCGGAGGTGGAATAAGATTTTTGCACGAGCCGACTAATTTGCTGATTACCGGAGGCGTTGATGACATCTGGGTTAATCCAAAAGGAGAATTAATAATTGTTGATTACAAAGCAACTTCAAAAAAAGATGAAGTTAGTTTGGATGCGGAGTGGCAAATCGGATATAAAAGGCAAGTAGAGGTTTATCAGTGGCTTTTCAGGCAGAACGGATTTAAAGTTTTTGATACGGCATATTTTGTTTATTGCAACGGCGATGCGGATAAAGAAGCTTTTGACGGTAAATTAGAGTTTGATGTTTCTGTTTTGCCGTATAAAGGCGATGATAGCTGGATTGAGAAAACAATTTTAGATATGAAAGAGTGCTTAATAAGCGAAGAAATTCCAAATTCAGGAAATGATTGCGATTATTGCAAATATCGCGAAGCAGCGAGGTTAGTTGAGAAAAAATAATTTTTGAAAAAATTTTTAAAAAATTCCGCCATTGGCGGATTTTTTAATTTTTTTGAAGTTATCCACAGAAAAGACATAGACAGTTGAGTTAAATTGATTGAGAATTAAAGTAGAGATTAAGTTTTTTAGATAAAGGTCGCAAAATTTTTTTAAAAAATAAAAAAATGGCGAAGAAAAAAGCGAAAAAAAAGGCGAAGAAAGCGAAAAAATCCAAAAAATCCAGAAGAAGATAAGCTTTCTCGATGAAAATCTCCAAAGACCCCAATGTGGGGTTTTTGGTTCAAATAGCCCCTATAAGCGGGGCGTTTATTTTTTAAGGGAGATGGGGTAAAATTTAGCCATGATAAATTACGATGAATTTTCAAAAGTTGATTTAAGAACTGGGAAAATACTTGAGGCGGAGAGGGTTGAGGGATCGGATAAGCTTATTAAAATGAAAGTTGATTTTGGAAGTGCCGAAATTGATGAGCCTAAGATCCGCCAGATAATTGCCGGTATCGGAAAAGCCTACGAGCCGGAAAATTTAATCGGTAGGCAGGCAATTTTTGTTGTTAATTTAGAACCAAGAAGTTTAATGGGCCTAGAAAGCCAGGGGATGATTTTGGCGGCGACAAACGAAGATGGTTTGCCGGTTATTTTAATGCCGGAGAAAGAAGTTGGAACAGGGAGCAAAATAAAGTAAGATAATAATATGCCAGGCAGTGAAAATTCGATTGCTGCCGCGGCAGATAAATATAATTAATCGAATTTCTACTGCCTGGTATGAAAATCAAAATTAAAAAACTTCATCCGGATGCGAAAGTTCCGAAATTCGCCAAAAAAAGCGATGCCGGAATGGATTTATTTTCATTGAATGAACATATAATACAGCCCGATCAAATTGTTTTAATAAATACTGGTATTGCCATGGAAATTCCCGAGGGTCATGTCGGTTTGATTTGGGACAAGAGCGGACTTTCCACTAAGGCTGGAGTTAAAACATTGGCAGGAGTTATTGATGCGGGATATCGCGGAGATGTTACAGTTTGTCTAATCAATCTTTCAAAAGAAGAATGCCATATCGAAAAAGGAGTTAAGGTGGCGCAGATTTTAATTCAAAAAATAGAACAGCCGGAAATAGAAGAGGCCGAAGAATTATCGGAAACAGACAGAGGCGCGGGGGGATTTGGTTCAACTGGGCATAAATAATTAAAACGGGCATAAAAAGCCCGTTTTTGTTATATTAGAATTATG
The DNA here is from genome assembly GCA_028716745.1 of Minisyncoccota bacterium. Classification (GTDB taxonomy): domain Bacteria; phylum Patescibacteriota; class Minisyncoccia; order UBA6257; family 02-FULL-45-10c; genus STD1-84. Next base: position 32,187 of record JAQUPE010000004.1, read on the forward strand.
CTCGAATTTAAAATCCTCAAAAAATCAAAAAAGAGCAAAGCCCGCGTGGGTATTCTTAAGACCGAACATGGCCTCGTTGAAACTCCTACATTAGTACCGGTTGCGACGCAGGGAACGGTTAAGGCTTTAACTAACGAGGAAGTTTTGGGAACCAAGACGCAGATTTTAATTGCGAACACATATCATCTCCATTTAAAGCCCGGAGAAGATATTGTGAAAAAAGGAGGAGGACTGCATAAATTTATGAATTGGCAGGCGCCGCTTATGACCGATTCGGGCGGTTTTCAGGTTTTCAGTTTGGGATTTGGACAGGATTACGGAATGGGTAAATTATTGAAGGAAAAATCCGATGCCGAAGTGGTTATCGGCCAGCAGCCGAAGCTTTTGAAAATTACTCCGGACGGAGTTTGGTTCCGTTCAATTGTTGATGGCAGAAAGATTTTTATGGGCCCGAAAGAGTCAATGAAGATACAGGAAACATTGGGCGCTGATATAATTTTTGCTTTTGACGAATGCACTCCGCCTATTGCCGATCATGAATATACGAAGAAATCTCTTCTTAAAACCCATCGCTGGGCGGAAATTTGCCTTAAAGAGAAAAAGAATAAAAAACAGGCGCTATTTGGCATAGTACAGGGAGGGAAGTTTAAGGACTTGCGTATAGAGAGCGCTAAGTTTATTGGTTCGTTGCCGTTTGATGGCTTTGGAATTGGCGGAGAATTCGGCGACGACAAGAAGATAATGGAAAAAATGATTGGCTGGGTAAATAGCGAATTACCGGAAGAAAAACCCCGTCATCTTTTAGGCATCGGCCATCCGGAAGATATTATTCCTATTATAAAAGCCGGTGTTGATACTTTTGATTGTACTGCACCAACACATTATGCCCGTCGTGGAATTGCCTTCACCTCAAAAGGCAGAGTAGATTTGAGAAAATCGGCATTTGCCAAAGATCAGAAGCCGGTTGATAAAAATTGCGATTGCCCGGTTTGCCGGGACTATACTCGTTCTTATATCCATCATCTTTTGAAGGCTAGAGAAATAACTCCTTTGAGATTGCTTTCTTTTCACAATTTATATTTCTTCAATTCCTTTATTGAAAAAGTAAGAGAAGATATTAAAAATGGAAAAATTTAGTAGAGTTTTACACGATTATAATTATGAAGTTTCCCCGGAGCTGATAGCTCAAAAGCCGGCATCGCCTCGGGATAGCGCCAAGCTTTTGATTTTTCATAAAAAAACCGGAAAGGTTAATTACGATATTTTTCGCAACATTATTAAATATTTGCCGCCTAAAGCGGTTTTAGTTTTTAATCAGACAAAAGTTATTCCGGCTCGTTTAGAAGTTACAAAGCAAATTACTGGCGGAAAAGCGCGGATTTTATATTTGGAAACAATTGGAGATAAAATAAAAGTTATGACAGACAGATTCTTGCCTATCGGAATAAAAGTTTTTGTAGATCAAAAATTATTTTTTACCGTTGAGGGCCAGCAAGAGAAATATTATTTTTTGAAGCCATCGTTTCCGTTGAAGAATATTTATAATGTTTTGGAAAAATACGGAAAGACTCCGATTCCGCCATATATAAAGAATTCTCCTCTTTCGGAAAATCAATTAAGAAAAGAATATCAGGCGATTTTTGCCAAAACAAAAGGATCTGTCGCTGCGCCTACTGCCTCGCTTCATTTTACGAAACAGCTTCTGAAAAAAATAAAAAAGGCGGGAATTGATATAAAATTTTCCACTTTACATGTAGGGCTTGGAACATTTGCGCCTCTTACTGAAGAAAATATCGAAAGCGGGAAATTGCATAACGAATATTATGAAATAGACAAAAAGACTGCGGGTTTTTTGAATAAGGCCAAGAAGCAGGGGAGGCCGGTTATCGCCGTCGGCACCACTGTTGTTCGTACACTTGAATCGTCTGTCTCGGGAAATAGCCTTAAAAGGCTGTCCGGCGGAACTGATTTATTCATAAAAGACGGCTATAAATTTGGGTTTATAGACGGCATTATTACCAACTTTCATGTCCCTCAATCCAGCTTATTAATGCTAATCTCTGCATTTATGGGTTTTCGTCCCAAGTCTTTATCTTTGGGCCGGACAAGCGGTCAGGCGAAAAAATATTCTGGCAGAAAGAAATTGCTGGAGCTCTATAAAAAAGCCGCCGCCAAAAAGTTCAGATTCTTTTCTTTCGGCGACGGAATGCTAATTTACTAAATTTTTACCAAAAATCCCCAGCCCTAAACCTGTATATTATATGTTACAATTATCATATACTATACAACTTATATATTGAAGAATTTTCTAGCTTCTTTTTCGCGGGGAATGTCGCTTGCCTTGAAATAACAAATATTGTCGTCAATATCGATATTAAAAATCGCGCATAAAAATTCTATTTCTGGAATTATATCGTAAGGATATACCCAAACGCTTTTTTGTAATTGATAAAGTCCGAGAGATCTTATTTTTCGGCTTAACGCCATGGATGCTTGCCGTTGCGATCCCGGTATATCATAAGTCATTATTCTCCAAAGTCCGTCCCAGTGTTTAGGCTTTTTAAGCATCATGTCTTGCAGATTATATTGTCTAACTAAATCTTTTCCATTTTGGGAAAGCGTCACGCGCACAGAACCGTTGTCCATTTCTTTTATCTCAATCAGCTTTCTTCTTTGCAGCTCCCTCAATTTTCTTGCTCTTTTGGCGGCCAATTTTCCATTTGGGTCTTTAAAATAAGTTTTTATTAAATTACTCAAGAAAAATGGGGAAGTTGAAGCAGCTAAAGTCATTAGCCCGTAAGAAGCGATTTTCAAAAGTGTGTCTTTTGTTAAATTATCTTTTAAAATAAATCCTTTAGCCATAAATTACTTGTATATTATATGATAATTGTATCATATAGTATACAACTCTAAGTTATGCACATACGGTCGTAATTGAGGTTGTTGTATAATATTTGTAAGCCTTGTGAGGGGGTGGCGCGAGCCATCTTTTTTATTTTTATAAATTAACAATTAAATATATGGATAATCAAAATAATATGAATCAGACAAATGAGGCCGGCGCGATGAGAAAAAGTTACTTGAAGCACGTCATTATCTTTTTGGCGATTGTTTTGGTCGCGGGGGGATTATATTGGGCGTGGAAGAATTATTGGAGTCCGGATGCGAAGTTGCAGAAAAATGTTGAGTTATATCAAAATGCTGTAAACACATATGAAGAAGCCATGCGTAATGATACTTATGGAGGAAAAACTCCACAGGAAACTTTGGATATGTTTATTGAGGCTCTAAAGAAGGGAGATGTTGATTTGGCGAGTAAATATTTTGTGTTGGAAAGCACTGGAAGTCCGGATCCGCAATGGCTTATCGGTCTTCAGGAGACAGAAAAAGCAGGAAAATTGAATGACGTGGTAGGGCTTTTGCAGGGAGCAACACCAGACCTAGAAGGACGTACATCGGCCGATGATTTTAAGTTCAGAACTTATGAAAATGGCCAACTAAAAGCTTATATTAATATGCAATTAAATGATGTGTCTAATATATGGAAGATAGAAAGTTTGTAAAATTATTATTGATAATTTTGGTATTTGGAATTTTTGGTAGCAATGATGTTTTTGCCTATGGAGTTAAGACTCATGCTTTTTTAACGAACGAAATTTTTAATTTATATAATAAAAATTTTTCGAATAATCAATTGGTAAAAGATTATAAAAATTTTCTTATAGATGGATCCATGAATGAAGATAGTGGAATTGTTCGTTCTTCAAATCATTTTTATGACCCCGTTTATGATCGTGGCTTATCTTACGACCCAGTTATTGACCCAATCAATTATGGAAATTGGCAAGAGTCTAAAAATTGGGCACAAGACGACAATAATCAAAATAAAATTCTTTACAAGGTACCAGGAACAATAGCATCAATTTTAACGGCCATTCAACAAAGAAAAATATCAGTTATTTCTACAGAAACAAGTTTTGTTTGGCAAAAGGCCATAAGATATTGGATTGATGGAGACAAAGAAAAATCTATGTATGTATTGGGACACATTTTGCATTTAATAGAAGATGCGGCCGTACCAGATCATACGAGAAATGATGCGCATTTAACGGGTAGTATTTATGAAAAATACACTGAAAAATATACCGATTCTAATCCAGATAAAGAATTGAGTACAAAAATAATAAGTTTAAAGCCAATTATTTTATCAGACTTAGATATTTATTTTAATGATTTATCAAAATATTCTAATAATAATTTTTATAGTGAAGATACAATAGGAGTACAAAGTGGTTATAATTTTCCAGAACCAATAAATTATGAAAATATTAATGATTTACGATATGGTTTAAATAAAGATAGTGAGGGATCATTTAAAATATCTTCACAACCAGTTATTTCTAGTATTTTAATAAGTGCTAAGGGGAATATAACTACTGATAACCCAAAGGTGCTTGATGATTATTGGTCCAGACTTTCTGTAAAGGCCGTCCAATATAGCGCCGGAGTTATAGATTTATTCTTTAAAGAAGTTGAAAAAGCGAAAAATGATCCGAATTTTTTGAAAGATGAACAAAAGAGTTTTGTAGCGCAGGCAGTAGAAACAGTGGGAAATTTTGTTTCGGGGGCGGTTGATAAAACAGCAGAGTTTTTCGGGCTAAATAAGGAAAATGGCTTTCAGCAAGTTACGGAGGTTGATTTAAATAATCAAGAACAAAAACAAACTAAAAACAAGTTGGTAGAACCGGAAACAATATCCAAGGATATTCAGGAAAAGAGTAGCGAACAAGGTAGTGCCGAGGAGATTGAAAAAGAGCAGAATAAATCAATTGTTGATGAACAAGATGAAGATGCAATTGAGGCCGCAAAGCTAAAAGCTAAGTCGTTTGTGGCAACGAGCACTCCTACACCCATTAAGCCAATAGAAACAGCAACGAATGTTAACTCTTCAATATCACTTCAAATACCGCAGATCTGTACTTTTAACACATCAAAGAGCCCCACTCATCAAGGCCTTTTAATTAATGAGGTTGCGTGGATGGGCGGGCCGGTAAGCGCTAATGATGAATGGTTTGAATTAAAAAATATTTCCGGCAAGGAATTGGATCTTTCTGACTGGCAGATTTTAGACAAAGATGAAAATATAAAAATTACTTTTTCTAAAAACACAAAAATAAAAAAAGAAGGATTTTTAATTTTAGAGAGAACCGACGACGAATCAGTTCCAGGAACTAAGGCAGATTTTATTTATTCCGGTGCTTTGTCTAATTCAGATGAAGGATTGAGATTATTTGATAAAAATTGTGATTTAATCGATGAGGTTTTGGCAGCGCCCGAATGGCCAGCCGGCAACTCAGAGGAGAGAAGAACAATGGAAAGAGATAATGATTTAAGTTGGCATAATTATAGCGCTGGCGGAGAAGTTATTTCTAATATTGTAATAAAAGGAACTCCGCGCCAAGAAAATAGCCCGAAAGTTTCTGCTTTTTTAGGAACAGGTGGTTCTGCTACGGTAGCCGTGCAGCAATCAGAGCAAGTTTCCCAGGCACAACAAACACAAGCCAATATTTCTATTACAGAAATAATGTATGATCTAGAAGGATCAGATGACGGAAGAGAATGGATAGAAATATTTAATGGAGGAAATGAGGCAGTTGACTTAACGAGTTGGAAATTTTTTGAAAATAATACAAATCATAATTTGTCCGTTTCACAAGGTTCGGCAAATATTGTTGCGGGTGGTTATGCAATTATAGCGGACGACCCCGTTAAGTTTTTAGCAGACAACCCCTCTTTTATTGGAACAATATTAAAAAGCTCTTTTTCTCTAAGTAATACAGGAGAATTAATTGCAATTAAAAATGGAGATACTATTGTTGATGAAGTTACTTATTCATCCAGCATGGGCACAACTGGTGATGGAAAGTCATTACAAAAAATAAGCGATCAATGGCAAGCCGCTAATCCTACTCCAGGCGCTGAAAATAAAATTGTAGCCCAATCAAATCAAGCGCCAAACGCTTTTTTTGATTATGCAACGACGAGCTTATTTATCAATCAAGAAATTATTTTTAATGCAGCTTCATCAACTGATCCGGATGGACAAATAGCTCTATATAATTGGGATTTTGGTGATAATGCAACAACCTCTAGTGCTTTTGCGACAACGACTCATATATTTAATGCTGCGGGAAATTATTCGGTGCAATTATCTGTAGTTGATAATATGGGTGATTCGGCAACTACCAGCTCTATAGTTGTTATTACCGAGGCAGTTTCCTCAACGCCCGCTGTAATTTTTGAAGAAATTAGCCATGACGAAAGATTGGCAGTTCAATATGGCAATTATCGTACAGATCCAGCGAATGATTTACTTATGGGTCAAGGATCTTATACCCAAAAAATAACATCTCCAACAAATAATTTCGTTCATTCAATTGATGCAATGTTTGTTTATCCTTATGGGGAATATGTTGGTTCTTATATTAGTAGATTGACTATTAAAAATGATAATAATGGACAGCCAGGAGAAGTTATTTCTTATGCGGAAATATCAACATATATTAATAGTGGCTGTTCAGCCAAGTTTTATACTTTTGTTTTTTCAGATAACCCATATCTCAAAGAAGGATCATCTTATTGGTTAGAACTTCAACGCATGGGGGACAGTCCTAACATTTTGATAACGGGAAATGAAGATGGTCTTTATACGAGCATCATAGGTTTTAGAGGAGATTTACAAATTATTGCACCAGAACAAGATAATGTTTTTTCTTCAAATTTTGTATTGAATGGAGGAGCGAAATCAACCACAGAATCTTTATTAGAAATAACTTATGGTCCTAGTCGTGCTAGAAGCGGAGAAAATATTATAACAACAATATCTTTAGCATCGGCAGAAAACTATCAGGACTGGAGCTGGGATACAAATATACAACCTGGTTCATGGGTTGTGTGCGCGCGTTTAAAAAATAGCAACGAAACATTGTTGGAAGAGGATTTTCTTTATGTAGGAGTAAATAGTTCTTCGGGGACAGAGCAGCCAACAAATTTTTCTGGAGAAAAAATTGTTTTAATTTCACAAAATGATGAATCGATAACGTCTTGTAGTGGTAATGCCGATTTATGCGGACAGCAAATCTTTTCTTTGCAGAGCGGATTTTTAGAAAGTATTAAATTAAAAATTAATTATCCTTTTGGTCAGTATGAGGCGGGAGATTTTATAAGTCGTCTTATTCTAAAAGGAGATAATAATGGCCAGCCAGGGGAAGAAATTAAAACATCAGAAAATTTTAGTATTTATTTAAACCCCTCTTCTTTGCCTGGAACATTCGAGGCAAATTATATTTTTTCTACATCAACGCCGGTATTTTTAGAAAGCCAAAAATTCTACTGGCTTTTCTTTGAAGATCTTAACGATATTAATGGAATAACTATAGTCGGAAGCAGCTTAGATGAAAGCATTACGGGCAATCTTTGGAATAACGGCATCGTTCACGAAAAAGGAGATTGGTATATGGAAATCTCGGGGGACAAGGGAACAACTCCTCTGCAATAATTAAAATCAGCTAATTTCAAGTTGTATATTATATGATAATTGTAACATATAGTATACAGGTTTTAGATATAAAAAAACCGTCACCTTGCGAGCGACGGTACATCCAGAGAATAACTGTGTTAAGGAGATGATGTTTTCTCCTTTTCTCTTTTCTTCTTGAGGGCTTCCTGGTATTCCTGGTAATTAAGTTGCTGAACAGTGATGACTGTGACGGCGCCGACTTCGAATGTCATTATCTCGTCGCATTTCCTGCAGCCGTGCCATATCTTGTCATCGTTTGGCGGACTGTCCAGGCTATCCAGAAGCTCCAGCTCTCCTCCGCAGGCGTAGCAATGAAACATGCTCTCACCCCCCTTCTTCGATCTTTTCGGCGATGTCCCAGCTGTCCACGATTTCGAAATCCAGCCGGCTCCATTTCTTTTTGCCGAACATAATGGATTTCTTTTTCAGTCCTTCAATCGTGCGGTCTGGGGCGCGCAGGGCGACTACAAAATAATCGCCAACCGGACACATCGCGTCTAGGATGGATTGGTAGGCTTTCGCGTCGATTATTTCTTCAATCGCCGCGACCCTTCCATATCCCGCTTGCATGCCTTCATTAAAGCTTTTTCTTTCTACGGCTTTGATGATATGGATAGCGCAGAGCGCCCCGACAATAATTAATATCAATCCCATAAAAAATCCTTTGAGATTGATATTCGTCGTGTCGAAAGCGTAACGAAACATCGAGACACTGCTTGCGAGCAGGAGAGTTCCCATGCCCGGAAGAATAATCCCAATGCTGAAAATAAAAGCATTTAGCATTCCCAGATTTTCCATTCCTTTTTCTCCTTTATCCGCTGGTATGCGGTTTTTTGTGGTGCAGCGTCTTTTCGTAAATCTGCACGGCGAGATCGGTAGAATTTTCCACCTTGAGAAAATCTATCTGCACCGTTTCCTTGTCGGGAACATGGGCCAAGAATTCATAAAGAAACTTGTCCATTATTTCCTTGTCGAACCTGTCGTTGTAGACAGACCCCCGGTCCAGTAGGATTCGTTCTTTCCTGCCCGGATCGAGATGTGCTATCAGGGAATATCCCGAACTGGAGAGACTGCGAGACTTTACAATAAATAGTCTCACAATCTTGTGCTTCTTGAGAATGGGAATGACTCCGTGATCCATGTCCTGTAAAAGGAAAAGGACCTTTGCTTCTTCGAGCGTGCTCTTGCCGGCTAAAATCTTTTTCAGCATTTTATCTACCCTCTCTTTTTTTGAAGATGTGTAAAAATAACTGGTTATATTTAAGCAATTTTTAGGTAATTTGTCAAGAAAATTTACTAAATCTCGCAAATTAAAACCTGTATAGTATATGATAATTGTATCTTATAATATACAAGTTTTTTATTTGGTGGCGTTATAGATTGCCATAACTTCCGAAACGGTGAGGGCGCGATTATAAATGCGAACATCATCCATGTAGCCTTTCATAAATCCGGAGAACCAGCCGTTGCCGGATGCGTGGCCGATTTCAAACTTAACGCTTGTGTTCACAACTGTTTTGAGCGGATAAGTGAGCGCACTGCTGGCATACAAAACTCCATTTTTATAAAAATAAATATTTGCATCTGTAATTACCCAAGTTACAAAGGCCCATTCATTAAAAGAAGTCCAAGCTGCTCCAGATAAATCCCAATGCCAGACAGGGGCTCCTTGGGGAGCAGCAAAAAACATATTGCTTCCTTCGGCAGAGCTTCTAAGAAAATCGTAATAGCCTGTGCTGTTATCGCTTAAGCAAATAAATCCTCTGTGTGTATTATTGTCTACAATATAAACCCAGGCGCTGGTTGTAAAATTTGTTGTTAAGTTTAGGGGAGCGGCATAATTTACTCTTACTTCGTCGTCCGTTCCATTATATTGTCCCGCATAAGAACCAACTTTGCCCGCGACGTAGTGAGTGCCTGTGCCTGCCCATGTTCCGGAATAATTGCTTCCCGATGTGTCATATACTGTCGCTCCGGCGCCTTCTTCAAAATCCCACTGGCCTATCATTCCTAAATCCCTTAGCGAAGGAGTTAAATCCAAATGAGTTCCTACTTGATAAACTCCCGGGAACATTCCTCCGTCGTTTATGGCGACATCATGCTTGTCTTCAGATTCCAATTTAGCGGTAAGTTCCCAAGAACCGCCTGTTACATATGTATAGTAAAGTCCGTTGGTCGCCGTGTTTGTCGGATCTACCGGTAATGAGGCGATTTTGGCGCCGTAAGTAGAAGCTGTAGTGAAATCTACCGGCACCCAGCCTGTGCCGTCTACTCTTCTATAATTAACGGCCGTTTTGCATGAATAGGTCCAGCCCGCCGGAAGCGTTGGCAGGGAATAGCCGGCGCAAGTTGCGGAGTTGTCAGGCAGGGAAGTATAAACAATATTTGCGGTGCCGAGCGAAGCGCTTCCGAAAGATTGGGTTAAGGAAACTAATTGATTAACAGTTTGCATATCCGATAAGCGTTGGCTGTCTCGTGATTGTTTGAATAATTGATCGGGTCTTAAAACAATAACTGCAACAGTTGTCAGTATTGCCAAAATTCCTAAGACAACAACAAGTTCCACTAAAGTGAAACTTGCCCGCCCGCCGGCATGGGATGCCCGCGGGTCGTTAATAAAATTTATTTTTTTATTTTGTTGCATTGTATAAAGCTAAAATTTCAGCGGCGGTGAGAGCGCGGCTATAAATTCTAAGATCGTCGATATACCCATACCAATATTCTCCTCCGGCGGCATAAGCTCCAATGCCCAAAGTGTTTGAGCCGACTTCGCTTATAGCTCCGCTTTTACTAGCCGTAGATTGCAGAGCTCCATTTAAATAAGATTTTGAATTATTTGAGCTGACATTATTATCATATGTATAAGCCACAAATTGCCAGATATCTTGAGTGAGAGAAACGCTGCTCATGGTTTGTTCAGTTGGAATTTTTAAAGTTAAATTTAAATTGCTGCTTCCATTTGCATGGCGCAAATACCAATTGTAAGGAGTATCTCCGGTTTTCATTAATATGTGCTGGTAGGCTCCTGTTTGACTAAAGTTTCCAGGATTAACCCACGCAATAATAGTTATTGCATTAACCAGCCTGAGGCTTTCTCCGGTCGCAACGCTTATCTTATCATTTGTTCCATTAAATTGTCCGGAATAATTTCCAACTTTTGCTCCGGCATAATGAGTTCCGCTTCCGGCCCATGTTCCAGTATTATTATTTCCGCTTGCGTCGTAAGTAGTCGCAGAGCTTCCTCCTTCTTCAAAATTCCAATATCCGACAAGAGAAGATTCTCCATAATCTACCGGCAAAAGAGTCATGTCATTTCCTATTTCATAAAGTTCCGGGAAACTTCCTCCGTCATCAGATGTGGAATCGCTGGAACCGCCCATTTTATATTTTTCAGATTCAAGCGCTGTAGCAAGATGCCAAGAGCCGCCGGGTATATATGAAAGGAAAAGATTGCCGGTTGTGGTATTTGATGGATCAATTGGCAGAGTTGCAAACATTGAGCCCACTAGGGATGCGAAAGAAGCGAAATCTAAAGGTAGCCAGCCTGTGCCGTCTATATCTCTATATGTTCCTTCCGGGGCGCAATGGTATGAATATCCTGCGGGAAGATCCGGGAGAGAAGAGTATTCGTCGCAGTCGGTATCTCCATCCGTTGCAGGCAGGGAAATATAAACAACATTGGCTGTGCCCATAGATGTCCCTCCGGCGGCTTGAAATAAGGATAATGCCGTATTTATTGATTGGAGGTCGGATAATCTCTGGGAATCCCTGGCTTGTTTAAAGAGCTGATCGGGTCTTATAACAATTACTGTTACTGTCGCTAATATAGCCAGGATGCCCAGGACGACCACAAGTTCAATGAGAGTAAAACTTGCCCGCCCGCTGGCGCGGGAAGCTAAAGATAAGTTTGAATTTGAGCGGGCTTTATAAGGTTTCATTTATATTCTAAAATTAGGTCTTATGCCGGGTAGTGAAAATTCGATTGCTGCACGGCAGGTATAATTAATCGAATTTCTACTACCCAGTATGATATTAATTTTACACAATATTCGCAGTTTATATAATGTAGGCTCTATTTTTAGAACGGCCGATGCGGCAGGGGCGGAAAAGATATATTTATGCGGGATTACGCCTGAGCCGACGGATAGATTCGGAAAATATCGCCAGCAATTAACCAAGGTTTCCCTTGGGGCGGAAAAAACAGTAAAATGGGAGAAGGCAGTTTCGGCTGCGCGAATTATTGATAAATTAAAAAAGGAAGGCTTTGAAATTTTAGCGGTAGAGCAGGATAAAAAATCAATTCCATATTATCAGTGGAAACCTGCTGCTAAAGTTACAGATAAAAATAAGTTCGCGCTTATTTTGGGAAATGAAGTTGAGGGGATTTCAAAATCAATTATTAAAAAAGCTGACAAAATTTTAGAAATTCCAATGCACGGGAAGAAAGAATCCCTAAATGTTTCCGTTTCTGCAGGAATAATAATGTTCGCGCTGAAACAGCAATCAAAATGTCAAAAATAAAAAAAATGATAACAATAGCAGCTTTATTTTTTATAGTGGCCGTTCTGGGGCTGGTATATTTTTCTTTTGTGCTTCAGCGAAACCATGAAGCTGTAAAAAAATCCGTTTCAATTAATGGGCATATTATAGAAACGGAAATTTCTAAATCATTTGCGCAATTGTCCAAAGGGCTTTCAGGACGTACAAGCCTGGACGAAGGCAAAGGAATGCTTTTTATTTTTAATTTTCCGGCTAAGTATGGATTTTGGATGAAAGACATGAAATTTCCGCTGGACATGATTTGGATAAAAAACGGCAAAATTACGGGAATAGAAAAAAATGTTTTGCCGCCGCCGCAAACGGGCGGTTTGAAAATCTATTATCCGCCGGGAGCAATAGACAGGGTTTTGGAAGTGAATGCCGGAGAATCGGATAAGATAGGGATCAAAACCGGCGACCAGATAGAATATTTGAGTATTAATTAAAAAGATTTATAATAAGTATTAAATAAAATAAAATATAAAAATATGAAAACAACACGCATTGCAATTAACGGACTAGGACGCATCGGAAGATTATTTTTAAGGCAGATCATCGACGATTCCAGAGTGGAAATCGTCGTTATAAATGATTTGGGCGATTTGGAAAATTTGGCCTATTTGGTCAAATACGACTCTGTTTATAGGGGTTTTCCCGGAGAAGTTTCTTCCAAAAAAGAAGGCGATAAAAATTACTTGGTTATAAACGGAAAGAATATTTTGATGATTCAGGAAAAAGACCCGGCCAAGCTGCCGTGGGGAGCTTTAAATATTGATTTGGTTGTGGAATCAACAGGAGTTTATGAGTCTTTTGAAAAGGCTAATGCCCATATTTTGGCTGGAGCCAAAAGAGTTGTGATTTCCGCGCCGGCAAAAGACGCCGAAGGAACCGCCGGAGGAAAAAGCATTTTGATGGGAATTAATGATAAGGAATTGGCAGGAGTTGTTTTGTCTTCAAACGTTTCTTGCACTACTAACGCCACTTCGCCGTTGATTGCGATTATGAATGAGAGCATTGGAGTTGAAAAAGCCGTGCTGAATACAATTCATGCATATACGAATACTCAGACGATGGTGGATACGCCGGTAAAGGGAAGCGATTTTCGCCGCGGCAGAGCCGGAGCGCAAAATCTTATTCCATCAACGACCGGAGCCGCTACTGCCGTAACAAGAATTTTGAAAGACCTGACCGGAAAGTTTGACGGCATTGCCGTCCGCGTGCCGGTAGTTACGGGTTCCCTTATAGATTTAACTTTTATTTCCAAAAAGAATACTTCGGTTGAAGAAGTAGTGAGTATTTTCAAAAAAGCCGCGGCCGATCCGCGCTGGCAGGGAATTCTGCAGGTAAGCGAAGAGCAGTTAGTTTCTTCCGATATTATCGGATCTTGTTGTGGAACTGTTGTGGATTTGAAATTTACAAAAGTTATCGACGGAAATTTGGTGAAAATTTTATCTTGGTACGACAATGAGTGGGGATATGTAACGACTTTAATCAGCCATGTTTTGAAAGCGGCTGAAAACATAAAATAAAAATGTTATTTTATATTGCCGCGGATCATCGCGGATTCAAGTTAAAAGAATCTTTGAAAGAATACCTTAAAAAAGGGGGTTATCAAGTTTGGGATTATGGAAATGAAATATATGATGAAAATGATGATTTTCCGATTTTTGTGAAAAAAGTTGCCGAAAAAATAAGCATGGATCCGCAGGGTTCTCGCGGAATTGTAATTTGCGGTTCGGGAGCCGGCGCCGATATAGTGGCAAATAAGTTTCCCAAAGTCCGATCAGTTGTGGCAATTAATGCTGAACAAGTTGCTTCTACCAGGAGCGATGACGATACGAATGTTTTAACTTTTGCGTCTAATTATATTGAAGAAGAAGAGGCAAAAAGGATACTTGGAGTATGGATGGCGACACCTTTTTCGGAAGAAGGGAAGTATAAAAGGAGATTGGGAGAGATAGAAATCATAGAATGGGAAAAATTTAAGCAAGAATAACAAGGCCCCGAAAACGGGGCTTTTTTATTCTGCTATAATTAATGAATGGAAGTTATTCCCTCAATTAATGTCCCGGCGATTGATGAAGTAAAAAATAAAATAGAGCAGGCGAAGAAATTCGGAGCCCAAAAGGTGCACATAGACGTTTCCGACGGCCTTTTTACGGACCATCATTTATCATGGAATAACCCCTTAGAATTGAAATTGTTCGGACTTAATAAGGAATTAGAAATCGGCATACATCTTATGGTCAATGAGCCGGAGGATGTTTTTGAAAATTGGCTGGAAGCGGGCATCAAAGAGCTTATTGTTCATGTAGAAAAAATAGGAAATATCGGAATGATTAAAAGGCAGTGTGAAAAAGCCGGAACCAAGTTGATTTTAGCGGCCAATCCCGAAACTACGGCCGAAGGATTATTTGCTTACAGGGATTTAGTGGATAGTTTTTTGATTTTAACGGTTAAGCCTGGCTTATCAGGGCAGAATTTTGACGAAAGCCAGCTGGAGAAAATAAAAATTTTGCGGGCAAGTTTTCCGAGTGCTAAAATAGAAGTTGATGGCGGTATTTATCCGTCAATAGCCAAGAAAGTTAAAGAGGCAGGAGCCGACGCTATAATTTCCGGATCATATATTTGGAATAGTTCCGATCCGCAGACGGCTTACGAAGAATTAAAAAATATATAATGGAAGCTCTACACGATAAAAAATTGAAATTTTTGGAAGAGATGGCGAATAAAATCCGCCGGGAGATTATTGAGATGCTTGTTGAGGCCGGCTCCGGACACTCTGCCGGACCGCTCGGCATGGCTGATATTTTTTCAGCTATGTATTTTCACGTTTTAAAACACGACCCCCAAAAGCCTAATTGGAAGGATCGCGATAGATTGGTTTTATCAAACGGACATATTTGTCCTGTGTTGTATGCTTCGCTTGCTAATGCCGGATATTTTTCTGTGGAAAAGCTGGCGACTTTGAGAAAAATAAATTCTCGTTTGCAGGGGCATCCCCACCGCGGATCTTTGCCGGGAATTGAAACGACTTCCGGGCCGCTTGGAAGCGGATTGTCTCAGGCAATTGGTATGGCTTTGGCGGCGCGTTTGGATAATAAGAAATACAGAGTTTATTGTTTGGCGTCCGACGGAGAGCACCAGGAGGGAAATTTTTGGGAGGCGGTAATGTTTGCCGGGAAACAAGGATCAAATTTAAATAATCTTACGGTTATTGTTGATAGAAATAATATTCAGATAGACGGATTTACGGAAAAAATCATGCCTCTTGAATCGCTAAAAGATAAATATGAGGCGTTTAAATGGCATGTATTGGATGTAAATGGCCATGACATAGAAGAGTTTGTTGCGGCCGTAAATGAAGCTCGTGCAATCTATGAAAGGCCGACAGTAATAATAGCGCACACTATTCCTGGCAAAGGAGTGAGCTTTATGGAAAAAGATTTCAGGTGGCATGGCAAGCCGCCGACGCAGGAAGAAGGAGAAAGAGCATTAAAGGAGCTGAGAACTTTAGGCGGAGAAATTAAAAGCGAACACGAATAATAATTAATAAATTAAAACTATGAAAACAATAATAAATTTAATTTTAGGATTAGGAACGGCAATTATACTAAGTTCGTTGATTGTTTTAGGAATTAAGGCGTTTCACGCCGAGCCGGTTTCTCCGGAATACGACAATTTTTCCGTTAAAGCCATGCCGTCTATGTATGTGGCTTGTGAAAAAACAGACGTTAAGTGTACGGCCGAGCAAGTTAAATATTATGAAGAACAAAGAATTTATCAGGAAAAATTTGATAAAGAAAATAAGATTTATCAGGACAAGATGAAAGTTTATAACCGCGATGTGTTTATAATTGCTAACATTGTTGGAATATTGGTTTTTGTTGCCGGATTTTTGATTTTGTTCAATACGGCAATTGTCAGCCAGAGCGTGCCGGTAGGCATTATGATTTCCGGATTATACGGAATTATTTACGGATATGCACGGGGCTGGAACAGCACCAATGATCAATTAAAGTTTTTCATCGGTTTGGTTATAGCAGTTTTGGTTATTGGCGGAAGCATGTGGCTGATGCAGAGGTTCTATAAAAAAAATAATTAAAAATGATTAATCCGGACGTAAAACTGAATAAAAAACTTTTTGATAAGCGCGCAGACCAAAAGGCTACGCGCGATGGTTTTGGCGAGGGATTAGTTGAGGCCGGTAAAATTGATCCTGCGGTTGTTGCGTTATGTGCGGACGTCACGGAATCAACGCGAACGGAGGAGTTTTCCAAAAAATTTCCGGAAAGGTTTTTTGAAATGGGAGTTGCCGAGCAGAATATGGCGTCGGTTGCCGCGGGCCTGGGCGTGAGCGGAAAGATTCCATATATTTCTTCTTATGCGGTTTTTTCTCCCGGAAGAAATTATGAACAGATTAGAACTACTATTGCCTATAACGATTCAAATGTAAAAATTGCCGGACATCATGCCGGAATTTCTACTGGTCCGGACGGTGCCACTCATCAGGCGACCGAAGACATTGCGATTATGAGGGCTATGCCCAATATGAAAGTTTTTGTTCCGTGCGATGCTATTGAGGCCAAAAAGGCGACTATGGCTGCGGCGAAGATATGGGGACCGGTTTATCTGAGATTTCAAAGAGAAAAAACGCCGATATTTACCACGGAAGACACGCCTTTTAGTCCCGGCAATGCGGAGATTTTTTGGCAGTCCAGAAGTCCGCAGGTTTTGATTATCGGATGCGGTCCGATTCTTTATGACGCAATTGTAGCGGCAAAAGAATTGGATGAAAACGGAATTGGTTCCATAGTTTTAAATTGCCACACCATTAAGCCTTTAGATGAAGATAAAATTGCCGAACTGGCGAAAAAATGCGGAGCCGTTGTTACAGTTGAAGAGCATCAGATAACGGGTGGTCTCGGCGGGGCGGTTGCCGAAGCGCTGGCAAAAAATTATCCGGCGCCGGTTGAATTTGTTGGCATGCAGGATGTTTTCGGAGAATCGGGAACGGCCAAAGAATTAATGGATAAATTTAATTTGGAAGCAAAAGATATTAAAACAGCGGTAAAAAAAGTTATAAAAAGAAAATAATTATGTACGACATCATTACAATCGGTTCAATAACAAGAGATAATTTTTTGGAATCGGATTACAAAATAATTCCGTGGCCGAAAACGCCGGAAAAAAAGGCTATTGCTTTGCCTTTCGGAGAAAAATTGGAAGTTGAAAAATTGTACTCGACTATCGGGGGAAATTCGGCGAATGCCAGCGTAACTTTTGCGAGGCAGGGATTTAAAACCGCTTGTTTCGGGAAAGTCGGAAATGATGTTGCCGGAAAAGAAATAGCCGAAAAATTAAAAAAAGAAGGGGTGGCTCCGCTTTTAGCGGTCTCTGAAAAAGAACCCAGCGCTTATTCGGTTTTATTATTAAAAAATGGAGAGCGAACAATTTTAGGTTATCATGGAGCATCTAATACTATTAAAAAGGCAGATATTCAATGGGAAAATTTGAAAAGCAAATGGTGGTATTTATCTTTAGCCGGCGAATCAATACATTTATTTGGAGCGTTTTTGGATTTTGCAAAAAAGAATGATATAAAAGTAGCTTTTAATCCGAGCGGATATCATTTAAAAAACGGAAAGAAAGAAATTTTAGCTAGATTGAATGATTTATCATTTTTGGTTTTGAACGAAGGCGAGGCAGCCGAACTGACGGGGATTCCTTTTAGCAAAGAAAGGGAAGTATTTAAAAAATTGGACAGGCTTATGCCGGGAATAATAGCGGTAACCAACGGCCCGAAAGGAGTTACGGTTTCTGATGGCAGGAGGATTTATAAGGCAGGAATTTTCAAGGAAAAAGAGCTAATTGATCGTACCGGAGCCGGAGATGCGTTCGGGTCTGGGTTTGTAGCTGGAATAATGAGAACAAACGATATTGAATATGCAATTCAATTAGCTACGGCCAATTCCACTTCGGTTGTGGAAAAAATAGGGGCAACGGAGGGAGTTTTAACAAAGAAAGAATCAGAATCTTCTCTGCGCTGGAAAAATTTGGCAATAAAAAGCTTAAATTAATGGAAAATTATTCTATTTTAGGAAAAATCTTGGGCGTTGGAGCGGAAGTTATTGAGAGATTGGACAGGATAATGTCCGCAAAAACCGGCAAAAAAGGCGTGATTGATAAAGTTGCGAAAGAAAACGAGAAAACAATAAATGTCGCTTTAAATCTTTTAAATTCCGCAAATCGTTCTACGGAACATGTTTATAGCATATTGAGACAAACGATTCTTAATCACGAGAAGGAACTCATTGATTTTTTGAAGGTTGTAGAGGGAAAAGATGAATTTGAAAAAGCCGCCAAATTGGCGAAAGAAATGTCTTCGGTAAAAAAAGGATTTTTTTTGAAGAAAAAATTTGCCGAAGAAATTTTAAGAAAGAGGCCGTCGGGCAATTTGCTTAAATATTTAAAGCTTAAAAATATCGAAGAAGTTTTATCCAAATATGATATAAGCGAGGTTTTTTCGGTACTGCGTTTTATAGAAACAGACGAATGGATGCACAAAACTTTTGAAGTTGCCTACAGCGGTCTTAAAGCGGAAGATTTTGAGGAAAGAGAAGTTGAAATAAAAGTTTTAGGCCCGGAGTGGAAAAGCGTAGCCGAAAAATTTGTAGCCAAAAAACACCATAACGTCAGCCATTTAAAAGAATTCGGAGTAATATTTTTGAATCCTATAAAAGAAAATATTCCAGGAAAGTTTTTGAGGGACTTTGCGTTGATTTTCCATTATTTTCACGAAATCGAATTTTATTCAAAGCTTTTTAGAAAATATTCCACGGCGCCGGATTTTGCGGAGCACTTAAAGGCTTTTCTCAGAGGCGATGTTAAAGAGGTTTATGAGGCAAAAGATGGGGAATGGTTGATAGTCCAGAGATATTTAGCCAAAGAAAATCCAAACGACGCGAGATTGCTTTTGCCAAGAATCAACCCTGAGTCATTGCATTGGATGAGAGGCGAGAGGGATTTAACATTGTTTGTGTCTCAGGAAGCTAAAATGAATCTTCGCCTTTGGAATGATTTGGATTGGGTGGGAGGAATTTTTAAGGATGGAAAGGAAGACGTAGTGAGTTTTGATTTAGAAGATAACGCAATGTCTTTGGTTTCATTTATGGAGGGAAAGAAGGATGAATTTTTCAATTATCACCAGAGGGAAGCGATGTGGACGAAAATTTTCAGCGAATATGTCGGCGGAGAAGAAAAAATGGAAAAATTGCTGTTAGATAACTTTGATAAGGGCGTCATTAAGTTCTAGTATAAGAGTGTATGAGCATTAATAAAAGAAACCTTATTTTACCGAGAATTTTATCTTGGGGCAGCTTAATTTTGTTTTTATCGGCTTCTGTTGTTTCTTCAATAATGATTAAAAATAATTTAGAAGAGCAGGGCAGATTGGCGTTGGAAAATAAGGCTCAGCTAATTCAACAAATGATTAATGATAGTTTTGATACTTATACAGTTAGACAGCCTGTAGCTACCAGGGCATTGTTTGATTCAAGCGACTATGTATCGGCTAAAGAATTTCACGACTTTTATAGCTCTATAGACGTTAAGAAAAATTTCCCGGGAATTTCTTACGTTGGTTTTTCAAGGTATGTAAAAAATAGCGAAGAGGGTAATTTAATTAAAGAAATGAGGCTTGAAGAGGGACACGACTTGGAGAATTTTAATATTTTCCCAGGAACAAATAACAATTTTATTGCTCCGATTGTTTATTTAGAGCCGGATGACAATAGAATCAATACGGCTATTGGTTTTGA
This sequence comes from Minisyncoccota bacterium, assembly GCA_028716745.1. Classification (GTDB taxonomy): domain Bacteria; phylum Patescibacteriota; class Minisyncoccia; order UBA6257; family 02-FULL-45-10c; genus STD1-84. The sequence continues at coordinate 52,125 of JAQUPE010000004.1, forward strand.
TGTGCTTAGCGAGCCTAATCGTAGCGAAGCAATTGGCGAATCTATTGACTCCGGAAAGTTTATTTTGTCTGAAAAAGTAACAGTTTATCCATCGGAAAAACTCGGATTTATAGGATATTTGCCGGTTTACAATAAAAAAATTAACGCCTCTTCTACGGTTGAAGAAAAACGATCTAATGTTTATGGAATTATTTCTACTGTTTTTGAAATAGACAGCTTGTTTGGAAATTTTAGTGAAGCCTTAAACTCTTTAGTATTGGAATATTTGGATATCGAAGTTTTTGAAGACTCAGACATAAGCGATAATGGATTGTTGTACGATTATTTTCCGACTAAAGGCAAAATAACTAATTCGGAAAATTTTTCAGCGGAAGTAAAAAAATCTTTATCATTGGGCAGGAAGGAATTTACATTAGTGGTTAGTTCTACCGCAGGATTAATTTCGCCTTCTTTTAAAATAATGCCTTATATATTATTGGCAGTAGGCTGTATATTTGGCCTGTTTCTATTTTTAATTTTTAATTTGGCGGGATCCGTATATATCCGTGCTTATAAATTAGCTGATACTATGACGAAAAATTTTCGTGAAAGCGAAGAGAAATACCGATTGATATTTATGGATTCTAAAGACGCCATTATGACTTCGTCGCCAGAAGAAGGTTTTCTTTCCGGAAATCCGGCAACAATTAAGCTATTTGGCTGTCGTGACGAAAAGGAATTCATATCGATGGCGCCGTATGATTTATCTCCTGAATATCAGCCGGATGGCACTCCTTCAAAACAGAAAGCTTTAAAAATGATGAATTTGGCTATGGATAAAGGATCGGCTTTTTTTGAGTGGACTCATAAAAAAGTGAATGGAACAGAATTTCCTGCTACGGTATTATTGTCACGAATAGAAATTGGCGGAAAGAAATTTTTACAGGCCACAGTTCGTGACATAACCAAAGAAAAAGAAGCTGAGAACGCAAAGTCCGAATTTGTTTCTTTAGCTTCTCATCAGCTAAGAACTCCTCTTACTGCAACTAAATGGCTGATAGAGCTTTTATTGGAAGAAAAGAGAGGAAAATTAACAGAAGGGCAGAGGGATTTATTAAAAGAAGTTCATGGTAGCAATGAAGGGTTGATTAGTCTGGTAAATGATTTGCTGAGCGTTAATAAAATGGAGATGGGCAAATTAGTTGTTTCCCCTAAAAATTTGGATTTGATTGATTTAAGCAAAAAAATAGTTAAAGAAAATGAAATATTTTGCTCACAAAGTCAAAAGATAATTTTCAGCAGCCAAAAAGAATTCCTAAACGTTTTTATTGATTCGTTGCTCTATACGCAAGCTCTTCAAAATTTGATTGCTAACGCCATAATTTATGGAGGGAAAGAAACAGATATAATTGTTTCAATTAAAAATAATGATAAGGAGGCCGAGGTTTCGGTGAAAAATTTTGGGCCAAGCATACCCAAGGAAGATCAGGCTAAAATGTTTGAGAAGTTTTTCAGGGGAGAAAGGGCTAAAAAGGAAAATGTTCGCGGTACTGGCCTTGGTCTTTACATGGTTAAGGAGTCGGTGGAAGCGAATAAGGGGAGGGTATGGATGGAATCAAATGAAAAAGAGACGACTTTTTACTTTACGGTGCCAATTAACGGATCAAATAGCGTTATTAAGGATAAAATAGCGTCAAAATAGATAATTTTGTAGTAATTTTTAGCAGTATATTATGTTAATATAATATATATGAAGGTTTTAATTGTGGAAGATGAGGAGATTTTATTGAGAGTTCTCGAGGAGGAGTTTAAAGATGAAGGTTTTGATGTTGAAACTGCCAGAAATGGAGAACAGGCAATAAAAGCTTTGAAATCAGGATCAAAATTTGATGTTGCTCTTTTAGATTTAATTTTGCCGATAAGGGATGGGTTTGAAGTTTTGGATGAAATGAAAAATGATCATTCAAACAAATATATTACGCCAATAATTGTTTTATCCAATTTAGGAAATGATGAAGATATAAAAAAGGCGTTTAGCTTGGGAGCAGTGGATTATTTTGTAAAATCTCAGCATCCGATTGCCGAAGTAGTTGAAAAAGTAAGAGAATTTTTAAATAAGGGGTCTATACAACCAAGGAAGAAAAAAACAATGCATGCCAAATAAAAAAATATTATCCACGTTCATTATAGGAGCGTTTGTATTATTGCCATTGTTTGTAATTTTTGCGGTTGATGGTTCTGGAACTAATACGGTTAGTCCTAATTTTACCGACCCTGGTTCAACTGGAGGAACTTATGATTTTATTTATACCGCTTCTGAAACAATGGATAGCGGAGAAATTAAAATCACTGTGCCTTCGGGTTGGAGCGCTCCGCAAGGGACTAACGGCGTGTCTGGATATACGACAGTTTTTTCTACTGGCACAATTGCAGATGTGGAGAATAGTCTTAATTCAGCGACTGACTGGGCTACAACAACTCACATGGCATTGTCGGTTGATACTTCTGACAAGCAGGAAGGAACCGGATCTTTGTTAAATACAATTAATTATTTGGCGGCGGCAAATGAGCAGTGGTATTTTAATTATTCGGCAGCAAAAAGTTGGGGAGCGGCCGCTAATAGCACTAATGGCCAGAGAGTTGGAATGTGGATTAAGTCTAGCGTGAATACGGCGAGCGGAGATTTATCTTGGCAAGATGATAATACGGCGAGTTTAGCGAGTCCTGAGGATACTTTAGCTATTCCTGCTCTTACGGCAAATACTTGGACATATACATCGGTAACTTTAGGGGCAGCAAGAACTTCTCAGCGTTCTTATGGTTTGAGATATACGACAGATATCGGAGCAGCTACGATTAAATTGGATTCCGCATCTGTTCTTTTTGATGCGGCTGATGTTACAACTAATTGGGTTGGTGATACAAATATTACTGTTGGCGCTGTCGGAAGCGGACAGGAAGGATCCAATTCAATTCGCTGTACTTATGCGGCAGCAGCCGGTACGGGAACTAGCGGAGAATGTTATCGAACATCCGCTGCACTGACTGTTCTTCCGGGAACAACAGTAAGTTTCTGGGTTCGTTCCAGTATTGCTCTTAACGCAAATGATTTTGCTTGGGTGGATGATGATTCGGCCGCCCTTGCTTCTCCGACGGATGTCATTAATATGCCGGCAATTTCGGCTAATACTTGGACTTATGTGACGCTTGCCATTCCAGGATTAGGAACAAAAACAATCAGATCTTATGGATTAAGGCAGGTCGTTGATAAGGGCGCAATGACTATTGATATAGATGCTATTGGATCGATTATTGATGCTGGCGATGCTATAACTGGCTGGTCAGCTCCCTCTAGCGGTGTTCAAGCCGTTTCGACTGACACGACAGTTTTTCATGAAGGAGCAGCATCGATTAAAAATATTATTTCAGCTAGCGCTGCCTCAGGAGATAAATGGTATTTGCCGCTTGGTTCTACTGAAAATTGGTCTGGCTATACGACTGTAGGTTTTTGGATTCGTTCGACTGTGGCAACGGCAGCGGGAAATTTAAAATTTGAATATAGTTCGGCATCCGACTTAAGCAGTCCGATTGCTTCTATTAATATAGGAGCGTTAGCTGCGAATACATGGACATATCAAAAATTAACTTTAACCGGCACAAGAACTTCTATTAATAGTTATGGAATAAATTATTCAACAGATATCGGCGCGACAACAATAAATTTAGACGATATTTTACTTGGTCCAGGATCTTTAACTTTTCCCGGCGGAGGAGTAATTGATGCAAGAATTTTTTCTTTAGCCAATACGCAAACAATAACGGTTGCCTACGGTTCGGGAGGAGGATCAAGCGGGGTAACGGCGCCATCAACAGCTCAGATAAGCACATTTACTACTCAATCCAGAATTTCTGATTCTGGAATTTTAACTAATATTGGAATCTCTCCAACTATTTCGGTTAATAATCCGGCCCCAACCACTACGGATATATTTCCAGCCTCTAAAACAATAGGCGATTCTCAATTTGTAATAACTGTCGATGGAACAAATTTTGTTTCTAGTTCCACAGTCAGATTCAACGGCTCAAACAGAGCAACAACATTTGTAAACTCAACTCAGCTTACAGCCACTATATTATCAACGGATTTATTGAACGCTACCTCTAGCGCATATATAACAGTATTCAGCCCAACGCCAGGAGGGGGAGTAAGCAATGCACAAACATTTACTATATATAATCCCACTCCGACAACAACTTCCATATCTCCGACATCCAAGAACACTGGCGATTCTCAGTTTACATTGACGGTTAATGGAACTAATTTTGTGAGTGGGGCAGTTGTTAAATTTAATGGATTAAATAGAACAACAACATTTGTAAATTCTACTCAGTTGACCGCAATTATTCCTGCTTCGGATATTATTACAGCCGGAAATTATTTTATAACAGTTGCCAACCCATCGCCTGTGTTGGCCGAATCTAATGCGCAGACTTTAACTGTTTATCAATTGGATGGTACTGGAACCAATACGGTAAGCCCAAGTACTACTAATGTAAATTCAACGGGGGATACTTTTACTTTCACATTTACGTCTGCCAACCAGATGGATACGGGAGCTATCACCCTCACCGCCCCCTCCGGCTTCAGCGCCCCTCAAGGTAATTCCGGAACAGCCGGCTACACAACAATAACCTCCTCGTCCGGCACAATAGCTGATGTTGAAGACAATATGAATTCAGTCACC
>JAQUPE010000005.1 GCA_028716745.1 Minisyncoccota bacterium
TTTTGTCTAAAAATTTTCTGCATTGCGCCAGCCCTTCAGGATGGGAATAAACAGATTTGATTGTGGAAATTTTTCCTAGTCCTAAAAGATTTTGTTCTATCTTCAGAACAATTTCTTTTTCAATCAGAAAATTTGAACCGCCGTTTAAAATATCAAAAGTCAGATTAACAAATCCTTCAATTGAATTTTCTACGGGGACAATAATTTTCTCCGCTCGTTTGTTTTTCAGCGCATCAGCCAATGCGTAAGAAGAAAGGGGAACAAGATTTGCCTCTAAATTTTCTTCTTTGCAAAACTTTAAAGCTGCTTGCTCCGAGAAGCTTCCTTCTGGCCCGAGATAGCCTATTCTAAGATTTTTGCTCATAAATCCTCCTTTTTACCCGATTTTTAAATTTTAATGTGCTGATTTTTAAACCATAAAAAATCCCCGATTTTCATCGGGGATTTTTATTTGATTTACAAATTTAAATTAGCCCGATGATTCCGGAGAAGTAAAGCTAAAGCTAAAAAAGAATTGTAGGCTGTTCATATAATTTAATTTGTATTATCTTCCAAGGCCTGCTTCATAATTTCCATAAGCGCTGGCCGTTCATGTTCATCTTTATACATTTCTATAAACTGCGGGTTTGCGCTGAGCAATTCCCTGAAATCTTTTCCGTGTTTTTCTGACCACATCACTTCTTCTGCCAAAGACGGCTGCTCGCCTCTGCCGACAAAATATTCTGTCAGCGCCCTTTGGATGTTAATTGCATAAACTGCTGGAGAAAAATCTTTTTTCTCCTGAGAAATTTCTCTTTCCGGAGAAATTCCTTTTACCGGCAACGAAAATGATTCATAGTTTCCCATATCAATAAATATACAGCGATTTTTTTTCAAAAGCAAATTAAAAAGTGTTAATTATGGAAATTATTTTTTGAAAATGCTATATTATTTTCATGAAACAGACAATTTTCTATGCTTTTGCGACAGTACTTATAGTTTGCGCTTTCGGTTACCTTATATACGATATGCAGAAGGGGGGCTCGGCGCCGGGACAGGAAAATCAAGGCGTTTTAGAGGTCAGTAATGCGACAACTTCCAATCAAATTTTAATTGTAGATAAAAAAATTAAACACATGGTAACAATAAAAACAAATTTAGGAGACATTCAATTTCAAACTTATGACGCCGATGCGCCAAAGACTGTTAATAACTTCGTAACGCTGGCACAGAAGGGATTTTATGATAATTTAATCTTCCACAGAGTCATAAAAGGATTCATGATTCAGGGCGGAGACCCGAGCGGGAATGGTACCGGCGGTCCAGGATATAAATTTGAAGACGAATTAAATCCTCAAACCGATTCTTATAAGGCTGGATATAAGAAAGGGGTGGTTGCGATGGCTAATGCCGGTCCAAATACAAACGGATCCCAATTTTTCATAATGCTTGAGGATTATCCGTTGCCGAATGCCTATACGATTTTCGGAAAAGTGATTAAGGGACAGGATATTGTCGATAAAATAGGCAGTGTTAAGACAGATGCCAGCGATAGGCCTGTTTCTCCGGTAATAATGAAGAGCGTGATAGTTGAAGAAGTTAAATAGTTCGGCAAAGTTATTACAAATAATATTAAAAATCCCCGAAGGGGGATTTTTAATTAGCTAAACCGAATTCAACAGAATCTTTGTCTTTTCCTTTTATTATTTCATCCACCATTTTTATTTCTTCTAAAATGCCGTCGATAATATCGTATTTCTTGGCTTCTTCATAAGTAACCCATGCGTAATCAATGCTGTCGTCGTCTAGTTTAACTTCGCCGGATATATAGTTTGCATAAAAACTTAATACTAAAACCGGAACGCCATCGGGCCTAATAAATGTTAAATCCAATAAATATTTAATCGGGCCTACTTCTACGTTGGTTTCTTCTTTAATTTCTCTCTTTAATGAATTGTTCAGAGCAAAATACCACTGGCCTGCGGAAGTTGAAGGCTTGGTATTTATATAATCATCTGTTTCTAGTCCTCCTCCTGGAACAGTCCATTTCCCGGGAAAAGCTTTTTTGCTTAAACTTCTTCGAGTCAATAAAAATTTATCACCATTATAAATTATTGCGGTTGAAGATACGCGATGAAGTTCTTTATCTTTTATTTCCATAAGTTATTTATATTAATAAATTTGTGGGCGTTCAAGGGATCGAACCTTGGACCCTCTCGATGTAAACGAGATGCTCTACCACTGAGCTAAACGCCCGATGTGAAAATACTATCAAGTTCGTACCTCCGAATCAAATCCTAAAATAAAAAATAGGAGTGATGAGCCTTGTGCCCTGCACTCCTATGTGTTGCGTTGCCGAGTTCGGAAATTACGATCCGCTCAGGCTTTCCATTACATCTTCGATCGGCGTGCCGGCTAATTCCTCCGCTTTAACCAGCATTTCCCGGACGAAGTCGCGCGTGATTCTCGCTACCTTTCCCGCGCTTCTCGCTGGCTGAAATACAAACAGCCGGATCCTTCTGGCGAATTTCTTTCTCGCCAATTCAGGTGTCCTGGCTCTCTGCATCAGTTCGTCGAGAGCCGCCTTCTTGATGGCCCGATAGTGAGCTGACGACCGGATGAACTCCAGGTCATCCTTGCGCGCCAGCGGCTTGAATTTCTTCCAGGCCACAAAGGCAAGCGGATCTCGAAGACAGACGAGTTCAGTCATGTCTTCATTGGTCAGATGGCCATCGATTTTCCTCACGATGCCGATCAGCCGCTTGTTTTTTGAGAACTTCGTTTGTTTCTTGCATCTTGTGTCTTTCTGAAGATGAGCCTTCATCCTTCCCCCCTGTCCGTCTGATATTATTTTGTTAGTAAAGATCCTTTCGCCCCTCCTTTTTGGGCGATTTCATAATTCTACTACTGTTGTTTAGGATTTATAACTGGGAAGTTATCCACTTCCCAAGGTATATACAAAATACCATATAAAGTGGTAATTGTCAATGTTTAATGTGGGTGTGGTAGGATTCGAACCTACGGCCACTAAGGTATAAGCTTAGCGCTCTAACCACTGAGCTACACACCCGCCTCTAATTGGCGCCTGGAGATTATTTTAATCTAAACCCCAACTTGTTTCAAATTGAAAGGTTTTAAAATTGCATTAAAGTCTTCTTGTTCCAAAGTTTCCTTTTCTGTTAATGCATTGGCAATGGCATCCAAAACTTTTTTTCTGGAACCTATAATTTTCTGTGCAGTCTTATGGGCTAGGTCAATAAATATTTTTACTTCCGAGTCTATTTCGGCGGCAATTTTTTCGGAATAATTTTTTTCAGTGGATATTTCTTTTCCTAGAAAAACCATTTCTTGCGTATCTCCAAAAGTCATTGGTCCCATTTTTTCGCTCATTCCGAATTGCGTTACAAGCGAGCGCGCAAGCTTTGTCGCTTCTTTCAAATCGCTGGAGGCGCCGGTGCTCATTTCTCCGAAAATTTCTTTTTCTGCAACATATCCGCCCATCAAAACAGTCAGGTCCGCCAAAAATTGCGATTTAGTAGTTAAGTGATTTTCTTCCAAAGGAAGCTTCATGGTAAATCCACCCACTCTTCCGCGGCCGATAATTGAAACTTTGTGAACCGGATCGGAATTTTTCAAGCTGGCTGCCAAAAGCGCATGTCCGGCTTCATGATAGGCTGTAATTTCTTTTTCTTTTTTAGAAATCAATCGGCTGCGTTTTTCAGGCCCGAGAATTACTTTTTCTATTGAAAGATAAATATCATCTTGAGAAACTATTTTTTTGTTTGTTCTTGCCGCTAAAATCGCAGCTTCATTCATAAGGTTTGCCAAGTCTGCCCCGGAAAATCCCGGGGTTCTGACGGCAATTTTTCTTAAATCAACGGATTTCTCCAGCGGTTTTTCTTTGGCGTGGATTTTTAAAATCGCTTCGCGGTCATTTAGGTCCGGCAAATCCAAAACTACTCGGCGATCGAATCTTCCCGGCCTTAACAATGCGCGGTCAAGAATATCCGGTCTATTTGTTGCGGCTATTACGATAACTCTGGAATCTCTCTCAAATCCGTCCATTTCAGTGAGGATTTGGTTGAGAGTTTGTTCTCTTTCGTCGTGTCCTCCGCCCATGCCTGTGCCGCGTTCTCGTCCGACGGCATCGATTTCATCTATAAAAAGAATAGAAGGCGCAGCTCTTTTTGCGGTTTGAAAAACATCGCGCGTTCTTGCAGCTCCGACTCCGACAAACATTTCAACAAATTCCGAAGCGGAAATATAAAAGAAGGGAACGCCGCTTTCTCCCGCTACTGCGCGGGCCAATAAAGTTTTTCCGGTTCCCGGCGCGCCCATTAAAAGAAGTCCGCGGGGAATGCGCGCTCCGATTTCCAAAAACTTTTTAGGATTTTTAAGAAAATCAACAACCTCTTCCAATTCTTGTTTGGCTTCTTTTAGTCCGGCGACATCTTTAAATGTCACGCGGTCTTTAAAAGATCCGAAAAGCTTTAAATTTGATTTTCCAAAAGAAAATGCCTGGCTGGCTCCCGCTTTTGCCTGTTTTGAAATATACCAAAACACTCCGATGATTATTATTAAAGGAAGAAGAGTCGGAATTAAAATACTCATCCAAAATTTAGAAGAGGATTCATCGGTAATTTCCATCGAAACTTTTTGCAGCTCGGAAGATTTCACGCCGTAGTTGTATAAAGTTTGGCTCAGGCTTACCTCTGCTTCTTTTTTGGCGACAACTTTTGTGCCGTCTTTTAATTCAATATTTAAATTATTTTCCTGAACAGAAATTTTCTGGACTTCTCCGCTGTTGATTTTAGTCACCAGCTGGTTAATAGTCATACTTTCCAGCTTTGCAGGAGTATTAAAAAGGAAAGAGAAAATTAATGTAATGCAAAAAAGAGTCAGCGCGGCCCAAAGAATATTTTTGTAAAGCATAAGATAGTTAAATTATATAACTTAAGAAAAACTTTTCCAAGCTTATTAAAGCCCAATGATTATAGCCGTTTTTATTTGGCTAGTTTCAGGATAATTCTTTTTTCTTCAGGCTTAACGGAGTCTATTTTGAAGTCATAAGACTTTCCAACTTCCAATTGCTTTTTCATTTCTTCGGCGCTGCCGAATTCAGAAACGTGGATTGCGCCTTGAATTTCCTGGTCTAAGGATACAAACGCGCCGAACGGATTAAATCTGGAAAGAGTTCCCTTGATTGTTTCTCCGGCTTTATATTTTTCCGCTACTTTGCTCCATGGATTTTCAGTCAGCGATTTAAGAGACAAGGTTACGCGTCCGTCTTTGATTTCCAAAATTTGAGCCTTTACGGTGTCGTCAATTTTAACGATATCTTTTGGATTTTCTATCAGGCGATGGCTGAGTTCGGAAATGTGAATTAGGCCTTCAATTTTCGGATTATCGGCAAAACGGACAAATGCTCCGAAGTCAGCAATTCCGGAAATGATTCCATCTATAGTGTCGCCGGCTTTGTAGTTAACCAAGAATCCTTTTATGTCTTGGCTGGCAGTTTCTTTTTCGGAAATTATCAATTTGCCGGTTCGCGGATTCAAGTCAATAATTTTTACGGTCAAATCTTGGCCGATAAATTTCTTTAATTCTTCAAGAATCTTTTCTTTAGATCCTTCGTCAACGCGAGGATAATGTTCATTTGAAAGCTGGGATACCGGCAAGAACGCCTTGATTCCATCAATAATAGAGATTAATCCGCCCGAATTAGCGGCAGTTATTTTGGCGGCAATTTCCTCATTTTTCTCCAAAAGATCTTTTACGCCCTGCCAGGTTTTCTGCCTGCTGGCTTCAGAAAGGGAAAGCTCTATATAGCCATCCTCGTTTTCCAGGTCAACGACTTTAGCCGAGACCGGATCTCCAATTTTAAGATTTTTAATCGATTCTTTTGCGTTAGAAAGCTCATGTCCATAAATTACGCCTGTGCCGAATTTCTTCAAATCAAAATAAACGGCCCTAGGCATTTTCTTTAAAAGCGCTCCCTCAACTAAATCGCCTTCCTTTAAGGTAGGCAATAATTCAGGCGATGATTTAAGCACCTGAGCTAACGGCGAGTTGGTAGTTTTCTTAATAGCATTCATATGTATGTAGAAATAATATAATAGATGGGCGTTTAAAAATCAACCCCGAGCCTTTCCGGGGAGCTTGGGCGGGATAAATTTGCTTAAAAGCGGATAATTTCCCCAAAACAAATTGAATCTTTGCCCCAAATTGTTATATAATAGTAATACTTATGGTAATAAATTGGTACGGAGAGGGCTGCTTTAAGATTCAAACGGGCGGCCTTACTTTATTAACGGATCCTTTCGACAGCTCCACTGGCCTTAATCCGGCTCGTGGAAAAGTTGAGATAGTTTTAAAAACTTTTACGGAGTGGCCGCTTTCAAAAGAAAAATTTGAAGAAGCAACTGTTGTTGTTGGCGCCGGAGAATATGAAGTTCGGGGCGTGGAAATAAAAGGCTTTGATTTATCAAAAGAATCTTCCGATAAAAGTTTTAAAACAGCTTATTTTGTTAAAGCCGAAGAAATAAATCTTTGTTTTTTGGGGCATATCGGCGAGTATCCGGAAAATGAACTTTTAGATAAATTGGAAGATGTCGATGTTGTTTTTATGCCGGCCGGAGGAAAGCCGTTTATAGATGAAGAGGCTGCGGCAAAATTTATAAAACAGCTGGAGCCGAAAATTGTTGTTGCGTCATTTATTAAAGTTCCGGGATTAAAGCGCAAGAGCGGAGATGGGAAAGATTTTGCGAAAGAATTGGGATTGAAAATTGAAAACGAAGAAAAATTAGTTTTAAAGAAAAAAGATTTATTAGGAGGAAAAACTAAATTAGTTTCTCTTTCAATTTAAAAATTATGAATCTGCCAATAAAGGACAAATTTTTTGAAGAAATAGGAAAAGTTGATGAAGGCACAAGAAAAAAATGGCTGTGGGTTTTTTCTTCGCTTACTATGTTTGCGGTAGTCGGACTTTGGTTTGTTTATATAAATTATTCTATTAAAGGAGTGGGAGAAGAGAAAAAGGTTGTTGCGAAAAGCAATGAGCCGCCGTTTGCGGAGGTTATGAAAAGCGGGCTGGCTAATATTTTTGGAAAATTAAAAAGCGATATTGCAAAAACCAGAACGATGACAATCCAGGGAGCCAGCATAAATTTTGTATTGGAAGATTTAGAAGAAATTAAGCAGGGCGGATTGCCGGATAATTAAAATGGAGAAAAAAGAAGAAAATAATACAGCTAATCATAAAAAGCTGGAAAATAAGGAAATAACAGCTGAGCTTAAGGAGGCATATTTGGATTATGCGATGTCGGTTATCGTTCAGCGCGCCTTGCCGGATGTTCGCGATGGAATGAAACCGGTTCAAAGAAGAATTCTTTGGGCGATGTGGGACGTCGGACTGACGCATTCTGCGAAATACAGAAAATCGGCGACTGTAGTCGGAGAAGTGCTCGGAAAGTACCATCCGCATGGAGATACTGCGGTTTATGACGCGATGGCGCGTATGGCGCAGGATTTTTCGCTTCGTTACCCGCTCGTTGATGGCCAGGGAAACTTCGGCAGCATCGACGGCGATAATCCGGCGGCTATGCGTTATACAGAAGCCAGATTATCTAAAATTTCCGAAGAGCTTTTATTTGATATAGAAAAGGAAACAGTTGATTGGATTCCTAACTATGATGCTTCCAGGGTAGAGCCTAAGGTTTTGCCGGCTAAAATACCGAATCTTTTATTGAATGGAGCGTCCGGCATCGCCGTTGGAATGGCTACAAGCATCCCGCCTCACAATTTAGGCGAAATAGTTGATGCGCTAACGCATCTTACGGAAAATCCTAAAGCCGGATCCGAAGAGTTAATGGAATTTATTAAGGGCCCAGATTTTCCAACCGGCGGAATTATGTATGACAAAAAGAGCATTGCTGAAATTTATGCTTCCGGCAGAGGAGCGATCACCGTCCGCGCTTTGGCGGAAATAAAAGAAACAGCAAAACATCACAACTATATTGAAATTACAGAAATTCCTTATCAGGTAAATAAATCAGAATTAATTATTAAAATAGCGGAATTAATTACAGAGAAAAAAATACAGGGCATTAAAGATGTCCGCGATGAATCCGGAAGAGAGGGGCTGAGAATAATAATTGATATTAAAAACGATGCCGCTCCGCAGAAGATTTTAAATCAGCTTTATAATTCCACCGATCTTCAGAAGAATTTTAATTTAAATATGATCGCGCTCGCCGACGGCCTTCAGCCTCAGGTGATGTCTATAAAAGATATTTTATCCGCTTTTATTGTTCATCGGAAAGAAGTTGTTAAAAGGAGAGCGGAATTTGATTTGAAGAAAGCCGAAGCGCGCGCCCATATTTTAATGGGTTTGCACAAAGCGCTTGGAGATATTGATCGCGTTATTGCTACCATCAAGAAATCAAAAGACAGGGAAGAGGCCCATAAAAATTTGGTGGCGAAATTTAAATTTTCCGATCTTCAGGCTGATGCGATTTTGGAAATGCGATTGCAGACGCTTGCTTCGCTGGAGCGCCAAAAAATAGAAGACGAATTGAAAGCAACTAAAAAAATAATCGAGGATTTGCAGGCGCTTCTTAAGAGTCCGGTGAAAATTTTAAATGTCATTAAAGCTGAGCTGAAAGAAATGAAAGAAAAATATGGCGATGAAAGAAAAACAAAATTAATCACCTCCGGTTTGCTGGATTTTAAAGAAGAAGATTTGGTTCCGAAAGAAGAAGCAATTATTACAATGTCTCAGAGCGGATATATCAAGCGAGTGGCTCCGTCTAATTTCCGCGCGCAGAAACGCGGCGGCAAAGGACTGATAGGTTCTGAGGTCGGCGAAGAAGATTTTTTGAGCCAGTTTATTTCTGCCAATACTCACGATAATATTTTGTTCTTCACCGAGCGCGGGCGCGCTTTCCAGACTAAAGTTTATGAAATACCTGAAGGCTCGAGAATTTCAAAAGGAAAATCAATATTTAATTTCTTGGAAATTCCGGCAGAAGAAAAAATTAGCGCAGTTATTTCTTATCCGGGCGAGAAAAAAGAATTGCCAGGATTTCTTGTGGCAATTACCAAAAATGGAATTATTAAGAAAACACCGCTTCAGGATTTCTTCAGCGTTCGCCGTTCGGGCATTATCGCTATCAAATTGAAAAAAGGTGATGCTTTGCGCTGGGTAAAGCTTTCATCCGGCAATGACCAGGTTGTTCTATCCACTATGCAGGGACAGGCTATTAGATTTAAGGAGTCTCAAGTCAGGCCGATGGGCAGATCTGCTTCGGGAATCCGCGGAATTAAATTGAGGAAAAATGACGAGGTTATGTCTCTTAATATAGTAGGCAAAGAACAGCAGGCGTTCAGCTTATTGACGGTAATGGCAAACGGCTTCGGCAAGAAAACCCCGCTTTCCGAATATAAAGTTCAGGGCAGAGGAGGTTCCGGCATAAAAACCGCCAAGGTTACTCCTAAAACAGGACAGGTTATCGCTTCCTATATAATAGGAGAAGAAAAAGAAGTTTTGGCGTTGTCTGCCAAGGGCCAGATTATCAGAACTGAGCTGACAAGCATCCGTTTATCCGGCCGTGCCACGCAGGGAGTAAGAATTATGAATATGGCATCAGGGGATAAGATTATCGGAGTAGTTTGTTTGTAGGAAAAAGTTATATAATTAAATTATGAATTTAACGCGTTCTCAGAAAATAATTCTCGGCGCTATAGCTGCCGCGGTTTTGCTTTTGTTTGGAATTTTTTCCGGCGTTATTCCCGGTCTTAAAAAAGACGTCGTGAAGGCTCCGGAAATAGAATTGAATGTCTGGGGAATCAGCGACTCTTTGGATTTTGAAACTAATTTTGCCGGCTACCGCCAATTCAGATCTAATGTTGATATAAATTACAAGCAAATTGATGCCCGTGATTATGAAGACGTTCTTCTTAATGCCTTGGCGGCAGGAACTGGTCCGGATATTTTTATGGTCCATAATACTTGGCTTCCGAAACATTTTAATAAGTTAGTTGCGGCTAATAACGAGCAGATCACTTTGGATCAGATTAAAAGTTTATTTCCGACAGTCGTTGAACAGGATTTTGCCCCCGATCAATTAATATATGGATTGCCGTTGTTTGTTGACACATTGGCGCTTTATTATAATCAGGATATTTTTGATGCCAGCGGCGTCGCTATAATTCCTTCAACTTGGGAAGAATTTCAAACAGCGATTCCAAAGCTCCGCCAAATTGACGGCAAGACAAATAAAATTATCCGCGCGGGCGCGGCTATTGGAGGAGATTTAAATAGCATCGGAACAGCAACGGATATTTTATATCTTTTAATGCTTCAGAACGGCACTAAGTTAGTGGATGATAATTTCACGAGAGCGAATTTTTCCGATAGGGCGAATTATGCCCCTGGTTTGGAGGCTTTGAATTTTTACACGAAGTTCGCCGATCCTCGGAGCATTTATTATACGTGGGACGGCAAGAGCGATGCCGTAGATAGTTTTGCGCAGGGAAAAACGGCTGCGATGTTTAATTACGCTTTTCAAAAAGAACGTATAAAAAATAAAAATATTCTTTTGAATTTTAATATTGCGCCGATGCCACAGATTGACCCTAAACAAACAGCAATAAATTATGCCGACTATTGGGGATTAGTCGTTTCTAATAAGAGCGTAAATCCAAACTGGGCGTGGGATTTAATTTTATATTTGACGACAAACGAGGCTTCTGCAGAAAATTATTTGAAACTTACCGGATATCCGCCGGCTCTTAAAACTTTGGTAGATAAATATATTAAAGATCCTAATTTGGGAATTTTTGCCAAACAAGCGCTCAGTTCCCGTTCTTGGCCGCAGATAGACAGTGAAGCAATCGCCAATATTTTTTCCGAAATGATAAAATCGGTCAATGAAAAGAAGCTTAGTTCCCAAGCGGCAATTGACCAGGCAGAGCTTCAAGTTACCGATTTAATGATTAAAAATCGTCCATAATTATTGGGTTGGCAAATTATTGCCGAAAATTTATAATAGAAGTAATGATTAATTCAAAAACCAAACTCATCCTAACCGCAATTGCCTTAATGGTATTTGTTTTTATTGGCTTTGAGGTGGCCAATGCAGCGTTTTTAGACGGTATAGTTCCTTGTGGTAAATGTTGTAAGGTGTCAGAAGCTGACCCAAATACACATGTTGTGCGATGTACTGTGCCTTGTAGTGGTGTGCCAATAGATCAGGCTCATCCTTGTACTCTCTGTGATTTAGCTAGGCTTCTAAAAAATCTTATAGATTTTGGAATAGAAGCGGCCATGGTCTTGGCAGTCGCGTCTATTGTCTGGGGAGGAATAGTTTTGATGACAGCCGGAGGTTCGGAAAAGCAAGTTGAGCAGGGAAAAGAAGTTTTAACGATAACTATGTGGGCAGTATTAATAGTTTTGGGCTCCTGGCTGATTATGGGAACAATTCTTAATATACTTGGTGGCTCTCAGTCGATGAAGCCGTGGAATCAAATTCAGTGTACAATGACAGGCCAAGAAGTGGTAGAATAATATTTATACATTATGAATAAATTTTTATCAGTGTTATTTTTAGGGGTTTTAATAATCGTGGTTGGTTCTGGAATAGTAATTGCGGCATCCACTTCTGGCGGAGAGTCTAGCGGCTCAGGCGTTGTTGTTATTGATAACCCTATAGGGGCAAGCACAATAGCGGAATTGCTCGATAAAATTATAAATTTTCTTATAATTATCGGCGGATCGATTTTAACTTTAATGATTATAGTCGGAGCCTTTAAGCTTTTGACTGCTAATGGCGAAGAAGAAAAGATTATTGAAGGAAGAAAGACGATATATTGGGCAATTGTCGGATATGCCATTATATTTATATCAAAGGGAATCATTCTAATAATTCAGCAAGTCCTCAAATAGACATTAAAATTTTAACGTGATAAAATTTGGTTAAATCCAAAAGGTCGAGATAGTGAATATTATTCAATTATAATGAAAAAGATATTATTAGCGTCATTAATTATATTGCCGATTGTGGCTATGGCGCAGGTTAATGTTCCGCAAACAAATATCAAGAGCTTGAGCGACATCGAAAGAGTCATCAATAGTATTGTTACTTGGGTGTCCGGAATCTTTTTTGCCATCGCTATTTTGTTCCTCCTTTGGGCTGCCTTCCTTTATTTGTCTTCCGGCGGCGACGAGGACAAAGTAAAGACAGCGAAAGACAATCTTATTTACGCAATCATAGCGATTGCAGTAGCGCTGCTTGCCGGAACTGCCAGGTCAATCATAGAAAGCGTTTTGAACAGATAATCTGTTTTATAAAAAAAGAGACCCCAGACGGAAGCTTTGAAAGCCTTCCGCATGGGGTCTTTTTGTATCTCGTCTCGTCTTGTAAAGAACTAGTTGTCGGGCAGAGCAGAGGAAAAGGACTTGGAAGTTATGACTGGTTTTGCCTCAACCTTGATTGAGACAGTGCCAGCATCTCCGCGCAACCTGAAACAGTCGCGAGGAATTTTACCAAGCCATTTTGGGCTGCTTCCGTCCGGTACCAATACCTTCGTGCCTCCCCAGAATTCGTATTCGTGCATCCCAGGCGCGTCAAGCTTGTACTTGGCGTTGTTGGGAATAGTTATCCATCCTGACCAACAGTCGGGACGGATTTCTATGTTAAGCACTTTTCCGATTTCCGGCCAGAGGTTCTGGGCGTTGGACGATGTCGGGAAAGAAGTCCCAGAGCATATCCCTAGAATCTGGGGGATTTTCATTTTTGGCAGTGTTTTTATTACCGCGAAAATTGTGAAAATCGCCACCAGGCCAATCAGGGTTCTCTGTATGAACTTTTTGTCCGCGAATATCCCAACCCCAGGAGTGATCTTTGCATTCCCGAGAGTTTTGTCTTCCATTACTTTCCTCCTTCGCTGCCGAGTATGATCAGTTTTTCCGGCGCCGTACCTTCAACGCGATGATTGTGTGACACCCTGGAAACGCCGGGAAGCTGAAGTTCCACTTCAATCGAATCGAGTGCCGATTGAAATGAAATTTTCCCGCCGCTGGCTGCCACGCGCTCATTGGCCTTGTCGGTTATGGTTTTGGAAATCTGAAGTCTCGCTTCGGCTTCTTTCGCCGCTGCAATCGCCTTTTTTGTCTCTTCGGTGAATATGGGGTCGAACAATTCGAACTTCTCTATGTCTATCCCATACATTTCCTCAATGATCGAGTGTTCGTCATACTTCTCGTGCTCCTTTATGAGGAGCTCATCGATTAGATCTGAGAAATCTCCGTAGAATTCCAACCTTTCGGAGATTTTCTTGACACCGTTTTCCCATCCCTTTGCTTTGATTTCGGCTTCGGCCTTCTTTTTCTGGTCTGAGACGCCTGCCGAATCTCCGTCACAGGGTTTGCAGATCATCAGGGGATCCTTGTGCGGCGGTTTCTTCAGCCTTGCCGAACAATCAAGCAGCCGTTCGATCTCTCTCTTTTTGCTGTTAAGTTCTGTGCGAGAGAGTTGGCTTGTTATTCTTCCCATGATGCTTTTGAGCCAGAAGTTTACCTGGTCGATTGCCACCTTTTCCGAATTTTCCGGAAACTTTATAACCTTGATGTAAACGCCACCGACTTCTTTAGTGTCGATGATGCTTAGATCCGGCCGCCATTGGTAGGCGGCGTTCAAGGTTACTGACAGATCGTCCTTGCAGATGAACGAAGAAGACACGTCGCTGGTTCTTCCCGTGTTGTCGTAGGGCATGATTGAGTCAGAGAAGGGATTTATTATGTGAGGTCCCTCCCTAAATGACTCGGTTGTTCTGTTATCGTTTTCCAGAACAATCGCCCTTGTCTTCGCCTTTACTATTACGAGGGATTTCCCCAGGTAAAGTACGGCGATGGCAACTACCGCCAAAAGGACCGCAATGACAACGGCATTAAAAACTAACGCCGTTATGGTTGCTACAAAAATGAATTTGTAGAACCATATCATTGTCGATTCGTCCGACAGCAGGCCGACCACATTGCGGAAAACCGTTGATGTGGAAAGCAGCTTTTCAAGAATGCTTTTCATGATTTTACTCCTTTTCCCCGTTTAAGGGGTTTTCATATTTGTTATTGTCAATTTTTAACCCGTTTTAGCTGGGCTAAATCTACATATATAATATCACAAAATAGTGATTTAGTCAAGTAGAAAAAAGGCCTAAAAATCAATAAAAAAAACCGCCTGTGTGAGGCGGTACAGCGGTACTTTTGTATGGGAAACTGATCATTAGAGGCAGTATTTTTTGGCAAGACACCGAGCTTCTCCGAGTCTATGATTATTCATTAAAAAATCATAGACTTTCTCCAGTATTTCTTTAAATCCAGGAGAAACTTTGTTGTTTTTAATTCCACCGCATTCTTTTAGGTGTTCATGTATCCGATAGTAAGAGATGGCCATATGATCCAATTCAAATACATAGCATTTGAATTGTTCCAGTAGGACCGCTTGGCATCTTGAAGGGCTTTCTTTGACGCTGGCAAAAAGATTTTCTATGTTTCTTTTTTCTTCCCTTCGCCAGACCCTCGTTTTTCTGTAGCCGACGACGAAGCCAATAACAGGAATCGCGAAAAGGCACAGACAGGCGATTACCATCAAAACAAAGCAAACCATTGCAATCGTGTTCATATCGTCCTCCACAAATTTTTAAATTTATAAGACATTAGTCTTATATGCTATTTTCAAAGTAATATAAATTATTAATTTAGTCAAGCTTAGAGAAGGCCAAAAGATCAATAAAAAGACCGCCTTTTAAGGGGCGGTACGAGGCTGAATTTCTCACGTTAGGGGCAGGGATTTTAGGAATTCGCGGTGGCCTAGGTCGTTTAAGGTGTGCCTGATTCTTTTGACCATTGCTTTGAACGGCGGGAATAATTTTCCGTCTTTCTGGCGTCCGAATACCGATATCCGCGCTTTGATTTCGGTAATTGCTTCTCTGATTTCATCTTTGTCTAAATCGAATATTATTACTTCCGATATCCGATTTATTTCTTCCAGCGCTTTGATCTGTGATTCGGAATAGTCGCCCCGCTTTGCTTCTTTGATTATTGCTTCCCCGGCAGTTTTTCGGCGCTGATCAATCAATTTCTTGAATGATATAAGCGCCATCATAATTAGCGGGGTTATAACAAGAAGTGTTAGCAGGATGGCGAAGACCTCAAGGGGAATGTGTTTGAAGATTAAAAGCGTTTCTCCTATGGTCATTGCAAATATTTCTTTCACTGGCGTATCCTCCTCGTTATTCGTCTTTTTCTCTGCCGAAGCAGTCGACCTTCTTTTCTTTCTGTTCTTCTGAATACGGCGGCAGTTTTTGGAGAATGGGCGCGACCACGATAAAGTAAAGAGCGAGGCCGGCCACTATGCCGATGAAAACCAACGGATGCGCAAGGAATTCTTCTTTGAGACCCGGCGTTTCTCTTATCATTTTTTCTTCTCTCCTTTATTTTTATCCAACAAGCCCTTCTGTTCATAGGAATGTAGTCTTTGCATTTTCTTTTATGGAAGCTTCTGTCTTCGCAGACAGCTTGAACGCTGCATCTGTTGCATATGCAAGTTTTTTGAGCTTTCATTTTGGCTCCTATTGATTTGTAAATGTGAATCTGCCTTAATTTAACGCGGATGGAATAAAATATCAAGAATAGAATATAATTAAAATAGTTGGGCGGGTGCCCGCCAGAGGCGGGTAAAGCGAAATAGAATGCTCTCGTGGCGGAATTGGCATACGCGCGTGGCTTAGGACCACGTCCCGCAAGGGTTAGAGGTTCAAATCCTCTCGAGAGCACAATTTTATTTTTGGGTTTCACCCTACGGGTGATCACCCGTAGGGTGGCAAGTCCTTGCCTACCGGCAGGCAGGCCACCCCGCCCACAAAATACACTTGCCATTTTGGCCTAAGTATTGTATAACAATGTTAGCTAAATTACGGCTAAAAACCGGATTTTTGAAACAAGGAGACTAACTTTATGAAAAGGTTCCTGCTGTTGGCTGTGGTATTGTCTTTATCTCTTTTGTCCGTTTCGGCAAAAGAGAAAGAGATCAAAAGCATGTCGGTGCAGGGCATCGGCGAGATGGTGGAAATTCTGAAGACCCACTGTTCCGTCATCGAAGATGGCATGCGGTCGCTGGCGGATTTGAAAAAGGGCGCCGAAAAAGCATTGGCGCTTGAAGAAACAAATGCCGAAGACAGTGACAAGCTGAACGACATTCTTGAGTACTGTGAAGCCATCGGTTCCTACTACAAGAACAAGCTGGAAGACTGCCGGGCCGAACTCGCATTCTATGAAATGCTGAAGAACTCGGGCGAAACAGCAGTCCAATTCCAAGGAGGATTGGAAAAGAATTTGGAGATTTTCAAAAAATCCAAACTCGCTAAAGAAGCAGTGACTCCCTAAATAACATAAAGCGTTTCCCAAAAATAGATAACCTCCCGACCAGACCGGTCGCCGAGGTTATTTTTTATTTAATCGCAAAAATTATTCCTCTAAAAACCTGTATATTATAAGTTATTATTAACATATACTATACAGGTTTATTTTCGGCGTTTGGCATGGAAGGCTTCGTGAATTTCACGAAGCTCTTTGTTTGTTAAGTGAGTATATATTTGCGTAGTAGAAATATTGCTGTGGCCGAGAAGTTCTTGGACGGAACGCAGATCCGCGCCGTTGATTAATAAATCGGTAGCGTATTGGTGGCGGAGCTGGTGCGGAGTGATGTGCGACGGGATGCCGGCTTTTTTGGAATAGAAATTTACCAGGCGCTGGATTGTCCGCGGAATGATTTTGCCGATAACTTTTGGCGCCTTGGCGTGCGTCAGGCTTACGAATAGCCACTCTTCAGCGTCGCCTCGCTTGTCCAAATAATTTTTAATGGATTTTTTGGCGCTGTCGGATAAAAATACCACGCGGAGCTTGTCGCCTTTTCCGCGGACCGTAATTTCGCCCCGGTCAAAATCCAAATAGCGTTTTAAATTGCAAAGTTCCGAAACACGGAGTCCGGTGGAAAAAAATGTTTCTAAAATCGCTTTGTCGCGGAGTCCGCGGAGATCGTCGGTTTTGGGAGCGTTCAATAATCTTTCTAGTTCGCTGTATTCAACTATTTCAATCTGGCGCCGAGTGATTTTTGGAAGCTCAATTTTATCCGGCGACATAACGTCATAGTCGTTTTTAATCAGATATTTTAAAAAGTTCCGCAAAGCAATCATATAATATGACTGTGTAATCCTTTTAATAGAGGAGTCGTTGCGTCTGGCCAAATCAATTCGGAATTTTATGACTTTATCAACGGAAATATCTTTCGGATCTTTTATTTTTGCCGAATCAATAAAAGTTTTTAAATATCGTCCGTAATTTTCCCGTGTTTTCAGCGCGCGTCCTTTTTCTATTTCCAGATAATCCAGATATTCATCTAAAAGTTTGTTTACATCTGCCATGAGTTAAGTATATCAAATACTGTCGCACAATATTTGTGATTTGTGAAACAATTTTGTGAAACAATGTGAAACATTGCTGAAATCAGCCAAGCTATTGATTTTTAAGGCAAAGTAGTGTACTATATAAGCAATATGTTATCTACAAGACAAAAAATTAATGCAATGAAGGAAGTAAAAACCCACGAAAAAGACACGGGATCTCCCGATGTCCAGGTGGCGCTTTTGACTAAACAAATCGAGGAATTAACCTCTCACTTAAAGAAACATCGCAAAGATAATCATTCAAGGCGCGGTCTTTTGAAAATGGTAGGCAAGAGAAAAAGATTAATGGATTATTTGGTTAAACATAAACCGAAAAATTACGCCTCTTTGATAAAAAAGCTAGGACTTAAATAAGGCGGCGGTTGTCAGTATTAGAAATATGAAATATAAGGAACAGCGTGTAGGTATTTTCGTTGACGTTCAGAATCTTTATCACTCGGCAAAAAATTTATATAAGGCCAGGGTTAACTATAAGGAATTGATGAAGTCTCTTATTTCGGAAAGGAAGCTTATCCGGGCTTTTGCGTATGTCGTTAAGAGCGATACCGCGCTCGGCGAATCTTCTTTTTTTGAAGCTTTGAAAAATTGCGGAATGGAATTACGTTTGAAAGATTTGCAGATTTTTGCCGGTGGAACGAAGAAGGCAGATTGGGATGTAGGTATGGCTGTTGATGCCATTCGTTTGGCGGACTCTTTGGACGCTGTTATATTGGTAACTGGCGACGGAGATTTTATTCCTCTGATAATTTATTTACAGCAGATGGGTAAAAGCGTGGAGGTGGCAGCTTTTGGAAAAAGCGCTTCCGGAAAAATGAAAGAGTTGGCGGACGAGTTCATAGATTTGGACGAAGTGCCAAAAATGATATTAAAAAAATAATCTCGATTCCCCCGAAGGGTTCGAGTCGGCCGGAAGGCTGATAATAAGCAAGCTTTCGTGAAAAGACGGACGGCAGAGGCGGATTGTTACAATTTCATAAAAAATTTGTGGAATTATAAGAATCTACCACTGTCCTAAAGACTATAAGCGGAAGCAAAAATAGAATATGGATTTAGGTCGCAAAAAATTTACCACTGAGTTCGCGGGCCGCGAGCTTTCTTTGGAGTTTTCCAAAATCGGCGAGCAAGCCGACATGGCTGTAATGGCCAAGTATGGAGAAACTATAGTTTTGGCCACGATTGTGATGGGAAGAAAAGATAAAGAAGGAATTGATTATTTCCCGCTCACGATAAATTACGAAGAAAAATTTTATGCTGCAGGAAAAATTCTTGGCAGCCGTTTTATGCGCCGCGAGGGAAAGTCGTCCGATGAGGCGATTTTGTCCGGACGCTTAATCGACAGGACCATGCGCCCGCTTTTTAATCAGGCGATGCGCAGAGATGTTCAGGTAGTTACAACAGTTTTGTCTATAGACGAAGAAAATGACCCAGATTTTGTGGCTCTTATGGCCGCATCGGTTGCAACAGCATGTTCGCAGGTTCCGTGGAACGGCCCAGTGGCCGGACTTAAGATCGCCAAAATAAAAGGAGGCGATATTTTGATGAATCCGAAAATGAGTGAACTCAAAGATAAAGAATTGGAATTTGATTCGTTCGTTTCCGGACGTAAAGATCAGATAAACATGATTGAGCTCGGCGGCTTGGATGCGCAGGAAAAAGATATCGTGAAAGCTTTTGACGATGCGCAAAAAGAAATAAACAAACTCATCGCTTTTGAGGAAAAAATAATGAAAGAGATGGGCAAGCCGAAAGCTGAAGTGAAGCTGGTTGAGCCGAACAAAGAGCTTGGAGAAAAAATCTCTGCGTTTTTGGACGGTAAGCTGGAAAAAGAAATGTATAACCCAGATAAAGTTGAAAGAGCGCTCGGGTTGGCAAAATTAAAAGAAGAATTAAAGAAGAAATTAGCCGAAGACGGCGTTGATGAAAAAGAATGGCATGCCGCGGAAATATTTTTCGACAAATGTCTTGATGATTTGGTTCATAAAAAGATTTTGGAACAAGAGGCTCGTCCTGATGGAAGAAAATTGGACGAAGTCCGTGACTTGCACGCTGAAGTAAAATTATTTGAGCGCATTCACGGCTCGGCTTTATTTGTTCGCGGCAATACTCAGTCGTTAGCCATGACGACAATCGCTCCTCCGGGATCGGAGCAGCTGGTTGAAACAATGGAAAATTCCGGAAAAAAGAGATTCTTGCTTCACTATAACTTCCCGCCGTTTTCAGTCGGAGAAGTTGGAGCGTTTAGGGGTCCGGGCAGAAGAGATATCGGACATGGAGCATTAGCTGAAAAAGCCTTGAAGGGCATGATTCCGTCAGCCGATGAATTTCCTTATGTTATTCGTTTAGTTTCCGAAATTTTATCTTCCAATGGTTCGTCTTCGATGGCTACGGTTTGCGCCGGATGCTTGTCTTTGATGGATGCCGGCGTGCCGATTAAAAAGCACGTTGCCGGAATCGCGATGGGTTTGATCATGGACGAAAAAGGAAAAGAAATTAAAATTTTAACCGATATCCAAGGTCCGGAAGACCATTTCGGCGATATGGATTTTAAAATTGCCGGAACAAAAGACGGAGTTAATGCCATGCAGATGGACGTCAAAGTTTTCGGAGTGGAAGTTGCTGTTTTAGAAAAAGTTATTGCTCAGGCCCGCAAAGCCCATGCGCACATTATTGGTGTTATGGAAAAAGCTTTGCCAGAAGCGCGCAAGGAAGTTTCTAAATACGCGCCTGTAGTCTTGGTGCTGAATATTGATCCCGAAAAGATCGGGGAAGTTATCGGCCCAGGGGGAAAAGTTATCAATGGAATTATCGCTTCTACCGGAGCTATTACTATTGATATAGAACAGACCGGAAAAGTTTCCATTGCCGGAGCCTCCAAAGAAATCGCTCAAGCTGCTTATGATCAGGTAAAAGGAATAGTGACGGAAATAGAAATCGGCCAAATTGTTGAAGGGCCGATAGTAAGAATTTTAGACTTTGGAGCAATTGTTGAATTTGCTCCTGGTAAAGATGGCATGATCCACGTTTCCGAACTTAAAGAAGGATTTGTTAAGAAAGTTGAAGATGTGGTC
Source organism: Minisyncoccota bacterium (assembly GCA_028716745.1). Lineage (GTDB taxonomy): Bacteria > Patescibacteriota > Minisyncoccia > UBA6257 > 02-FULL-45-10c > STD1-84. Next base: position 20,571 of record JAQUPE010000005.1, read on the forward strand.
AAGCTTGGAGACATCGTTAAGGCTAAAGTTATCAAGGCTGAAAACGGGAAAATCGGATTGTCTCTGAAGGCCATGAAAAACGGAGCATAAAATTAAGTGAGGCTTTAGAAATAGCTCAGACAAGTTCTGGGCTATTTTTATTTATGCGGATTATCCACATAATTTGATGTGTCATCGTAGATTATGGGTGTATAATAAAATCATATGGAAAACATTAACCCACAAAATTGGCCGACTCCGAATAATCAAAATAATAATGGCGACAATCGGCCGTTGCCTCCTCCGCCTCCTCCGCCGGAAATTACTTTGCGGACCATGCAGTCGGATATAGAAACAATGAAAAAGAGCGGCGGCGAATCGCCGGTTGCCCAGCCTTTTAATCCCACGGCAAGCGCATCTGCGCCTCAGCAAAAATCCACGATTGAATTAAGCGCCTTATCAAAAGAAGACGCCAGCCAGGCTGTGCCGGCTGTTGTGACCGAAGAATTGGAAGCACCAAAGAAAAAAGGAAATATTATTAAATTAGCTTTAATATTGGTTGTTTTAATCGGTATTGGAGCGCTCGGTTATTTTGTAGTTTATCCGATAGTAGGCCCGATGCTTTTTCCTAAAACCCAAGCGCCAATAGTGGTTAATAATCCTCCGGTGGTAAATCCGCCAATTACCGAACAAGTTCCGGCGACTGAACAGCCGGCAACAACTTCTCCAATTACCGAACAGCTTCCGGTTCTTCCGGTTATTAAGCCGCACCAAACCCTTTTTACTGTAGAGCCTGATGCAAAAAAGAATGTTGAATTAATAACAGTAACTTTGGCGTCTATTAAAAGCGCTCTAACTTCTGAATCAGCTATTAAGCTAACTGCGACAACTGGTTTAAAGGAAATGATTGTTTTTGGTCCGAATGGCCAGATAAATTTTAGCGAAACACTTCCTTTGTTTTTAACAGAATTTGCTTCTACTACCTTGAGCCAGTATTTTCTTGAGGACTTTACCACTTTTCTTTATTATGACAAAAGCGGCGTTTGGCCGGGAATTGTCGCTAAGGTGAAAGACAGCGCGAATGTTGCAAATGCCAAAACGGAAATTGCAAAATTGGAAACATCCGCGGCTTTATCTTCCTTCTATCTTACAGCGCCAGGTACAGCAGACGTAGCTGGATTCAAAGACGGAGCCACAGGAGCTAGATATCTTAAATATTCCGCGACAGGAGCTTCTCTTAATTACAATTGGGTAAAAACCAATGTTTTGGTAATAAGCACCTCCTATAACGGTTTTAAGGCTGCTTTGACGAAGCTGGGGACTCAATAAAGTGTTTTGTTAAAAAATACCCCCGCTTGGGGGTATTTTTTTGTGACGGCTTGTATTGATGGCGGGTTTTATAGTAGGATTTACAAATAATAAAGTTTATATGAATCCCACACATAATAAAGACTATGTTTTGGGATAAGTGCATAATATAATTAAATCAATTAATAGGTCGTTGAGTAAAAATTTATAACAAAGAATAAAAAGCCGCGCCTTTGAATCTTTGTTATGTGTGGGATGAAATATACTTTCAAGAAATTACCAAATTCAATAAGGGAAGCGGAGATTTCTTTTGATGACAAGGAGTTTTTGGAATATTGGCAGGAGGTTTATAACGACGAGCTTGCAAAGGTTAATCTTAAGGGTTTTAGGCCGGGAACAGCGCCTAAGGAATTAGCGGACAAGGCCGTTGATAAGGACCATATTTTTGAGCACTCAGCTTCAAATGCGGTCCGCCATGCATTGAAACAGATTACAGAAGAAAATAAGTGGGAAATTATTGATCAGCCTAAAATTGAGGCTTTAGAAACTCCATCAGGATTAAAAGTTAAAGTTACTTTGGCTATTTTTCCGGAAGTGGTTTTGGGAAATTATAAAAAAGCAGCTAAAGAAATTTCAGCTGAGAAAAAAGAAGTTAAACTTGATGAAAGCGAAGTTGATAAGGCAATCGATTGGATTTTAAAGTCTCGCGCCCAGATTATAAGGAGCGTTCAGCCGGCTAAAAAAGGCGACGTAGTTGAAATTAAATATAAGGGTAAGCACGACAAATTTGTTCTCGGCGAGGGAAGGTTAGAAAATGGAATTGAAGATAAAATTGTCGGCCATAAGGAAAAAGAAAAATTTGATGACATAGAGTTGGAAGCTGTTTTTGAAAGAAAAATTCCCGAATTAAACGACGAATTCGTTAAAGGAGTAGGAAATTTCCAGACAGCCGAAGATTTGAAGAAAAGCGTCAGAGACGGCCTCTTAAAAGAAAAGAAAGAAAAAGAAATTGAAAGAAAGCGCTTGAAAATACTTGAAGAGGTGGTTAAGTCTTCTAAAATTGATGTGCCTCAGATAATGGTTGAGAAAACTTTTGAAAATATGCTTGCTGGATACGGTAATTTTCTTAAGAATGTTCCTGAAAAAGAGGAAGAATTTAAAAAGGAAATTAAAAAGGAAGCGGAAAAACAAGTTATGTCAGAATTAGTTCTATATCAGATTGTGAGAGAGGAGGCGCTGGAGCCGACAGAGGAAGAGATTGAAATAGAAGAAAATAATGTTTTGAAAAATATGCCTAAGGAACAGGCATTAAAGCTTGATCATCACAGGGTTCATAGCTATTGCTATGATATGGTTAAGAACAGGAAGGTTTTTGAGTATTTGGAGTCGTTGTAATAAACTAAAGACATGGAAGAAGGACAATATTTAATACCGACAGTTATAGAAAAAACTCAGATGGGCGAGCGGGCTTATGATATTTATTCTCGCCTGCTTAAAGAAAGGATAATTTTTTTGGGCGGACCGATAAATGACGGAGTAGCCAATACGGTTATTGCCCAGCTTTTGTTTTTGGAACATGAAGACCCGAAAAAAGATATCAGTTTATATATTAATTCTCCGGGCGGTTCAGTGACTGCGGGGCTCGCGATTTACGATACAATGCAGCATATAAAATGCGATGTTTCCACGATTTGCGTAGGCATGGCCGCGTCTATGGGGGCTGTTTTATTGGCTGCCGGACAAAAAGGAAAAAGATTTGCTTTGCCGAATTCTGAAATTTTGCTTCATCAAATTATGAGCGGAGTCGAAGGGCAGGCGGTTGAAATTGAAATAACGGCCAAGCATATTTTAAGAACTAAAGATAAATTAAATCAGCTTATTGCCAAACACACGGGTCAGTCTTTTGCGAAAATAGAAAAGGACACAGACAGAGATTTTCACTTGGATCCCCAGGAAGCTAAAGACTACGGAGTGATAGATGCGGTAATGAAAGGAAAGAACGGTAAATAACATTAAAAACTCCTCTTTTTCAAAAGGGGAGTTTTTGTTTATAATAAATACATGGAAAAAGACTTATTAACCCATAGGGTTGTTGATGTAATAGATAAGAAGCACTTGGAGGAGGTTTTGGCGAGCGGGAAGAAGCTGAGAATAAAATATGGGGCCGATCCAACGGCGCCGGATTTGCATTTAGGACACGCGGTAGCGCTTCGCAAGCTTAAGTCTTTTCAGGATTTAGGGCACAAAATTGTTTTTATAATAGGCGATTATACTGCTCAAATAGGCGATCCATCCGGCCGTTCTAAGGCCAGGCCGATGCTTACCGAAAAAGAAGTTAAGGCCAATGCAAAGAGCTATTTTCAGCAAGTCGGAGAGATTCTTGATATTAAAAAAATAGAAGTCCGCTATAACAGCGAATGGTTTAAAAAGATGGATTTTGCTTCAATTATAAAATTAACCGGAAAATTTACGGTTCAAAGGATTTTAGAAAGAGACGATTTTACTAAAAGAATAAAAGATGGCGTTGAGGTTTATGCTCATGAAATTTTATATCCTATTATGCAAGCATACGATTCCATAATGGTAAAATCCGACATTGAACTCGGCGGGCAGGACCAGATATTTAATATGCTTGCAGGCAGAGAATTGCAGAAAAAAATGGGAGAGCAAGAGCAGGACGTTGTTACTATTCCGCTTTTAATTGGAACCGACGGGCAAAAGAAAATGTCCAAATCAATGGGCAATTATATCGGCATTATCGAAAAGCCCGATGTGATGTTTGGTAAAGTCATGTCCGTTCCGGATGAATTGATAGGCCATTATTATGATCTTTGCACTGACGTTGAGCAGGCGATTAAAGATCCGCGAGAGGCTAAGCTGGAATTGGGCAGAATAATTGTTGAAATGTATCACGGTAAAGCCGCGGCGGAAAAAGCCAAAGAAGAATTTATCAGAGTAGTTTCGAACAAAGGAATTCCTTCGGATATTCCCAAAATGAAAGTTAAAAAGGGATTGAAACTTGCGGATTTGCTTGTTGAAACAAAGATGGCTGCGAGCAAGAGCGAAGCGCGCCGCTTGATTGAACAAAAGGGAGTAAAAATAGACGGCAAAGTTGAATCCGACCCTAATAAAATTGTAGAAATCAAAAAGGAAATTTTGCTTCAAGTTGGCCCTAGAAAGTTTTTGAAAGTTTCGGCGTAATTTATGAAGAGCATGACTCTTATTGGTATGCCTGGGTCTGGAAAATCCACCATTGGCAAACTTTTAGCCCGAAAATTAGGCTGGGTTTTTATTGATTTAGATGATTTGATTAAGGAAAAAACAGGCAAAACTTACAGTCAGATTTTAGAGCAAGACGGAGGCAAAAAACTTATAGAGATAGAAAATCAATTTACTTTAGATTTAAAATTTGATAAGCCGGCAGTTTTTTCTCCTGGAGGAAGTATTATTTATTCCATGCAGGCGATGGAAAAATTGAAGAAAGAAACAACTGTTGTTTATATAGAATTATTGATTAATGAAGTAAAAAAACGATTGGATGGACGCGCTGATAAAGGCGGAATAATTGGGCTAAAAGAAAAGGGAATAGATAGGCTGTATGAAGAAAGAGCGATAATATATAAAACGATGGCGGATTTTACAGTTAAGACAGACGGTTTAAATGAGGATCAAATAGCAGACGAAATTTTGAAAGTTGTTCAGAAATAAAAACAACCCGCGCGGGTTGTTTTTATTTCTACTACATAACTTTTGGCATCCCATTAGGATCATATTTTATATAAATATTTGAACATTTAGATTTTTTATAAACTTGTACTCTTCTGGCGGCCTCGTAATTTGGGTCTTCTTTTAATGCATCCAAATTAATGGAGCTATCGATTTTTTTGAGGGGGTTATCGTTAAATAAATAACACATTTCAACAAGAATTGTTTTATTGCCAGTTTTAAATTCTCCTGGTACGGGGACAACTTGCAAATCACCGGGTTCTAAATCATAGATTGTTGTTGTTGCTTGTCTTAAGGATGTTTTTGTAAAGTATATATCAGCAAATTCAGGAATAATATTATGTAAAGATACTCTTCCGATATTTTCTATTTTTAAATCACTTTCAAAGGGGGTGATTTTAAGCGAAACATTGAATTCGGGAGAATAACTTAAGTTAATTAATTGTTTGCTTATATTATTTTGTCCATAAGCAATAAAGGCCGCAAAAATTCCAACTACAAAAACTACGGCAGTTTGAAGAAGATTAGAATCCAAAAGTTTCCAATGTTTTTTAATAAAAGTTAATATTTTTCCCTTATTAAACCAGCTGTTTTCTTCTGATATTTTAGATGGATAAAAATCTAATTGTTCTTTTGAGATGCCCAACCTGGATGTTCCATAGGCACGAGCTTCGTTCCAGGAATTTTTATCGTTTGGATTTAAATTAAATATTTTATTCTTAAAAACAACAATTAGAGTTTTGCCCTCATCATAAATGTTAAAATAATAAGGTTTATCAGTCGCCATTGCGCTTTGAATCTTTTTAATTGTCTTTTCGAGGTCAGGAATTTCGACTATGTGTAAATGCCAGTTTATATCTTCGGGAGTTTCTTTCGGTGCAAATTTAGTTCTCAAAATCTTATAGTTTTCTAAGATTTTAGGTTTTTTTAAACTTTCCTCAATAATTACTGAGTGATACATGTATTAGAATGATTGTATTTTAATGCTAGTTGGAGCGGGTAACGGGAGTCGAACCCGTATCTCGACCTTGGCAAGGTCGCATAATAGCCGCTATACGATACCCGCGTGCTTATTATTTTAATATTTTAACTGCTTATCTCCTTCAAATCAAACTTTTGCTCTAACTACTAACGGTGCCCGAGGTCGGACTCGAACCGACATGTCTTTTAAGGACGGCAGATCTTAAGTCTGCTGCGTATACCAATTTCGCCACCCGGGCATTATTTATCAACACCCCGATTATTACCGGGATAAAATTTCATCAATTAAATGAAATTTTGAGGCGCCGGTCGGAATTGAACCGACGTATAGCTCTTTTGCAGAGAGCTGCCTTACCACTTGGCTACGGCGCCTTGAATTATATTCTATGGATTTTTCTCCTTTTTTTCAACTTCCAGAAAAATCTTTTCTACTTCTGCCGCTTTTTCAATTCCGTGGTCTATCTTAAAAACAATCTGAGGCATAGGTCTTATCTCAATTTTTCTATGCAGCATAAATTGAAGTCTGGAGCGGAATTTATTTAATACGCTTAACACTCTTTCAGATTTATTCATGGGAATAACGCTGAAATTTACAACAGCGTTTTCTAAATCGTCGTTTACTTCAACGTCCGTTATAGTCATCAAGGCGCCGTTGAATTCCAACTCTTTAAGTATTATTTTGCTAAGTTCATCCCTTATTAAGCTGCCTACTCTTTGGTTTCTAAAAAATTTCATTAATCTTTTTTACAAACTAAATGATATTCCGTTTCTATTTTTATTTCGCTGGATAATAAAATTCCGCATTCTTTTCCGGCTTCTACGATGAGAGTTTCCTTTTTATTGTGCTGAAGATTTACTATTTTACCTTTGCCTATAATTTGGTCTAATTTTCTTATTTCTACTAAAGAATTATTTTTTATTTCTCCTCTTATTACTTTGCCCCCGATAATTTGTTTTCCGGCTTTATTTCCAAAAACAGCCATAACCTCAAATTCTCCGATAGTTTCTTTTTCTCCAAGACCGCCGAAATGCTCATCAATCGCTTCCAGCAATTCATAAATAATTTCGGATCTGATAACCGTTACATTGTTGTCTCTGGCCAAATTTTCGGCTGTTTTATTAATTTTATTCCTGAAGCCGATAATGATTGAGCCTGTAGAAATAGCGTCTTTTACGTCTCCATCGGAAATTTCCCCGATAGATTCGCCGAGAATATCAACCCTCTGTTTTTCTTTTAGAGGGATTTTGCGGATTGCTTCGCTCAAGGCCTCCAGGGATCCGCCGACGTCTGCTTTTAATATCAATTTAACCGCTTCCTGGCCTTCGGTTTTGATGATTTTTTCCATGGACGTTTTCAGCTTGATAACATCAAGTTCTTTTTCCGAAAGATCTCCAGCTACAAATTCTTCGCCGATTTTTGGCAGGGACTCAAAGCCTAGAATTATTGCCGGGCTGGACGGATAGAGCTCATCAACTCTTTTCTCTAAGAAATTTTCCAGAATTCTAATTTTTCCTTTAGCGGAGGCAGTAGCTATTTTGTCTCCATTTCTTAATGCGCCATCTTCTAGAATAACGCTAACCGTAATGCCTCTTTGCTTGTCCATCGTCGATTCCAAAATTACGCCTTTTGCATTAACAGATGGATTATAAGTCAGTTCTTCCATGTCCGCGGTCAATAAAACTAAATCAAGCAATTCTCCAATTCCTTGTCCGGATTTTGAAGAAACTTCCTGATAGCAAATATTTCCGCCAAGACCCTCCAGCAAAACATTATTTGCGAGCAGGTCATTTTTTACTTTTCTCAAATCAATGTTTGTTTTATCAACTTTGGTAATTGCCACTATAAACGGAGTATTGGATTCTTTTAAGGCCTTAATAGCTTCTTTTGTTTGCGGCTGAACGCCGTCGTCTGCTGCAACGACTAAAATACCCACATCGGCTATATGGGCTCCGCGTACGCGCATTTTTGAAAAGGCCTCGTGGCCTGGCGTATCAATAAAAGTAATTTTCCTTGGAGGATTGATAACTTCCGGGGCATGAAGAATTTCGTAGGCGCCTACGGATTGCGTAATACCGCCGGCTTCTTTGGCGGCAACGTTGCTTTTTCTGATGTAGTCCAACAAGCTTGTTTTTCCATGATCAACATGGCCGACTACCACCACAATGGGCGGACGTTTCAAAGATTCATTTTTAGGATTTGGTGTAGTCATATATAAAATAAATTAGGAGTCATTTGGTTTATTGGCGGAATTGTCCCTGTCTAGCGGAAGGCAGGCGCTGTGGCTCGTTATTTTAACGAGCGAAGGCGGAGGCGGAAGGATTCGAACCTTCGGAGGGGTTTCCCCCTCAACACATTAGCAGTGTGCTGCTTTCGACCGCTCAGCCACGCCTCCAATAATACTATGAATATTAACTAAAATATCGTTATTTTACAAACTAATTTGTAAAAACACCCTATTATCTGTTATTTTTAAGTAAAGCAATGGCACAAGAAAAAAAGGAAATTAAATGGACGGCCCTGGAATATGAATATTATGAGAAGAGCGTTTCTTGGTATTGGATAAGCGGTATCATCGCTGCGGTGATTGCGCTTATTGCCATCAGGCAAAAAAACTTCCTTTTTGCAATTTTTGTAGCCATGGCCGAATTGGTGCTTATCTCATGGGCCAAGCGTGTTCCAAAAAATTTGGAATTCGCAATAAATGACGAAGGAGTGGTTATCGGGAGCATAAAATTTTTGCCTTATGGAGGATTAAGCGAGTTTTGCCTAAGGGAAAGAGCAGGAGATTTTGGAGAATTGATTTTAAAATCCAAGTCAAAGTTGCAGGGCTATACGAAGATAAGTATTTTTAACAAAGATATTCCTGAGATAGAAAAATTCCTGTCTGAAAAACTGAGAGAGTTTGAATATGAGGAAACAATTATAGACACTCTTTCAAAAATAATAAAATTTTAGTATATTAATTTATCCAGCCCTTGTCGTTCAACGGATAGGACGCAAGATTGCGGATCTTGCGATAGAGGTTCGACTCCTCTCGAGGGCACAAATTTAATGAAAAAAAAGCCAAAAATTGACAGTCCGATTTTTTTTGTCGGCGTTAGAGATAACGGCATAGTTTCTTTTGGCAGCGGCCAGCCGGACCTGCCTCCGCCAAAACAGATTTTTAAAATACTTCCCGATTACAGGTCTTTTAAGTATGGGCTGACCCAGGGGCAGATTAATCTTCGCGAGGCTTTAGCCAAACAGTATCCCGGCGCTAAAGCCGAAAATTTTGTAATAACCAACGGCGCTTCCGAGGCCCTGGATTTAACTATTCGTGCTTTATCGCAGAAATTTCATGGCGGGAAAATAATGCTATTCAGGCCGTATTATTATTCTTATCCGTTTTTAGCGAAGATGTCCGGAATGACGCCGGTCATTTCTGATTTAAAAGAAGGAAAAATAGATTTAAATGATTTTAAAAAGAAAATAAAAGGATGCAGGGCGATTCTAATTAATTCTCCTTCTAATCCAACCGGTAAAATTGAATCAATAGAAACTCTTAAGGAAATAGAAAAAATAACTCAAAAGCTGGGGATTTATGTTTTGTCCGACGAGGTTTATAAGGATTTAATATATGAGAGAGAAAACTATTTGCTCCACGGACCGCGCGTGGTGACTATAAATTCGTTTTCAAAGACCTATGCAATGTGCGGATTTCGCGTTGGCTATCTCTATTCCAGCGACAAGGAATTAGTTAGGGCGGCAGTTGAGATAAAGGCCCGTACATCGATGAATACGAGCATTTTAAGCCAAGAAATGGCCTATGAGGCCACTAAAGTTCCGAGGAAGCAGATTGATAGTCAGATAAAGACTTGGAGAGAGAGGCGGGACATGATTTACAAAGGGCTTAGGGATATGGGCTTTAGTTTGTGGAAGCCCGAAGGCGCTTTTTATGTATTTCCAAAAATAAAAAACGCCAATCGCGTGGTTAACGATTTATTTTATAAGCATAAAGTTATTACTTATGACGGCGCTTGGTTTGGAAATCCGGACAGAATTAGATTGAGCTATGCCCTAGATGTTAAAGATATAAAAGAGGGACTCAAAAGAATAAAAAAATACATAAAGGGAAAAGAAAGCTGGCTGAAATAATTCTCTCTAATCTAAAATTTAAACCTGTATATTATATGATAATTGTAACATATGATATACAGGTTTTTTGAGGGGAATTTTGGAAAATTATTTTGCTTTTGGCAGCCGCACGGTTAAAATTCCGTTTTTGATTCCAGAAGTTGCTTCCTCGGGTTTTATTTTTACCGGCAGAACGACAGATCTGGAAAATTTTCCGTAATAGCATTCCTGATAGAAAAAATCTTTTTCCGAGATGTTATTTTCTCGTTTTCTTTCTCCTGAAATAGTTATTTCATCGTCATTAACGGAAATTTTTATATTTTCCGGATTAACTCCTCCTACGGCCGACTCAATTACTATTTCTTTCGGCGTTTGGTAAACATCGATAGTCAGCATTCCTTCTTCGGAAAAATCAGATTCGATTATTGATTTTTTAGATAAATCTTTTTCCATAGTTAAGATAATTGTTTTAATTTTTCAAAATCATAAAGAATAAAAAATGCGTAAAAGATAAGAAAAGCGGTCGGAATAAATAACGGTTCAAATTTTAATATAAGAAGATTAAAAATTGCGTGAAGTATCGAGGCAAAGATAAGCCCATAGGCCAGAAGAACCCTTTTTTTATCAAGAATGGATCGCGCCCAATAATATCCGAGCAGTCCCGAGCTTAGGGTGTGCAAAAGGGTGGCGCCAATAAATCGCAGGGTAGTTGTTTCAAAAACGGATGCGCCGAGCTTTGCAGCGGCTGCGACATTTTCTATTGTTGCAAAACCGAGCGCTGCCACAACCATGTAAATCATCGCATCAATCGGCTCATCAAATTCTTTCCAGAATTTTTTAATTACTATAAAGGCTGCTCCAAACTTTAAAAATTCTTCTATTACTGCAAGTCCGAGAAAAGATATTGTTCCATAACGGGCAATGTTTTGTTTGGATATCAGATCGTTAAAAAGCAATTGCAATCCCAAGGCTACAAATGTGCTTAAGGCGCCGGCAAGAAAGGCGAAGAAAATGACTTTTTTTGGCTCCGGATGAGGATCTTCTTTGAGATAGAAAATCAGCCAAGCGAAAGAAGGAATTAGCCCTAAAATTAAATATAAATAATTCATATTACCAATCTTCTATCATTATAAACTCTTTATCTTTTTCCGGCATATTCTGATAAATTTCTTCGGTGATATGGGGCATAAACGGATGAAGAAGCTTAAGGATGTCTTTGAGGACAACTTTTGAAATTATGGCTCTTAGATTTTCGTCGGTTTTACTCATTTCTATATATTTATCGGCGAGGTCATGCCAGATAAAATCATAAAGAGTATGCAGCGCTTGTCCGAAGTCGTAAGAATCAATTTGTTCGCCGACCGATTTTTTAGTTTGCTCCAGTTTTTCCAAAAGACCGCTGTCATTCTTCAAATCCGGTTCGGATATAATTTCTTGCTGCAAAATAAATCTCGCTATATTCCATAATTTATTGGCGAATTTTTTTCCTCCCATTACTGCTGTCTCATCCCATTTAATATCCTGGTTTCCCATAGATTGCCAAATTAATCCGAAGCGCGTGGCGTCAGATCCGTATTTTTCAATCAATTCCAGCGGATCTATTCCTGTGCCAAGAGACTTGGACATCCTGCGTCCGTCTTTGGCTAAAATCGTTCCGTGGATTATTACGTCGGTAAAAGGTTTTTCTTTTAGGAATTCAAGGCTGGAAAAAATCATTCGCGCTACCCAGAGATTTATAATGTCTCGCGCTGTGGAAAGAACCTGCGTTGGATAGAATTCTTTTAGATCTTTTGTTTTTTCCGGCCAGCCGAGCGTGGCAAACGGCCAAAGCGCGGAAGAGAACCAGGTATCTAAGACATCATTTTCTCCCTCAATCGGAACTTTGTGTCCCCACCAAATTTGTCGGGAAATATTCCAGTCGCGGACGTTTTCAAGCCAGGCCATATAAGTTTTTTCCCAATTTTCCGGATGAAATTTTACCTCGCCGCTTTTTACGGCCTTAATCGCCAGCTTGGCGAGCTCGTCCATTTTCAAAAACCACTGCAAACTTGGCAACGGCTCAATAACGCCTTCGCAGCGATAGCATACCGCGACATTGTGCTTATAATCTTCAATTTTCTCTATTAAACCGAGCTTATTCAGGTCTTCAACCACCTTGTCTCTGCATTCCTGTATTTTCATTCCGGCATAGGCCGGACCGGCATCTTCGGTCATTCTTCCAATTGGTCCGATAACTTTATAAATAGGTAATTTATTTTTTTCTCCGATACGGGCATCAACTAAATCGTGTGCCGGAGTTACTTTTACTGCTCCGGTTCCAAAAGCCATATCAATTTCTTCATCGGCGATAATCGGGATTTCGCGATTTTGCAACGGCAATATTATTTTTTTGCCGATTAATTTTTTATAGCGTTCGTCTTTAGAGTTTACGGCCACAGCAGAATCTCCGAGCATTGTTTCCGGGCGAGTAGTCGCAACAATAACAAATTTATTTTTGTCGTCAGCTAAAGGATATTTTATATACCAAAGCTTGCTGGTCTCTTCTTTATATTCCAATTCTAAATCGGATAAGCTGGTCTGGCACTTAGTACACCAGTTTATTACTTTTTCCGCCTTATAAAGCCAGCCCTTTTTATGGTAATGATTAAACGCTTCATTAACGGCTTTCTGATAGCCCTCGTCCATTGTGAAACGGGTTCGCGACCAATCCATTGAGGCGCCGAGTTTTTTGAATTGCTTGAGAATTATGTTTCCGTGTTTTTCTTTCCATTCCCAGACTTTTTCCAGAAATTTTTCCCGTCCCAAATCTTGTTTTTTGATTCCTTGTTTTTGCAGATCCTTTTCCACGACTTTTTGCGTGGCTATGCCGGCATGGTCGGTCCCCGGAATCCAAAGAGTTTTATATCCCTGCATTCTTTTCCGGCGGACTAAAATATCTTGAATTGTAGAATTCAAAGCATGCCCCATGTGCAAGACGCCGGTTACGTTCGGCGGGGGAACAGACACGGTAAAAGTTTTTTTACGATTGCCGGGAAGTTTATCAGGATTAAAATAGCCGGATTTTTCCCATAATTCGTAAATTCTATCTTCAACTTGTTTGGGGTCGTATGTTTTTGAAAGCTCCTTCATATTGCTTAATTTTATTTGATTTTGGGTTTTTTCTCAATCATTGACTGTAAATCTCTTTTTATGTAGTTTAATGGCAGGTTGGACATTGAAAATCTGCGGGGAGGAACCGTGAAAGAAAGAACGCTTATATTTTTCAAGCCAAACATCACAAAAAACAAAGAAGAAATAAATGCCCTTATAAAGTTTTTTAAGGGCATGAGAGTTGTAAAATACGAACTGCGCCGATGCCCGATGGAAATTTTCAGGGAATTTTACGAACATGTTCCGGAGCCGTATCTTAGCCGGCACGCAAAATTCTGCAGTTCTGGGCCGATAGGTATTGCGATACTCGAAGGCAATAACGCAATAGAAAGAGTTCGCAAGATAATTGGCTGTACCAATTCCAGCAAGGCGAGCCCGAAAACTTTCCGGGGATACTATTACCGCAAATACAGGCCGAAATACGGATACGATAATTTCATCCATGCTTCTGAAAACAAAGAGGCCGTGGATCGCGAAAAGAAGTTTTTCAAAATCTGGATTTAAACATAGGCAAGAAGCACCCCCGATTTTGGGGGTTTTTTATTTAAATATTTGATATAATGAAATACACAGTTGAAATGATAAATTTTATAAGGTTAAAGATTAGAAATATTTTTATTAAAAAGATTCAGGGCATTAAGGCCTTTACTCTCGTTGAGTTGGTTGTTGTAATAGGCATTCTAACTATATTAGCTACGGTAACTTTATTAGTAATAAATCCCACAGAGCTCAACAGGCAGGCTAGGGATTCTCAAAGATTATCGGATTTGCAGACTATCAATAGCGCATTGGGCTTATTCCAATCATATAATCTTACTCTGACCGGTACAGCCAACACCGTATATACATCCTTATCCAGTAATACAGCGGATTGTTCTGATCTTGGCCTTCCTGCCTTACCAGCCGGTTGGAGCTATGCTTGCGTTACAGCAAATAATTTAAGGAAAATAGACGGCACGGGCTGGATACCTGTAGATTTTACTCAGGTCCAAACAAACTCTGGATCTCTGTTTGCGGCTTTGCCAATAGATCCTACCAATACGGCTACGGGAGATTTTTACTATACCTACGTCAAAGGATCTTGGGCGCTGTCCGCTAAAATAGAATCAACTAAATTTCTTACTAATGCTCAAAATGACGGAGGAGCCACCACTACACGATTTGAAGTTGGAGGAGGCGGGGCCATTGTCACTGATAATGCTTGGACTGTAGCAGTAGTAGCAGATCCAACTTGTTCTGACAGCACAAAAAATCAAGACGAAACAGATGTCGATTGTGGAGGAGATGTTTGCGACGCCTGTGCTAATGGATTAGTTTGTGTAGACAATGCAGATTGCACATCAAATACTTGTACTGCCGGGGTATGTACGGCTGCGCCAATAGCATGCGGGGCGGGAGATACGACGGGGATGGTAAGTTATTGGAATGGCGATAGCACGGTAGCAGATGTAATGGGCACAAATAATGGAACTGACATGGGGGCTGTTGCATATGCTGCTGGCAAGGTTGGCAATGCATTTAATTTTAATAATACGTCAAATAACGGAGTTACAATTACAACGACTGGTTTCCCGATGGGAAATAGTTCTAGGAGTATAGAGGCCTGGGTAAATTTTAATTCTTGTACAGGAGCATTAAACCCGTTAGTTTATGGAACTGCCGGTTATAAAACATATTCTAGTTCGCCACAGCCTTCGTGCACATCGGGACATTTAGGATATTCTGGTTATAATTTTGAATATCATAAAACATCGCTTACATTTACTCCGGGAACCTGGTATCACATTGTTACTACGTTTAACGGCACAACTTTGAAAGTTTACAAAGACGGATATTTAGTTGGAGAAAGCAATGTTACTGATTATGATCCAATTAGCGGGCCGGGTAGCGCGCTTAGTGGAATGAATACTACCAGCGGGGCAGAGCATTTTTTGGGCCATGTTAATTGGTGGGGTTATTGGGATGATGGAAAAGAAGATGAAATTGCTATATACAATGAGGTTCTTTCTGACGGAGGATGCACTATCGGCGGAGATATCTGCGGAGGAGACATAGGCGATCATTACGCGAGAGGCGTTGCAGGGAATCCGTATTGTCCATATACGCCTTAATATAAAATTATATTGTCAGATTAGAATCCGCCTCAAATTTCAGAGGCGGATTTTTTGAGTAAATCAAATTAAAACCCCCTAATTATTTTAGGGTTTTTTATTTAAATATTTGATATAATGAAATACACAGTTGAAATGATAAATTTTATAAGGCTAAAAATAAGAATTTTCTCTAATATATCTAAACAAGTTAAAAAAAATAGGGCCTTCACCCTCGTCGAACTCGTAGTCGTCCTAGGCATCCTAGCTATATTAGCCACAGTAACTCTATTAGTAATCAACCCCACAGAGCTGAACAGACAAGCTAGAGACGCTCAAAGACTCTCAGATCTCCAAACAATAAACAGCGCCATAGGTCTATTTCAATCATATAACTACACCCTAACCGGCACAGCTAATACCGTATATATATCTCTGCCCAGCAACCAAGCAGACTGCTCAGACCTCGGACTAGCAGCCCTCCCAGCAGGATGGTCCTATGCCTGCAAGACATCCACCAACTACAGAAAGATAGATAGCACAGGCTGGATCCCCGTAGACTTCACCCAAGTCCAAACCTCAGCAGGATCTCTATTTGCAGCTCTGCCTATAGACCCCACCAACACAGCCACAGGCGGACTCTACTATACATACGTCAAAGGCTCCTGGGCTCTATCTGCAGGCATAGAGTCAGCTAAATTCCTCGCAGACAACGCCACCAACGACGGAGGCGCAACCACCACCAGATTCGAGATTGGAGGAGGCGGAGACCTTGTAGCTAATGGAGCGTGGACAGCGGCGGCGGTAGAGCAAACAGCATGTGGTGAGGGGGATACAGACGGGATGGTGAGTTATTGGAAATTAGATGAAACTTCCGCTGGATCGGTTGTTGACGTAATGGGTGCAAACAATGGAACAAATAATGGGGCGACAATAAATCAGACTGGACAAGTTGAAAAGGCTTATAGTTTTGATGGCGGCAGTGATTATATTAGTACTTTTAAATTTAATTCAGTTAATTTTACTGTTAGCGCCTGGGTTAAGCCAAGTAGCTTGGGAAGCTGGATGAGAGTCGCGAGTCAATCAGATCATAATGGAGCTTGGGTAAATTCAGATTTTAATTTAAGTATGTCACCTACAGGAGCATTGAGTACGGAAGTATTTAGCAATTGCGGCGCTTCATCTGGGGGTTTTGATACTGAAGCTGTAATGAATACAGTTGATTGGCAGTATGTCGTTGAGACTTATGATGGTTCGACTATTAAAATTTATCGCAACGGAGTTTTTTTGCAGAGCTCTTCGTTCTTAAGCAGAACTGCTTGTGGGCAAAGATCGGTGTTAATTGGTGCAAGATGGGCTAACAATAACGAAGTTGATACCACTCAATATTTTAATGGTTTAATAGACGAAGCAGTTATTTATAATACGGCATTAACTGGCCCGGCTGTTAGTTGTGCCATAAATGATCCCGATGCGACAATATATGATATTTGTAAGCATTATGCGAGAGGTGTTGCAGAGAATCCGTATTGTCCGTATACGCCTTAATATAAAATTATATTGTAATATTAGAATCCGCCTCAAATTTCAGAGGCGGATTTTTTTGAAGCAAGTCAAAATATGCAGCGGCTGCAATCATGGCGGCGTTGTCGGTATTGAATTCAAAGCTTGGCGCAAAAAATTTCTTGCCGGAATTTTCAATGGCGCGGCGCATTATTTCTCGCAGAGTTTTATTGGCCGAGACGCCGCCGGATAGCATTGCGGATTTAGCTTTATATTGTTTTGCCGCGCTTAAAGTTTTTTGAGTTAAAACATCAATAACTGCTTGCTGAAATGAAGCCGCAACATCATTTTTGGAAGCGTTCGGATGGTCGCGGAGATAATATAATACGGAAGTTTTTAATCCTGAAAAACTGAAATTATAATTTTTTTGAAAATCTTTTAGAGAGCCTAAAAGGGGCCGCGGAAATTTTATGGCATTGGGATTGCCGAGCATAGCGGATTTTTCTATTTCCGGTCCTCCTGGATACGGGAGTTCAAGCATTCGCGCTACTTTATCAAAGGCTTCTCCGGCGGCATCATCAATTGTTTCTCCTAGTTTTTTCCATTTAGTGGAGCTTTGCATGAGCAGGATCATTGTATGTCCGCCGCTGACGACGGCAGAGATAGACGGAAAAATATTTTTGAAATTTTTTTGAGGAGACAGCCAATTCGAATAAAGATGCCCCTTCATATGATTTACGCCCATAAGAGGCTTATTCGTTTTCTTTGCCAATTCTTGCGCAAAAGTTATTCCTGTCCAAAGCGCCGGCTCCAGTCCGGGGCCGACCGTAACGGCGATATAATCGATTTTTTTAATATCAAAATTTTTAGCGGTTAATTTAAGAATTTTAGGAAGGTTTTTAATATGCTCCCGCTTGGCAAGATTGGGAACTACGCCTCCGAAGGGGCGGTGGATTTTTATTTGAGAAGAAACAATATTTGATAAGACTTCAAATTTTGGCGCATTTACGCCGCCGGAACATTTTACAACGGCGATAGAAGTATCGTCGCAGCTTGTTTCTATGGCAAGAATATTAATCTTTTTCATTTAAGAGTCTTGATTAGTAGCGCCACCGGGATTTGAACCCGGGTTACCGGAATGAAAATCCGGTGTCCTGACCAGGCTAGACGATAGCGCCATATTGATAAAAGATTATAACATTTTTTTTAAAAAGTCCAAGTCTTTTATGGCGGGCGGAAATTTTGATATTTGTTATACTTATGTAATAATTTCGTACTTGGATTATGAGAAGATTTTTTGAAATGTTGCCGGGATTTCTTGCATGGGGAACTTTGATTCTTGCCGGTTTTTTGTCATGGAAAGAGCCGGTTTGGGTAGCTTTTTTTATAATTCTTTTTGACACATATTGGTTTTTCAGAACAGTCTATTTAACTATTATTTTGCGCTATTCATTTTCAAAAATGCGCCAAAATATGAAAATTAATTGGATGGAAAAAATAGAACAGCTGGGAAGAAGCGATTGGAAAAATATCCATCATTTAATTATTTTGCCGATGTATAAAGAGCCGCATGAAGTGATATGGGATTCTTTCAAGAGTTTGGAAAAGTGCAATTACGATAAAAGTAAATTTATTTTGGTCTTGGCGACCGAAGAAAGAGCCGGCAGCGAGCCGTTGGAAGCCGCAGAAAGAATTAAAAAAGAATTCTCCGGCCATTTTGAACAAATATTTATAACCAAGCATCCATCAGGACTGCCGGGTGAAATTCCAGGAAAAGGATCGAATGAAACGTGGTCAATTCAGGAAATAAAGAAGGAGTTTATTGATAAGGCGAATATTCCTTATGAAAATATTTTAGTTTCTATTTTTGACGTTGATACTCAGGTTTATCCCGAATATTTTGCTTGTCTGACATATAATTTTTTGACCTGTAAAAATCCTCAGCGATCGAGTTTTCAGCCAATCCCTGTTTTTGCAAATAATTTTGACCAAGTTTCTCCATTTGCCAGGCTCGTTTCTTTTCAATCTACTTTTTGGCAGATGATGCGCCAGGTCCAGCCGGAACGGTTAACAACTTTTTCTTCCCATTCCATGCCATTTAAAGCGCTGGTAGAAATAGGGTATTGGCAAAAAGATATTGTTTCCGAAGATTCAAGGATTTTTTGGCAGTGTTATTTGCACTACAATGGCAATTGGGAGGTAATTCCTCTTTTATATCCGATTTCAATGGATGCCAATGCCGCGCCTACTTTGCTTAAAAATTTGGTCAATATTTACAGGCAGCAAAGACGATGGGCGCATGGCGCGGAAAATACATCTTATATTTTAACCGGATTTTTTAAAAACAAATTTATACCAATTAAAAAGAAGCTTTATTGGGCATTTGAATTGCTGGAGGGCAATCATTCATGGGCGACCAGCTCTTTAATTATTGCGACTCTTGGCTGGCTGCCGACCTTGATAGGAAGCAATGATTTTAATGTTACGGTTTTGTCTTATAAGCTTCCTCAGATTACAAGCACGATTATGACTATAGCGACTTTCGGTTTAATTAACTCGGCCATTTTAAGTTTGATTCTTTTATCATTCCACTTTCAAAAAATAAAAATAAAAAATTACATCCTTTATCTTTTGGAATGGATTTTAACGCCAGTTACTTTAGTTATATTCGGAGCTATCCCGGCCCTAGAGGCGCAAACGCGTTTAATGATTGGAGGAAAATATAAGTTGGGCTTCTGGGTAACTCCAAAAGATCGTTACGGTGTAAAAAGCTAATATATTAAATCGGCTTATAACCGTTTAAAAACTCCTTATAGGCCATTGGCTTTTTGCCATCCGGCTGTATTTGTAAAAGTTTTAAATTATTATTTTCCAGCTCCGCATCAAGAATTTTCAGGCGAATCCTTCCTTTTTTTGTTTCTATGTAAGTAAAAACTCCAGGATCGGGGTTTAACGCTTTTACCTTTCCAAATATTATTTTTGGAGAATCTTTTTTTAAATCTACCTCGCCATCTTTAGTGGAAAATTTTTGCGTGAAAGTTGCATCCGATTCGCTTTGGGTCTGAGGTTTTATTTTTCCGTTTAAATAATCCGGTAAAATTTTTACCAGTAAACCGCCCCCGAGATCTGCCAGCTTGGCGCTTAGTTCCGGATAATTTTCTCCGGCTATTTTTTGCTTATTGCTGATTGCCAGTACCGGTCCATGATCAACTTTTTCATCAATTATAAAAATAGATACGCCGGTTTCTTCCTCTCCGTTCAAGATAGCGCTTTGTATAGGGGAAGAACCGCGATATTTGGGCAAAATAGAGGGATGGACGCCGATAGTCTTAAGATTAGGCATCTCCAATATTTCTTTGGATATTATCTTGGCATAGGCGGCAACGATAAAAACATCGGCGTTTATTTTCTTAAGATCGTCTTTTATATCGCTTAGTTTTTTAGGCTGAAGAATCTTAATATTCCAATTATTGGATATAGCAAGCTGTTTTACGGCCGGCGGAGTTATTATCTTTTTTCTTCCAACCGGTTCGTCGGGGTTGCAAACTATAGCCTCCGGCATATATCCGGCTTCAGTCAGTTTTTTTAATATGGTCGCCGCAAATTCCGGCGATCCGAAAAAGACATATTTCATTTTATTTTTTTCTCGGTTCTTTGCGCTCTTTATAAAGTTCTATGGCTTTATCTGTAAAAATTATTCCGTTAAGATGGTCGCATTCATGCTGAAAAATTCTTCCCAGATATCCCCACGCTTTAATTTTCATTTTTTTGCCGTTTTGATCCTGTCCGTCAATGGTGATTTTTTCCGGTCTTTCTACCGGGCCGAAAACTCCCGGCACGCTTAAGCATCCTTCCTCCATCACCGAGGTTTCTTTTGAAAAATTGGTAATTTTGGGATTAAAAAATGCATAAGTTTTATTATCCAGTCTTGCCACAAAAACTTTAATATCGAGACCTATTTGATTGGCGCTCAATCCGACTCCTATGCCTTCTTTCATGACGGCGCGCATTGTTTTAACCAAATCTCGGATTTCTTTTTTGCTATATTTGGAAAAATCAAAATTGGACGTCTTGCGCCTTAAAAATTTTTCTTCTTTTTTATTATTTACGGTAAGAATTGGAGGATTCATCTTTTGATATTTTTAATATTTTCATAAAATACGCGCCCTTGTTGAATACGTCTTTTCTTTCGGCAATTTTTTTTGCCAGATTGAGAAGCGAGTCTCCGCCGTATGTTTTTGCCAATTTCATATATAACGCCTTATGTTTGAAGTCTTCAAGTATTTCCGCCAGCATCAGTCCGGCTGACTGGTGGGACTGGAAAACCTTGGATTTTTTGCCCCTTTCAGCCAATGTCTTAAAGTAGTCTTTGCTTGCTTTTTCAAACTGTTCCATACTTGAATAATACAATATGCGCAGACGATTGTTTATAGCCGTCAATTTCCCCGAAAATATAAGGGAAAAGATCGAAAGAACAACAGAAAACATCCCGGAAGTCCCAGGAATAAGATTTTCCAGCGAGGACAACTGGTATGTTACGGTTGTTTTTTTGGGAGAGCAAGAGGAAGAATTTATACCCGGAATAATCAATGCCATGAAAGACGCCGCGGGCGATTTTGCATCTCCCTTGGTTAAAATTACAAATATTGCCTATGGGCCGTCGGAGAAAGCGCCTCGCATGATTTGGCTTAACGGCGATTCGGAATCTTCGGAAAAGTTATCTTTATTAAGAGATAAATTAAATGATGAATTATTTAACAATAAAATCAGGTTCAAGCAGGAAATGAGGTCTTTTAAAACCCATATTACATTGGCAAGAATACAGGGAGTTCAAGATGGGGATCTGCCTTCATTTGAAAATATAAAAGGATTTCCATTTTCTTTTCAGCCCCAATCGCTTGATTTGATGGAATCTTCCTTGTCGCATTCCGGAGCTGAATATGCGGTTTTACAAAAAGTTGATTTTAAGCAAGAATAAAAAGATGAAATCTTTATTGAAGAAAACAGTGGATTTTTTCTCGAAAAAAAGAAAAGAGATATTTTTGATTGTTGCCGGCATTATTTTTGTGGTTGCCATCGGATTGTCATACTATACCGGCTATAAATTAGGCTTTAGTAATCCGCAGACAATTTTAGTTAAAGGAGTAAGCAGCGAAACAGTTGATTCAAAAGATGCGCCTGAAGATATAGATTTTAGCGTTTTTTGGCAGGTGTGGCAGAAAATAAAAGATGAACATATAAAAGGCGACAAGATTGCAGATCAAGATATGCTTTACGGCGCAATGAAAGGACTGGTGGATTCGTTGGGCGATCCAAATACGATGTTTTTTAAACCGGACGATTCCAAGAAATTTGAAGAAGATGTCGAGGGAAGCTTTGGCGGAGTTGGAATGGAATTGGGAATGAAGGGAGAGGATATTGTTGTAATAGCCCCTCTGGAAGATAGTCCTGCGGCGAAGGCAGGTATTTTGGCCGGTGATAAAATTTTGGAAGTTGATAAAAAAAGCATTTATGGAATTGATGTATACGAGGCGGTTAAAAAAATCAGGGGAGATATAGGAACAAGCGTGGAGATAACTATTATACGCAACGGAGAACAGAAGCCGAGGGAATTTA
Organism: Minisyncoccota bacterium; assembly: GCA_028716745.1. Classification (GTDB taxonomy): domain Bacteria; phylum Patescibacteriota; class Minisyncoccia; order UBA6257; family 02-FULL-45-10c; genus STD1-84. The sequence goes on from JAQUPE010000005.1 coordinate 43,038, forward strand.
ATATCGTCAGAGAACGCATAGAGGCGCCTACGTTAAAAATGGAAATGAAAGACGGCGACATTGCTCATCTTCAATTGTTCAGTTTTAATGAAAACGCGCCGTTCTTGTTTTATAAATCTGCTTTGACTTTGGCAGTGGGAAATACAAAGGGATTAGTTTTAGACTTGAGAAATAATCCGGGCGGATTTTTGGAAGTAGCAGTAAATCTTGCCGGATGGTTTTTGGATAAAGGAGATTTGGTAGTTACGGAGAAGTTTAGAAGCGGGAAAGAAACGCCGTTTTATGCAAATGGACTGGCCGCTTTTAAGGATTTGCCGGTAGTTATTTTGATGAATAAGGGATCGGCTTCCGCTTCTGAAATTTTAGCCGGAGCGTTAAGGGTTAAGCGCAATGTTAAGCTGATTGGCGAGAATAGCTTTGGAAAAGGCACGGTTCAGGAATTGCAGGCGTTAAAGGACGGATCAAAAATAAAAATAACTATTGCCCAGTGGCTTTTGCCTGACGGAAAAGTTATAGATGAAAAAGGAATCGTTCCGGACATAGAAGTGAAATTAACGGAGAAAGACGTGGCGGCGAAAAAAGATCCCCAGCTGGATAGGGCAATAGAAGAATTAAATAAGATTATAGAGAGTAAAAAGTCTGTTGCCGGTTAATTAAAAAATATCCCCGTAAGGGGATATTTTTTATTCAGTTACTACATCAACGGTTTTTACATAGCGGACTATTCTGTCAAAGCGGGTTTTCTTGGTTGAGCGGAATTTTACTTTTCCGTCTTTCATTGCATATATTGTGTCATCGGCTCCTATCTTAACGTTTCTTCCGGCTAAATATTTAGATCCTCTTTGGCGGATGATAATTTGGCCGGCCTTGATAGGCTGTCCGTCTTGTTTTTTTACTCCAAGCCTTTGAGCTCTGGATTCGCGCGCGTTTTTAGTAGTTCCTAGTGATTTTGTATGTGCCATATCTGTATGTTGGGCAGTTCTTGCCTCGTTTTAATTGTTTTTAAATTATATTAAAATAAGGAAATGATGTCAAACATTAGGGAATTTCTAAAAAAACGAGAAGTTATTTTATTCTTGCTCCTATTTTTAATCGGCTCCCTCAGTTTCGGACTTGGCTATCTGGCGGCGGGGGAATATAACAAATCACCAATCATTATTGAAAAATGCTCAAAATAAAACCTGTATATTATATGATAATTGTAACATATAGTATACAGGTTTGAGGGGGAGGGAAAAGGAAAGAGAAAAGAGTAAAAAAGAAAAATAAAAAAGAGGGGAATTAAAAACCTCCGCATCGCGGAGGTTTTTAATTTTAGACGAAATTATTTCTTACAAAATCATTTCTTTCTAAATTATTTCTTTGCTGCCGGCTGGGTTGTTTCTGGAGCTGCGGCAGATGGCTGTATTTTTCCTTCAATTGCCTGAACTATCGGGCTGTCGGACTCTATGCGAGACCAGAACACGATTTGTTCATCATTCAAGTACATCGGCTCTTTCGGCTTCCATACGGAGTTTGTGAATTTCTGAACTGCCAATCCGTCTTGAGTTTGCTGAATAAGGAAAATATTGGAAAGCTTCGGTCTCATGAAATTGGAAAATTCTCCGAAATAAATCTCTCCTGTGGAAAGATAAACTGCGGCATATTTCTTTTCTCCTCCGAACATTCCCGCCTTATTTATTATTATTGCTATTATGACGGCTGCGATTATGATAACCGCTCCTAAAATAATAGAACGAACTTGTTTTGTCATTTTTTTGTTTTTATTAAATCGACCTTGTTAAATTATAAATTGAATTATAAATTATTTCAATTTTTCCTGACCGGACAGGTCTTCCAATGCCTTAATTCTGGATTCAAGATTTACGATTTGTTTTTGCTGTTCTTTTACTGCCTCGGTTAAAATAGCTGTTAATCTGCCATAGCTGAAACCTGTAGCGTATCCAGGATTATCCTTATCCCAATCAACTAGTTCCGGCAAAATTTTACCAACCTCTTCGGCGATAAATCCGATATCTTCTTTCTTGCTGTCTTTCCAATCATAACGTACGCCCTGTAATTTATTAATTATTCCAAGTGCGCCGTCCAGCGGCCTGACATTTTCTTTCCAACGAATTGAAGAGGCATCAGCCCAGGTGTTTGTATCTTGGTTATAATATCCGCCGCCGGAAGCTTCCATCGTAAGCATGTAACTAGGATCTGTATTTCCAATTCCGACATAACCAGTTGATCCTTCTATAAATACTTTAGTGGATGCGTTGCTATTAAAATAATAATTCATATAACCATCCGTATCTCTGCCATCGAACGTTGTTCTGACATCGTCAACTACCATGCGCATAAAGGTGCTGCCCGAAGAGTCGCCAGTTCGAAGCAATTTTATATCTCCATTAACCACCAATGTTGATGTTGGCGTTGTTGTTCCCATGCCAATACTGCCATCTGCTTTTATAACTAAGCCCAAAGTATCAGTCACTCCTCGTTGGAGCAGCCAGGTATCATCTGAATTTATCCAGGTTCGAGCCGTTGTCCCCGTTCCTCTATATAGAGCTATTCCTCCAACATTAGAGGGCGTTGATGTGATTTCTAATTTCCCATATACGGGAGCCGTTGTTCCAATGCCAATATTTCCGTTGGCTTTTACGGACATTCTTATTGTGTCGCTTGTTGCAAACTTTAAGTCTCCCGTTGCCGGTTCTATTCCCATTAAAATATCTCCGACTGCTGTTCCATCGACATAGTGACTTGCGTTGAGAATATAAGCTAATAATCCTGTTCTAATAGAATTATTATAAAAAGCAAATAATGGAGACTGGTTTGTTGTTCCATCAGCGGTGATATGTATTCCTTCTCCAATTGCAGATGTTCTTAAATCTAATTTAGTAATTGGCGTAGTTGTTCCTATGCCAAGATTACCGCCAGTTATTCTCATTTTTTCTAAAGCATTTTCGACAAAAACAACCGGATAGTTAGCATTGTTACCATAAGCAACGACATTTCCGGAGCCAACCATGGCGACCATGCCTGCTTTGTTTAATCCAAATCTTGTGCTCGCAACTGCCGAGCCATATGCAGTCATTTGTCCCCAGCCAGTATCAGATTCTGCCTGTAGAACAGAAGCGCCGCCAGAGTTAGTCGATTGCATTTCAATATAATTATTTGTGGCAGCAGTATTATAGGTATGAAATTTATATCCCGGTATTGTCGTTCCAATGCCGATATTTCCATCAACAAAAACGTTTCCTGAAAAATATCCGTTTCTCCATTTATACGTTGCAATTCCAAGATCGTAGTTAGAGTTTGTTCCCGGCGTTAAGTTTGAATCAAAAGTGGCGGCGTTAACTTTTGCGGCTATAGAAACGAGTGATTTAGTGAAGGCAGCCGTGGCATTGGTAGAAGAGGCGTAGCTTATTCCTAAATCGATTTGGACGGCGTCATGCGCATATTCGGTGGCGACTTTCGTGAAATTTAATTTATCAACATAAACTTTATTATTTGTTAAAGGCTGGGCATTGCTGGATCCTCTTTTTAAATAAATTATTCCATTTGCTAAATAAATAATGGTCGGATCAACTGCCGAAGTCTGCATTCTTAAAGTCAAAGTTGTTGCAGAAGTGGAAGTGGCGATATCAATTGAGCTGGCGTCTCTTGTATATCTTTGAATTGTTTGAGAAACAATATCTAATTGCTGTCTGACTTCTTTTGAAGCATTTTCTTTTACTTGAAATTTCTGGACGTTATTAAAAATCCCGCCCATAAATGCGCCGGTAATTCCAAGAATGGCGGTGTACATTAATATTTCTACTAAAACTACGCCCCTAACTCCTTTATTTTTAGATAACATAATACCTATATTATAACATATTGATTTTACGAAAAAATCAGAATTGTTAAGATTTTAGACGCCGTGCGGGTCGGAAATTAAAATCCAAAGCGTTTTTAAGAGTATTTTTAAATCCAGTCCGATAGATTGGTTTTTAATATAATAGTCATCCAGCTCCAGCTCCTTTAAAAAGGGCAGCCCGGACGCTCCGCTGACTTGGGATAGGCCGGTGGCGCCGGCTTTTGCCAGCGGCAGGTGGCGGAAGGCCGAAGGATAGTTAAGAATTTCCTCCGGTTCGTGAGGGCGCGGCCCAACAAGAGAAAGTTCGCCTGTTAAAACATTTAAAAGCTGGGGGAATTCATCCAGTTTCAATTTTCTTAGTATTCTGCCGACTCCGGTAACGCGGGGATCTTTTTTGATTTTGAAAAATGGTCCGTCATTTCTTTCATTGAGGTTAATCAGGCCGTTTTTCATTTTTTGCGCTCCGGCAATCATTGAACGGAATTTGTATATGGAAATTCTTTTGCCTCTGCTGACGCGGTCAAGCACGACGAACACAGGTCCACTTGAATTCATTTTTATAGAGAGAGCAATAAGCGGCAAAAAAGGCAGGATGATTAAAAGTCCGGCAATTGCTCCGACAATATCAATCAATCGTTTCAAAATTCGGTGAAGCATTATACAATGATTATAAATTAAAAGCTTTTATGAAGGTAGCCCTACTTCACGATTATCTAAATCAATATGGAGGCGCCGAGCGGGTGCTAGAAGTCTTCTGCGAAATTTTTCCCGACGCTCCGATTTACACGCTTTTTTATGATGAGGCAAAAACTCTCGGGCGCTTTAAGGGCAAGGTTAAGAAAACCAGTTTTTTGGACAAGAAGTTTATTTCTAAAAATCACAGAACTTTTATTCCATTGATGCCACTGGCGTCTTCGCTGATGAAAATAGGAAAAGACTATGATGTTATTTTGTCTTCAAGCGCCGGATATGGAAAGGGATTTAATTATGGCTCGGACGCCAAGCATGTTTCTTATTGCCATACGCCGCTCCGCTATGCCTGGGAGCATGAAAAATATTTTAACTGGCATCCGATCTTTAAAATTGCCGCCACGCCGGCGTTTTGGTATCTGCGTTCATGGGATTATGGCGCCGGACAGAAGCCGGATTCATTTTTCGCCAATTCGGAATATATTGCCGGAAAAATTAAGAATTATTACAATCGCAATTCCGAAGTTTTATATCCGCCGGTTGATTCGAAGGTTTTTTATAGAGATAAAAAAATAAAAAAGAAGGGCCTGCCCGGCCAGGGATATTTTCTGGCGGCCGGCCGGATGATGCATTATAAAAGGTTTGATATTATCGTTGAGGCCTTTAATAAGCTTGATTTGCCATTGGTAATTGTCGGCGGAGGGCCTGAGCTGGATAGGCTTAAAAAAATGGCGATCTCGCCGAAAATTAAATTCGTTCCTTTTGTTTCCGAAAATGAATTACGGAACTTTTATAATGAAGCTGAAGCTTTTATATTTCCTCAGATAGAGGATTTTGGGCTGGTGGCGGCGGAGGCGCAGGCCTGCGGCACTCCGGTGATAGCTTTTTCGCAGGGAGGCGCCAGAGAAATAGTGGAAGACGGCGTTACAGGAATGTTTTTTGATAGCCAGACGCCGGAAGCCTTGGCCGCAGCGGTTAAAAAGTTTTTAACAATGAAATTTGATGCTAAAAAAATAGAAAAATCAGCCCAAAGATTTTCAAAAGAAAAATTCAAAAAAAGGATTTTAGAAGCTGTAAATTTTTAATAATATTTTGATATAATAAACCATGCTCCAGCTCCTCATCTTTTATTTCCCCAGATTCTTCCGAAGCAATAGAAAAGCTTCTATTATACATGTCTCCAAATACCTCCAATCCTCCTTCACCCTCGTCGAACTCGTCGTCGTCCTAGGCATCCTAGCTATATTAGCCACAGTAACTCTATTAGTAATCAACCCCACAGAGCTGAACAGACAAGCTAGAGACGCTCAAAGACTCTCAGATCTCCAAACAATAAACAGCGCCATAGGTCTATTTCAATCATATAACTACACCCTAACCGGCACAGCTAATACCGTATATATATCTCTGCCCAGCAACCAAGCAGACTGCTCAGACCTCGGACTAGCAGCCCTCCCAGCAGGATGGTCCTATGCCTGCAAGACATCCACCAACTACAGAAAGATAGATAGCACAGGCTGGATCCCCGTAGACTTCACCCAAGTCCAAACCTCAGCAGGATCTCTATTTGCAGCTCTGCCTATAGACCCCACCAACACAGCCACAGGCGGACTCT
>JAQUPE010000006.1 GCA_028716745.1 Minisyncoccota bacterium
TCCTCTTTCGGCCTTAGGCTCATTAAAACCAGCTGGCTGTGCTTTCCCGTATAAAGCACTTTCCGGAAATTATTATTTTCCAGAGTATCTTTTTCTATGTTTGTATTAAATCCTTTCATATTTTTATTATTTATTAATTTAACGACTTATTTTAATTATACCTTTATTTTTTAAATTTTTTAACGATATCCACCAAGGCGAAAATAACGCCAATGCCCATTAATCCGTACCCTATCAGCCGGTTCTCTCCAAAAGCAATTCCCGCAATAATAAAAGCAAACGCAATGGCCGCCATTTTAGAAATCGGCCTTTGTTCTTTTTTTCTCACAAAAAACATAACTGCCCCAATTATAGCAAGCGCAACAATAGCTATTAAAATATATGTTTGTGAAGTATTCATTTAATTTATCTGCTTTGATTGTCCGTATTTTAATTATAGCAAAATTTTCCGCCTAATGGATGCCAAAAACTCCGTCGCTTTTGTCATATACGCTGTTTTCCTTGCTATCTTCAATAATGACAAGATATTTTTCCGATGCCGGCAAATCCGTTATTCCCCATACTTCCGCGTATAATTCCTGTACCGTCCATTCATAACTGCCCGTATTCAGCGTATTTGAAACAATGGCGGCGTTGAAATTCTGGCTGTCCGGATTTCCGGAAATTTCCAGCCGTATATTCACGCTTTCCACCGAATCCGGCGCGCTCCAAGTTATTTTTACTTTTTGCCCCTTAGCCCAGCTTTCCCCTCCCTTGGGAGATAAAACTTTTATTGAAGGCAAATCAAAAATCTTAAAAGTAGAAATTATTTTATTAAAAGCATCCAGTCTTTGCTTATCCTCCGGATATTTAGCAAAATCTGTTTTATACATCAGATACATGTTAAATACCCTGCCGTTTTTCTCAAAACTGACGCTTTTTATTTCGGTCGGTTCCATTGACGCTTTCGGCAATATGCTGATTACGGCGTTTTGTTCATTTATCTCTGCTTCCGTTTCGGAAACAGAACCCGATTCCACCCTAGAATTAAATTCTTTTACAAAATCTTTCAATGATTGTCCGGACGAAAGAGTTCCGATAAATTCAACTCCGCCATATCCGCTCTCATTTGTGGCTCCCGGCCCGAATAAAGCATTTTTGGGATTATATTTATTAGCTTCCGCATTCCATTCTTTCGGATATTCAAACGAATATCCGCCTTCTTTATTTATATAAGTAGAATTTATATGATCATCAGATTCATTTATAGTTTGAATCTTATTATTGAAAAAATTAAAGACAACTCCTGCCTCAGCTATCACTAAAATAATAGCTGTCCCTAAAATAATTTTTTTCTTGCTTTTTATCAGCCCCACAATGCCAATAATAAACGCTATTAGTCCCATTAACTGTCCACCGGGGCTATCATCATATCCGCCATATATAAACATAAACACCCCAAATAATGCTGCGAAAATGGATAATATTATTATCTTTATATTCATACAGTTTATTTTTATCGGCAAAGATGCTCTCCGCCCAAAACTTTTGCGTAATGTTCGCCTATTTCTCCTCCGCATGCACCACTGCCAACCGTACATCCGCCATTTGTAAGAGCTGTATTAAAGATAGCAACCTCATCTATTTTTCCATTAATATATCTTCCCGAACCAAAAGTAGATTTTCCTATCAGCATAGTAACTGTTGAATGATCAAGGGGCAACGCAGTATTTATAACTAAATCCGCTTCTCCATTTACATATCCGATAAATTTGCTGCCATCATAAGTAAATGCAAGATAATACCACCGGCCAGTTTCTAAAGTATGAGAACCACTGCCGTCATAAGTTCCAACGGCTGGATCTTCTACATACATAGCTAATTTTCCGTTAGATTTTATAAGCAAAGTAAATCCTTTACCGCTTGATTCTTTGGCGACAACTGAATTATAAGATTCCGTATAGCCATTAATATAAACCCAAGCTTCAAATGTCATATAAGGAGAAGGACTCAAGCTAGCATCATGAGGCACGCTGATATAATCACCTCCGCCATCTAAACTAAAAGCATTGCCGACTATTCCGGCTCCGCCCGCCGTTGCATTGTCCTGCAACGTTCCCTCATTAGTTCCATAATAATCCGTAGCATCTCCTTCTCCCTGCCAATAAGAAACTAAGCCATCTGTATTTCCTGATCCGCACGATAATACCGCTTTACATTCCCCTCCGAAACAATAATCTGATGAACAATCCCCATCCACCGAACAAGCTAATCCTTCGGCGCATGGATCGCAGATGTCTCCTCCGCAATCTACATCTGTTTCATCCTGATTTTTTTCGCTGTCTATGCAACTATCAGGAGCAGCTAATGTCCAAGCCTGATTTGCAATAAGATTTCCGCCGCTTCCAATTTCAAATCGCGTAGAAGTCGCCCCGCCATCATTAACAGCGTTGTCTGCGAGGAATTTAGCTGACTCTATGCCTGCAGATAGAGCCCAGGAGCCTTTGACGTATGTATAGTAGAGTCCGCCTGTGGCTGTGTTGGTGGGGTCTATAGGTAAAGCTGCAAATAGAGATCCTGCTGAGGTTTGGACTTGGGTGAAGTCTACGGGGATCCAGCCTGTGCCATCTATCTTTCTGTAGTTAGTAGATGTCTTGCAGGCATAGGACCATCCTGCTGGGAGAGCTGCTAGTCCGAGGTCTGAGCAGTCTGCTGCGTTACTAGGTAGAGATATATATACGGTATTGGCTGTGCCGGTTAGGGTGTAGTTATATGATTGAAATAGACCTATGGCGCTGTTTATTGTTTGGAGATCTGAGAGTCTTTGAGCGTCTCTAGCTTGTCTGTTTAACTCTGTGGGGTTGATTACTAATATAGTTACTGTGGCTAATATAGCTAGGATGCCTAGGACGACTACGAGTTCGACGAGGGTGAAGGAGGATTGGAGGTATTTGGAGACGCGGACTGTTCTTTTCCTGCAAAAAAATAAACGAGGAAAATAGAAAGTTATTAGCCTTATCATGGTCAGATAATTATAGTATGAGATAAGTTAATTTAAAAATGCCTGCCTCTTTATTTTTTCTAAAAGAACTATTATTATATAAATACTATTCCGGGATAGCTCAGCGGTAGAGCGGCGCCCTGTTAAGGCGATGGTCGTAGGTTCGATCCCTACTCCCGGAGCAAAGATTTCGATTAAAAAATCATCATTGATATGAGGAGCTTTTATTTGATTTTTTAATGTATTTATGGTATTATAACAACAATATGAAAACAAAAGATTTATTGGAACTTAATCAAATCAAAACATCCCTTTTAGATTTTATGAAATCTTACAACAAAAGCGTCCCCGCCGGCTTTCCTCGCGCATCAGCCAAGATATTGAAAAGCTTTCAATTATTGCACCCTACGCTTTTTAAGGTTAACGACGAATGGTCCATCGATAAACACAGAAAAAGAGTAATGGACTGGATTCCCTCGAGCTCTAAATTATAAAAAACATCCTGAATTAGGATGTTTTTTTATTATTAAAACTTTATACGCAATAAAATCATGCCAATAACAACAACGGCTGTAGCCAGAATTTTTTGCCTGAAATGTTCTTTTTCTTTGAGAAATATTATTCCTCCGATAACGGTTAATAAAGTAACCATTTGTAAAAGCGGATAAGCTAATGTTATATCCATAACGGAAAAAGTCTTAAGAGTAAAATAATAGCTTGCCGTTTGAATAATCGTTCCCGCAAAAGCAATCCAGCCTTTTGTCCTAAGCAGGTGCTTAAAACCCTCAATGTTTTTCGGCAAAAATACGGCCAATAAAATAGTGGGAAATAAATAAACCAAAAAATTATAAACTTCCGGATTAAAATATCCCAGGGAGGCCTTATCCACTATAGCCACAATTGATGCTAATAATGCGCTTCCTAACGTCCAAAGAATACCGGGGTCTGTAAGCCTTCCCCATTTTCTTTCCGGGTGCCAGATTAAAAGCGAGATACCCAAGAAAATAAGGGCCGTTGCGATTGTTTTAAAAATTGTCGCGGTTTCTCCCAAAAGCAATATTCCCAAAATAAAAGTCCATATTATTCTGGATTGGCTTACCGGCTCCCGCAAAGACAGATCTGTTTTTTTATAAGCGATAAAAGCGGAAACGGCTAAAACTGCCCAAAGAATGCTGGCGATACCAAGAAAAAGTATTGCATTGCCGCTTTTTGGAAAAGAAAAATTTATAGCCGCCAAAGGCAATGAAATTGCCGCTGAAACCAAATTACCAAAAAAAGCATAGGGATAAGCCTCAACATTTTTAAGAATGTATTTATGAATTATTTTAGTGATAACTCCGCAAATTATCGCTATAAATAAAAATATAAAAGCCTGTAGGGACATGGTTATTTTTTAGCGTATTTTTTCTTAATAATCGCGTTGAGGATTTTCTTCACTTTTTCAATGCTATCAAAATCGTATATGGAAATAGGCATTACATTGGAATTTAATTTCTTCAAAGTCTCTTTTTTCTTTTTTAACGCAGCCGCGCTCAACACATCGCTTTTTGTAAGAAACAAATATTCTTTCTTTTTTAATAATTCCTTATTATAGGCGCCGAGCTCTTTCCTGATAATTTTATATTCTTTAACCGGACTAGTGGATTCCGCCGATACCAAATGAAACAATATCTTTGTCCTTTCCACGTGGCGTAAAAACTTAATGCCCAAGCCCTTTCCCCCCGAGGCGCCCGCAATAATTCCCGGGATGTCCGCCAAAATCAATTCATAATAAGCGCCCAAATGCGGCTCCAGCGTGGTAAAAGGATAATTTGCTACTTTACTTTTGGCATTGGTCAATTCATTTATCAAGCTTGATTTGCCGGAATTAGGAACGCCGATTAAGCCGACATCGGCGATAAGCTTAAGCTCCATCCGCAAAACAAATTTTTCTCCGGCTAAACCTTCCTGAAATCTTCTTGGGCTGGTATTGCGCGGAGAACGAAAAAGAAAATTGCCCTTTCCCCCATGACCTCCTTTTGCCACGACTACCCGCTCCCCGATAGCGGTAATTTCCTGGTCAATTTTAGTTTCCAAATTATGAATAACCGTTCCCACCGGAACTTTTAAAATCAAATCTTCGCCATCCTTGCCGTCAACAAACTGCCCCCTTCCGTCCTGCCCTTTTGTCGCGGTTAAATCTTTTTTATAGCGGAACTGCCTCAACGCTCCGAGATCAGCAACTCCTTCGCAATAAATACTGCCTCCGTCCCCTCCGCTTCCGCCGGCAGGCCCAAGGCTCATAACGTTCTTATTAAAAGCCACGGCGCCTTTCCCGCCGTGTCCCGCAGAAACTGTAATTTTTATATCATCTATAAGCATTTTACTATTCTAATCTAAATCGCTTATAAAAGCCAAAAAATCCTTAAATTGCTATAATAAATTAATAAATGCTTAGTCTTCCATTTGTTTTATCAATTATTCCTTTTGCGGTTTTTCTTCTGCTTCTGCTTTGGAGAAAAATGACGCTTCTTAAAGTTTCCGCTCTGACGCTGGTTATAACGGCAGCGCTGACGCTTTTTTACTGGAAAATAATCCCTGCACTGCTTTTAGTTTCTTTTGCCAAAGGATTTTTCGTGGCTCTGGATATTTTTCTCATAATTTTGGGCGCCATATTCTTTTTGGAAGTCCTCAGGGATTTAAAGGTCATAGACAATATTTCATATTATTTGGAATCTTTTTCAAAAGACTACAGGATACAAGTAATAATCTTGGCGTGGTTTTTCGAAAACTTTTTGGAAGGAACGGCAGGCTTTGGAACCGCATCGGTAATTGTCGCGCCGCTTCTTATCGGCCTCGGATTATCGCCCCTTAAAGCAATTATTATCTCCCTTTTGGGAAACAGCACCTCCGTAGTTTTCGGCGCCGCCGGAACGCCTATACGCGTCGGATTTGCCGGCCTGGATTATTCAACTATCCCGCAATTATCCGCTTGGATAAATTGCATCGGATTTATAGTCCCTATTTTTATGCTCTTAACCTTGGTGGCCGATAAACAAGATAAGAAAAAACAATTTTGGGAAGCGCTGCCTTTCGCCATTTGGGCGGGAATTGCCTTCGTAATTCCTTCCGCATTGGTTGTTTTTCTTGGCCAGGAATTCCCTTCCATTCTGGGCTCTGTTATAGGACTGCTATTGGTTTTACTGACAACTAAGCTTGGGATTTTCTCTCCAAAAAATATCCGCACCGCCCACGAAATATGGGAACCCAAACAAACGCTTTCTTATTTCAGGGCATTCTTTCCGTATTGTCTTTTAATTATTGCTCTTATTCTGGGAAAAATATTTCTTGGTTCAATAAATTTTTCTATTCCGCTTGATATCAATCACAAATTCAATTTATTCAATCCGGGATTTGCGTTTCTTATTGTAGGATTGCCGGTCGCTCTCTTTTGGGGCTCAACAAGACACAAAATAGCCCTTCAGGCCATAAAAGTAGCGATTAAAAGCTCCATTGAACCATTTTTAGTTATTGCTTCCATTTCTATAGTCGTTCAATTGATGATTAATTCCGGACAAAATTTAAGCGGTCTTCCCTCTTCAATAGCGCTGATAGCGAAAAATTTTGAAACGGCGATGCTTCCTTTCTGGGCTCCATTTATCGGCGCCTTCGGAAGCTTCATTACCGGCAGTGCAACTATTTCCAATATCATGTTCGGTAATTTTCTTAATTTTGCCTCCCAGGCAATAAATATGGACTCAGCAAAAGTTCTGGCGCTGGCGCTGGTAGGCGGAGCCTTGGGAAATATGACTGCATTAGCCGACATGCTTGCCGCCGAAGCTGTTGTCGGATTAAAAAATCACGAAAGGCATGTTTTAAAAGGAGTTATTATCCCCTGTCTTATCTGTCTGATTCTTACAGGAATCATAGGAGTTTTAATAATTTAATTTTGTTATAATTAATTTATGAATAAATTTGTTTGGACTCCTAAATATAGCGTCGGCATAGATTCTATAGATGATCAGCACAAGCATTTTTTTGATATGGCTAATAAAACTATGGAATTAGCCGGCGAATCAAAAACCGAACCAAGAACAATTTTTGAGGCACTGGAAGAACTTGGCGACTATGCCTTCTATCATTTTGGAACCGAAGAAGATTATTTTGACAGCCTTCATTACACTGAAGCCGATGCGCACAAATCAATCCATAATACTTTCAGGCAAAAAATCCAAAACATAATGACTTCCGCCCGAGAAGGAGAAAATATCCATAAAATAGCCAAGGAAGCCGCTTCTTTTGCCGGCGATTGGCTTTTCAATCATATTCTGGAAATGGATAAAAAATACGCCGTATTTTTTCACGAACACGGAGTTAAATAATTTCCTTTTTTACATTGACAAAAGGCTGTTTTAATGCTATTTTATTAGTAGTTACATTTACATCTGTAAAATCTATGCTTTTGGAGGAGCACTAGATGATAAGAGAATCGGAGGTCGTAGAGAAAATCGTGTTCGACGTCTTAAATGACGGCTTGAGCGCGAGAGCAAAGAAAAAGCTCAGGGAAAGAATCATTTCTGCGTCCCGGCCGTTCATCAGACACATTTCCCGCCGCTATGATTTTGGCGTGGTCCCCAAGGAGGACTTGATCGCGCATGGAGAGGTGGGAGCGCTGGAGGCGCTGGAGAAATTCCGTCCTGAGCTCGGCTACAAGTTCACGACTTTCGCCGGGTATTACATAAGGAAAGAGATGCTGAAGGCCATAGGCCTGTTTTCCAGAGACATCGTATTGCCAGCGTGGATACTCGATGAAATCAGAAAACTGGAAAAGACCAAAAATCTGCGGCGACTGAATTTCGCCGAAGAAGAAAGGCTTTACCAGCTCATGGAGTTCCTGGCTGAAAGCAAGACGATATCCCTAGATACTCCCTTCAGGGATTCCGACTACTACAAGTTCGGATTTGGCCTGATCGACAGGGAGGATGAGGAGCTGGACACGGAAGAGCTGGAGTCTCTGAAAGAGATTCGCTTTACCGACGTCCTGTCCGACAAGACAAAAGGCATCGAGACCATCCTGGAGGAAGAAGAGATCAAAAGATTCTTCCGCAAAGCCAAACAACTGCCCGAAAAGGAGAGGGCTGTTGTGGCAATGAGATTCGGTTTCGAAGATGGGAAATTTCACCTCATCTCCGAAATAGCGGAAGAGCTTGGCTTCTCCGAAGGAACCGTGTCCAGGCACCTCAAGAGAGCCCTGGATCATCTCGGATGGATTCTCTGCAGGAAGTACCTGTGCATCCGTTAACAAAAGGCCCGCATTTACCGCGGGCCAATTTTTTTATTTATTTATCGCATCCTCCAGCTACGCAAGCCAGTTCATGAGAACCCTTGCTCTCGTCTTCTTTTTCATAAAGCAATATCTGAGCAAAATCTATAGTCGGTATTCTGGAAACCAAGTCCTGATAAACTTCTTTGCTTATTTCTTCATAAGGAGCCAGTGCATAGGCATGATCTTCCTTGGGCAAGAAAGAAAGTCCTCCAACCATATCCCAATTTTCATAAAGCCAATGCGCCACCAAGAGCCACTCATTTTCCCCTACTGTAATTGTTACGGAAGGATTATGTTCGGTAAAGCTTGTTTTAACCAGCTTCCAATATTCAAGCTGCTCCAAAGCGGTAAAATCTTTTCTAAAATTAGAATCGGACGGCGCCTTGATAGGAAATTCCAAAACGTAAGTTGTCGCGGTATCAAGAGTCTGTCCAACTTCAGGATAATAAGGAACTTTTTGATCCCTTAACATTCTGAACAAGCTATCCGTAGCAGAGATACGAACTCTCCTAATATAATACGGCGCATAACGAGAATGCAGTCCCGAAGCCGCATCTACCAGCTGCGAAACTGTTCCTGACGGCTTAACGCAGGTTATGGCGCGCGCAGCATTAATTCCAAACCTTTTTGCATAAACTTTATTAACCGCAATCGCCTCTTCTCTCATCGCTTCCAAAGTTTCTTTTTTGCGCACTACATCGCAATCCCATTGTCCGGTGATAGAAACCCCGAGCAATCTTTCGTCCTCGCAATTCTTTTTCCATTCTTTTGAAAGATATTGGAAATTGGTAAGAGTTGCCTGATAGGTTCCCAAAATAGTCGCTAAACGGACTTTTTCCAATAATGTCTTTTTAGTTTCTCCGTCCCGCGCTATAACTTCCGTAAGATTGCAGAACTCTTTTGATTTCAAAATAATTTCTCCGCAAGGGTTAGTTCCTGCCGTAGCCACGTCTTTTTCGAAGCCCTTCCAGCGGCGAGCCGGCATTTGATATTTAAGTCCTCCGCGATTCAAAAGACCCCTTTCTCCTGTTCCGCTTTTAGCCAAGGCCATCCATTCATCCAAAAACTGGACTGAGCCCGGCTTCTCGCTGTAAGCGGTAGAATTATTGGCCATGCTTCTCTGCGGTTCAGTAAGATAGAACTGACCCTTTTTGCAATCGCGCATCTCCTGATCGTCCAAATCGGAAAGAGACAAAAGCGCGCTGCGGCGAACCCCTCCCATAACAACTACTTCTCCTATTTTGCAAATAATGTCATGAACATCCAGAGACGTCAGTCTTCTTCCTTGCCTCGCCAAAATTTTTCTGCGGCAAAAATCCAAAACTTGCCTTAATGGTCCCGGACCGGCGCTCTTCCCGCCCATAGTTCTTAAGCGCGAACCGGCTGGACGGATTGTTGAATAATCAAAAGACACATCTTTCCCGTCAAACCACGCTTCCATTCCGGCAAGCAAAGCATCTGCCCATCCCTCTTTGCTGTCCTCTACAGGTACTGGAGCCAATTTTTTTCCTGTCTGGCGTTTTATCTGAGGCAATTTTTGAACCGTTTGCTGCTCAACAGAAAAACCGACTCCTGTTCCGCACATTAAAATATATAAAATTTCCGCAAAATCTCTCAGTTTTGTCGGCGCAATAAAAGAACAATTATATGCGGCTACATTGCTCTTTCTCGCTGCCGGACCGGATGCCCACATGAGTCTCATTGAAGGCATTACTTCCTGTTTCAAAATTGCTTCGTGCAATTCCTTATATTCTTCTTCCTTTATCTTGTCTCCCATATTCTCTTTCATGAAATCCATATAGCGCTGGACAGTTTCAATCCAGGTCTCTCTCCTGTTTTCATCCTCTATCCAACGGGCGTAAGAACGATAATAAACAAACTCCGCGAGAGCGTTGCGGAAATATTTTTTGCTTTGATCAGCCAATTCTTTTACGCGTTCAGGAATTTTTCTTGATTGTTCCCTTAGCCTGCCTCTTTCCTGGCGATAAAGAATATATGCCTTTGCGGCCTTAGGAAAATCAGCCAAAATAGTTTCCTGCTCAACAATATCCTGTATGCCCTCAACCGTAGGGATGTCGCGGCCGCCGGAATACTTCTTTTCCATTTCCTTAACAACACGGTCGCAAACTTTCTCCGCATCTTCTTCTGTTCCCTCGGAAGCGGCGATCATCGCCTTTAAAATAGCTGTTGTAATTCTGCTTTTATCAAAAGGAACTACGTTCCCCTCTCTTTTTCTTATTGATTTAATCATGATTTTTTATTTTTATTTCTGCGAAGAAACGCTGGTACTTCCCAAATTTCGGCAGAATCTTTTTTAGACGACTTTGTTGATTTATCTTTTTCCAACTTATCCTTTTCTTTCTTAGAGTCCATTATGATTGGAGGGCTGGAATACTCGTGAAGGCTAACCTTGTCCGGAGGCGATGAATTAAAAAGACTGTCCATCTGAGAAGGAGTCTTTGTCATGCCTAAGCCGTTAAATCCAGTGGCTATAAGCGTTACTTTTATGTTTCCAGGCTTAACTTTTTTATCATGATAAGCTCCAAAAATAACTTTTGCGGATGGATCTATGGACTCCGCTATAATTCTCGCTATATCGCTAACTTCGTTCATCTTTAAATCTTTACTGCCCGAAATTCCAAACAAAACTCCTTTGGCTCCGTCTATTGAAAGTTCCAAAAGCGGAGAATGAATTGCCTGATTTATGGCCTTCATTGCTCTATCCTGGCCGGAAGCCATGCCAAGCCCGATAATGGCCGTGCCCGCATCCTGCATGATCGCTTTAACATCGGCAAAATCAACGTTCACTATTCCCGGCAAAGCAATTAAATCCGCTACTCCCTGAACCGCATGCCTCAAAACATCATCAACGACTTCAAAGGCTTTCATTACTGGGGTTTCTTTATTTATAACTGTAAAAATTCTGTCGTTGGGAACGATTATTAAAGTATCAACTTTATCTTTAAGTTTTAAAATTCCTTCCTGCGCTATTTTTGCGCGCTGAGAACCTTCAAAAGAAAAAGGCTTGGTAACAATTGCAACCGTCAAAGCACCCAGCTCTCTGGCTGCTTCCGCAACAACCGGAATAGCTCCCGTGCCTGTACCTCCGCCCATGCCTGCAGTTATAAAAACTAAATCAGCTCCCTTGAGCGCGTCTATGATTTCAGCTTTTGTTTCTTCCGCAGCCTGCCTTCCCAGCTCCGGATTCATTCCGGTTCCAAGTCCTCTAGTTAAATTCTTTCCAATATGAATTTTATGTTTAACATCGCAATAATCTAAATCTTGAATATCCGTATTGATAGCGACAAAATCAACGCCTCGGCAAAAATGATCTCTCATTCTATGAACAGCATTGCCTCCTCCTCCTCCGACTCCCACTACTTTTATTTTCGCGGGGCTTCCTCCTAATTTTGCGCTAGCGCTTTTTTTGTTTTTTGTCTCTGATTTTTTCATTTTGTTTAAATTATTTAAAATTTGTTATGGCAATATAAAACTTTTTATTTTTCTAACCAAAGACTTAAAACTTCCATCTGTCATATCCACTGTCATTCGGCTACTTCCCTCAAAAACCAGTCCTAAAGCGCAAGAAAACTCGGGATCTTCAATTTGAACATTCAATTCTCCGCTTGAAACCTCTATTTGCGAAGAATCGGGTATTCCCAGCTGCACCGGCAGGCGCAATTCCTGCCTCGCCAGATCAATTATACCCGGCATCTTCGATCCGCCGCCAACCAGCACCGCTCCTCCGGGTAATTTTCCAAGCTTATCAATAACTTTAAGTTCATTATTAACAAATTCAAAAATTTCAGCAAGTCGATCTTCGGTAATTTCGGCAATAAATTTTCTGGTAGTAACAACTTTTGAATTAGAATCTATTTTTTTAAGATCCACCGATTCGCGAGCGGAAATTCCTTTGGAACTTGCCGATCCGAAAGACATTTTTACAGTCTCCGCCAGGTCCACAGGGATTCTCAGTCCTATCGCTATATCATTAGTAATATTTCCGGCTCCGACAGGCATAACAGCCGCATGCAATAATTTATTTTCTTCGTAGACGCACATGCTGGTAGTGCCGAATCCGATATCTATTAAAACAACTCCCAAATCTTTTTGATTTTTTGAAAGAACAGAACGCGCATCGGCAAGCGGAGCCAAAACTAAACCGCCGATTGTTCCGCCGGCCATTTCAACGGCTCTAGTTAAATCTTTTATTGCCGGGCCGAAAGCATCAAGGATTAAGCTGTTTACTTCCAATCTATTTCCAACCATTCCCAATGGATCGCGGATATTTTCCACTCCATCAACGACATATTCCTTAGTAATAATATGAATTATTGCGCGATTTGGCGGAAGCTTGAGAGCTTGCGACGCCTGAACCACTCTTTCCATATCTTCTTTTGTAATTTCAAAATCAGCGCGAGATACCGCGACTATCCCGCGGGAAGTTTGCGCATTAATATCGGCGCTTCCAATATTCAAAAAAATATTTCTTAAAGCCGGACGAGAAAAACTTTTTATTTCTGCAAAAACTTGATTCAACGCTCTGATTAATTCCGTAAAATCATCAACCGATCCTCTTTTCATTCCGCCGGAAGGATATTTTAAAACTTTTATCAGCGATAATTGGCCGTCTTTTTTAACTCCAGCAACAACCGCCTTGATGGCGTTGTCTCCAATATCTAAACCGGTGATATAAGTTTGCGACATAATTTAAAGTTTGAATAAATAAAAAAAGGCCGGAAAATTTATAGCCGTCGGAGCTATTATTCCGACTGGCTAAGCCTCACTCTTTTAAAAACTTCCGCTTCCTTTTTTTCCATCTTCATTCTATCATTTTTCTTCTTGTGGTCATATCCCGCGATGTGCAAAACTCCGTGCGTCAGCATGTAAATTAAGTCCCACTTGCTCTTTTTTATGAAAAATGGGTTTAAGTGTATTTCTCCCAAAAACTTCTTTTTCAAATCCGGCCTGGGAAAATCCCCCTTAGCACAATAAGACAGGACATTTTTCTCCATCTGCCTGTTGCCCACCAGATAAACCTCGAGGTAGCCCCTTAAGCGCAAAATTTTGGCCAGCTCTTTGGCCTTTTTCAGGATTATGGCCTTGTATTTTTCGGCCCTGGGATCTATAACAAAAACTTTAATTTCCATATTGCTCCAATTATAATCCATTTCACGGCATTATAAAGTCCCAGCCCCTCCGCACCACCCTTCGCCCCTTCCGCCCAGCCCCCTCCCTAAAAACCTGTATACTATATGTTACAATTATCATATAATATACAAGTTAGATTAAAGGATTAAGAGGTTTAATTAGAGAATATTATCAATAAAAAAGACCCCCTAGGGGGTCTTTTTTAATTTTTAGATTAACCTAATTTTTCTTTTATCTTGTCGCTGATAATCTTTGCATCCGCCTTCCCCTTCAATTCCGCCATCACCGCCTTCATAACCATTCCGAAATTGCTCTTGTCGGCTATGCCAGCCAAAATCTTTTCAACTGCCGCGGAAACCTCTGTTTCGCTCATCTGCGCCGGCAAATAAACCTCGATCATTCCAAGCTCAATCTTTTCCTTGTCGGCTAATTCCGGACGGCCTCCTTTATTAAAAGCCTCTATCGATTCTTTTCTTTTTTTTGCTTCACGGCTTAAAACTTGAACCTCTTCCTCTTCCGATAAAACAGCGTCTTTTCCTTTTTTAATTTTTTCGTTAAGCAAAGAAGAATTAAGCATTCTTAAAACGCCAACCTTATCGGCAGCGCCGGCTTTCATAGCCTCTTTTAAGTCCTTGAGAATTATTTCTTGGATGGCCATTTTAGGAAATTCCTAACTTTTTATTTCTTTCAGTTTCTTTTCTTTTCACTTCGCGATGGATAGCAGAAAGACGCCTTTTAATACGGCTGATTGGGCGGTCATGAAAACGCCTTTTTCTGGCTTCTCTTAAAATACCGCTCTGCATAACTTTTTTGGAAAAACGAAATATCAATGAATTGGCCGTTTCCCCTTCTTTTTTCTGTACGTGCATAGTTCTTTTATACTATATTATTTCAAGCCCATTTGTCTAGTCTGATCAAATTAGGTCTTCTTTTCGAGTACTTTTAAAAAAATCTCTATGATTTTCCCTTATTTCAGAATCACCCTTCCATCCGCCCATCAAATGAAGATGCAAGTGGTCAACTATTTGCCCGCCCTCTCTTCCAACATTAAAAGCTAATTTATAGCCCTTTAAATTAAGCTTAGAAGCTAAATCTTTAGCCGAATAAATCAAAGACGCCAAAACATCGCGATGATTTCCCTCTAAATGCGCTATTGATTGGATGTGCTCTTTTGGAACAATTAAATAATGAATTGGGGCGGACGGCTTAATGTCCTTAAACGCCACCAATTTATCATTTTCTAAAACAAAATCCGCCGGAATTTCCCTATTTATTATCTTGCAAAATATACAATCTGCCATTGAATAAAAATTCCTATTTTAGGCGCTTCTTAACTTCGGCTACAGCCTTCTTAATAAGCACCGTTTCCTGAACCCCCGACTTCATATCCCTAATAATTACAGAGTCGCTAAAAGCCTCCTTTTGACCCAAAATTAGGGCTATCTCAACCCCTTCCTTGTCGGCAGCCCGCAATTGGGCATTTAGAGAATCCTTGCCGAGAGACTCGGACGCCCTAACTCCCGCACGAATAAAATCTTCTAAAAGCGCCAAGCTCTTTTTTCTCGCTAAATCTCCGATATTAATCAAAAACACTTTCGCTTTCGGTCTTGCGCCAAAATTTATTTTTAAAAGCTTTAAAGCCTCGACTATCCTTTCCACTCCAATCGCGCCTCCGGTAGCAGAAGTTGATCTGCCCCCAAGCATTTCCGCCAAATAATCGTAACGTCCTCCTCCGGCCAATGCCAAATCAAAACTTTTTCCCTCCTCCGAAACACCGCTGGTAAAAATTTCAAAAACTGTGCGATTATAATAATCCAATCCGCGGACCAAATGAGAATCTAATTCGTAAGGCAAGCCCAATTCTTCCATATATTCCAAAAAACTCTTGAAATGCTTGTGGCAATTATTGCAAAGATCATCAAGAATCGCAGGCGCTTCTTTTCTTATCTCGGCGCAATCCGAATTGGAACAATCCAAAAGACGCAACGGGTTATCCTCAAATCTTCTATTGCAGTCTTTGCAAAGATCTTTCTGATGATTTTTATAATATTCGATCAGCTTTTTCCTATATGCCGGACGGCAATTTTTACAGCCAATGGTATTAACATGAATAATTAAATTCTTTATTTTTAAATTTTCCAAAAGCCTGAAAATCGGAAGAATTACCTGAATGTCATAAATCGGCTCATCGCCCCCTCCGATAATTTCAAAACCCGCTTGATTAAACTGCCTATATCTTCCCGCCTGCGGCTGCTCATAGCGGAACATCGGTCCGTCATAATAAAGCTTCAACGGCTGGCCCAAATGAGACAAGCCATATTGAATATAAGACCTCATAATCCCCGCAGTTCCCTCCGGGCGCAAAGTTAATTTGTCTCCTCCCCTGCTTTGGAAAGTAAACATTTGTTTTTCCACAATATCTGTCGTCTCTCCCAAAGAACGCTGAAATAAATCCGAATTTTCAACTATCGGAGTATCTATTCTCAAAAAATTATAAGCTTCGGCAGTTTCTTTGAGTTCTTTTCTTATTTTTTCCCAATACAATTGCTCGGAAGGCAAAATGTCATGCATTCCTTTTATGGATTGGAAACTAGAATTCTTTTTTGTCTTTGGCATAATTATTGAGCCTCAAATAAAAGAGGCGCGTTATTATAAACTTGAGCTTCTGTAACCGGCAACAACCTCAACCTGACCAAGCCCAACAAATTCTTTTCCGGAAGAGGGCCCCAGCTTCTGGAATCATAGCTAAAATCTCTATTGTCGCCCATAACAAAATACTGTCCTTTATCAAGAGTTACATCTAAAGTATTTTCCATTTTTAAGCTAGCCTCCAAATAATGTTCATTTAAAACGAATCCCTCCGGATGCTCTTTGGTAAACAAATGAACCTCGCCATTATTTATTAATACCCTTTCTGTAGGCAAGCCTATAATTCTTTTAATATAATAAACCGACGGATTGCCGGGCGGCCTGAAAATAACTACCTCTCCCCTTTGAGGCTCCCTGAAACGATATGTTATTTCATCAACAAGAAGATAATTTCCGCTGGAAAAGTTAGGCTCCATGCTGGCGCCGCTTACTAAAAATGGCTGAGCCAAAAAAGTCCTGACAACAAAGACAGTCACAGCAGCTACCAAGACAACTTCTGCTACTTCCCAGATTGCTAATAAAAATGCCTTCATTTAATTAGAAAATAGTTAAATCTCTATTATTTTACTATAATATAGCTATGCATTACAAGATTGTCGTCGGCCTCGGAAATCCCGACAAAAAATATGAAAAAACCTATCACAACGCCGGTTTTCTGGCCATCGATTTTTTGACCAAAAACAACAGTGAAAAATGGCAAACCGCCTCCTCAAAAGATTTCGAGTATTTGAAAACAAATGGATTAGTTTTTGCTAAAACGCTTGTTTATATGAACGAATCCGGCAAAGCGTTGAAATCAATAATTAAATATTTTAAGGCAGATCCAAAAGACCTGTTAATTGTTCATGACGACTCGGATATTGTTTTGGGAAACTATAAGCTCTCCAATAATCGCGGCGCAGCCGGACATCATGGCATAGAAAGCGTTCAGCAACATATAAAAAACAATGATTTCGGGCGTTTAAGGATCGGTATTAGGCCAATGCCAAAAACAGACACAGCCCGAAGGGTGAAAGCGGAGGAATTTGTTCTCAAAAAAATATCCCGCCCCAGCATGGCAATATTAGAAAAAACTTTTCAAAATATTTCCAAAGAATTATTTAGTTAGCTTGAAAGATAAAGTAAAGGTAACGCTCCCGTCGGAATTAGCTGTAATTCCGGATAAGGGCAATAAAACGTCCTTGAAATTTTTGTTGTCGGCAACATTATTCTTAAAAACAATAGCTTTTTCTTCCGAAGTGGCAGTGGCTATAATTACCAGCGCTTTTGCCGGAGAATCAAAAGAGAATCTTTGTATGGTAATATTGTCCCCTGCGAGAGCCCAAATGCTTTCTATAAACGATGAATATTTATTAGATTTTGATTTTGCCGCCAAAGCCTTGCTTATCAACTGATTGAATTCCTGCGCTTTCTTTTGCAAGTCAATCACCTCCTTATTGTCTTGATGCAGCGTAATTGTAGAAAAATCTCTTTCCAAGTTGCTTGATATGGTCGCCAAAAGCCTATCGCTGAAGAAAAATACTAAAAGTAAAAAGCAGAACGTTGTTAAAAGAGCATTCCTCCAAATTTTTACAAACGACAAAATTTGCTCCTCCAAAAATCTTTCTTCGGTTCCGATGGCCATCAAGCTTATAAAAAAATCTTTGGACCTAGGAATTATGCCTCTTAAGGCGCTGCCTAAGGCGGCAAACCAAATCGCCGGCATTTCGGCAAAATGATTTTCTAAAACAAGCGGCTGCGTATTAAGAGTTGGAAAACCTTCCTTTAAAATTTTTATTACTTCCTGCTGAAGACCGCGCGATACCAAAATAAGGTCTCCGACCTGATCGTTCCAATGGCTGCTGTAAAAAGTAAGAATTTTTTTAACCTCCTGAATAATAATGTTCTTAAACATCTCCTGAGACACCTGCCTTTCTTGTCCTGAAATCCACGGCACAAAATAGTGAAAATATAATTTGCCATTTCTAACTATTAAAAAATTCAATCCTTCGGTCGATAAATTCATAGCCACATAAGGCCTATTTTGATCTATGCCCACCCCCTTTTCTTTTATCAAACGAGCTATTGATAGGCTGGAAAACTCGACTGCAACCGTCCTAAAACCCGCCTGCTTAAACGCCGAAACATAATCTTCTATAACCTGTTTATTTATAAAAGACCCTAAAATTTCCAGTCTTTCGCCCTCTTTCTTGGAGTCTCCCACTTTTTCCCAGTCAAAATAAGCGGTCTTAATATCTATCGGAGATATAAGCTGAAGATTTAGCGCCGCCGCTTCTTGTATATGCTTTTCACTAGTTATCGGAGGAAGATTGAATGATTGAGTATAGACATGATTCGGCGGAATCGAAGCAATAATACAAACTTTGTCGTCCGCTTTGCTAATTCCAACTTGCCTTCTGATTTGTTCCAATGCCTCGGCAAACTTGGCGCCATTTTTTAATTTTCCGTCTTCAATAATTCCGGGCGCCAAAGAAATACTGGCCTTTTTAAAATCTCCATCGCTCAAGACTACATAATTTACCGAAAATTCGCTGATGCTTAATCCTCCGATAACCGGCTGAGGATTTATTAATTTCAATAATTTTTTTAAAACAGAATTAAAATCCATCATACCAGGCAGTGAAAATTCGATTAATTTTAAACGACGACCCTAACTTAATAATTGTATCAGACAATAAAACTTTTGCTTAATTTTTAAATTTACTCCAACCGTTGCCAGGGCAATCGAATTTCTACTGCCTGGCATAATTTAAAACCTAATCATTAAACGGCCAAATCACCGAACGCCTTACAGCGCTACCTCCTTCATGGACTCAGACGTTATCTGTCCGGTATTTGGATTAACGGCAATAACAGCTTCCATTTTTTTCTTCCTAGTAAAAGAGGTTCCTATTGAAGAAATTTTATATTTCCCGCTGCCGCCGCACTCTGCCGTATCTTTACAAATAACAACAAACGCGCTCGAACGCTTTCCGATATTGCTGATTGTATATCCGCTAGACGTAAAAGACTTATCTCGAGACAAGCGCATAATTCCGTCCTGAATTCCAGCCTTAGCGGCGCCAAGAGATTCTGCCGACAATCTAACGCCATAATCGGTTTTGTTTAAGTAATAAGCTCCTGCCGTGACAATCAATGCGGTATCAAAAACTGCTCCGCCTAAAATTAAAAGTGTCGGCAGCGCCGCTATTCCCATTATTCTCTTTTTTGTGAACAATTTTTTAAACATTTTTATAAACTGTAATTTACCGTAACGTCCGTAACTGTCGGAGTTTGGTTTCTCGCCGCGTTGGTACTCAAGAAAATTTTATATCTGAAATATCTGTAGTTATAACAATTTTTGACCGTAAATAAAGTCGGAATATCAACAAGGGCTGAGCCGGAACTTGGATAATAAGTGGAATCGGTTCCGTCATAACCTTCGAAATTCCACGGGCCGGTAGAGCTATTTGAAGTCGCAAATTGAAACCTTACCGTAGTTCCCGAAGGCAAAGTGCCCTGGTACATAATAGAATTGAAAGCAACGCCGCCAGTACGCTCCGTATCAAAAGTGCTTGATTCCAAATAGCCAGTCATTGTATTCGGGGTCCAGGCATTTTTAACTTTATAACTCACTCCTGGAGTAACACATCCATTTGTTTCTGCATTGGCACAATTAAAACTAATCCAGCCGACAATATCATTCCACGCCCATCCGGAAAATTCTCCATTGGTATCAATAACAACTTTATAGTTAGAGTGAACGCAATTATCTGTGGTATCGGCGCAGTTAAAACTTATCCAGCCAATATTATCGTTCCAAGCCCAACCGCCAAGCGTTCCGCCATCGTTTGTTACCTTCCAATTTCCCGCTCCTCCGCTGCATATATCTCCATTAGGGGTGGTATTGCAATTGAAGGCAATATTCCCCACCGAAGAAGAGGCATATCCCTCAAGACGGTTATAAAAAACATTTACATTGTCAGTAGAATAAAGATCCCACCAGCCCATCACATCATTCCACGCCCAGCGATTTGAAGACTCTATGGTGGTATTTCCACTCGGCGGGGCTTCTTCCTGAGCTTCTAAATCTATTGCTATGGAGCCGCCGGTTCCCGCGTAATCAATAATATTTGAGCCAAAAAATGTATCTGAAAAATTAGTTATTGGACCCGCAGCTCCGCTTCCCCCGGACCAATCGGTCTGAGTTACAGTAGTATTTACCCAGCGAGTTAAATAACCATTTGCATCCACAGAATTACTGACTCCATTTAAGGTCCAAGTTGTGGCAACAGAAACTTTTTGAGTCGACGGATCATCATTATTTACATTATAAGTTGATTCTATATTCTGGCTGGAATCACGAGAAACATCTTCGATGTAGAAGGAACGGGTATAAATAACGCTGGTATAAATTCTTGAAATTTCTTCGGCGGACAAAGCACGATTATAAATACGGACATCATCAAGATTTCCACTAAAAGCACCTGAGCCCGGCCACCTCCCTAATGTAGTTTGATTAATATTTACATCTCCTAAAGTACTAATATCTGTATTGCAAACATCGGTATTTCCATCTATATAACAACGTAAACGACCGGCTGACGCATCACGAACTAACGCAAATAAATGCCAATTATTATCGGCATAATTTCCAGAAATGGTCGGCTGAAAACTGTTAGCATTTTCATCTCTGACATAAGCTCGCAGTGTTCCACCGGAAAACATACCTGTCACAGCACGAGAATTCCCACCATTTATTTGATTTATAAAAGAAGCGTTTGTTGCCTGTCCGGCAATATTAGTTTTAAACCAAACAACTTGCGAAAAAGAATTTGTTCTTGGATTTAAATTGCCCTCTAATCCAATATCAACATAATCATCTGAGCCATCAAAACTTATACATTTCCCTGCCTTACAGCCGCTAGAATCAACTCTTGTTGGGCTATTAACTAATGTTCCTTTGTGATTTTCTCTCGAAAAATCTTGGGCAATATTGCCACTTCCTTCATCAAATTTCCAATAACCTATTAATCCATCAACAATATCGTTATGTATAATACTTTCTTCTCCCAAAACCGCTATTGTCGTTGTCGGAGTCTGTACAAGAAAATATTTATTATTTATTCCCTTTAAAAGAGAATGCGTATTTTCCCAATATGCCTCAGTCATCAGCACCACTTTGTCATAAAGAGCATTTGCATAAGAAGCAGCTGTCTGGCTTTGGTCGGTTGTTTTTCCGGCCCTAGAAGCAAGCATAATACCGCCGGTCGTAGCGCCGATCATAACCAAGCTAACACCCAGGCCGAGAGCCAATTCAATTAAAGACTGCCCCTTATTTCTCTTTGGCATTTAATTAAATTATATCACAAATAAAATTAAATCAGGGCAAACTTGTGCACTATTTTCCGTTATAATAAGCGGCATATATTTCCGCAGGAGAAAGAGCACGGCTATATATAGCAATTTCGTCTAAATTTGCTTCAGTCGAAGCAGAGCCAGCGCTTCTTGATCCGATAAAAAGACCGTTTGCCGAAGTATTTATTGTTCCGCTGCATCCAGACTGGGTTCTAACCAAAGAACCATCTATATACAATTTATTATCAGCGCCATCATAAGTTGCCGCAAAATGATGCCAACCATTTAAAAGACTGGCATAACTTACACCGGGGTTTAAACATGTACCGCCTGTAGTGTAAAAATAAATTTCAAAAGTTGAAGAATAAAAATTAACTATAAAAGAAGCTCCTCCTCTGCTTACAACTGTGTGATGCCCAGCCGCATTACTTGTCTTATACATCCAACCCATTACAGTCATATAACTTACATCAAATACATTAGTGGCGTCTGAAACATATAGAAAATCATCTATTCCATTAAACTGCCCTGCATAAGTTCCAACTTTCCCGGCAGTATAATGAGTTCCAGATCCATTCCATGTTCCGTCAACTCCCATAAAAGTACTGGTCGCTGTTAAACCACCGCCTTCGTCAAATTTCCAATAACCAATTAAGTCGTGCGTCGATGGCAAATAACAATTTGAATGAAGCGTAATATTTCCGTATGAATTTATTTCTAAAATTTTACATGAAGTTAAAGTGCCGGTCAGACTCATAGAAGTCGTAGTTGCAGAAACGGGATATCCGGTAAGCCGTTCAAAAATAATTTCTTTAACTTCCCCTTGCGGAGGATCGGTAAACTCAACTTTTTGGTCAACGTCAATCATGCTACTCATTACCCCATCGGCAAAACTGTCTCCATAAAAAATTTTATAATAATCTTTTGCCCCAGAAACTGCATTTATATAAATTCCCCAATCGCTGCTCTCTTCTTGAGAAACCGCGTTTTGCTGAGCAACGCGCAAATTGCCGAGCATGCTAAGCGCCGCTTCATCCAACTTCACGCGCCCCTGATAATTGGTCAAGCTATAAGCGGCCATGCCGGTTGAGATAGCCATCAGTCCGACATAAAGCAAAACTTCCACAAAAGTCATCCCAAGCTCTCTTTTATTTTTCATTTTCTGCATCTTAATTTATATTATCCGGCGTTTAACTTTAAATATTTCCTACTAATTGATACATCGGAACAATAATAGCCAAAGCAATAGCGCCGATAATTAAACCTATAAATAAAAGCAGTACCGGCTCCAAAAAAGAAACCAAGCTTTTTACCATTGAATCAATTTCTGATTCATAAAAGTCGGATATTGTTTTTAAAATATCTTCCGTATGGCCAGCTTTTTCCGAAACTGCGATTAAATTGCTTATAACCGAAGGAAAAGCCGGCTCTCGCCTAAAAGCCTCACCAATAGTCATTCCCTTAGCCACTCCTTCCCGCGCTATGCGCTGCAAGCTTTCTCTAAAATCATCATTACCCACCGCACCAGCAGTAATTTCCAGCGATTCAAGAATCGGCAAACCAGACCTCATAAGCAAAGAAAGCGTAGAGGCAAATCTCTGCAAGGCCATTTCTTTTAAAACGCTTCCTAGCGCTGGGACTCTGGTTAAAAGACGAAATAAGACTTTTCTTACAATCACAACCTTTGAAATCAATGCCCAAAGGCTCAAAACTAAAGCGACGAAGCCAATCATTATCACAATTCCATGCGCGTTCAAAAAAAGGCCTATTGTGAAAACAATTCGGGAGAAAGTCGGGATCTCAAAGCCAGAATTAGTAAAAACCGCCGCAATTTTAGGCAAAGAAAAAGTAACCATCAAAATAAGAATTACCAAAGATATGCTGAGCAAAATAATCGGATATACCAAAGCTGAGCGGACTTTATTTTTTAATTCCTGTTCTTTTTCCAAAGCAGTGCTTAAATTAACAAGCACTGATTCAAGATTTCCTGATGATTCTCCCGCCTTTATCAAATTTATAAAAACCGGAGAAAAATACTTCTCGTACTTCATAAAGGTGGAATAAAAAGGCTGTCCTTTTTCTAAATTACTTTTTATTTCAATTAAAACTGCCTTCAACGCCGGCCTATTTAAATCCTGAATTAAAATATTTATAGCCTTAAATAAATCTGTTCCCGCCCGTAACATCAATGCGAGATATTTTGTAAGAAAAACTTTGTCTTCTATTGTTATGCTTTGTCCAAAAAATGTAATTGCCTTTCCCTCCCCGGCTCTTGCCAATCTAATTGAAACAGGCCTCAGCCCTTTTGCAGACAAAGCCGCTAAAGCCTCGGCAGTGCTTCCAGATTCAATTTCTCCTTCCGCTATTTTTCCTCTTATGTCCGCGGCTGTGTATCTAAATTTCATATATTAATTATAACTTTTTTACTCTCGAATAACCCTCAGCACTTCTTCCAATGTCGTCATTCCCAATTCCGCCTTTCTTAGTCCATCTTCAAACATTGAAATCATGCCTTGTTTTCGTGCCAGATTTTTTAAATTATCCAATGTAAACTCGGGGCCTACGATTAATTTTCTGATTTCTTCGGTTACCTCCAGCACCTCATAAATACCCATTCTGCCTCTGTAGCCGCTGCCTCCGCAAGCCGGACAACCCTTGCCCGCATACAAAACTTGCGGCAATTTATAAGTCGTATCGATTTTTAATTCCTTGAGCTGCCTTTCTATTATTATCTGAACATCTTTCGGCGCAGTTATGGAATAAATGCATGATGGACACACTTTTCTCACCAGCCTCTGAGCCACAATTATATTAAGAACCGCCGCCACCAAAAACGGCACAATATTCATATCTACCAAACGAGGAATTGTTGTTGTGGCATCGTTGGTGTGCAAAGAAGATAGAACCAAGTGACCAGTTAAGGCAGACTGCACGGAAATGCCGGCTGTCTCTTCGTCGCGGATTTCACCGACTAAAATTATGTTCGGATCTTGCCTCAAAATAGAACGCAAACCGTTGGCAAAAGAAATTCCCGCCTGCGCATTAATCTGCGTTTGATTTACATATTTAATATCGTATTCGATAGGATCTTCAACTGTAACTATATTTACCTCCGGCTTATTCAACATGTTCAACAAAGAATACAAAGTCGTTGTTTTACCGGAACCGGTAGGACCGCAAACCAATACCATGCCGTAGCTTTTTTTAATATTTTCATAAACTATCTTGCTCATATCGTCCAACATGCCAAGTTCCTGAAGAGACAAAGGACGCTGGGCAGAAGCCAAAAGCCTCATTTCCACCTTCTCTCCATAATAAGTAGGAATAATTGAAACACGGATATCCAGCACATCATTGCCTATCTTAACGCGGAAACGTCCGTCTTGCGGCTTATAATGTTCGTCGATTTTTAAATTTGATAAAAGCTTTACGCGCGCGACAATCGCCGCATGAACTTCTTTCGGAATTTTAACTACTTCATGCAAAACACCGTCTACCCTGTAACGGATTAAAATTCCATCTTCAAATATTTCAAAGTGAATATCAGATGCTCTTGAAGAAAATGCGTACGAGACCAAAGTATCAACTATGGCCACTATCGGAACTTCTGCCGCCGCCTCCTCTCCTCGCTTTCCAAGACGCAAAGACTCATTAATATTTGCCTCAATAATTTTCTTGAAATTTTCGGAAAGACGAAGGCCATACATTGCATATCCCTTATTTAAATCTCCTTCTTGCGCGAGAAACGGCCTCACTTTTCCTTTAAGATAGCTCTCTAAAAATCCTATTGTTTCCAGGTTTCCCGGATCTTCCAATGCCACATCAAAAGAACCGTCGGGTTCTTTATTAAAAGATATGGCTCTTTTCTGCCTGGCTATTTCCTCAGGCAATAATTTTAAAACTTCCTCGTCAATCGGCCGGCGGCTAAGATCAACTTTCTCGACGCCAAAATAAGAAGAAAGAAGATCATTAAAATAGGTCTGGCTGATTATCCCGCGGGATATTAACATGTCGGCGATTTGATATCCCTTCCTTTGAGCCTCTACCGCCACGGCATCAAAATTAGGCTCAGCTATAAGCCCCTCTTTAATGAGAATCTCCTTTAATTTTTGATCTGGAATTTGCATAAATCTTACTCTTTAAATTTTAAATACCTGCACCCAATGCAATACAAAACATTTATTTATAATTATAGTAAAAAAAGCCGTTGGCAGCCAAAAATAATATAAAGAAAGGCGCCCATCTTTGTTTTTAAGAGAGTAAATTGCAGACGACAGCAAACTTATAAATAAAGTAAGAATAAGATAGGTTATCCATCCAGGATGGCTGGTTAAAAAAATCGCCAGAGCCAAAAAATAACATTCTTCCCGCTCCAGAAACCTTTCCTCATATTTTTTATTGAAATATTTTACTCCGAAAAACGCCAGCAAGCTCATCGCCAAAGAAATCAAATGGGGCGCCCAAAAACGCGTAAACGCATATTCAATGAAATAATTAATTTCCTGATAAGGAGGGAGTAAATATTTGGCCGATGCCGGTGAATTTTTCCAAACAGAGTACTGCATTATTGACCAATATAAAGCGAATCCAAAAACTACCGCTATGGATATAAAAAAAACTGTCCTATATATAGCCGGATATTTGGACTGATATTTCTTTAAAAAAAACTGCATTCCGAACGCCGCGGCAAAAATACCCAAAATACAATAATCAGTTAAGGTCATAAAATTATTATAACAGAAAAAAACAGCCTGCTTCCACCGTCTAGCGGACAACACAAGGCTGTTTTCATATTTTTAACGTTAAATTCACTATAAATCCAAATCTGCGTCTGTTCCCACTTCATAATAACTGACTGAATTGCCTCCGTCCCCCGTTTCTTTATCTTGGTCTCCTCCGGTTTTATAACGATTACTCTCTATGTCCGCATCTAATTCAAAAGTTTTTTCTGTATTATCACAGGCATAAGAATAAAAGTAGGTAGTGTCATTAACCGGATCTATAGGCAGCGCCGAAATCGGCGATCCGCCGCTTGAATCAATAAACCTTACCGGTATCCACCCGGCACCATTTACGCTTCTGAGGGGTATCACAGTCGAAGTTTTTCCAGGATGTCTTCCTCCGCAGCTTGCGGCTGTTTCAGCTACATATGTAAAACAAAGGCTTGAGCATCCTACATAAGTTCCATCCAAATCTGTTGTTGAAGCAGTTGATAGATAAAAAGAAAGCGCATTGCCTATATTGGTTAAATCGGTAAATCTCTGCGAATCGCGCGCCTGCCTAAAAAGCTCAACCGGATTCAATACTATAAGAGTCGCAGTGCTGAGAACAACTAAGATACCAATAACAACGAGCAGCTCTACTAATGTAAAACCGCGTTTTTGCTTTTTTTGAAAACTATCCATTTCTTTCTATTATGATAACAAATTAAAAGACGATGTGAAAACTATAATTGTTAATAGACTGATATACGGATATAAAAAACTCCGGCCAAAACCGGAGCTTTCAAAATCGTTTATTAGAGGTCTAATCCAGGATCATTACCTACTTCATAAACCGATGAGGAGCTTCCTCCATCTGTTGATTCTTTATCGTTCGCGCCGCTGCTGGCATAACGAGTGCTTTCCATGTCCGCGTCTAATTCAAAAGTTTTATTTGTGTTGTCGCAAGCATAGGAGTAAAAAAGATTGCCGCTGCTTGAAGGATCTGTCGGCAAAGCCGAAATAGGAGCACCGCCGGTAGCCATGTTAAAATTGACGCCAATCCAACCGCTCTGATCAACAGCCCTAGAATTTATTCCTTGGCTTGTTCCAGAGTGCCTGCCCAAACAGTTCGCTGCCTGTGTGTTTCCATAATTGAAACAGTTAGAGCAAGAACCTGTCGAACCATACATCTGAGTCGTTGTGGCAGTAGAAAGATAAAGAGAGATGGCGCTGTTCAATGTTGATAAATCAGAAACTCTCTGTGAATCGCGCGCCTGAGCAAACATCTGCGCAGGATTTAATACTAATAAAGTAACTGTAGCCAAAATAGCTAAGATACCGAGAACGACGACTAGCTCAACTAACGTGAAACCTCTTTTAAGTTGTTTTGTGTTCATAATTTTATTAGTTAAATTATAGCAAACTTATTCTTTTACACAAAGAGACGATGTTAATAACTTGCCCCCTAAACGGCTGGCTTGGGCTTCAAAAACTCCTTAGTCTTTTCAACCAAAAAATCAATAGAAACCCTGGTTTTAATAAGATAATCAACCGCGCCCAAATCTTTACCCTTCTGGATATCGCTCTCCTGTCCTAAATTAGAAATAATCATCACCGGTATTTTAGAGGACTGCGGATCGGATTTAATTGCTTCTAAAACTTCAAATCCTGATTTGCCCGGCAATATTAAATCAAGCAAAATTAAATCAGGCTTTGTATCTTTACTTAAAAGACTCAGCGCTTCGTTGCCGTTCAAGGCAGGAACAACATCAAGCCCTTCTTTTATAAGCCTATTTTTTAACAAAGACGATAAAAACTGGTCGTCTTCAACTAAAAGCACTTTGTTCATAATTTACATTTATAAAATAATTTTAATTATAGCAAAAAACAGCAATTTCTGAAAACCGCTCTTAAATTAAACCGAGAATAATAGAAAACTTTTTAGTTGACCCAACCTCGTTTTTTAACGAGTTCTGTTTAAGGCACAGATATAAGCCTTTTACCAACCGAGGCTTCTAGCAACGGTTGTCCTAAAATTTTAATAAAATGATCCACGCACAGCTTCCGCTACGCGTGCCTTGTTACGACTTCTTCCATGTCACCGAGCTTACCTTAATCCGCCAAAAGGCGAACATCAGGTACTCCCGGCTCCCCTGAAGTGACGGGCGGTGAGTACAGGACTCGAGAACGTATTCACCGCGGCATTGCTGATCCGCGATTACTAGCGATTCCGGCTTCATGAAGGCGAGTTGCAGCCTTCAATCTGAACTGAGGCCATTTTTGATGGGATTAGCTCCGCCTTAGACGGCTTGGCAAAACCCATTGTATTGGCCATTGTAGCACGAGTGTAGCCCAGGGTATCAGAGGGCCATGCGGATTTGACGTCATCCTCTCCTTCCTCCCCTAGAAGGGGCAGTTTTTTGTGACACTTGTAACACAAAATAAGGGTTGCGCTCGTTACCCCACTTAAGGGAACATTTCAAAACACGAGCTGACGACAACCATGCAGCACCTGTTCAACTGTCCTTGAGAGACGACTCTCCTTTCGGAAAGTCTTCAGTTGAATTTCTAACCCTGGTAAGGTTCCTCGCTTACTGTCGAATTAAACCTCATGCTCCACCGCTTGTGCGAGTCCCCGTCTATTCCTTTGAGTTTTAGCCTTGCGGCCGTACTTCCCAGGCGGTCGACTTAACGCGTTAGCTTCGCCACCCCGAGGGTCGATACTCGAGATAGCTAGTCGACATAGTTTAGGGCGTGGACTACAAGGGTATCTAATCCTTTTTGCTCCCCACGCTTTCGTACCTCAGAGTCAGTAATGCGCCAGTTAAATGCCTTCGCCTTTGGTATTCCCCACGATATCAACGGATTTTACCCCTACACCGTGAGTTCTATTAACCTCTC
Source organism: Minisyncoccota bacterium (assembly GCA_028716745.1). Taxonomy (GTDB): domain Bacteria; phylum Patescibacteriota; class Minisyncoccia; order UBA6257; family 02-FULL-45-10c; genus STD1-84. Next base: position 29,027 of record JAQUPE010000006.1, read on the forward strand.
GCACACTCTAGTCCGACCGTATTCATTGCGGTTTCACCGTTAAGCGATGAAATTTAACAACAAACGCATCAGACCTCCTACGCACGCTTTACGCCCAATAAATCCGGATAACGCTTGTGGCCTTCGTATTACCGCGGCTGCTGGCACGAAGTTTGCAGCCACTTATTCCTACATTACAATCAATAACTTTTTCATGTAGAAAAGCAGTTTACAATCCTAAGACCTTCATCCTGCACGCGGCGTCGCTCCATCAGGCTTTCGCCCATTGTGGAATATTCTCGACTGCTGCCTCCCGTAGGAGTATAGCCCGTGTCTCAGTGCTATCGTTGGGGATCAGCCTCTCGGCCCCCCTACCGGTCATAGTCTTGGTGAGCTATTACCTCGCCAACTAACTGATCGGACCTAGGCTAATCTCAAAGCGTCTTGCGACTTTACTCTTGCGAGACTATCAGAAATTACCTCACCTTTCGATGAGCTATGTCTGACTCTGAGGTATATACCAAGGTGTTACTAACCCGTTCGCCACTGAACAATCATTGATATAATCACAAATTGTTCCGTACGACTTGCATGCCTTATCCACGCCGCCAGCGTTCATCCTGGACCAGGATCAAATCCTCTAAATAAAAGATTCAGCTTAAATCCAGTACTAGGATTAAAATTGAATCCTTCGAAATTTGATTACTTTAATCAATTGTGAATTTCAGCGCTAGGACTTTCGCAAATCCCGCGCAATTCCGAATTATCGACCGGAAAAATTCACATCATATTGGGACAACTAAAAAATTCTCTATATTATTATTTGGACTCGCGAATTTAACTTAGAAAAATTAAATTCACGATATTGCACAATTTACTAATTGTTAATTTTCCAATTTTAACTTATCAAAGCGGCGAATATTATCTCTGCTAAATTAGCAGAAAATAATACACCCATCTCGATGTCCTTAATTTTTTATTAATGGCGCCGAGACGGATGTACTAAGCCTAGGTATTCAATTTTCAATTTATGGGTGATATTTCATGTCTTTCTATTATATATAAATAGAATCCCCTGTCAACAACGATTAAGAGTAATAATAGCTCTTATAAGGGCGAGGGGTCAAACTTGATATATCCAATAACTTGTGTATAATATTCCTATTATGAAACCAGACATACATCCAGAATATTATCCGAAAGCGAAGGTTAGATGCGCCTGCGGCGCAGTCTTTGAATTAGGATCTACCAAGCCTGAAATTCAGGTTGAAATCTGCTCAAAGTGCCATCCGTTTTTCACAGGCAAAGAAAAACTTATAGATACTGCAGGTAAAGTTGAGAAATTCAAAGCGCGCAGAGCCAAAGCCGACGCTGCTCCAAAAATCTCTAAAAAGGCCAGAGTTAAAAAGAATAAAAAGTAGCTCGCTTGAGCAACTGAAAACTGGTGGTTAGCCACTGGTTTTTATTTGTATTAAAATAAAACTATCAATATGATACAAAAACTTATTCTTGAAATACGAGCGGGGGCAGGAGGAGATGAAGCCGCAATTTTTGCCGGCGAAATGGGAAGGATGTATCAAAAATATTCCGCTAAACGCGGATGGTCTTTTTCAATACTCGATAGCAACTCCACTACTCTGGGCGGATTTAAAAGCATGGTCGCACAGATAAAAGGAGAAAGCGCTTATGACGATTTAAAAAATGAATCCGGAGTGCACCGCGTCCAGCGAGTTCCTAAAACCGAAAAAGCGGGGCGCGTTCATACCTCAACTATTTCCGTTGCGGTTCTTCCCGAGGTTGAATTAAAACAGGTAAATATAAAACCGAGCGATTTGGAAATTACCACTTTCCGCTCCTCCGGCCCGGGCGGACAAAACGTCCAAAAAGTGGAATCAGCTGTCAGAATTTTGCATAAACCGACCGGCGTAGTAGTCGCCTCTCAAAGCGAACGATCCCAGCTCCAAAACAGAGAGTGCGCGATGTCTATTTTGTGTTCAAAAATATATGAAGCCCAGCGAAACGCCGAAGCGGCTAAGCTTGGCGCCGACCGAAAAGAACAAATCGGCACAGCCGACCGTTCCGAAAAAATGAGGACCTATAATTTCCCCGACGATAGAATTACCGACCATCGCGTCGGCAAAAAATTCCATAATATAGAAAAAATCCTTGAAGGAGATCTCGATCCAATCGTCAAAGCCTTTAAAAAGCAGCAAGCCCCCTCCTAAAAACTTGTATAGTATAAGATACAATTATCATATACTATACAACTCGGGTTTTTATTTGGTGGCGTTGTAGAGAGCCAGAATTTCCGCGGCGGAAAGAGCGCGGTTATAAAGCCTCATCTCATCAATAATGCCGTTGAAAAAACGCGTGCTATTAATCAGCGATCCAACGGACATTGTATTGGTAACGCTTCTTAAAGTTTTAGTTTGCGCCGTACTATTATCATAAGCTCCATTAATATAAATCGTTACGGCTGAGCCGTTATAGGTTGCTGCTATATGATACCAATTTCCAGTTCCATCTGTTACCGCCGAAACACTGTGTAATGATGTTGCGCTATTATCTGTATAATCAGTCTGAACAAAAGCATAATTACCTGTATAATTCCAACCAAGCTTATAATAATCATAAGAATCTTGAATGCTAAAAATATTATTATCGGCTCCATCACTGGTCCCATGGCCTTCTATATATACCCAAGCCGCCATAGTAATTTTATTAGTACTTAAGCTCACGCTTGGACTTGCTTTGTTAACTGAATCATTTGATCCATCAAAATCTAAAGCTCCTCTTTGTTTACTAAAATCTGTCCAAACAGGAACACTGGCAAAAGTTAAATTATTTCCAATACCGCTCACATCATAAACAGTCGTTCCGCTCCCCTCATCAAATGTCCAATAGCCGATAAGGGATGAATCTCTTTTGTATTCTTCAACTGCTGTAGGGGTTAATGTGAGAGTTGTTCCTACTTCAAAGCTGGCAATGGATGTTCCTCCGTCTGTCATGGATGCGCCTCCGTTTACGCTGGAGAACTTTTCTGATTCTGCTCTGGCTGTCATCTCCCATGAGGCTCCGGTTACATATGTGTAATAACCGTCTGCCAATGTGTTGATTGGATCTATAGGTAAAGCAGCAAACATCTGGCCTACTGTGGTGGAGACAGATGTGAAGTTAACGGGTATCCAGCCTGTTCCGTCTACCTTGCGGTAGTTGGTAGCTGTCTTGCATGAGTAGGTCCAGCCTGCAGGTAGGGCTGGGAGGGCATATGAGGCACAGGTGGATGAGTTATCGGGGAGAGATACATAGACTATATTAGCTGTTCCATAGCTTGTTCCCTCTACGGATCTGTAGAGTAATAGAGCTTTATTGATTGATTCTAGGTCTGAGAGTCTCTGGGTATCTCTGCTTTGTTTGAAGAGTTGATCTGGTCTGACTACTAATAGAGTTACTGTGGCTAATATAGCTAGGATGCCTAGGACGACGACGAGTTCGACTAATGTAAATGATGATCTGTCTTTAATAATAACTTTAGTTAGCCGAAAATCTATTTTCATTTTCCTTAAATTAAAATTAGCTATTTAGAACATCTATATCGGCCTGGAATTGTTTGGCATGTTCAACAACGGCTCTGCCATAAACATTTGTACAAGTATATCTATTCCAGCTTCCTCCGCAATAATATTTGGCTGCAGCAATTCTTTCATTTGTTTTAGCACCTGCATCTTTCAAATAAAGACCGGTTGCAACAAAAGCATCTCCATTTCTCCACGGAGAAGGAGGATTGCTACCCGTAATACTTTGAACCCTATCTCTATACATCTTCCAAGTAGAAGGGATAAATTGCGAAGGGCCCATTGCGCCGCCATAAGCTCCGTCTTTGTTGGCGCAAGAAACCATCATTGATTCCGGATTTAAACCCAACTCCGAACATAAAGCCAAAAATATAGGGATGTCTCTGGTTGGATGCATTGCGGTTTTATAATTACATCTGCCTACATTTTGTCCAAGCGCCGATTCCCTATCAAGCACGGCTAAAATCAAAGCCGCCCTAACACCGGTAGACTGCTCGGCAAATTTGGCAAATTTATATGCCTCTTCAAAAGTCATTTCTCCTCCGCCCAACATTTCGAATATTCTGCTTCTAATCTGCGCGGCCGTTTTTTGAGTTTCTTTGACTAGCTCCTGATATTTTGATTCCTGCCCCTTGGTAACCTTAAGAAGGCTATCCTTTTCAACCTTAGTGCCGCTCAAAGAAGTTTTTTGAGAAAGCTGGTAATTTTTTAAAGAAGCAGTATCTGTCTTTTTTATAACCAGCTGTTCTTTTTTATCCACTAGATCTTTCCGCAATTCTATAATTTTATCTAAAGATACTTTTATGTTGTCCTGGATATCCATCAAATTATTCAGGTCATTAAAAAAATCGGAAAGCTGCGGCTTCTGAAAAATAATTTCCATCATTCCAAGATTTTCATTGGCATAAATGCTTTGAAGAGCGTTTGAAAGAATTCTCTTATTTTTATCTATTTCGCTTTCGGTACTGACTATTTCTTTTTGCGTACTTCCTATTTCATAATCTAATTTCTGAAGAGTAAGATTTACTGCTTTTATCTGTAAATTGATTTGGGCAATTTTTGTATCCAGCTTCTTAATTTCTCCGGACAAGCTATTCCCTTGAGTACGATACTGATCTACGGTCTTTTGATATTCATCTATTTGCGCTTCTAATTGCGTCAATTGGGCCTCTAATTGAGCCCTTTCTTCTTCGCTTTGAGACGCAAAAACAGGCGAAAAACCGCCTAATCCAAAAATAAAATTCAGAACAAGAGCCGATATGAAAGCTCTTTTAAAAAACAACAAAATCCTGAGATTAGTTCTCATTTTTTAATTATAACAGACAAATAATACTTTATTTAGCAGGAGGAGTTTTCGCACCAGGCGCGGGCTGTCCGGCAGGGGCAGCTGCAGCTTTTTCGGCATCTCTTTCAGCTTTCTTTTCTTCTGTTTCAACTTTAACCTCTTCAACCTTGGCTGCGCCTTCTTGCTGCATGGCCAACTCTTCTTCTTCGGTAACCTTAGCAGTAATAGTTGCAACAATTGTATCTAAAGAAATTTCTACTTTTACGGAAGATGGGATGTCCAAATCTTTAATATGAATGCTCTGTCCTATATCGGCTAATTTTGTCAGATCAACTTTGAAATTATGAGGAATGTTTCCTGGCAAGGCTTCGATTTCAATTTCGTGCAAAGATTTAACGAGGACTCCGTTCTTTTCCTTAACACCAGGAGCAATACCGATAAATTCCATCGGTACTTTAACTTTAATCTTTTCGTCCATTTTAACTCTATAAAAATCAACCGCCAAAAAATCGCCGCTAATTCCATCATAAGCAACGTCATGTATTAAAACAGGGTATTTTTGGTTATCAACTAGAACGTTAATAATCGTATTTTCGCCGGCTTCTTTAAAAATCTTTCTAAAGTCTTTTGTTGGAACACTAACATGTATGTTCTCAAGCCCCTTTCCATAAAGTTCGCCTGGAACCAAGCCCTTCTTGCGAAGACCCCCAACCAATCTGCCCAATATTCCCCTTTTTTGAACCTGTAAATCCATAGGTGTTTTATTATACCAACTTATTGAACAATTTCAAGCGCGCCCTGACCACCTTCTTAATTTCCTCAACTGCTTCAGGCAAAATCTTATAAGGCGCTACTTCCTTGGGATTTTCCGCCAACCCCTCCTCAACCCCTTTCCTCCAGGCAATTCTCAGCTCTGTATTGATATGTATTATGGAAACTCCCGCTTCAATCGCCGAAATAAAATCTTTATCACTAATTCCAGAACCGCCATGAAGAACGATGGAGGCTCCGGCCGTTTTACAAATTTGTTTTATTCTTTCAATATCTAAATTTGGATTACCCGATGAAATAATTCCATGAATATTGCCAACGGCCGGCGCAAGCAAATCAACTCCCGTTTCTTTAACAAAACGCTCAGCTTGTTCCTGTGTAGTCAAATCTTCCGGCTTAATAGAAACCCCTTCCGGCACCCCTTCAAAAATCTTGGAGGAAGTTCCGATATATCCAAGTTCTCCCTCAATCAGAATATTGGGATTAACCGATCTGACATAATCAACGACTTCTTTTGTTTTTTTAATATTTTCTTCAATCGGCAATTTCCCTGCGTCAAATAAAACAGCATCGTATCCGGCCGCCACCGCCTTCTTAATTCCTTCCAAAGAATGAAAGTGGTCTGCATTCAAAAAAATTGGAAAATTATGTTCTTGCCTTAAACTTTTTATTAAAGCCGCCGTCTGTTCAATATCTACAAAGCCCGCCTCTCCCTCCGAGGTTCCGATAATTACAGGAACATTTAATTCTTGCGCCGACTCAAAAATCGCTTTCAGCGCTACCAAATCCGATATATTAAAATGTCCGATGGCAGTTTTTTTATTTCCCGCCTCACGGATTATTTCTTTTAAATTCATGCTTACAAAGTAAAAACTTATTTTGCCACGTCTCCAACCTCCTTCTTGACGTATTTATCCATTTTATCAATGGTTTCGTCTATATGATTTATCAGCTCTTCGTCATCAAAAGTTCCCGGAGTCTTAATAGCCCTTTTTAATCCTTTTAAATCGCCTTTTACCGAATCAACAATTTTTGACACGTCTCTTTGGGTAATAATAATCCTCCGGCTTATTTTTTCTTGTTTCATCTTAAAATATAAATATCCCGCAATAAACCCTCCGGCTAAAACCGCGAGAAGAAAAATTATTACTCCCGTCAAAGTAAGATTAACAAATCCCAAAACAAAAACCGGCTTGCTTGAAACCTTAAAATCTTTTGATACCCATTCGCTCAGCGCCTTCCGCGAATCCTGGGTTCGGACCATAACCTTATAAGAACCGTTTTGGAGGCTTTGCGTAAAACCATAATCAAAACGCCCATTGCTATCAACTGTAGCCATTCCATTGGCAACAGACAATCCGCCGTCCTGTTTATTGATTGATAATAAAACAGATTTATTCGGCAAAGTTGATCCTGACACCTGGAAAACATTATCTGAATCGGAATATAAAGGCTGTGTAATAAATTCTATTTTAGGAGACGCAATCGGCAAAATTTTTATATCCAAATAGGCCTCGGATGTATTACCTGCCTTATCATAAGCGGTTATTTTAATACTGTGAGATCCGGGTTCCTGAGGATCAAGTTTTAAAAAACCCTTATCATTTCTTATTGTTTGCTGATCATCTATTGATAATGAATAATAATCAATTCCCGAAAAGCTATCGCTTCCATGAAATTCCAATACAGGAGAAGGATTATCGGACTGGCCGCTATCGCTTGAAGTTATTTGAAATGACAATGGCGGAGTTACATCAATAGAAATTTTATGAGTAAAAACCGGCCCTACGCCAACATTATTTTTGAAGCGAACATGGGCATACCAAACCCCCTCCTTAAGAATTCCAAAATTTTTGCCATTAAATAATTCCTTTTCAAAACTTGCCGGCACGCCATTAGGATTTTGATCTATTGATGCTCCAATAGCAGTAACATCTACCGGAACATTCCAAAAAACAACAACTTCTCCAAGATGATTATACCAAGCAGTTTCGTCGGGATATAAATTTACATCAACAGTAGGAGCCACCGGCAATTTCCCCGTTGGAACCGGCTTTCTTTCAATTTTTTGAGGCACAACTACCGCTGCTGTCGAGGCCGCCGGAACAGAAGTTGAGACCCCGGAGATATCAAAACTGGTCGCTACCGTCTTTGTTAAGACATTGGTTCCCAGCCCGTCATTAGAAGCAACAGATCCATCAGAAAAACTTATTGTGGCCTTCCCCACTCCGGTAACTTTAAATTTCATATTCAAAACTTCCAAAGAATTTCCCGACACTCCCTGTGTCGTTCCTCCGATAAAGCTCATCTTTCCGGTTACATTAGAAAAATTAGGATCTTCAACCCAAAAATTAAATATCGAGGTGTTTCTGTCGACAGATGTCAATTGAATAGTCTCCGGAGAAAAATTGACTATTCCCTGCGCCGAATTAATATTTACTCCCTGACTATCAATAATTAAGCTAACCGTAACTGTATCTCCTACTCCGGCCGCCTGCCTATCCGGAACCAAAGTAATTGTTGCCGCATAAGTTTTTGAAGCCAGCAAAAAAATACTTAAAGCTAGCAGGCTTATAAAATATTTGGTTTTTTTATTTAACATTGTCTTACTGAAATTATAAGCCTTTTAACGCTTTCAAGAAAATGCTTAAATCGCTTGAATCAATTTTCCCGTCGCTATTCATATCTAAAGTTTTCTTAAGATTTTCATCTAAAGATTTCCACCTAAAAAGGAATATGCTCCAGTCTTTGGCGTCTATAACACCGTCATTATTTAAATCCGCCTTAGGATAAGCCAATAAAGAGACTGTAAAGTTTTTTACCGGGGAAAAATTGCTTGATATATCTTTTGAATCTATCTGCCTAACAGTAATCGTATGGCTCTTTACTCCGAATCTCTGAGAATCCAAAACTATTTGATATTTACCGGCGCTATCAGCCACGCCTTTATAGTTAATAATGTTATCCAATCTCGCCTCAATCGTGCTGCCGGGGGTCGCATATCCTGAAACCGTTAATTGTTTGCCCTTGGTAATTACCGATGAACTCAAAGCTATAGTCGGCGGAACAAATATGTCTTCAGCCACCAGCTTATTGCCCGACAATAAATCTGCGGTAAATCCAAGTATGCCGCCGCTTCTGCCGTCTTTATCTATTGCTTCCACGGCAAACAAATAATTTGACTGTATAACTGCCGTAAACTTTTTATTAAAAGTTCCATCGGCCGCAACGCTTATTTCGTTGTCTGGCAGATAAGTATTTTTATAAATCGATTCAATTAAGCTTCTTCGATAAACTTTTACCGTACCGCCAGGATACGCTCTTCCCGCAAATGAAATACTGGTTGGCTCAACCGGCGGCCCTACGGAAGGCGTTGAAGGCGTAACGCCAGGAAGAGAAGGCGTAAGAGTTGCTAAATTAACTATATTGGAAATATCCCCGATATTGTTTACTTCATCGATCGCTTTAATTGCAAAATAATACGTAGTGGCTGAATTTAATCCGGAAACCACTATACTTTGTACCGTTCCCGCAACCAAAGGAGTCGGCTCTCCGCTAACCTGAATTGCAGAGTCAAAATTTCCCGGCGTAAGCTCTGAAGTTGAATATCTTAAATCATAGCTGGTGGCCGTTCCTATATTGGCATCGTCTCCTGTCGCAGTCCAGGTTACAGTAATTGAAGAAGTAGTCGGAGCGGATAAAACTAAATCGGTAATTGCTGCTGGCGCAATAATATCGCCGGCAATAGGAACACCAACTGCAAATTCAGAAAAACTATTCACCGTAAACTGGCATATTCCGCTATTAATTAAACATGTGGTAATCGGCACCCAGGTAGTTGCCCCTGTCGCCTTTTTAAGAACAGTCAGCGTTTGTCCGTTATAGCTTGTATTTACCGCAATTGATATTGTTATCGCCGCACTAGAAGACAAAGATGAGGCCGGCAAACCAAACCCTACCGCTCCAACAGGAGTATAGGAAGAAGATATATCAGAAGTTGAAACAGTAGTTGTTGCGCTTAACTGGCTGAAATCAGAACCGGAAACCGTATTTAAATTAGTCGTAACAGGAATAATAATTTCCGTTCCTCCGCCAAAATTGATACGTGTCTCCTGATTGAAAATGACTTGAGTCGTAGAAGCCGCAGTACCGGAAGTAGGCGTTATCACGCCCGTACTAAATAAGTTGCTTATTTGCGCCGGCGGAATTTCTATATATGTAATCGTAATCGAAGCACTCATGCTTGAAGAAACATTTCCAGCAGCATCTTTTGCCCAAGCATAAAGAGTTTTATTTCCCGCATTAGAAAACGTATAGCTTGTAGGCGCAGCCGCAACCCATCCGGAGGCGGTAGGAGAAGGCGCTGTTGCCGATTCTTTTATTAAATATCCGGTTACGGCAGTGTCATCGGTAGCAGTAAAACTCGTTATTGATATGGTTAATAAATCAGAAGATGAAGGAATGGAAAATGCCGTAACCGTAGGAGCAGTTATGTCCGGAGCTATAACCGTAAATGTTTGAGCATTTGATGTTCCTCCGCCAGGAGTGGAATTGAAAACTGTAATGTAAGCAGTAGAAGTCGCTACAATTAAATCAGAAGCCGGAATTATTGCCATTAATTGTGTTGAGCTGGCGTAAGTCGTTGTTCTGTTTGAGCCGTTGAATCTGATGACTGAGCCATTTACAAAATTTGTTCCATTTACAGTTATTGTAAATTGAGCATCATTAATATTTTTAGTTGCTGGATCAATATCCGTCGTAGTAGGAACGGGGTTATTTACAACGAATTGTTTAGAATTTGAAACAAATGTGTCTGTAACCACCGTAATAAATGCCGATGAAGTAGCTGTGAGAAGATCTGATGCGGGAATAACAGCCGTCAATTCAGTTTGGCTTACATATGTAGTAGTCCTAGCAGAACCATTGAAATTTACGATTGAATTAACAAAGAAATTAGAACCGTTAACGGTCATTGTAAATTGAGAATCTCCGGCGATAGCGCTATCAGGCGAGATTGAAGAAATTACCGGCGTAGCATTTACCACAACAAACGTCTGCGCATTAGATTCGGCCAATACAGGAGACGGGTTGGCAACGGTGATTTGGAATGTTCCTGCAGAAGTTAAATCGGTGGAAGGGATTATAGCGGTGAGCTGAGTGGAGCTTACAAATGTTGTAGTTCTATTTGAACCATCAAATTTAATTGTGGCGCCATTCACAAAATTAGTTCCATTTACCGTTAAGGTAAATTGGGAATCGCCAACGTTTTTGTTTGTTGGAGACATAGATGTTGTTGTCGGGGTTGGGTTATAGACTGTAAATGTCTGGGAATTGCTGAGTCCGCCTCCTGGTGTTGGATTGAAGACTGAAATATATGCAGTTGAGGTGGCGGCAAGCAAGTCAGAGGCTGGGATTGTAGCTGTTAATTGAGTGGAATTTATATATGTAGTTGTCCTGTTGGAGCCGTTGAATCTGACTATTGAATCGAGAATAAAATTAGTTCCATTAACAATTAATATAAATTGAGCATCGCCTATTGTTTTAGAAGTTGGGAATATATCTGTAGTAGTTGGAATTGGATTGCCGACAGCAAATGTCTGCGCATTGGATTCAGCCAGCACAGGCGATGGGTTGGCAACAGTTACTAAATAATTTCCTGTAGAAATAATATCCGAAGCAGAAATAATTGCTGTTAGCTGGGTAGAATTTATAAATATAGTGGATTTATTGTTGCCATCAAATTTCACAACCGCTCCGTTCACAAAATTTGTTCCGTTTACTGTCATTGTGAATTGGGAATCACCGGCATTCTTGTTTGTCGGAGATATAGATGTAGTTGTAGGAGTTGGGTTATATATTGTAAATGTTTGCGTATTTGATATTCCGCCTCCTGGTGTTGGATTGAAGACTGAGATGTACGCGCTGGAAGTTGCTGCTGTTAAATCGCTGGCTAATATTGTCGCTGTTAGTTGGGTGGAATTTACAAATGTTGTTGCTCTGTTTGAGCCATTAAACCTTACTGTTGAGCCGGAGACAAAGTTTGTGCCATTAACGGTGAGAGCAAATTGGGAGTCGCCGAGCGTTTTGGATATTGGAGAAATATCCGTAGTTGTTGGAACCGGATTATTAATAGTAACAACAGGAGAAGATGCTATATTCACTAGCGTTCCGGAATCAGAACCTCGCGATTGAGTCGTAAATGTATAATTGCCCGTAGTCCCCGGCGCTGTAACTCCGCTGGATCCTCCTCCTGCTCCGTATGTAATGGTTAATGTTTGATTGTTTGCGAGTTCAAGAATTCTTGCGCTGATTACTCCTCCGCCTGGGAAGGTTGGGACTCCTG
>JAQUPE010000007.1 GCA_028716745.1 Minisyncoccota bacterium
TGTTTAAAAAGGAAATAGGCGCGGTTAGCGTGGAGTTTAAAAAGACGGATAAATTTGATTCGGAGCTAAGTTCGAATTTAGAGGGCCTGCCCGGCCAGGGGGAAAGCGTCTGGGTAGGGGTTAAAAAGACGTAGTCTTTGTTTGTTGACATAATTTTTGTTTTGTGCTACTATATTAAAGCTAAAATGGCTGTTCTTGATGAGCGGAGCGGTTCCGCGTTAAAGGACAAGCACATTAAAAAGAGAGGTGATGCTTTTGATAAGGTTGTGGTCAACCAGTTCGATGATAGGATGATCAACCGGCCGCGGCGACGGGGCAGCCAAGCTGTATAGCCCCAAACGACATTCCTTCAAGGAGGAATCGGTGATAGGAACAGTATTCTAGCCGGCTCAAAAGCACTTAAAAAAACGACGAAAAGTACCGTGTGCCCAGGATTCTGTCCCTGGGCCTTTTTTATTTAAAAATCTTTGTGAAATTAATATTTCAATAAATCCTCTTCTTTTCTCATCTTCTTTACTTCATTTGGGTTCAAGTCGGCCATAATCATTCCTTCTTTATTATCTATTTTCTTTAAAATTTTATATTGGCGAGGACTGCATATTACGCTTACCCCGGTAGCTATTTTAGGTTTTGTATAAACATCGGCGACGACGATAAAAACTTCATTTTCAAATGATTTTATAGCTGGCGCGGCAAGGCTGAATATTTTTTTATATCTTTTCAAATCCCTTTTCTCTTTTTTAGTTAGAACATCAAATGTCGGGCAAAAAACTATCCAGGCGCCTCCTTTTGCGAGCTTTTTAATCAGTTCTGGGAAGTTAATATCATAACAAATAATAATTCCTATTTTTCCAAATTTTGTTTTTATCGGAATATCTTGCCTGCCGTGGGATACACCCTCTTTTTTATCGCCTTTCCATAAATGGATTTTTTCGTATCTGTATTTAATTTCCCCTTTATCGTCAATTAAAAAAGCGCAATTCAAAAATTTGTTTTTTTCTTTGATGTATGTTCCAAAAATACAATGAATTTTTAACTTTTTACACATCCTTTGTATTTCTTTCAGGGAATCATCTTTTCTTTTAGTCTGGAAAGGATGTTCCAAAATACAATCCTCGGGGAAACAAGCTATATCAACTTTGTTTTTTGCCGCTTTTTCTAAAAAGAACAAAAGCCTTTCAAGGTTTTTTTTCGGGCTTAAAGTTACCCTCATTTGAATTGCCGCAACCTTCACTTTTTTAGCCATATTTTCATATTATCACATATTAGGGCGGTTTTTGTGGTATAATAATAGAATAAAGGCCGTTGGTTTTTAATTAAAATAAAAAATATGGATTTTTTAAATAGCATAATTGAAGGAATTAAAAATAATTTAAAATGGAAAGCGCAGAGCGCGGCGGCGGGAGGCTTAGAAACAGGAATAGGTTCGGTAATTAAAAAATTTAAGGGCGGAAATAAATGCCCGTCTTGCAAAAAGCCGATAGCGGAAGAGAATGCGAAGTTTTGTCCGAATTGCCGGGCTAAACTGATTTTAAAATGCTCCAAGCCGGATTGCGGAAGAGAGTCCAAGCTAGGCACTCAGTTTTGCCCTTCTTGCGGAACAGATTTATCAAAAGAATAAAAATCAGCGGAATTAAAATAATTCTAAATCATATTAATTAATATGAATTTAAAAACTTTCAAAATTAGCTTGCCTAAAACATGGCAGGAGACTTCTCGCATGGGCGGCGAGAGCCAAGTGAATATTAGGGTTAGCCATATTAATCCGCTTTCTAAAATAGACGAAAAAAGATTTCAGGACCAAGTAACATATAAAGGAGATGTAAGCACTACTCGGCTTGCTGTTCAGACTACGGCTCGCGGCATGCGTCCGATGAAAGAGTCTTACAATATGATGAAAAATCTCATAACGCAGGGCATTATGCCGCCCGATATGATGAACATGGGGAAGCTTGATGAGATGTGGAAGGGGCTGACAGAAGTTTCCGGCGGAGAACGAACTGGAGATTCCGATGTGGCAAATGATATTGATATTATTCAATACCCGGATGAAGAAACCGCTTGGCAGGCGTTAAAAAATAAAGGACTGATGCAGACTCAGGGCCTTGATGTGCCTATGCCCGGAAATATTACGATTCCTGGAATGCCGAAAAATATGACGATGAGCGATTTGTTCCAAAGCGATTTGATGAAGAATTTTATACCAAAAGACAAGCTTGGATATTTTTCAAAAATGCAATTGGTAATTAAGGGGGCTCAGCAGCAGATGCCCGGAATAAAACAAAATCTTGAAAAGAAAGGAGTTAAATATGGAGAGGGGAAATATTTGGGATGCAAAACAGTTTATATGACGTCTCCCAATCAGACGCCTCCTCCGGAAGCGCAATCGGCTTCTTCGTCCAAGGCGGATAATTTAGGTTTGGGCATGGGAGGGAAAGGCGTAGATGCTTTTGAAAAAAGAGGGGGACACATCGCCCATCTTGATCCTTTGCCAAAATTCAAAGAACCGTATTCCGCGACCAACACCATGTATTTAGGGATTCTTTATAAGAATTTCGTTATTAACGGATCTTTATTATGGGGAATTGCCCAGATGCCTTCCGGTGATACGCCCTGCTATTCTTTAAATCAGACTAAGGAATTGACTACGACCGAAGTAATAGATGGAAAGAGTTTTACGGGCACTGTTATTGTTCCATTGCCAAGCACTTTTGCTAAAGAGGGCTATTTAAATAAGGAAGAGGTTGAAAAGATATATAAGGATATTATTTCTAAGTTGAAATAAAATTCATTAAAAATCTCCGCCGGTTGGCGGAGATTTTAATTTGGAAGGCCGAGTTTATTTTTTACCTCTTTCATCTTGGCAGAGGAGAGCTTTTGAGCCTTTTTGGCGCTGGCAGATAATAGGGTTTTTATTTTAGAATCAGGTATTTTTTTGGAACGGAACGGCTCAAGAGCTTTGATTGCGATTTGAGCGAGGTCGGTTTTGAATTGCCCATAGTTTTTGTCCTTATATTTATTTTCTATTTCGGCTACAGATTTTTCCGTTAATGCGGAATAGATATCCAGTAAATTAGAAATGCCAGGCTTGTTTTGAGCATCATATTTTATTTCGCTGCCGGAATCGGTAACTGCTGTTTTAATTTTCTTTTCTATTTCAGCCGGAGAATCGTTCAAAAATAAGCATCCATTAGGAATTGATTTGGACATTTTCTTTTCCGGATCGTTCAAGCTCATTAGGCGCGCAGTTTTGGTTAAAATTGGCTGGGGTTCAATAAAGGTTTTTCCAAACTTATTATTAAATTTTCTAGCCAATGTTCTGGTAAATTCCAAGTGTTGGACTTGGTCTTCGCCAACCGGAACAAAAGCGGCGTCATACATAATAATGTCGGCAGCCATTAATGCGGGGTAAGTGAAAAGTCCGGCATTAATATTTTGTTTATTTTCTTGCGCCTTATCTTTGTATTGAGTCATTCTTTCCAGTTCGCCAATCGGAGTTATTGTATTTAAAATCCATGCCAACTCGGTGCAGTCCGGGGCTTGTGATTGGGTAAAAAGTAAAGATTTTTTCGGATCAAGGCCGGCGGATAGATAAGCATTAACTAAATTATAAATTTGCTGCTGTTTTTCTTTCGGATCAAAATTAATGGTCAGAGAATGATAATCGGCGATGAAAAATATGCAATTATATTTGCCGGAGTTTTGGAGAGCCACAAAATTTTTGAGAGCGCCCAAATAATTGCCGAGATGCAATCGGCCCGTAGGCTGTATTCCTGAAACTATAATTGGTTTTTTCATTTTAGACTTCAATTAGCACGGGGAGAATCATCGGTCTTCTCTTGGTTTTATTATACAAAAGTTGGCCGATTTGGTCTCTTATTAAACCTTTAATATAATCCGGTTCGGGGTGCTGATGGCGGGGCAGGCGGCCCAAAATGTGCTTCAATTTTATCCTGATTCCATCGAGCAATTCTTTATTTTCTTTCAAGTAAATAAATCCGCGGGAAATGATGTCCGGGTTTTTAAGCAGGCGGCCGGTGCTTCTTTCTATTGTGGCAATAACCACGACCATTCCTTCTTGGGCCAGCATTCTTCTGTCGCGGAGCACGACTTCCTGTACGTCTCCGACGCCAAGGCCGTCTACCATGACATAGTCGGTGGCCGTTTTTTCTTCTGTAACTTTAAAAGCGGTTTTGCTGATTTCGGCAAACTGGCCATTGTCGATAAGAATAGCGTTTTCTGCCGGAATGCCTGCCTCTCGCGCGATTTTAGCGCAGGCTTTTCTTTTGAAATAATAAGCGTTGGCCGGTATAACAAATTTAGGTTTCATGAGTTCAATCACTAATTTCAAGTCGTCCTTCGGCGCATGGCCGGATGCGTGAATATCCAAGAATTTTGAATTATAAACTTCGCTTACCTGGCGCGCGATGTTGTCTTGAAGAGTTTGAACACTTCGTTCGTTTCCCGGAACTACGGAAGAGGAAAAGATAACCGTATCGGTTGGTTTGAATTTGAGATGCCTATGCTCTCCGTTGGCGATTTTAGTAAGTCCGGCATTCGGTTCTCCCTGTCCGCCGGTAGTAAGAATCATTATTTTGTCATCTTTTATTCCATGCAATTCTTCAACATTAACGATCTGTCCCTTTTTAACTTTAAGATATCCGAGGTTTCTCATTATCTGAATATTGTCTTTCATCGAACGTCCGTTGATGGCAACTTTTCTTCCAAGTTTTTCAGATATTTCAATTATGGTTGAAAGGCGGTCCAAGAGAGAGGCAAAAGTCGTGACGATAATTCTGCCTTCGGCTTTTTTAAATAAAATTTCCAATTCTTTAACAACAGTCTCTTCTGATTTTGAAGCGCCTTCTATATCGGCATTGGTGCTGTCCAGAAAAACGCTGTGAATTCCCATGTCGCTAAGGCGCCTGAAAGTTTCTCCATCAATAGGATCGCCTTTTATATCGCGATTTACTCTGAAATCTCCGAAGTGCACCATTTTTCCAACAGGCGTATCCAAAATAAATCCTAAGCCGTCTGGAATATTGTGTCCGATGTCAAAAAATTCTGCTTCGAAATAATCAGAGAGGCGGAGCTTTTCGCCGTCTTTTACAATTTGGAATTTTAATTTCGGGAGATTTGGGAATTCATCAAATCTTTTTTCTACCAGCGCCTTAGTAAGGGGAGCGGCATAAATAATCGGATTGCCCAATTTTTCAATAATATAAGGGAGGGCGTGGATATGGTCATAGTGGCCGTGCGTTAAGATTAGGGCCTTAATATTGCGTTTTTTAGGCTCTAAATAGGTCATATTAGGGATAATGAAGTCTATGCCTGGAGTTTCTTCTTCCGGAAATTGTATGCCTGCATCCACGACGATAATTTCGTCCTGGTACTCAAAGAAGATGCAGTTTCTGCCGACTTCTTCAAATCCGCCCAGCGGGCAGAATTTTAAGATGTTTTGCTCAAGCAGCCTTTTCATTCCTAATGCTTTTTTAAATATTGGTTTGTTCATCATGATTTTTTAATTTAATTTTCTTTTTTAATTGTTTAAGTTTTGGCGATTAAGGGTGGGGACGGAGAGATTTGAACTCTCACGGGATTGCTCCCGTACGCACCTGAAGCGTATGCGTCTGCCAGTTCCGCCACGTCCCCAGTTTATGCCGTTAGCTTTTTAATTTGATCTATTAATTTTGTTTCTACAGGATTGATTTTTTTCGCTTCGGCCAGATGATAAGCGACCCATTGAGACAAAATAATGCTGTTCCAAGTTTTTTCCAGATTATTTTTTCCGGAAAGATTTATTCTTATCGATGAAACTCCATTTTTTTTCATTATTGCGGTTGTTATGCCCATTTTTCTTTTTCCTTGCGGAGTAGAATTATTTTCCAGGAATACGGCAATAACATTTTTAGGGCGTTTTTCCAAAGGAACAATTTCGTTATGAGTCATTTCAGGAAAAGTTCCGGAGAAACACATAGATTTTGCGGTTTCATTAAGATTTGTTTTCCAAATATAAGACAGATGATTATTTTCAGGAGAGCTGTAAATAAGAACAGTTTTATTTTTCAGCTGGCGGGAAATTATTTTTCCGGCTGTTTCAAAAGATTTAGGTTTTAGATAAGCCAGAGATTGATTCTTGCTTCCAGGGAAAACAGTTTTAACGATTTGCATGATTCCATAAAACATCAGGCCGTTTGCTTGGCGGGGGGTTAAATTTCCGGCCGGGAGAAGAGAAAGCGGTACTCCTGCTTTGTCGGATAATTTTTTAAGCTGTCCGCCTGAGCATACCGCGGCTTTCAGGCGAGCCTTTGAAAATCCGCTGAGCGTTTCGTTTGTATTGCCGGAAAAGGAAACGAATATAAATAAAGGCTTTTTATAACTGGTTTTTGGCAAGCCATAATTTTCCCAAACGAGAACCGGAACAGGGATTTTGACCTCATATTTCAAGTCGGATGCGAGAAAGCCGGCCTGGCCGGATCCGCCCATTCCAATAACTATAATGGCGTCGGGATGAGAACCTTTTATTTTATCCATGCGGAAATATTGCAGGGCCGATGGCGTAAGCTGTTTGTTGAAATTCAATATTGAGTTTTTAAAATTATCCATAATATTATTTGAATACTCTGACGGTTCGTAGATGCCACTTATTCAGGCCGTTAAATCTTTCGGCGCTTGAAGAAATCATTTCTTCCGTGAAGCCGCCGAGGTCTTTCGGACCGACATAGATATAGGCCGGGGAATAAAGGAATATGGCTGGCTTGTCTTCATTTATTAATTCCTGCAATTTTCCAAGAGACTCTATTCTTTTTTCTTCTTTCAACTCTTTTCTGGCCGATTCTAAAAGTTCGTCAACCTTTTTATTTTCGTAAATGGCAAGATTTAGCCCCGGATAGAATCTTTCGGAAGAATGCCAGAAAGAAAAGATATCGGGATTATTTTTAAGGATATTTCCAAAAATAATCATCTGGTAATTTCTTGTCTTGATAACCTCGTCGTTGATTTCAGAAGGGCTTAAAACAACAGGATTTAAATTGATGCCCGCGTTTTTCCAATCTTCTTTCATTATGTTGGCGGTATCAATCAAAAATTGTATTTGCGGAACGACGACATCAAATTCTAATTTAAAAATATTGCTTCCAATCTTTTTTTCTCTGATTCCGGAATCTTTATTTATTGTCCATCCGTTTTTTTCCAGAAGCTCGGCGCTTTTTTCTACTGAAAATTCTTGCGAGCTTTCAGTTGCCGGATTATAGCCGGTCATTGTAGGCAAGAGCGGTCCGTTAACTATCAGGGCTTTATTATCAAATATTTTTTCAACGATTTTTTTCTTATCAGTAGCCAACTCCATGGCCTGCCTGACAATTTTTTCTTTTAGAGCTTCATGAGAATTGGGATTGAAGAATACGGCGTAATAGCGGGGCATTGCGGCTTCTATGAATTTGCGGCTTATTTTTATATCAGCGATTTTTTTGGGATCTAAATTACCAAATCCATCTATTTTTTTATTGTTAAATGCCTTAATGATTTCCGCTGTGTCTTGGAAAAAGCTAACATCAAAATTTCTGATAAAAGGCGTAGAGGTAGCGTAGTTTTCATTAGTGGCAAAGTGATAGGCGGTAATAAATCCGTCTTTTCTTTTATCATATGAGACAAATTTATAAGGGCCGCTTCCTACGGGCTCAAGATTATAGTCGGAAAGCCTGAAATTTGACGGGGGAATTATTCCGAAAATGTGCTTGGGGATTACCTTGAATTTATTCAAATTATCCAAGAAAAAGGCGTAAGGAGCTCTTAAATTGAATTCAATTTCCAGTTCGCTTATCCTTTCGGCTGCCACGCCTTGCCAGGTGGCAAAGAGAGGAGAGCGGGAAGAAGGATCCTGGATTGTTTCAATTGTATAAACTACGTCGTCGCTGGTCAGCGGCTTTCCATCGCTCCACTTTAAGTCGCTTTTCAAAAATATATTCCAAACTTTTCCGGATTCGTCTACTTTATAATAATCAATTAAATCTTCCAGGTTGCCGAAAACAATTTCCGAAAGATCGTTATCAACATCGTTGCCCCCGGAGATTACGGGATTTATGAATGTCGGCTGGCCTATTAACCCTTCCGTATATAAATTGCTTGAAACCGGAACTTGTACCGTTTTTGAATTTAGATAAAGAAGGCTGAAAAAAAAGAACGATAAGATAAAAACCAAAAAAGCTCCGCCAAAAGCGTACTTTTCCATGCGATTAAAACTTTTAAAAATCTGATATAGCGTCATGACAAAACAATAAAGGCAATATGTATTTTAAAAAATCGGGGATTTAAATAACTAAATCCACAAGAGCCAGGCCGGCAAAGGCTATGGCTGAAACGATAGTTGCAAAGAAAATTATTTTTTCCAGTCCGCGCCTGGTGTGATAAAAACCGCCATCTCCGCTTCCTCCAAAAGCGCCGGACAAGCCGGAAGACCTCTCTTGGATAAGAACCAAAACTATCAGTAAGACTGCGAAAACAAGCTGGATTATTGAAATAAGAGACATAATTTTAATTGTTTTGTTTGTATAAGGATTTGGCCGAAAGACTCATAATTAAATTGATGGCGCTGATAATCAGCGTGGCATATATAAGCGATTCAGTTGAGGTAATGCTAACATCCGCGCTGAGAAAGTCAAGAATATAGAGCATTAGGGCGTTAATCAAAATAGTTGCTAAGCCGAGAGTGATAAAGATAATCGGAGCGAGAAGAGTTTTTAAAATCGGCTTAATGAAAAGATTAATCAGGGTAAAAATAGCAACGATGATAAGCAATTTTTCCATTCCGCCCAAAACTTTAAAATCAGGCAAAAAATTAGTCGCCGCCAATATGGCGATTAAATTAACAAAGAAAGAAAAGATAAGACGGGGAAGCAATTTCATTTACCTATATTATACAGCAGGCCATTCCTTATTTCAAAAAGCCGAATAAGCTCTGCCCAGTCATTGTTTTTGGCTTTGGCAGGTCCATTATTTCCAAGATTGTAGGGGCAACGTCGGACAAAATGCCGATAGTCTCGCTTTCTATTAATTCAGCTTCGGCGATAGTTTTATTGCTTTGAAATTCTTTGGCTATCATATATATCGGTACGGGCGACAAATCATGGCCGGTCAGCGGCTCGGCGGTAAGAGGGTCAGCCATTTTTTCTACGTTTCCGTGATCGGAAGTAATTATTAAAATATCTCCGCGCTCAACCGCTTTTTGAGCCAGCTTGCCCATTTCTTCATCCAGGGTTTTTACGGCTATGAGGGCGGCGTCAAAATTGCCTGTGTGGGCCACTAAGTCGCCATTGGCATAGTTTGCAAGAATAAAGTCATAGGCTCCGTCTTCCATCGATTGGATTATTCGCGAAGTGATTTCGGAAGCCATCATTTCCGGATGCTCGGCATGATTTGATACGTTTCTGGACGGAACCAAAATCCTGAATTCGTTATCATAGGGCTTTTCATTGAGCCCGTTGAAGAAATATGTGACGTGGGCGTATTTTTCCGTTTCGGCGATGCGAAGCTGGACCTTTCCGTTGTCGGCTAAAATTTTCCCAAGCGGATTTTCTATTTTTTCCTGAGGCGAAATAACCGGAACATTAAATTTGTCCAAGTATTGAGTCATGGTTGCAATATAGACATTATTGAATTTTTTTACGGGGAATTCTTTAAAGTCCGTAACAACAAAAGCGCTGACAATCTGGCGGACGCTGTCTTCGCGGAAATCAAAGAAAACTATTGCATCATTGTCTTTTACGCAATTATTTTCCGGGCCAATCATATGCGGTTTTACGAATGGATCATTTAAGCCTTCGTTGTGGGTTTCTTCTATTAATTTTTCCGCGCTGTCGGCAAATTCTCCGTTGCCGGTCAGGACATCATAAGCTTTCTGCGTTCTGTCCCAATGGCCGTCTCTGTCCATGGCATAATGCCTTCCGGAAACGCTGGCGATTTTAACCGTATCGCTAAGAAGGGGATTTATTTTCTGCAATATTTTAAGCGATGATCTGGGCGGGCTGTCTTTTCCGTCTGTATATAGATGTATATTCACTTTTGGAACTTTATTTTCATTGGCAAATTTAATGAGGGCGACGATATGATCAACCGAAGCGTGAATATTTGCGTCGGTCAGCAAGCCGATTAAGTTAAGGGCGCTGTTATTTTTCTTAACATGTTCAGCGGCATCCAAAAGAACTTTATTTTTGAAGAATGATCCGTCCTGAATAGAAATTGTTATGCGGGGATAATGCTGATAAATGATTTTTCCGGAGCCCAAAGTTAAGTGGCCCACTTCGCTGTTGCCTTCTTCTTTCCATGGCAAGCCGACGGCAATGCCTGAAGCCTGCAGGCTGCCGGTAAGGTAGTGAGTTCTTATAAAATCGATATTAGGCGTTTTGGCTACGTTGATAGGATTGGTGATGTCTTTTGCTCCTATGCCCCAGCCGTCCAGCACTACTAAAATGACCTGTCTTTTCATATATAGTCTAAGATTATAGTTATTTTGAAAGTTTGACAATTTATAGCCCCCAAGATATTCTGAAAATACGAAATTAAGAATTAATAATGTTCCTAACAAATTCATTTTTTCAATGAAATACCTAGAGAACAATTCAATAAATGTTAACAAACCTGATTTTGGGGGCGGCATTTTTGTTGGTAGGATTGGCGGTTGGCTATTTTGTCAGACAACTTCTAGCGGCGCAGGGCGTTAATTCCGCTGAACAAAAAGTAAAGACTCTTGTCGATGAAGCGCAGTCTCAAGCAAAGGAGATTATATTAGAGGCGAAAACTAAAGCCTCATATTTGCTTGATGAAGCGAAAAAAGAAGAAAAGGACCAAAAGGCCCAGTTTTCCCGCACGGAAGAAAGATTAATGAAGAGAGAAGAGCAGCTTGAAAAACAGCAGGGCGAGATAACAGGTAAAAAAGAATCTCTGGAAAAGGAAGCTTCTTTTTTGGAATCTCAAAAAGCGGAAACCGAAGAGCTGAAGAAAAAGATATCGGGCGAGCTGGAAAAAGTTGCCAAGCTCTCTTTTGAAGAAGCAAAAAAACAATTGATGGAAAAAGTCCAGGAGACGCACAAAGACGAAATGATTTCTTTAATAAAGAAATTGGAAAAAGAAAGAATCGATGAAATAGAAAAAAAGGGTCTCGGAATAATAACAACTGCTTTGCAGCGTTATGCGCGTTCGCACGTGGCGGATATGACAACCAGCGTTTTTCATCTGCCTAACGAAGAATTAAAAGGAAAAATAATCGGACGCGAAGGAAGAAATATCAAAACATTGGAAAGATTAACAGGAGTGGAAGTAATTGTTGATGAAATGCCGGACAGCGTTGTGCTTTCTTCTTTTGATCCGTTGCGCAGGGAAATTGCCAGATTGTCTTTGGAAAAATTGGTAAAAGACGGAAGAATACAGCCGGCGAGAATCGAAGAGAAAGTTGAAGAAGCTCGCCAGGAATTAAATAAAAGAATTCAGGAAATCGGCGACAATGCCGTTTTGGAAGTCGGAGTCATCGGACTTCCGAGAGATATCGTTCAATTGCTGGGCAGGCTTTATTTCAGAACCAGCTTCGGACAGAACGTTCTTGTTCACTCCATAGAAATGGCTCATATATCCGGAATGATTGCGGCAGAGCTCGGAGTAAACGTTGAGGTTACCAAAAAAGCCGCATTGCTTCACGATATTGGAAAGGCCATAGATCATGAGGTGGAGGGAACACATGTGGAAATTGGAAGGAAATTACTCAAGAAATACAGCATAGACGAGAATGTGGTGAAGGCGATGGAGTCGCATCACGAGGAATACCCATTTGCTTCACCCGAGTCTTATATTATTGCGGCGGCAGACGTTCTTTCGGCGGCCAGACCGGGCGCCAGGAGGGGAACGATTGAAAACTATATCAAGCGTTTGCAGGACTTGGAAAAAATAGCTACTGGCTTTGAAGGAGTTAAGAACGCGTATGCGGTTTCGGCCGGCAGAGAGATCAGGGTGTTTGTGGTGCCGGAAAAGATAGACGACTTCGGGGCTTTGCAGCTTGCCAAAGATATTGCTTCCAAGATAGAATCAGAGTTGAAATATCCGGGAGAAGTTAAAGTGACGGTCATTCGCGAAATGAGAGCGGTAGAAGTAGCGAGATAAATTTTAAAATTCAGCTTGCTAACCGGTTTGTTCAGCCGGAGCGGGTAAGGTCGATTAAATAAAAAATATAAATTATGAGAAAAGAAGATTTAGTAGAAGTATTATTAAAAAAGATTGAATTGAAGACAAAGAAACAAGCCCAGGAAGCAGTTGAAATTGTTTTTAATGAAATCACAAATGCTTTGAAAAAAGGAGACGAGGTTGCAATCAGCGGCTTCGGAATTTTCAAGGTAGTAAAGGCTGCGGCCAGAATGGGAATCAATCCTAAGACCGGCCAGAAGATCCAAATTGCAGCTGCAACCAAGCCTAAATTCAGAGCTGCTAAGGCTTTGAAAGAAGCGGTTAAATAAATATCAGGTTAAATAAAAACTTCCCCGATCGGGGAAGTTTTTATTTGGCTATTTAGTAGCCCAGTTTTTTCCTTATCTTGTTGCTGATATCCACGAAGTTTTTATAAGCGTTTTTTATTTCATTCATTGATTTCTCCACCATGCTTTTAATGGAGTCGTAGTTTTTATTTTCAGTTTTAATTTCTGTGGATGTGGCTTTTTTATTATTGAGCGGATCATTCAAAAAAACTTCTGTTGAGGTTGAGGCATTTATCATGTCTTCAAGAGTGCTCATTAATAATATTTCTGCTTTGTTATTCAACAAATTAGCATTGGCAAGATTTTTAATCGCTGAATTAAGATAATTCCAGGAATCTTCTCTTTTAATTAATTTCGCGCTCTCTAATTTCCTAAGATCGGAAATTATTTTTTCGAGCCTGGCATCGGCTGTCTTGAGAATAGATTTTTCCTGAAAAACTATGACAAAAGATAAAATTTTCCTCACATTTTCATTGTAATAAGTTTCTCTCCAATCCTTGAAGTCTTTCGCTACCTGCTTGATTTCATCTAGAGAAAAGGCCTTATCGGAGGATAGGGATTCTTTGAGCTGGCCGGAATACTGTTCATTTTGTCCGAGAATTGCCAAGAACTGATCTTTGAGGGCGGTAGCTTTTTCTCCTGTTAAGGACAGGGACTTCAGCTTGTCTCCGAGATTTTCTATCTCATTAAGCGATAAATCCACTATCTTTAAGAGGGCGCTTTTTCTGGCTTCTATTTCTTGAGAAAGTCTTTCTTCGTCGCTTAAGCTCGAATTATCTTTTATATTAATCAGATCATCTACGCTGCCAACAACCTCCTTTAACAGAGATTCTTGGGCATGAAGATTGAAAATCGGCAATAACATGCCTAGGGTCACAAACAAGATAACTATTATTAATAGTATTTTAGAAATCTTTTTCATAAAAATTACATAGATAGCTCGTTCAGCAATTCGTCTACGGATTTATTGTTCAAATTAAAAGAATCCAATTCTTTAGATTCTTTTTCTATGGCGGAAGAATTCAGAATATCGGAAGAATTTTTGGATGTTTCATCGAGAACCATGGCGACTTTGTTTATGGAGTCGCTGTAATAGTTAATTTCGGACAAAGTTATTTGAATATCGGTGCTCTTTAATTCTTTATCAAGTACGTCTGTATTCAAGCTGGTAAGTGCGCTTGGCGCCAAAGTTTTCAAAATAGATATTCCTCCAAAGACTACTACCAAAAGAAGGCTGGCCAAGGCTAGGGCGGCGCCGAATTTTATGGAATCGAAGAAGCTTCTGGAAACGGCTGAAATTGTGCTTTGAGGCGCGTTTAAAATAACCGCGATGGAACGTCTTTTGAAATTTTCGTCTGGTTCTATCAATTTTAATTTTGTCAGTATCTCAATTATTTTTTCCATATAGTTCTTTTAATAAATTTAATGCTCTATGTTGTATTATTCTTACTGCTCCGACGCTTTTTTCTATTGCAGTGGCGATTTCTTCGTGGCTTAGGTCTTCGATAAATCTCATTATCACGACGTCCTGCTGTTCCGGCTTAAGTTTGAAAATTAATTTTCTTACTTTTTCCAAATTGAGCTTTTCATCCAGATCCACCTTTTCCTGAATTCCGAGAAGATCTTCTTCTATATCTTCTATCGAAACATCTTTTTTCTTGGTTCGGTAGAAATCGATGACTTCATTTCTTGCTAGCTGATAGAGCCAGCTCGAGAAAGGAAACTCTGTTTTGGTATAGCCTTTAAGGTTTTTCCAAGCGTTCAGAAACACCTCGTGAGTAAGATCTTCGGCTGTGGATTTACTGCTGACTTTCAAATAGACGAACCGGTAGATTTGAGGCAGATAATGGTCATAAAGAGAACCAAAGGCTCCTTTTTTGCCCTTCTGGGCTTCCGTTATGTATTTTTTTTCGTTTTCTAACATATAGAACGAATGACTAGGCTTTTAGTTACCCTCCGCTTTTGGCAGATAAGCACGCCTTTTTGGGGCGACTAGACGGCCCTTTTAGTTACTAGAAAGGGATTCTTCACCCCTATACACTATTATACTATTTTTCAAATCGCTCTTTAAATAAAAAAGGCTCACACATAAGCCTTTAAATCATTTTACCTTTTTTGGCTGTCCAGGGCAACCAAGAAAGAATATCTTGAAAACAATACCATTAGAGTGTTATTTTAAGATTAAGAAATAAGTATGGTGCCTGTGGTTCAATGGTAGAACTCCGCTCTGTGGCAGCGGCGACACGGGTTCGATCCCCGTCAGGCACCCCATAAGTTATTGTTAAAATATGACACAAGTACAAGATCAAAGTATGGTGGAATTAATTAATAAGTATGTAGAATTATCCGCTGAAACAGAATGGATTGAGTTTAAGGCAAATCACCAGTCTCCGGAAAAGATAGGTGAGTATATTTCAGCTCTCTCAAATTCGGCATGTTTGCATCAAAAAGCAGAGGCATATTTAATATTCGGAATTGAAAATGATACACATAAGATTGTTGGCACAACTTTTGACCATAGAAAAGAAAAGGGTAAGGGCAACGAGCCATTAGAATCCTGGTTAGTTAGAAGTTTTAAGCCAAATATTGAATTTAAGGTTTTTGATATAAATTACCCAGGAAATAAAAGACTTGTAGTATTTCATATACCGCCAGCTGTTTCTGGTCCTGTAAAATTTTTAAATATTGCACACATTAGGGTTGGAAATACAACGCAACGTTTAGATAAATTTCCAGAAAAAGAAGCTATTATTTGGGCTAGGCGTACTCCTTTTGAAGAAAAAATAGCTAAAGAAGATGTTTCTGAGACGGAAATTCTTGATTTACTCAATCATGATCAATATTTTAGGTTAACTAAAGAATCAAGACCCAAAAATGAGGATGGAATTATTGAAAAATTATTACAGGAAGATTTTATTTTAAAAAGGGGCGGTAAATATCACATTTCTAATTTAGGAGCTATTTTGCTAGCCCAAGATTTGAGAAATTTTACTATGTTAAAAAATAAGGGAGTTCGAATAATTACATATAAGGGCATAAATCGTTTAGATGCTATAAAAGATGTAACTGGACAAAAAGGATATGCGGTTGGTTTTGAAAATTTAATATCCTATATTGAAAGTCAAATTCCAGATATAGAAATTATAGGAAAAGATTTTCGTTTTAGTGGAGATAAATATCCACCAGAATCTATTCGTGAGTTTGTAGCAAATGCGTTGATACATCAAGATTTTTATATTATGGGACAAGGACCATCAATAGAAATTTTTGAAGATAGAATTGAAATTTGTAACGCTGGTAATCCATTAATAGAACCCGATCGGTTTATGGATCATCCACCAAAATCTCGTAATGAAAAATTAACAGATAAGTTGCGAAGGATGAAAATATGCGAAAAAAGAGGGAGCGGTGTAGATAGGGCGATTTTTAAAATTGAATTAGCACAATTGCCTGCACCAAAAATAGAGAAGCAAGAAGATAGCGTTAAGGTTGTGATATTTTCACATAAAAAGTTAGCTCAGTTAACGAAAGAGGATCAGTGTAGAGCATGTTATTTCCATAGTTGCGTTAAGCATGTTATTGAAGGTGATGCCTTAACTAATGCTTCGCTTTGCAAAAGGCTTGGAATTGAGAAAAAAAATAATGCCATTGCCTCAAGAATTATCAGTAATGCCATTAGAAATAAATTAATTAGACCGTTTGACCCCGAAAATAAATCAAACCGTTATGCAAAATATTTGCCATATTGGGCATAAGGCTTATTTGATTAGGCAAAAAAAAATCTTTTAAAAGGTCGAATTTGCCTTATTTTAAGGCCCAATCTTATTTGATGGCTAATTGATTAGATTGGCTAGAAAAACTGGTCTTGGGGGCTATACTTAAATTCGTTATAATTTTTGAATTTTGGCCTAGCAAAAACAAGTTTTAATATAATCCATTTCCTGACTCATTAATATAAAATCGCCCAAGAGGCGGTTTTTTGTTAGGATAATAATATGAAATTATTTCTCGCATCATCATTTGATAAAACGGCTCCATTGCTTGAAAAAAAATTACAGGAACCTATTAAGGGTAAGAAAGTTATTTTTATAGCAAATCCGGCAGATTGTTATGAGGGAGATAGGTGGTGGATTAAATTAGACCGAGATGCATTTATTAAGCTTGGTTGTGAAATTATTGAAATTGATTTGCGCAATATTTTAAAAGAAGAATTCATAAAGAAATTGGAAAAATCCGACATTATTCATTTTTGCGGTGGAAGTGTTTTGTATTCCATATCACTTATAAAAGAAAAGGGTTTTGATAAATTAATTAAAGAATTTGTTAAAAAAAATAAGGTTATTTATACTGGGACAAGCGCGGGCTCGATGATTGTTGCTAAAGATTTATCTTTAAGTGTTTTTGATTCGGACGAAAAACAGTTTGTTGATAAAATAAAAGATTATTCCGGTCTTGGTTTGGTTAATTTTTTGATTATGCCGCATTCTAATAATAATGATTTTTCTGAAGGGAATATAAAAGCAGTTAGTTTTCTACCAAAATATTCCCAACCGGTCATCTTTTTATATGATAATCAGGCAATATGGGTTGTTGATGATAAAATTGAGATTATTGAATAAAATAGGTTCTAATTCGATTCTAATGAGGTATAATTTTGGTATGAAAAAATATATAGCATGTTTTATATTAGCCTCTTTTTTTATGCCGATTGCCATATTTGCTCATCAGCCGAACTATATTGATAAGAAAATAGAAATTATTAACACGGAGCCTGACATATCAAAGGCATATTATGGCGAACTTATTGGATCAAAAGCTGTATACACAATTTATGCAACTTCATCATTAAAGTTATATGTCCAAATTTTATCTCCAAAAATTAAAAATTCTAATAAAAATTTTACAGTATTAATAACAGATGAGAGGCAAAACACAATTGTAAATCTGGAGACTCCGGCAGAAGAATGGCAAAGTTGGTATGAAGATTATGGCGGCGACTGGTATTGGCAGGGGCCATCATTTAGCGGGGTTATCCCAGCCGGCACGTATAGTATTGTTGTTAGTAATCCCGATAATACCGGAAAATATTCGCTAGCTATTGGAGAAACAGAAAGTTTTCCAATTAAACAGACGCTTTATACTATTCAGGAATTATATTCTATAAAAACAAATTTTTTTAATGAACCGTGGTACGGAATATTCTATGGCATTATAGGTAAATATTTACTTTTGAGTCTGGCAATTTTAATAGTTATTTTATTTGTTCTTATATGGTTTTTTGTGCGGTTATTGAAAAATCCGCGCAAGGATTCTCAAAAGAAAAATTTAAATAAATGAATAGGCAAATAAAAATAGAAGATCTCGGCTACGATATCTTTTTTGAATCTAATCGAAAGAAATTACAATTAGACGATTTTTCGATTGCGCGAGTTGCTGCTGAATATAGAGGGGTTTATAAGATTAAAAATGAAAATGGCGAGTATTTGGCAAGAATAACAGGAAAACAGATGTTTAATGCTTTATCGAGAGAGGATTATCCTGCCGTAGGTGATTGGGTGGCAATAAAAGAACTCGATAAAGAAAACGCAATGATTTACGCGGTGTTGCCAAGAAAAACAATAATAAAAAGAAAATATATCAATAAGAATGAAATACAGATTATAGCGACGAATATCGACGTCGCGTTTGCTATTGAATCAGTTGATAGGGATTATAATCTTAATCGTCTTGAAAGATATTTTTCCATAGCGCGAGACAGCGGTATAAAACCCGCAATCATATTGAATAAAATAGATTTAATTTCTAAGGAAGATCTGGATTTAAAATTAGCGCAGATAAAAAATAGATTTAATGATATTGATATTTTTTTAACCAGTATTATAACAAGCAACGGACTGAAAGAGCTGAATACATATATATTGAAGGGTAAAACTTATTGTTTCCTCGGTTCTTCCGGGGTTGGCAAATCGTCTCTTATTAATAAATTACTTGGAGAAAATATTATAAAAACCAAGAGCATAAGCAGTTATACCGGCAAGGGAAAACATACTACTACTAATAGGGAAATGTATTTTTTGGAAAATGGAGGAATCTTAATAGATAATCCCGGAATGCGCGAGGTGGGAATGACAGATGTGAATGCCGGTATAGATGATTTATTTGATGAAATAACTGCGCTGGCAAATGAATGTAAATATAATGATTGCTCTCATGTCCATGAGTCTGGATGCGAAGTATTGTCTGCATTAAAATCCGGTAAATTGAGCGAAGGTAAATATCTTAATTACATTAACTTAAAAAAAGAAGCCGAACATTATGAGATGAACAAAACCGAAAGAAGGGAAAAAGAACGCAAGTTTGGAAAGTTTATTAAAACAGCAAAAAAAGATCTTAAAAAATATAAGCAGTAAGCGCCTAATTATTTCCCAAAAATTTTCTGCCAAAAAGATTTTTCTTTGGCATACCCGAGTTTTTGATTTATTGGCTGATTAGATACAAAGTTTTTAGCGATGTTTTTTATCCGTAAAGATTCGTTTTCAACTAATTCTCCTTCATATTCTCCGCTGTGCGCGGAAGATCCTTCGTAAGAGGGTTTTTTCATATCCAGGTGGATGTTTACTTCCAGGCGGTCGGCGGACAATAGATTTAGATATATATGAAAGCGGGGATAGAAGCGGCCGCTGTCAAAGCTGCGGACATAGCTTATTTCATCGTCTTTGTGAGGATTTTTTATTTCTACATAGCCGCAATCCCTCATGAGGTTTCTCGGGATAGTGTTTATTTTTTCCAGAATAAGCTTCATAATCTTATAATACTATATATTAACTTTATGTGGTTAAAAATTTTCGTAACTTTGATGGGAATAGCGATGTCTGCCGGATACTATCCGCAGGCATATAAAATTTGGAAAAATAAGTCAGCCAGAAATGTTTCTATTTTGTCTTATATTATTTTCGGGCTTGGAACTTTGACTTGGGCGATTTATGGATTTTATTTGAAGGACCCTATAATATTTTTGGGTTTTATAGTCGGAGTAGTGGGTTCTTGGCTGGTTTTGGGATTGACGGTTTATTATAATTTTTTTAAAAAATAGTGAAAAAAATATCTTTATCTTTTTTGGCAGTGGCAGGCTGCATATTGCTGGCGGTGTTTTTTGTTTTTAATCATATCGGCGCCAGATCTTATTGGTGCGACGAGGCGGCAATGGCAGAGGCGATTAGCGTTCCATTTTCTCAGCTTTATGAAAGAGCAATAATAGATTCTCATCCTATTTTTTATCTTTATCTGGCAAAAATATGGTCTTTGGTTTTTGGAGATGGGGAGATTGCCCTAAGGAGCTTGTCGGCGATTTTCTTTTTATTGCTGGTTGGTTTTATTTATAAAGTCGGAAGTTATATTTTCAAAAGCAAAAGCGCCGGGCTTTGGGCGGCGTTTCTGGCAGCCACAAATTATTTTATGATTTTCTGGTCCATGCAGGCCGGACGCTATGCTTTCTCGGCATTAATTGGGCTGGCATCTTTTTATTTTTTGATTAAGCTCACAAGAAAGCCGGAAAAGCTGGACTACTTATTTTATATTTTGTTTTCAGTTATCGGAGCATATAGCCACCCCTGGCTCTCTTTGGTTTTTGGCTCGCAGATTTTGAGCATATTGTTTTTCAGAAAAGTAACCGGAAATTTCTGGAAAATAATAAAATCTCAATTAGCAGTTATTTTATTGGTTTTACCGAATGCACTGATAATGATTTCTCAGGCGAAGTGGGGAATAAGCTCTTGGATAGCGAGAACAGATATTTCAGCGCTGTTTGAATCTTTGAAATATATGAGCCGTGGAAATACTATCGGGTATTTGGCTTTTTCTGTTCTGGCGATAATTTTTATTTTCATTTACAGGAAAAAGCAAAAGATAAGCGCTGAGGAAAAATTTGCGGCAGCGAGCGTTATTATTTATTTGATATCAGCGCCGATTTTTGCTTTTATAGTTTCTTTATTTAAGCCTATTTATGTTGCTGGGCGCTATGAGATGATTATTATGCCGGCATTTATTTTGTTGCTTGCGTATTTATTCTCTAAAATTAAAAATAAATACATCTTATTCTTTATAGTTCCTTTCATAATAATTTTTTCATATAACGGAGTTTTGGCCGATAAAAAGGAGGTGGATAGCTACAAATCAAGCGAAAAAAGCGTGGCGGCCGGCATTTTGGAAAATTTGAAAGACGGGGATATAGTAATTGCCACGGATCTTAGCTGGACTACCCAGTCGTTTTATCTGGATAAATTAAATAAGGAAGCGAAAAAAGATTTTAAGCTAATTCCTTTTCCGGAAGAAATGGCGCTTCATCCTGGATGGAGGAATGCCAAACAAATGCTGATCGATTGGCCGCAATATGAAAAAGAGGCTGACGGATTGATAAAGCAGATTGAAGAAACAAAAAACAAAGATAATCAGGTCTGGGTTTTATATAGCGGGGCAAATCTGGTGAGCCGTCTTTTATACGGGAAAATGGCGAAGAATTTTAATTTAGTCGGAGGCTTTCAGCCGCTTCAGCCCCGTGAATCAAGCTGGCTGGATGCGGTATTTGTTTTTAATTAAATGGAACTAAAAGTTAATCTGCATTTTCACAGCAAGGAGGATGCATCGGACAAAGTTATTGAATATACGGCGCGCGAGGGAATAGACCGCGCCGCTTTTTTAGGCTTTGGCGCCTTAGCCATAACTCATCACAGGAAATTTTTTAAATTGGGAGATTTGAAAGAATACGCCGCTTCAAAAGGAATTCTTTTAATCAGCGGAGCTGAAATTGAAATAAGAAATCAGCATGTTGTAGTTTTAAATTGCGATGAAGGAGTTGAAAAAATAAAAACATTTGAAGAATTGGAAAATTATAAGAAAAATAATCCCAATATTTTTATTTTAGCGGCCCATCCTTATTTTCACGGACATTGCTTATATAGGGACGGCTTGAACGGAAATACTCATATCTTTGATGCTATAGAGTTTTCTTGGTTTTATACAAAATTGATAAATTTAAATAAGAAAGCGGAAAGATTTGCCCAAAAAAATAATATGCCTTTTGTTGCCACTTCAGATACTCATTTCATAGATATTTTAGATAAGAGCTATATTGTTTTAGAAGCGGAAGAAAAAACGGAGGCAGGAGTTTTCAAGGCTATCAGGCAGAAAAAATTTATAAATGTAACTTCGCCAAGGTCATTTTGGAAAGACATGGTTTGGAAATTAATGAGTTTTAAAACCAGGAGCCTGATTTTTACAATTAGATGCAAGCTTAATTTAAAAAAGATATAATAAAGATATGTTGGAAATTTTATATATAATCTTTTCTTTTGTTTTGGTGGCGGCTGCCGCAGTCGGAGTGATTTTGCCGTTTTTGCCTGGCGTGCCTTTGGCATGGGCGGGAATGCTGCTTTTTGCTTATACAACCGGATTTACGGCGATTTCTTTTAAGGCAGTTTTAATTTTTTTGGGGCTGACTGTTTTAATAACGATTTTGGATATAGTTGCTCCGATACTCGGCGCTAAGAGGTATAAGGCTAGCAAATACGGGCTTTTAGGTTCATTCGCGGGGACAATAATCGGAGTTTTTATGCTTGGGCCGCTGGGCATAATTGTCGGGCCCCTTCTTGGCGCGCTCATGGGAGAATATTTTGGCGGACGCGAAATGGGAGATGCTTGGAAGTCGGCGAAGGGCGCGGCTATAGGAATGCTAATAGGAAATGTCATAAAGCTGGCCCTGATAATGATAATGGCAGGATTTATGATTGCAGCGATTTTTTAAGAAATAATAAAAACCCCTAACGGGGTTTTTTTAATTTTTAATTTCCTTTTACTTTTTCCACCGTCTTCTTTTTTATTTCCCCAAGAAGTTTTTTGTCTTCTTTCAGCATTTCTACAACTTTATCAAATCCTACTCCAATCTTTTGTCCGTCGAAAGAATATGTGGCGCCGGCTTTAGTTACCACCTCGTGTTTAATTGCGGCGTTTAATACGTCGGCATCATAAGAAATGCCTTGGCCGAACATAATATCGAATTCGGCTTCGCGGAATGGAGCAGCTACTTTGTTTTTGGCTACTTTTGCTTTTACGCGGTTGCCGACAATAGCTTCTCCTTTTTTAACTTGAGCGATTCTGCGGACATCGATTCTAACTGAAGCATAAAATTTTAAAGCGCGGCCGCCCGGAGTGGTTTCTGGATTGCCGAACATGATTCCGATTTTTTCTCTCAGCTGATTTATAAAAATAATAAGAGTATTTGATTTAGCGGAAATAGCTGTAAGCTTGCGGAGCGCCTGAGACATCATTCTGGCTTGCAGTCCTACGTGATGAGCCCCCATCTCTCCTTCTATCTCGGCTTTCGGGGTAAGCGCAGCGACGGAGTCTACAACTACTAAATCTATAATTCCGGAACGAACTAAGCTATCTAAAATATTTAAAGCTTCTTCTCCGCTGTCCGGCTGGGAGATTAAAAGCTCTTTTGTTTTAACGCCCAATTTTTCGGCATATTCAGGATCCATGGCGTGCTCAGCGTCTATAAAGGCTACTTTTCCGCCTTTTTTCTGGGCTTGAGCAACGACATTTAAAGCTAAGGTCGTTTTTCCGGAAGATTCCGGCCCATATATCTCAACAATTCTTCCTCTGGGAAGCCCCCCAACTCCAAGCGCTAAATCCAGCGAGAAAGAGCCGGTAGGAATAACATCAACGTTAACTTTTTTAGCGTCGCCGAGCTTCATGATGGCGCCTTCACCGAATTTGCCCTGCAATTCTTCAATTAAATTATCAATATTTTTTCCTTCTTCTTTTTTAGTTTCTTTTGCCATATTTATTTAATAATTATAATCTTTTTTAAAAAATTTGTTATTCGCCTACTTGGTAATAAATTTGCCTAGTCTCTATTTTTTCTTGGCCGAGGATTTTTTTAACTTTAAATTCAATAACATTTAATGTCGGCTGAAGATTGTAGGGATATAGGAATTTTCCGCTATAGGAATCGGTCAAAACTTCAACTCCATTGATAGTTAATTTATCTTTTGGATTAATGCTGCCGGCTAAATCAAATACCGGATCATTTACGGTAATAGTTGAGTCAGACGGGGGATTGGTAATTTTTAAAGTCAGCTGCCCGAAAAGATTATTGTAATTAAGAACGATATAAATTGCAGCCAGAACTCCTAAGATTGCCCAAACAATTGTTTTTTTATTTATATGCTTGATGGCAAAACGATTGGCCGGCAATTTATCAAAACCGCCGGAAGTTTTATGATCCAGTTCGTTTTTATATAAATGCCAAATTTCGTTAGGATCCAAGCGGAGAGCTTTGGAAATTTTTTTGATATAGCCCCTAATGTATGGAGCGGCCGGCAACTTGTCGGTCTCCAGATTTTTAAGCGCGTTAATGTAGTGCGATGAAACGCCGGTTAATTGCGCGAGCTCTTCAATATCAACTTCATTTTTTTCCAGAGCCTCATCGAAGATTGTTTTTAGGCTTTTTCCTTCTTCCATATGTTTCGAGAATTATACATCAGTTTCTCCTTTGTCCAAATATACCTCGCGCGGCTTAGCTCCGTCGCCGGGGCCTACAATTCCTCGTTCTTCCATTATATCCAGGAGGCGGGCAGCGCGGGCATAGCCGACAGCCAGGCGCCTTTGCAGAAGAGAGGCGGAAGCTTTTTGCGCTTCTCGGACAACCAGAACAGCTTCGTCATAAAGTTCATCATCGGCGTCTCCGGAATAATCGTCAAAATTAACATCGCGTCTTTGGTCGCCGGCTTCAAAGTCCGGAGAAGATTCTCCTGATACTTCGGGCAATAATTTATTATTTTCTCTGATAAAATCGGTAACTTTATGAAGCTCTTCTTCGCTGATATATGCGCCTTGAATTCTTTTAGGCTTGGAAAGATCGGAAGAAGTGAAAAGCATGTCGCCTCCGCCGAGCAATTTTTCCGCTCCGGCTGCATCAAGAATGGTGCGGGAATCGACTTGGCTGGCAACTTGGAGCGCCATGCGGGAAGTAATGTTGGCTTTAATTAGGCCGGTAATAACTTCTACAGAAGGTCTTTGGGTTGAAAGTACCAAGTGAATTCCGGTAGCGCGAGCCATTTGGGCCAAGCGGACAATAGAGGATTCGATGTCGCGTCCATAGGCAGCCATCAAGTCGGCAAGTTCGTCTACAACTATTGTTATATATGGAAGAGCATCGTTGGGATTGGATTTATTAAAGCTTTTAATGTCTCTAGCTCCGGCGCCTTGTAATAATTCATAGCGTCTTTCCATTTCTTGAATTGCCCAGCGGAAAACCCCAAGCGCTTTTTTGCCTTCGGTAATTACAGGCGAAATTAAATGCGGAATATTATTGTAAATAGTAAGTTCTACTCTTTTAGGATCTATCATTATAAATCTCAAAGTTTCCGGAGAATTTTTATAAAGCAAAGAAGTAATCAATGCGTGGATAGCCACGGATTTTCCGGATCCGGTGCTGCCGGCGATTAAAAGATGCGGCATTTTGGCGATATCGGAAACAATCAGATCTCCGCTGACATCGCGTCCCAAAATAAATCCTAATGGTCCCGATTCGGTAAATTCCGGGAAGGACATCAGGCTGCCGAGGCGGACGATGGCGGCGCATTTATTCGGCACTTCAATTCCGACAAAAGATTTTCCCGGAATCGGAGCCTCGATTCTTATTGGATGTGCGGCTAGAGCCAGCGCCAAGTCCTGGTTAAGCGCGGTGATGCGGGAAATTTTTATTCCTTCAGCCGGTTTTAAAGTATATCTCGTAACTTTCGGGCCGATGGCGATTTCTCCCATTTCCACCGGAATGCCGAAACTCTCCAGGGTTCTTTTTATAATATTGGCGTTGGCGCGTAAATCTCCGGAAGTAGGCTTTTCAATAGTCGATTTTAAAAGCGAAAGCGGAGGAGGGGTATAATTTTTTATTTTACCCATAGCTTTTTTCGGAACAAAAGAATCTTTTTGAATTTCTATTTTTAATTCCTCTTCTTCTTTTTCTTTTTTATCTTTTTTATTTTCGCCGTCAGAAGCTTTTTCTTCCGCGCGGGTTATTTCAGCGCTTTTAATTATAACTTCAGCTTCTTCCTCTTCTTCATCGTCTTCTGATTTTTGTCCGAATAATTTAAGAGGCTTATTGAGCGTGATTAGCAATGAGGCGATTAATAAGGTTCCGCAGATTATTAAAGCGGCAATATATCCAAAGGGAATTTCCATGGAGCCAATCCATCTGCCGATTAAGCCGCCTTTTTCCGGGAAAATAATATCAATTAATCCCAAGCCGGATAAAATAAAAAGTCCTGCGCCGGTAAAGGTCAGGGATAGGGTTTTTAGATTGTCTTTTTTTTCAGAAAGAAAAACAACGGCGACTATCAGAGATATTAAAGGAATCAGATAATATCCTAAGCCGAACAATTTTGAGAGGATATTAAAAACAAATTCTCCGGCAGGTCCGGCCTTGTCTATGCTGGCCAGGATAAAGATTATGGCTACGGCAACGAGAAATATGCCTAGAATACTGCGTTCAGTTTCCGGGTTGATTTGAGATCTTAATGATTGGAATTTGTTAAAAACTCCTCCTCCCTGCCCGTTGGTTTTTTTGTTTTTCTTAGCCATGAATAAAGAATTTAGATGTTTCTATTATATAATAAAAGTGCATGAATCCCAAAATTTTTAAAGCCAATGATATTCGCGGGAAATACCCGCAGGAAGTTAATGAAAAGACGATTTTTGAAATTGCCAAGGCGTTGAGGGGGTATTTTGGCCTGAAGGCTAAAATTGTAATTGGACGCGATGACCGATTGAGTTCGCCGTCTTTATACAAGGAGGTTTTTAGAGGATTAGGCGGGAAAATTATTGAGGCAAAAATAATTACTACGCCGATGCTTTATTTTTTGGTTAATAAGCTAGGGGCGGACGGAGGAATAATGGTGACGGCCTCGCATAATCCGAAGAATTTTAACGGGCTTAAAATTGTCGGGAAAAAAGCCTCGCCGATAAGCGGGCTGGAAATCGGATCTTTTGCCTCAACTCGCTTCGTTCGTCCAGCGACTCGCTCGCTTGTCCTCGCCGATTCGGTCCGACTATTGGTCGGACACCATGCCGAATCGGTTGCGGGAGTTTCGGACAAGAGATACCAATTTCTTTATATTAGTTTTTTAAAGAAGTTTTTGAAATTAAAACGGCCGGTAAAAGTCGTTTTTGATTGTTCCAATGGAACAACCGGATTGGTTTTGAAAAAGCTTTTTCCGCGGGCGATTTTTATAAATAATAAGCTTAATGGAAATTTTCCTGCCCATGGGCCGGATCCAATGGCTGGGGGAGCGATGGAACAATTACAGTCGGCGGTCAAAAAGCATAAAGCAGATTTAGGAATAATTTTTGATTCTGACGGCGACAGAGTATTTTTTGCCGATGATAAAGGGAAAACAATAGATGCCGAGGATGCGGCTTTTATTTTGGCAGAAAATTATAAACAGCCGTTTGTTATTTCGGCTGATTATGGATATAGGATGAAACAGTACAAAACAATAATTTCAAAAGTTGGAAGATATTTTTTGAAAAAGAAAATGATTGATAAAAAGGCGAGTTTTGGAGCCGAGAGGTCTGGGCATTATTATTTCAAGGATTTTAATTATAGCGATAGCGGAATTTTCGCGGCAATTCAGATGATAAACTTTATTTCCGGAAAGAACGAAAAAATACCGGATTATTTAAATAAATTGCCGAAGCTTTACAGATTCAGCAAAAATTTCAAAGTTTCCGATAAAGAAAAAATTATTAATAGAGCTGAGAAATTTTATAAAAATAAAAAAATTAAAGTATCCAGTCCCGATGGATTGGTTGTTGAGGCAAAAGATTTTAGATTTTGCCTAAGGCCTTCAAATACGGAAAATTTAGTCCGATTGAATGCGGAGGCGTTAAGTAAAGAGGCTTTAAGCAGGGGAATAAAAGAATTAAAACAAATTCTGTAACGGAAGTCTTTCGTGCCAGTTGAATTGAACTTTGGCAATGCTGGCGCCGTGATCTGTGGGCACGAGTAAATGACCCTGGGTTTTACCGAGTTCGTATAAATCTTTTGTAATTTTAACGTCGTTTAAACAATAATTTTTCAATTCTTCCAAGTTTCCTTCCTTATATAGCCTGATTGCTTCGAGGCCATGATGGGTTTTGCCGATTTTAATATTTGTCTGCGCCAGCTGGTCCAGGCCGATTCTGTGCCCTAATTTTGATTCGATGTCGTCTAAAATATCCAAGCTTTCAATTTTTTCCAAATTAAATTTGAAATATTTATTTAATAAAGGAATATCAAAACGATTAGAAGCAAAGCCGATTATAAGGCCGGCATTTTGAAGAACTGGAGCCAGCTTGTCCATCTCATCTTCAAAAAATGACAAATAAGAATCTGTTTTGTAGGAATAGACGCCGACAAAAGAAACATCAAGCTTTAGCAGATTTTGCTGTCCGCCGACATCGGCGAAAGTATTTTTTGTTTCTATGTCGAGTACTATTTTATCCATGGTTTTTATACGTGGCGATCAGCAACTTTTGAGGCGCCGTAGCTGTTCGGTTTAATTTTAAATTCAAAATTATTAGCGCGGATTATTCCGGTAACTTCTTGGATTAAAGATTTTGTCGGTCCCTTTTCTCCTACATCAACGTGAATTTCAAAATCAAAATTCTTAGCGCCTGATTTTTGCAGGGCCTCTAAAATTTCTTTGCCGGTTTCAAGAGACAATAAAACTTCCTGAATAATTCTGTCGCGCAACGTATGGATTTTAACCATTTCCAAATGACGCCAAAAATATTTCCCGCCGTTGCCTACGCGATGCACTACGATTGCCGTAACGAAGTCAGCTTTGTTTTCGGGCCGCCTTAAGGAATCGCTGCCGATTATTACTTTATAATTTTTTTGCGGAGCCGCGTTTATAAATTCATTTATTGATTGGATTATTTGCTCTTTATTCAGCTTCAGGCCGAAAGAGCTGTTGAATAGATAGTCCATTTATTCGTTAGAGTACAGCGGGTAAGGGCAATTTACAAGGTTTTGGTTTAGTGCACCAAAATATCTTGAAAATTCGTATTGTATATTATAATAGTATGTATAATTAATTTTATATAAAAATATGAATAAAAAACTAATTACAAAATCAATAATTATCTTTTCGGTCGCGGGATTAGCGGGATTTTTCCTTTTTGGGCAGATTGCCAGGGCTAATTTTTTCAGCGACTTTATAAACAGAATGCTTCCTCCGGCCTCTGAAAAGCCGGTTGAAAATAAAGTTGTTCCTTATGAGGCTACAGATGCTTATGAGAGCGCAATGATAAAAACTGTGGAAGAGGCATCTCAGTCAGTTGTTTCAATTGTTATCAGTAAAGATTTGCCGGTGATTGAACAGTGTCCTTATAATCCTTTTGGAAATTTGCCTCCGGAATATCAGCAATTTTTTGGAGATATCAGCGGCTTTACTCAGCCTTGCCAGAAGGGAACTAAAAAACAGGAAGTCGGCGGAGGAACCGGCTTTATAATTTCCGAGGATGGAATGATTTTGACCAATAAGCATGTAGTTAGCGATGAAAAAGCCGAATATACGGTTTTGATGAATGATGGAAAAAAATATACCGCCAAAATTTTAGCGCGCGATCCTTTGCAGGATTTAGCTGTTGCAAAAATTCAGGCAACAGGACTCAAGCCTTTAAAGCTCGGAGATTCTGATTCTATAAAATTAGGACAAACTGCAATTGTTATAGGAAATGCTTTGGGAGAATTCAGAAACACGGTTTCCAGAGGAATAATTTCCGGATTGTCCAGAAAAATTACAGCTACTGATGGAGCACAATCGGAATCCTTGGAGGGATTGATTCAAACGGACGCGGCAATTAACCCGGGAAATTCCGGCGGACCGATTTTAAACTTGCGCGGAGAAGTTATCGGGGTGAGCGTAGCGATGGCTACAAATGCGCAGAGCATCGGATTTGCTATTCCTATTAATAAAGCCAAAAGAGACATTAATTCCGTGAAGGCGAGCGGGAAAATAATTTTTCCTTATTTAGGCGTAAGGTATATGGCCATTACCGATGATTTGGCGGAAAAAGAAAAACTTACTGTAAAAAGAGGGGCTTTGGTGCGTGGCAATGAGAGCGGGGCGGGAGTCTTGAAAGATTCGCCGGCTTATAAAGCAGGGATTAAGGCGGAGGACATTATATTGGAAGTTAACGGAGAAAAAATAGACGAAGACAATTCTTTGAGCGCGCTTCTTCAGAAATATAATGTTGGGGACAAGGTAAAATTGAAGATTTTGCGGGACAGCAAGGAAATTGAGATAGAAGTTGCCCTCGAAGAAAAGAAATAGTTCCGCCAAATTATTTTTCGGAAACAGCATAATTCGCTTCCGGCGAGCGAATTTGCTTCTCTCTCGTTCCGGCGGATCCCCGATAGGGGGCTGCCAAGCCCGCCGGAACTCCGAGATGTTCCAAAAAACAATTTATCTCCACGTTAGAGTTTTTAAGGTTGTCGCAAAAAGAATGTTTATTCACTTTAGGCTTAATGAGGAGAAGGGGTTTGTGATACAATTAAATTGTGGCCGAAAGGCGCAGTTTAATGTTTAGATTTTCCAATAAAACACTTTCAATTTTTATTTTATTTACGGCGATTGTCGTTTCTTTTGCTATCGTCCAGAATTCCGCTAAGGCAATTTCTTGCAGCGTCTATCAGGATTATATGACGCAATATCCGAATTATCCGTATACAGGAACAATCGGCAATATGACAGGATGTCTTTGCGGATCAACTTCTGTGACATCTTGCGACTCATATGATCCTCAGACAAACAATACGACCCAAAAAATTGTAAATTATTTTAGCGGATCTTCTGTTGGAATTGGAGGCAAGTGTAATTACGGTCAGTATAGCGGATATACATGTACAAAAACCGGTTATACGAAAATAGTTTGGGATCAGTGGGGCTGCACCCTTGAAGGAAATGCGAATTGCAGTGATTGGGGAAGTGCTACTTATTCAAATTGGAGTCAGGAATTATGGGATGCCTGCAAACTTAGATGTGAGGCGGCTGCAGAAGAAGAGGCTCATAGAGTTTTAAAAAGAGTGGATGAGAATATGGATAAGCTTGGGCCGTATATGGAGAATGTAGTTTATAAATGTAGCTGTTATTTTAACGACGCTGTTTCCGGAGGAAGCTGCTGCACTAATCCATGCATAGGATTAATTGTTACTATCGGATGTTGCGAAACAAAAATGTGCGGATCTACTAAGGGATATAATCGTTGTTCTTGCGGTGGATCAGAGATAGAAGTGGGCTCGCTTTGTGTTGTTAATGATGGAAAATATAAATTAATTTGTTCATCAACCGGTTATCAGGAATACTGGGAAAGAACCGAGGACGTTGACCCCCCGGCGGCTTCCGTGTGCGGAGACCATGTTTGCAATTCTATTTTAGAAGATTCCATGAGCTGTCCCGAAGATTGCGGAGCGGCTCCGACATATTGTGGAGATGGTACATGCAATCCCGATGAAAGCTGTGCAAATTGTCATTTAGATTGCGGATCTTGCGCTACGGCGGCCTGTGGAGACGGATATTGCGGAAGCAGCGAAGATTGCAATAGTTGTGCAACAGATTGCGGAAGATGCGTCTCTGATGACTCTTCTACCGGCTCTTGCCAGTGCGGTTCTAGAAGTATAGGAGTAGGAAATATTTGCTTGGAGTGCGGTTCTTCATATGGCTTGATTTGCTTGAGTAATAATGATTATGGATATGGATCTGCGACTCAGTGTCCTGAAGAAATAGAAAAAAGCGCGGGCATCGCCCGTCAGGGATGGGCAGATAGTGAAAAAGCTCAAAGAGAATTGGAATTGGCAAAATGGAGAGCTGCCCAAGATGCAGAGCTGAGAAGATTGGAGGCCATGAAAAAGCAACTGGAAGAAGAGCGCTTAAGGGCTTTGCAGAGAAGATCTGTAACCAGCCAAGTCTCAGAATCGGCTTTACAGAAAGCGGTCAAGGATCAGGAAAAAATAAATCTGATTAAAAGCATAGAAAAAAAGCTTGCGCAGATAAATGATAAAATGGTTGATCAATGGTCCGGAGCTTTAATGCAGCTGAGCAGAATAACTAATGGAATCGGATCAAGACTGGAAAAGGCTGCGGCGGCGGGCGAAAATATTACTGCTGCAAAAACAGCTGCCGAGAAAGCAACATCTTCAATAAATATTGCTTATCAAAAAGTGGTTATTCAATCGGGTAAAGACTATTTGGTAAATGCAACAAGCGTAAGCACAGTAAAATCTGCGGCGTTGACGACCAGGACAAAATTAAATAAGGATTTGAAGGCGCTGGAGGTTTTTGTAAAAACCGCTTATGACGATACCAGCGCGGCTTTCGAGGCTTTAAAAACAGTTTCTAATTTGGGTGAAGAATAAACATTATGTTTGAAGAAGAACAAAATAATAAAAAAATATTTTTGATAATAGGGGCAATAGTTGCCGTTGTTGTTGTTGCCGGAATAGTTTGGTTTACGGTAATCAAGAAAACAACGCCGTCTCAATCAGAGGTGGAGGAGGCAGAGGCTAATTTAAAGAGGCTTCCGGCAGGCGACACGGTTGATGATATAGCCAGAGAGCTGGAATCGGTTAGTTTGGGCAATCTTGACGCTGAAATAAAGAACATAGAATCGGATTTGAATAAGCTTTAATAGTTTTTATTGAGACAATCGATGTATTGGCACTCTCATTGACAGAGTGCTAATTTTTTAATATGCTAGAATTAAATTATGATGAATAACAATTTTAATCGTTTCACTATAAAGGCTCAGGAAGCATTGCAAAACGCTCAAGAGGCGGCGGCGCAGAGAAATCACGGCGAACTTAAGGCTCTGCATTTGCTTTCTACATTAATAATAGACAGCCAGTCTTTAGTTCAGCCTCTTTTAACAAGGGCAGGGGTAAATTTGACTACTTTGGAAAGAAATATAGAAGAAGAGCTTAAAAAGGTTCCCAAAATTTT
This sequence comes from Minisyncoccota bacterium, assembly GCA_028716745.1. GTDB lineage: Bacteria > Patescibacteriota > Minisyncoccia > UBA6257 > 02-FULL-45-10c > STD1-84. The sequence goes on from JAQUPE010000007.1 coordinate 32,558, forward strand.
TGCCTTTACGACAAATGTGGGACAGCTTTATTTATCTCAGGAATTAATGCAGGTTTTGGAAAAAGCGGCAAAAATCGCTACTGCGCAGAAGGATGAGTTTGTTTCTTGCGAACATTTGCTCCTGGCTATTTTAGATGTTCCTTCGGCAGCACAGAATATTTTGGATAGAGCTGGTTTAAAAAAGGACTTAGCCTTGAGGACATTGGCTCAATTGCGCGGATCAACGCGGGTTACCGATGAAACGCCGGAAAGTAAATTTCAGGTTTTGGAAAAGTATGCCGTTAATTTAACCAATAAAGCCAAGGAGGGAAAATTGGATCCGGTTATCGGACGCGAAGAAGAATTGAGAAGAGTGATACAGGTTTTATCGCGTAGGACTAAAAATAACCCGGTACTAATAGGAGAGCCGGGCGTTGGTAAGACCGCAATTGTTGAGGGCTTGGCTCAAAAAATTATTTCCGGAGATGTTCCGGAACCTCTTAAGGGAAAAGAAATAGTGGCATTAGATATAGGATCGCTCATTGCGGGCACTAAGTTCCGCGGGGAGTTTGAAGACAGATTAAAAGCTTTTATAAAAGAAATACAAAATGCTTCCGGCAGACTGATCCTATTTATAGACGAGATACATACTATAGTAGGAGCGGGTGCTGCCGAAGGAGCGGTTGATGCTTCCAATTTATTGAAGCCGGCTTTGGCGCGGGGCGAATTGCATGCTATCGGCGCGACTACTTTAAAGGAATATCAGAAACATATTGAAAAAGATCCGGCATTGGAACGCAGGTTCCAGCCGATTTTGGTTGAAGAGCCGGGAATTGAAGACAGCATCGCTATTTTGCGGGGACTTAAAGAAAAATATGAGATTCATCATGGTTTGCGGATTAGCGATGGCGCTTTAATTGCCGCCGTTAATCTTTCAGCCCGTTATATAAGCGATAGATTTTTGCCGGATAAGGCGGTGGATTTGATGGATGAAGCGGGAGCGGCAAGAAGAATGGAATCGGAAAGCTTGCCGAGAGAGATTGAGCGGGTTAGGAAGGAAATTACCAGAATGGAAATAGAGAAATCGGCAATTCAGAAGGAAAATACTGAAATAGCAAAGAAAAGATTGAAGGTTTTAGGCAAAACAATAAGAGAGTTGAAGGAAAAGAACGATGAATTATCGGCTCAATGGAGCGGCGAGAAAATTGTATTTGAAAATCATCATAATTTGCATAAAAAAGTTGATGATTTGAAGAGGCAAGCGGAAATTGCCGAAAGAGAAGGCGACTTGGAGAAAGTTGCAAAGATTTTATATGGAGAATTGCCGGTTGCCGAAAAAGAATCAAAAGCTTTTGAAAAGAAGTTTTTTGAATCCGGCAAAAAATCCGGCAAAGCCAATGATAGCGATAAATTTATTAAAGAAACTGTTGATGAAGAGGACATCGCATCAGTTGTTTCACGCTGGACAGGAATTCCGATAACTAAAATGCTCGAAACGGAGGGGGAAAAGCTTTCCAATATAGAGGGCGCTCTTTCGAGGCGAGTAATTGGGCAGGAGGAAGCGATATCGGCTGTTTCTAATGCTTTGCGCCGGGCCAGAGCCGGACTTTCGGACGAAAACAAACCGCTTGGATCATTTATGTTTCTTGGTCCGACAGGCGTAGGTAAAACAGAGCTTGCAAAAGCTTTGGCGGAGTTTGTATTCAACGATGAAAAAGCGCTGGTTCGCATTGATATGTCTGAATATATGGAGAAGCATGCTGTTTCGCGTTTAATCGGTTCGCCTCCGGGCTATGTTGGCCACGAAGAGGGGGGACAGCTGACGGAAATAATCCGCCATAGGCCATACAGCATTATACTTTTTGATGAAATAGAAAAAGCTCATCCGGAAGTATTTAATATACTATTGCAGGTTTTGGATAACGGAAGATTAACCGACAGCAAGGGCAAGGTGGTAAATTTTAAGAACTCTATCATTATAATGACGTCCAATGTCGGCGCGTCTTATTTGAGGCAGATGTCGGGACTGGGCTTCAGCTCTTTAGGCGGGGACGAGTTGAAAGACAAGGGAGCAGAGTTTAAACAAAAGATACAGGATGCGCTGAGAGAGCAGTTAGGCCGGAGTTTTTGAATAGAATTGACGATATAGTCATATTTAATCCTTTAAGCAGGAAAGACATAGAAAAAATTGTCAGCTTGCAGCTGGAATTAATTGAAAAGAAGCTAAAAGGCAAAGGAT
>JAQUPE010000008.1 GCA_028716745.1 Minisyncoccota bacterium
TGCTTTATACGGGAAAGCATAGCCAGCTGGTTTTAATGAGCCTAAAGCCGAAAGAGGATATTGGAATGGAGGTTCATACCGACAATGACCAGTTTTTCCGTTTTGAGGCAGGACAGGGGAAATGCATTATTGATGGAAATGAATATGCGCTGGGCAATGGCTCGGTGATTATCGTGCCGGCGGGAGCTCAGCATAATATTATCAATGTTTCCGAAACCGAAGATTTGAAAATGTATACCATTTATTCTCCGGCCCATCATAAAGACGGAGTTGTCCGCGCAACTAAGGCGGAAGCTGAAGCAGATAGCCCGGAATTTGACGGCAAGACTACGGAATAAAAAACAGGACGAAGAGCGTTTATATATGCCCTTCATAGCGTTTTAGCCAATAAGGGTATACGATATAAGCTCTATGGAACAATCAACAAAAGGATTCAATGGTCTCTCAATAGCCCCAAGCATTTTAGGGGTTCTTGAGTTTTTTAAATTTACCACTCCGACGCCTATTCAGGAGCGTTCAATTCCCGTTGCAATTGATAGAAAGGACCTTATCGGCATAGCGCAGACCGGCACGGGAAAGACGCTTGCTTTCGGCATTCCGCTTTTGCAGTTTGGACTTCAGGGAAAGAGGGCATTGGTTATTGTGCCGACGCGCGAGCTTGCTTTGCAGGTTGGCGAAACGCTCAGAAAATTCGGCGTGCGCATTAATGTCCGCACGGCAACGCTTATCGGCGGAGAGCCGATGTGGCGCCAGCTTAAAGATCTTGAAAAAAAGCCGCAGATTATTGTCGGCACGCCGGGAAGGATTATTGATCATATAGAAAGGAAAACTATTTCATTTGCCGGTTTTGAAACTCTTGTTTTGGACGAAGCAGACCGCATGCTTGATATGGGATTTGCCCCGCAGTTGAAACAAATTCTTAACTTTTTTCCTCATGAGCGTCATACGATGCTTTTTTCCGCAACGATGCCTGCCGAGATTGTAAAAATGACCCGCGCCTACATGAAGCTTCCGGTGCAGATTGAAATGGCTCCGACAGGCACAACGGCGAAAAATGTAACTCATGAAATATTTTTTGTTGCCCAGCAATCAAAACAGCAGCTTCTTGAAAAAATCCTTTACGATTATAAAGGCTCGGTTTTGGTTTTTTGCCGGATAAAATATGGCGTAAGAAGGATTGCGATGAATATACGCAATCTCGGACATACTGTTGCGGAGATACATTCCAATAGAAGCTTGAATCAGCGTCGTGATGCGCTTGAGGGATTTAAATCGGGAAAATACCGCATTCTTATTGCGACCGATATCGCTGCGAGAGGTATTGATGTAAAAAATATTGAATTGGTTGTAAATTTTGATTTGCCGAGCACCGCCGAGGATTATGTCCATCGCATTGGGCGAACGGCGCGCGCGGGAGAAAGCGGACATGCTATTTCTTTTGCCCGTCCCGATGAGGCAAGAGATATACGGGCGATTGAGCGTCTTATTAAGAAAAATATTCCTGTTTCAAAGTTGCCTGAATTACCGCCGGCGCGCGTAGCGCCAATGTCAGAACGGTCTTACCACGAGCGTTCCGGCAGAAGGCCATTCTCATCCAATCGCAGCCGAAAATTTCCTCCCCGCAGAGGAGGCTCGTCAGGTTTTAGGGGAAGGGGAAGATAGAAACTAAAAAATCACCTTATGGGTGATTTTTTGTGAGAGATTTTTTACAATAGGCTTGGATTTTGGTAGGATTACATATAAATATGTCTATTTTTAAAATAAAAGGTGGAAAGTTGGAAAAAATTAAAGAAAAAGATATTTCTTTAGAAAAAGATATCCAAAAACTTACAGAATTAAATTTGGAAAGAATTTTTAATTTAGAGTATGTGTCTTCTGAATTCTCTTTAAAAAATTTAAGAATTGATACTTTATGTTTTAATCCTGAAAATAAAGCGTTTGTTGTTATTGAATATAAAAAAGATAGAAGCTTTAGCGTTATTGACCAAGGATTTGCCTATCTATCTTTATTACTTAATAATAAAGCAGATTTTTTGGTTGAGTATAATGAAAAAAACAAATCAAGGACATTAACACGTGAAAGTATAAATTGGCCCCAATCACGGGTAATTTTTGTTTCTCCGTTTTTTACATCTCACCAGAAAGAGGCAATTAATTTTAAAAACCTGCCAATAGAATTATGGGAAATAAAATATTATGGTAATGATTTGATAGAATATCAAAACATCGAACCTCTTGAAACATCAGAAAAAATAGAAACTCTTACAGGGAATAAATTTATTAAAGAGGTGACAAAAGAAGTAAAAAATTATGATTTAGAATACCATCTTAAAAAAGGATCAGAAAAAACTAGAAAATTATTTTATTTACTAAAAGAAAAAATTCTTGAATTTGGTGAAATAAACGAAAAATATTTGCAACTTTATCTAAGTTATAAAATTGGCGATAATTATATTAGTTTTTGTCAGATTCATTTTTTTAAAGAAAAACTTGAAATAGCAATTCTTATCCCAGATAAAAAGCTATTTGATTCTAAGGGGTGGGCTAAAAAACCGCCAAAATCTTATGGTTGGGCTAAAAATTGTAAAATTTTTCCAATCAGATCAGAAAAAGATATTTTGTATGCGATGGAATTAGTAAGGCAATCTTATGAATTTAATAAAAACAGATAATTAAAAAATATGAATAAAGACATCAAAGACGGACATATAATTGATTTTATCTCTGGTCAAGAAGTGAAAGCCACGCCAGAAGAGATTGAGGCGGTGCAAATTTTTACTAAACAGTTGGTTGAGGATTATAGCTATCCGAAAGATCATATTCAAACGCGCCCTCAGTTTAGAGTAAAAGTAAGACCATCAGACACAAAAAAGGAATACCCAATCGATATAGCAGTTTTTCCAAACAACAAAAGACAAGAAGATGAAATTTATATTATCGTTGAATGTAAAAAGAAAAATAGAAAAGATGGCAAAACACAACTTCAGGACTATTTAAGATTTTCAAAAGCATTTTTAGGTGTTTGGTTTAATGGCGATGAAAGACTTTTTTTAAGAAAAATCGAAAAAAATGGGAGAATAGAATTTGAAGAAATTCCAAATATCCCACAATATGGACAAAGAGTCGAAGACATCGGAAAATTCAAGAGAAAAGATCTTAAGCCCACTCATAATTTAAAAGCTACTTTTAAAGCAATTAGAAATCATTTGGCTGCCAATACGGTTGGGGCAACCAGAGATGAAGTTTTGGCCCAACAATTGATAAATTTAATTTTTTGTAAAATTTATGATGAAAGATTTACTGAGCCAAATGAAACAGTTACTTTTAGGGCTGGTATTGATGAGGGGGCAGAAGAAGTTAGGGAGCGAGTTTTAGATTTATTTGATAAAGTAAAAAGAAAATACAAAGAAGTATTAGATGAAAATGATATTATAAATTTAGATTCAAATTCGATTGCTTATGTTGTTGGTGAATTACAGAATTATTGTTTGATTGAAGCGGAAAGAGATATTGTTGCTGATGCCTTTGAAACATTTATTGGACATGCTTTAAAGGGTGGGCAGGGACAATTTTTTACACCAAGAAATGTTGTAAAAATGATGGTTAATATTTTAGATCCCAACGACGAAGATTTAATCATTGATCCAGCTTGTGGTAGCGGTGGATTTCTGATTGAGGCATTAAGACATATTTGGAGAAAGCTTGATGCAGAGGGTGAAAAATATCATTGGAATAAAAACAATCTTCAAGAAGAAAAGATGGAGGTTGCTCTGAATAAAATTAGAGGAATTGATAAGGATTATTTTTTGTCAAAAGTTGCTAAGGCATATATGGCAATTATTGGTGATGGCAAAAGTGGTATTTTTACAGAGGATAGTTTAGAGGTGCCCAAAAATTGGGGAGCAATGACTAAAACAAAAATACATCTAAATGATTTTAGTGTATTACTTATGAATCCTCCATTTGGCGCAAAAATTCCAGTTCGCGGTGAAGATAAATTAAAACAATTTGAACTAGGGCATAAATGGAAAGAAAATAAAAAAACCGGCGAATGGGAAAAGGGCAAATTAAAAGATAAAGAAGCCCCACAAATTCTTTTTATTGAAAGGTGTTTACAATTATTAAAAGAAGGTGGAAGGGCTGCAATAGTTTTGCCTGATGGAATTTATGGTAATAATCAGTTGGGCTACATAAGAAGATGGTTATTAGAAAGAGTAAGAATTGTTGCAATAATTGATGTACCGGTAGAAACTTTTATGCCCAACACTCCTACAAAAACGACCATACTTGTTTTACAAAAGTTACCTAAAAATAAAATACCGAAAGATTATCCAATCTTTATGGCGGTTGCTGAAACTTGCGGGCATGATAGACGAGGGAACTTGAAAGAAGATGATGATGTTGGGGAGGTTGCATTAAAATTTAAAGAATGGGCAAAACAAAATAATTTTAACTATATTAAAGTATAGATATGATAAAAGCTGTTACGATAAATAAGGCCATTATAGAAAAAGAAAAGTGGACCCCTAAATTTGCTTATATTTATAAAAAATTGGAGACATCGCCAAAGGCTATCGAACTCAAAAATTTTATTTATGAAGGACCGACGAACGGTGTTGATTTAAGAAATTTTATAGACGAAGGAAGAAATTATATAAGAATTTCTGACATGAGAAGATTTTTTATATCATACTCTGATATAAGGAAAGTGGAGCTGGATAAAATTCCAAAAAAAGCACAATTACAAGAAAATGATATTCTAATTTCTAGAAAAGGAACACCCGGTATTTCTGTAATAACAACATCTCAAGATTTAAATAATGTGATTGGGACTGAAGTAATTTTATTAAGGATAAAAAAGGAATACAGCCCTTATTATTTAGTTGCCTTCTTCAATTCCAAGGTTTTTTTTGAGCAAGTGGTAAATAATTTGTCCGGAGCCGTTTCCTCTGGAATAAATCATCCTTCTTTAAAAAAGTTAAAAATATTATATGACGAAAATCTTATAAAAAATATTTCCGATAAAGTTAAAAAAACAATGAGTCTTCAGGTCAAATCCAGTGAATTGTTAGATATTGCCAAAAATATTTACTATCAAAAACTAGGCGTCGATTTTTTAGGAATAAAAAAGGAAACATTTTATTCAGTGAATCTTTCTAATTTTTCAAGCGTAGATCTTTGGTCACCAACTTACTCATATCCGCTTTATGTTAATACCATAAAGGCTATTCAAAAAAAGTGTAGAACCGTTCCTCTTGGAGAGATTACTACGGTAAAGAAAGGAGATGAGGTTGGAAGTGATAATTATAATAAATATCTAGATAAAAGGGGAGATGATATTTCATTTATTAGAACCTCCGATTTAGTAAATTATGAAGTTGATCCACTATCTGATTTTTATATTCCCGAAGAAATATATAAAGAATTAAAACAGGATATTAAAATCAATGATATACTTTTTACAAAAGATGGGAAGATCGGCATGACTGCAATGATAACAAAAAATGATAAAATGATAATTTGTTCAGGGGTTTCAAGACTAAGACTTAAGGCTGAAGCAAAAAAGTATAATTTAACTTCTGAATATATTTTTTTAATATTATCTTTAAAGGAAACAGGTTTATATCCTTCAATAAGAAGAACCGTAATCGCCTCAACGTTACCTCACTTAAGAGAAGAGAGATTAAAAGAATTTGAAATCCCAGTTTTAGAGAAAGACTCTATTGATGAAATTACAAAATTAATCAAAGAAGCATTTGAATTAAAAGATGAAAAGAAAAAATTAATTAAAGAAATAAGAGAAGAGATTGACAATTATTTTGAAATTTAAAATTTTCTGGCATAACACAGAATAAAATATAAAATTGCCTCAAAATTGAGGTTCTATTTTCTTGACTTTTATTTCGAAATCCTCATAATTTAGTAGATTTATGATAGATAAATCTAAAATAAGTGAAAAAATTAGCGATATATTATCCATGGCATTTTCAATATTTGTTGGGATATTATTTTTTTTAATTTGGAAACCAATTTGTTGGTTTTTTAATAAATTTTTAATAGATATAGTTGGGGGTGTTTATGGGAAAATAGTTCAATTTATTAGTGCATTTATATTTGTATCAATATTATCTTTTTTATATTATTTATTAACTAAATAGATTTATGGTTCTTTCATATACAAGAGAGGTTAATCAGAGTTTTAAAGAAAGAATGGCCTGGTGGTATTTTAAATTAAAAAATATTAAGCAAAAAATATGGGAAGATCCCTGGATTGATTTTATGTTATGTTGGATGATATTTGATGCTTACTTAACTGAAATTTCCCAATGTGACCGAGATTGTGACAAGTTAAATTATTTTTATAAAAATAATTGCGACTTTAAGAATCTCATTTTAAAGAAATGGAGTACTTTATCGGGGCATGTAATTGAATTAAAAAAACTTTCTCCTATACAAGACATGAGGCCAAGGTCAAATGAAATGGTTTATTTAAATAATGAAAATGATTTAGAACAAATTTTTAAATTTATATATCAAATCAGATGCAATCTTTTTCATGGTTCGAAAGATATTAAAAATCTTAATGATAATAAATTGGTGCGTTACGCTGCTAATTTTTTACGAGGCTCCATAGATAATTGGATGAACGGCGAGCAAAATAGTAAAATCCTAATCCATACCTGTTGCGCGGTTTGCGGGGCTTATTTGACCGAAGTTTTAAAGGCGGATTATGAGCCGGTGATTTTCTTTTATAATCCAAACATTCATCCGCGAGAGGAATATGAGAAAAGAAAAGAATCGGCTGTAAAACTGGCGGAAATTTATAAGGCGGAATTTGTTGAGGGAGATTATGACGATAAGAATTGGACCGATAAAATAAAGGGATTGGAGGGCGAAAAAGAGGGCGGAAAAAGATGTACGGTTTGTTTTGAAATGCGGCTGCAAAAAACCGCCGAAGAGGCGAAGCGTCGAGGCATAAAGTATTTCGCCACGACATTGGCAGTCAGCCCTTATAAGAACGAAAAGCTGATAAACGAAATTGGCCAGCGGATTGCCAAAGAAAACGGCCTGGAGTTTATAACAATCAATTCCGCCGACAAAAAAGATATATGGGATAAAAGCCGGAAATTAGCCAAGGATTTTAATTTTTATCATCAAAATTATTGCGGGTGTACATATTCAATATGGAAAAAATAAATTTAAAACAAAAAATAGATTTTATTTTAAGGGATAAATATGGTCTAGCTCTTAGGCAGGGCTTGGAGCAGGAAAATCTGCTTATCGGCCGCAATAAGCAAGAAAAGAAATTAATGGCTGATATTAAGCGCCTAAAAGCCGGCGAACCGCTTGATTATATAATCGGCTGGACGCCATTTTTAAATTGCAAAATAGATTTATCGCAGGAGCCGTTAATCCCGCGTCCGGAAACGGAATATTGGACTGAGCAGGCGATTATTAATATCCGCCAATCGTTAATAGTTAATAATAAGAAAATCAGCATTTTAGACATTTTCTCCGGTTCGGGCTGCGTAGGAATCGCTATATTAAAAAATATTCCTGGCGTACAGGTTGATTTCGCGGAAATTGATCCGAAATTGATAAAGCAGATAAAAATCAATTTAAAGCTTAATAAAATCTCGCTTAAAAGATATAAAGTAATCCAGTCAGATATATTCCAGAAAGTTAAAGGAAAACTTGCCCGTCCGAATCCGCTAATAAGCGGAGAAGGAGGGTATGATTTTATTTTAGCCAATCCGCCGTACGTTCCTGGAGGCAAAATAAATCGTGATGTTATTAAATACGAGCCGAAAAGAGCGCTTTTCGGCGGGAAAGACGGCTTAGACATAATAAGGAAGCTTTTAAAGCAGGCGCCAAAGCATTTAAATACCGGCGGACAACTATGGATTGAATTTAGCTCCGAGCAGAAAATGGCAATAGAAAAATTGATAAAGCAAAATAATATGAAAGGAGAATTTTATAAGGATCAATACGACAGATGGCGCTGGGTAGTGACGGGTTGAAACCATGACTTGTTATAATTAGTGTAAAGGTCAAAAAAGATTCATATAAAAATTATGGCTAAAAAGAAAAAAGCTGCTAAAAAGTCAGCAAAGAAGGGTTGCAAGTGTTGCGGTTGTGGAAAAAAGAAGTGCTCTTGCTAAATACTTTATTAAAACGTCCGCCCAAAGCGGGCGTTTTAGTTTTGTGGTAAAAAAAAGAACCGCTGGGCGTACCATGCGGTCTTTTATTTTTCGTCTAGGATTTTTAAAACTTCTTGTAATCCATTAACCGAAAAATAATCTTTATCAAATAACAATCCCTTTTCGGTTAGTTTGTAAGTCATGCGGACATTTTCTTTCTTGCCGATGTGATTGACCAGGTCGTCAATCTTGGAATGCTCCGGCTTAAAGTAGCCGAAAATTCCATTGTCCGCAGCTCCGAACCTCCCGTTTTCTTTAAAAACGCAGACATAGTGGCAGGGAACATTGTCTATGATAAGCACGACGATTTGAGGATTAAATCCGTCGTCTGCTATCAGATAGGCGATGAGCCGGGCTGCTGCAAGGCAAAAAGATTTCGGGCCGTAAAGGGCCTCGGTAAATTTTTGCGCTTCCAGCGGAGTTTGGATTTTCTTCTTCAGATCGGCGGCGGAAAGTCCCTGATAGTCATTTCTGACTTTTGTTTCCGGCAGCTTTTTTATAAACAGGGAAACGGACAGGCTTATGGAAAGCGCTGTTACTACGGCCACGACTGCATAAAATATCCTGTTTATCACTCCTATCACCCCCTATTCTTTTATGAATTTAATACTGAATACAGTTTAGCCATTTATTTCTCATATTGTCAAGGTAAAAGGCCATAAAAGTCACGAAATTTGAATTTGTCCGTTATCCGTATTGCAAGGGTCGGTTATATATAAATGACATATAGTATAATTATATAAAGGCCGAGTTATTATTAATTAATAAATTACTATTATGAAAAATATTTTACTCGCAGCGTTGATAGGCGCGGTTGTTATGCCGGGCATGATTTTTGCGCAGAGCGCAGAGACAGGCACGGCCACAACCTCTCCGGCTATAAGCACAGGAACTTTGCCGGATAGTCCTATTTATTTCGTTAAAATTTTAGGCGAACAGATTAAATTAGCTTTTACTTTTAACGCGGAAAATAAAGTGAAACAATATCTGCATTTGGCCGGAGTTAGATTGGCCGAATATCAGAAATTAATGGAAAAAGGCAAAGCCGAAATTGCTCAAAAAACTCTTGATAAATACAACAAGCAGATAACCAAGGCGCTGGATACTGCCAAGAAAATGAAAGAGAAAGGAAAAGACATAACGGATATTTCCAAGACAATTAATGCCGCTACTTCCACAAGTTTTCAGATGATCCAGAAAAACTTATTAAAAGCGCCCGAAGCCGCGAAGGCCGGTTTGCAGAATGCCCTGCAGTCTATACAGAAAGGGATTGAGGTTTCCGGAACCGTTAAGCCGGCAACGAATACGGCGGTTCAGCAAAAGCCTGTTGTCAGCGGAATTAAATGCGCTGCCGCGAGCGGACAAAGCATAACTTTGGAAGACGCGAAAATTGCCGTTAAAAACAGCGATTGCGGAAAGCACGGAGATCTAAAAGGAAATCCGGTTTGCAATTCAGCCGCGGGAACGTGGAAATTCAATGTAAATTATGAAGCGGATGGATGCTCCATGGTTTGCTCTCTGAATGTAGCCACAAAAGTAACCGATATAGAATGGAACTGCCCGCAATAAAAGATTAAAAAATATCTTTACAAAGTAGCGCGAAAGCGCTATTTTGTTTTTAGCTATAATTTTGAAAATTTAGGAGGTATAGAGATGGAACAAATCAGAGTAGGCATCGTCGGTTACGGGAATCTGGGGCGCGGAGTGAAGCTGGCCATTGAGAAAAATCCGGACATGAAACTGTCCGGAATTATTTCCAGGCGGCCGGAAGCGGTGAAGTGGGAAGTGAGAGGAGAAATCCCGACGCACTTCCTGGATTTCAGCACTGAGTACACGCAGGAGGATTTTAACGTGGTAATTCTGTGCGGAGGATCCAGGAAAGACATTCCCAGGCAGGGGCCGTATTTCGCGAAGTATTTCAACACGGTGGACAGCTTTGACACACACAAGAGAATCCTGTGGTACAGGAAAAAGATGGAAGAGGCCGCGAATCCCGGGGCTCACACTTCCATAATTTCCGCGGGCTGGGATCCGGGAATCTTCTCGCTCGAGAGGATGCTCGGCAGTGCTTTTCTTCCGGGAAGCAAAACATATACTTTCTGGGGTCAGGGCGTGAGCCAGGGTCATTCCGATGCGGCGAGGAGGGTGAAGGGAGTCGTAGACGCCAGGGCATACACTCAGCCCATAGGAAAAGCGATCGACGAAGTAAGAAGCGGATTTACCCCCGAGCTCACCAAGAGACAGATGCACCGGAGGCTGGTTTACGTGGAAGTCGAGAAGGGCGCAGACGAGAGAAGGATAGAAAAAGAAATAAAAACCATGCCGGATTATTTCGACGAATATGAAACAGCAGTTTACTTCGTCGGAAAAGAAAGCATGGCGAAAGACCACAAGAGACTTCCTCACGGCGGATTCGTCCTGACTTCCGGGAAAACAAGCGAAACAAACAGGCAGATCCTGGAATACCGGTGCGCGCTGGAAAGCAATCCGGAGTTCACGGCGAGCGTGCTTGTGGCCTGTGCCAGAGCAGCCTGCCGGATGAACAAGGAGCAGATGTTCGGCGCCTATACGTTAGCGGACTTTCCGCTGGCGTTCCTGAGTCCGCATACCGGCAAGGCATTCACGAAGAAATTCTGGTAAGACGGGATAAAACACAAAACGACACACCGCGGCGTAGCGATACGCCGCTTTTTTATTGACATTTATTTTTAGTTAACTTATCGTTCAAATACAACTTAATAAGTAATTACCCCCTATGTCGTGGAGAGCGGGGATTTTTGGTTATTAGGGGGTATTAATTTTATGGAGAAGAAATTTAAATTAGTTTCAAAATATAAGCCATCGGGAGACCAGCCGAAGGCTATTGAGCAGTTGGAGGCAGGAATTAAAAAGGGGTATCAATACCAGACTCTTTTGGGCGTCACCGGAAGCGGAAAAACATTTACAATGGCTAATTTGATTGAGAAGCTGCAGAAGCCGACCTTAGTAATTGCGCCAAATAAAACTTTAGCGGCCCAGCTTTATCAGGAATACAAATCTTTTTTTCCGGAAAACAAAGTCTGCTATTTCGTTTCTTACTATGATTATTATCAGCCGGAGGCATATATACCGGTAACGGATACATATATAGAAAAGGAGGCAATGATAAATGAAGAGATAGACAGATTCCGCCATATTGCTACATCGGCGCTTTTAACAAGAAAAGACGTGATAGTGGTAGCCTCGGTTTCTTGTATTTACAACCTTGGCGTGCCGGAAAAATATTTTGATTCAATAATTAAGCTGGAAGTTGGGCAGATCATTACGCGCGGAGATTTAATAAAACATTTAGTGAAAATAGGCTTTGAAAGAAATCCGATTGCGCTTAAACGCGGACAGTTTAGAGTGCGCGGAGATGTTTTTGAAATAATTGCGGCATCGGAAGAATTGATTTATAGGGTTGAGTTAAGCGAACAAAAAATTTCGCATATTTCGGTATTGGAAAAAACAACGCGGACTATAAAGGAAGAAATGAACGAACTGATTATTTTCCCGCCAAAACATTTCGTTACAACAGAGCCGGACAGAGAGAGGGCAATTAAATCTATCAAAGAAGAATTAAAAGAGAGATTAAAATATTTGGAGAAAAACGGCTTGCTTTTGGAAGCGGAAAGATTGGAAAGGCGGACAAAATACGATTTAGAAATGATTAAAACCCTCGGCTTTTGCCATGGCATTGAAAACTATTCACGTCCGTTATCGGGAAAGCTGCCCGGAGAGCCCCCGGATTCATTAATGAATTATTTCCCTAAAGACGAAAACGGAAAGCCGGATTTTTTGACTGTTATTGATGAAAGCCATATTGCCGTACCGCAGATTTCCGGAATGTATTTTGGCGACAGATCAAGAAAAACAATCTTAGTTGAACACGGCTGGAGGCTGCCTTCGGCTATGGATAACCGACCTCTTAATTTCAAAGAGTTCCAGGAAAGAATAGGAACGACGATATTTACTTCGGCTACGCCGAGCGTTTTTGAGCATGAAAAATCAAAGCAGGTTGTGGAGCAGATTGTAAGGCCGACGGGCTTAATTGACCCACCAATTGAGGTTAGACCGGTATTTACTAAGGGCGCGGGCAATAAAGGAAAAGGCACGGGGCAGATAGACGACGTTATGGAAGAGGCGATTAAAAACGAAAAGAAAGGCGAACGGACGCTGATTATTACTTTGACTAAGAAGATGGCGGAAGAGCTTAACGACTTTTTGAAACAGAAAGGATTTAAATGTGCTTATATGCATGGCGAGACGAAAACGATAGAAAGAACAAGAATATTAAGCGATTTTAGAAAAAAGGAATTTGATATTTTAATCGGCATAAATCTTTTGAGGGAGGGTATAGATTTGCCGGAAGTTTCGCTGGTGGCTATCTTGGACGCGGACAGAGAAGGATTTTTGAGAAACGAAACGTCTCTTATTCAGACAATGGGACGCGCAGCGAGAAATGTTGGAGGCAGAGTTATTTTATATGCTGATACGATTACGGGTTCAATGAAAAGGGCGATGGCGGAGTGCGAACGGCGTAGAAAAATTCAGCTGGCATATAATAAAAAACATCACATTACGCCGAAAACAATTACAAAAGAAATTAGAGAATTCGATTAAAAATATGAATGACAAAATAATTATAAAAGGCGCGAGAGTCAATAATCTTAAGGATGTTGATTTAGAATTGCCTAAAAATAAATTAATTGTATTTTCCGGACTTTCGGGTAGCGGCAAATCATCGCTGGCTTTTGAAACTATTTTTGCGGAAGGACAGAGAAGATATGTGGAATCTCTTTCGCCGTATGCGCGGCAGTTTTTGGGCCAGATGGAAAAACCGGACGTTGATGAAATTACGGGATTATCTCCGGCAATTGCTATCGATCAAAAAGCGCATTCGCATAATCCGCGATCAACCGTGGCAACGCTTACGGAAATTTATGATTATCTTAGAGTTTTATACGCAAGAATTGGAAAACCGTTTTGTCCGGAATGCGGAAGGGAAATAAAAAAAATGAGCGTGGAGGAAATGGTGGAGAGCATACAGAAACATGCCAAGAAAACAGGAAGCGAATATGTAACCATAGTCGCGCCGATTGTGAGAGGCAGGAAAGGGGAATATTTTCAGCTCCTTCAAGACTTATTCCAGCAGGGATTTAGCGAAGCGAGAATTGACGGCAGAAAGGTTTCTTTAAGAGAAAGAGTGGAACTTAAAAGATATGGAGCGCACAACATAGACGTGGTTATTGATAAGGTATTTTTGATGGAGGATGAGAAAACCGGGCTTAGCGCCGGCCAGTCGCGCTTATATGAAGCGGTAGAAACGGCTTTAGATAAGGGTAAGGGATTGGTGGCGGCAACTTTTGGGGATAAAAAACAGGATGATAAAGATGAGGAAGTTTTGTTTTCGGCCCATTGGACTTGCCCGAATGACGGCTTTGCTTTTCCGGAAATTGAGCCGAGATTATTTTCTTTTAACAGCCCTTATGGGGCTTGTGAGGCGTGCCACGGAATTGGCCATGATTTTTTTGATGAAACTAAAGTATGCCCGTCTTGCAAAGGCGCTCGTTTGAAAAACGAAGTTTTGTCGATAAAGTTGCACGGAAAAAATATAAATGAGGTTGTTAGTTTAACAATCGATAAGGCTTACGAATTTTTTATAGAGTTTGAAGACAGGCTTTCGGAAAATGAAAAATTAATTGCAAAAAATGTTTTAAAAGAGATATCTTCTCGTTTGGAATTTTTATTGGAAGTGGGGCTTGAATATCTTTCTTTGGGCAGGGAGTCGGGAACTCTTTCGGGCGGGGAGGCGCAGAGAATCAGATTGGCGAGCCAGATAGGCTCAAAGCTTTCCGGAACGCTTTATGTTTTGGACGAGCCGACAATCGGCCTGCACGAGAGGGATAATGAACGGCTTTTAAAAATACTTAAACATCTGAGAGATTACGGAAATACTTTAATAGTGGTTGAACACGATGAAAGAGTTTTGCAGGATTCGGATTATTTTGTTGATATCGGCCCGGGGCCGGGAATACATGGAGGAAAAATAGTGAAAGCGGGTATTTTGAAAGAATTGGGAAATAAAAATAAAGATTCCGGATCTTTGACGATTGATTATCTAACCGGAAGAAGAAAAATAGAAGTTCCTGCCGCCAGAAGGAGCAAAGAAAAGGGAAGCATAAAAATAATCGGCGCCACCGCGAATAATATTAAAAATCTCAATGTGGAAATACCGCTGGGCAGATTTGTTTGTATAACGGGAGTGTCGGGAAGCGGAAAATCAACTTTAATGGAAAATATTTTCTGCAAGAATGTCCAAAAGAGAATTGGAGGGTTTTCAAATATAGAGGGCATATCAAAAATTACGGGAACTGAATATGTCAGAAGAATTATCGAAGTAGACCAGTCTCCAATCGGCAAGTCGCCGAGATCAAATCCAGCCACATATACGGGGGTATTTACGCCAATCCGCAACTTATATGAAATGCTGCCCGAAGCTAAAGAAAGAGCTTACAAGAGCGGAAGGTTTTCGTTTAACGTGCCTTCTTCGCGCGGAGGCGGACGATGCGAAGCGTGCGAGGGAGCGGGAGTAAAGATTATAGAAATGCATTTCTTGCCCGACGTATTGGTTAAATGCGACGTGTGCAGGGGAAAAAGATTTAACAAGGAAACTTTAGAGGTGAAATATAAAGGCAAAAGCATTGCCGATGTTTTGGATATGACGGTGGAAGAAGCCCACGATTTATTCAGCGATATTTATCAAATCAATGATACCTTAAAGGTTTTGAAGGATGTAGGACTTGGATATATAAAGCTTGGCCAGAGCGCCACAACTCTTTCGGGCGGAGAAGCGCAGAGAATAAAGCTATCCAAAGAATTGGCTAGGCCGACAATGAGAAATGCGGTGTTCGTTTTGGATGAGCCGACAACGGGGCTTCATTTTGAAGATGTAAAAATGCTTTTGGAGGTGATTCAAAAACTAATTGAAAAAGGCAATACGGTAATTTTAATCGAGCATAATATGCACGTTATCAAAACAGCGGACTATATTATTGATATGGGTCCGGAGGGCGGAAGCGGGGGAGGAAAAATTATAGCAAAGGGAACGCCGGAGGAAGTGGCGAAAGTTAAAGAGTCATATACGGGAAAATATTTAAAGAAATATTTATAAAGAAAAACCCGGTTGTTCCGGGTTATAAATATCATTTCGTAATCAGGCGTTATTTTACGAAAAGAATAGCTGTGGTTAGCATTGCTACGGATGCGGAAAGCAGAATCAACGAAGTTTTTAAAAAAGAAACTTTGTTGTGCGTTGTGAAAAAATGCATGCTGAGAATATCCGCGAGAATTCCGAAAACCGCCAGAAGCACTCCGGATGTGAAGGCGAGGTCATTAAAATCTTTTTTAGCTGATGCGAGAACGAGCAGGACCCCGACTATCGGCAGTATCGAGTTGATGGCCAGCATGGAGGAGTAGATGCTCGTTGAGTCGAGTTTCCTGCCATAAAATCCGTAGGCCAGGCTGATGATCACGAAGATGAGAAGATCTGCAACTGCTGCGGAGTAGATGCTGCCGGACTGTTTAAACCCGAAGAAAAATACAGCGAGAAAGATGAAGCTTACGCCAATGCATTCCCACATAAACCGTTTAATCATGTTGCCTCCTATTAAGCTGTAAACGTTCTCTTATATATTTATCTTGCTATTATGTAGAAGAACAAAGATAAAATCAATTATGGAAAATTTATTCAGTAAAATTAAGAAACAATCTAAAAAATTCCCCAATTTGCCCGGAGTATATTTTTTTAGGAATAAAAAAGGCAAGCCGATTTATATCGGCAGAGCGGGATCGCTAAAGAAAAGAATAGCCAGTTATTTTAGGACCAAGGATTTGAGGATTCAAGAAATGGTTTTATCAGCTCATTCAGTAGATTTTCAAAAGACTTCGACTTTGCTGGAGGCGGTTATTTTGGAGGCGAATCTGATTAAAAAATATTGGCCGAAATATAATGTGGTGGACAAGGACGACACCTCTTTTGCTTATCTGGTAATTCTTCCGGGATTATATCCGAAGCCGATTATTGTGCGAGGGAGGGAGATGGAAAAATATTTGCATTTAAAAGCAAAAATATTCGGGCCTTATCAAAGTTTTCGATTGTTGAAGACGGCCTTGGAATTGGCCAGGAAAATTTTTCCATTTAGCGTCTGTACGCCGAATTCCGGCAAGGCGTGCTTTTATTATCAAATTGGATTGTGCCCGGGAGCATGCATTGGAGCGATAACCCCGGAAGAATACAAGAAAAATATTAAAAACCTTATTTTGTTTTTTAGCGGCGAGAAGAAAAAATTAATTAAAGAATTAAAAAGAGATAATCCGGCGGCTATTAAGGCGCTGGAACATGTTCAAGATGTTACTCTTTTGGCCGGCTCGGATACAGTTAGGGTTTTGGGAGGGGGGCTGAACGGAAGAATCGAGGGCTATGATATTTCTCATTTATCCGGAAAGGAACCGGTAGGTGCAATGGTGGTTTTTGAGGGCGGAGAAAGAAATTCTTCTCAATATAGATTGTTTAAAATCAGAGGTTCTAAAACTCAGAGCGATGTTGATATGTTAAAAGAGGTTTTGGAAAGAAGACTTAGGCATAAGGAATGGACAATGCCGCAATTTATTTTTGTTGATGGAGGATTGGGCCAGGTTAAAGCGGCTAGGGAGGTTTTGAGGCGGAATAATATGTTTATTCCGATTGTGGGCTTGGCAAAAACGGGCGGACACAGCGCCTCGGCTTATTCAGCCGATAAGCTGGTTATCGCAAATGTCAAAAAAACCGGCAGAGAAATGGTTTTGGCATCTAAAAAAATGTTTCAGGAAATAAGAAATGAGACCCACAGATTTGCGATAAGTTTTTCACAGAGAAGAAGGGGACGGGCACTCAGAAATGTGGCATAATAATAATAGTGAAACTACATTTTATAACTATTCCGTTAATAACCTTGGCTGTCGCATTATTGGGCAGTCTTTTTACCAGTGGAGGAATGATGTGGTATAAGGGATTAACTTTGCCTCCTATCGCCCCGAGCGGTTTTGTTATTGGAATAATTTGGACAATAATTTTTATATTGACGGCAATTTCGGCGATAAAAATTTGGGATGCCTTTCATAGTTCAAAGAGAAATAAATCGGAAATCAGCCATTTTTACAGCATTCTCGGACTTTATATTACAAATGCTTTTCTAAATGCAGGCTGGTCTTTCTTGTTCTTTACTAAAAGCTTGATATTGGCATCAATTATCGAAATGGTTGTTTTAAATCTTACAGTGGCCATGCTGATTTTCTTCAATTGGCGATTTTCTAAACTGGCGAGCTATCTTTTAATTCCTTATTTTGTCTGGGTTTGTTTTGCCACTGCGTTAGCTATTGAAATTTGGCTGGTTAATTAAAATAAAGATGAAAATGAAAAACAATCCTAGAAAAAATTTAAAAAATATCCCTGTTCAGAGAAGCTGGGATTTGGCTTCCAGGATGGAGTATCGGTCTGCAAGAGTCAGCAATAAAAAGAGTAAATCCGGAGGGAAGAAATAGTTAGAAATTTATGTCAATAATTTCATTTATTTTATTTGTAGTAATTATATCGGTTATTTTTGCCTTGATGGAGATACAAATAGAGGGGCCTCATGGCTGGGCGCAAGATCTGCCGACTTGGAAAAAATATTATGAAGGCAGGGGGCCTTTAAAGGCTCTTTTTAATGAGAAGCGGCCGCTGACCGGATATCATCTATATTTAAATCTTTTATTGTTTTTATTGATGCATTTCGGATTTTTAACATGCGGCTGGTTTTTGTCCGGAGAATATTATTTGATATCTGCCTTTATGTTTATATTGGTTTTGGAAGATTTTTTGTGGTTTATTTTAAACCCCGCTTACGGAATATCCAAGTTTGATCCGCAGCATATAAAGTGGATTGGGCAGTGGTATTTGAATATACCTCTTCAATATTACTTTTCTATTCCAGTAGCTGTTCTTTTTTATCTTTTGGCGGGATTTGTCAGATAGATTGAAACTATTTTTTAACCGAGTATAATTTAGGGTATGTTTAAAAAAATCATAATAACTTTGCTGGCGATAGGGCTTTTTGTTCCGTTTTTTAATTTTGCCTTTGCGGCTGAAGAACAATATCAGACAGACGTCTACTTTTTTTGGTCTATAGGATGCCCGTTCTGCGCCAAAGAGAAGGTGCTTTTACAAAAAATAATTGCGCAATATCCGTCTGTTAAAATCCATGATTTTGAATTGTCTCAAAATAAGGAGAATATGGACTTGCTGCAAAAGATAGGCGCTCTGACAAAAATAGAAATTAGCCATGTTCCGATTACCATAGTCGGTACGAATTATTTTCCCGGATATCAGGAATATTTAAATCCAAATCCTATAGAAACAAGAATAGTACAATGCGTTAAAGACGGATGCCCGGATTCTTTGGGGCAGGTGATAAATAAAATTAAAAATCCGAATAGCTTAACATCTTCCAGCGGCGAGCAGAATGGAAAATCTTCCACAACTCCATCTGGCTCGGTTCAAAAAATAAAGATTCCTTTGTTTGGAGAGGTTCCTTTGGCCAGCTTGTCTTTGCCGGTGCTTAGCGTTGTGCTCGGAGGACTGGATGGATTTAATCCTTGTGCTATGTGGGTTTTATTATTTTTAATAAGCTTGCTTTTGGGAACTCACGACAGAAAGAAAATGTGGCTTTTAGGAGGAGCGTTTTTGGTTGCTTCTGCTGCAGTTTACTTTATCTTTATGGCGGCTTGGCTTAATCTGATAATTTTCCTCGGATTTATTTTCTGGATAAGAGCGCTCATAGGACTAGTTGCTTTAATTGGCGGAGGGCTCAATTTAAAAAAGTTTTTTGAATTTAAACAAGATACTTGCGAGGTAATGGGAGAAAATAAAAAGCTGACGGTTATAGATAAAATGAAAGCTATAATTCAGAAGCAAAATCTTTGGTTCGCCCTTATCGGAATAGTAGCTTTGTCATTCTCGGTTAATTTAGTTGAGATGGTATGCTCCGCCGGACTTCCGGTAATTTTTACTCAAATTTTAGCTGTTAATCATTTGGCGTGGTGGCAATACGGCTTCTACATGTTTATTTATATTTTTATGTATATGCTGGACGATATTATAATTTTCACGTTGGCGATGATTACTTTGCAGATGAGCGGAATGACTTCAAAATATGCCAGATACTCTCATTTAGTTGGGGGAGTGTTAATGGTCATTGTTGGCCTACTTCTTATATTCAAACCGGCTTGGCTATCCTTTGGTTAAATAAATGTAAAAGCCGCCCTTAAGGTGGCTTTTTTGTTAATATCTCTTACTTGACTTTTAGGCTTATATTTGGTATAATACATATAGTTAAATTTACAACTAAGGGGGACATAATGAACGAGAAACCCGGAGAGACGGAACAGCTTTCTGCCGAAGAGGTAGAGCAGCAGGAACAGGAGTTCACTGCCGCTATGGAAACGATATTGGCCTTGGTAAGCAACAAGACCAAGACAATCGTTACCATAAGGGAGCTGAAGAAGACCGATTTCAAGCGCGGCTACTACGAACAGTACGAGAGCTGCCGCTGGACCTTCAGTCCGAAGGATGTCACATGGAAGTGGCTGAAAGGAGTCGCAGTGAGACTCTATCTGCAGCTCGAGAAGCTCGGCTTGAAACCGGAGATCGTGTATGACGAAAGCAAGGTGGATCACAAAGCCACCGGCCTCGATACGATCGCGGACATGGTCCAGTCGTTCAACAAGAAGGACGACAATGCGACCGGCTTCGGAATACAGATAACCATCGAGAAGTAACCCCCTCCGGCGCTAGCGCGCCAACAAAAAAAAGACCCGCATTTTCACGCGGGCCTTTTTCTTTTTCAGTTTATCTTCCGCCGCGGAAGGATTGTCTCCTTTCACGATGGCAGTCTCTGCACAAGAGTTGGTCGATTCTCGCTGGATCCGGTTTGAACGGCAACGATGTTATCGCTGCGCCGCACTTACCGCACTTCCAGTCTCCTTCGAACATCTGGCGAGGCTCCTGATTTCTATTGAAATCCATTAATTTGTTTATCTTATATTGTCGCCCTTTTAATTTATGTTTTTGTGTCAGGACGACTAATATGATTACTAGATACATCCTTACTAAAAACTTGTATGAGTATACACTACTTTTGACAAGAAGTCAAGGTGCCTGGTTTTGACAATTATATCGGTTTTCAAGTACTCTAACATCAGTTTTTAAAAAATTTGGATAAGGGGGCTTTAAATATGGTAATGACGGTTGGAGTTATCGGGGCTGGCAACATCGGCGAGCACTTAATCCGTGAAAAGCTGGCAAAGATGAGCGTGGATGTGCGTTTTATTATGAAAGACGACGGCATCTACAAAAACATGACGGAGAAGGTCGGCGAGCTTCACGGCTGGAGATGCTGGCACAGCATTACGACCGTGGACGTTGTTTTTCTGGCTATCCCGACGCTTGATGACGGGAAAATAGCCAGCGAATACATGGACTTTTTCTTGAGCAGAGGCATCCGGGTGATAACCTGCGAGAAAGGAGCAATGTCAAATTATTTCGACCAGGTGGCGCAGTGGAGAGACATGATAGGCTACAGCGCCGCGGTCGGAGGAGGAACGCGCCTGCTGAAACATCTGAAACTGCAGATATCTTCGGACACGGAAGAGATCCATGCCGTATTAAACGGCACGCTGAACTTTATTTTCAGCGAGATATCTCTGGGAAGAAGTTTCGGCGAAGTCGTGGAAGAAGCGAGGCGCCTCAGATGCGTTGAGCCTGGAGCGAAAGATCCTCTGGAAATAATCAACAAAGAGGCGGCGCTGGATATTCCGATGAAGACGGCGATTCTCCTGAATGTTCTTGATTTCGGCGGGCGCATCAGTTTTGCGCAGGCAAGAAACATCCAGGTAAAAAAGGTTAAGGAAGAGGAGCTTAACCAGCTGTTGAAACAGGCCGACAAATTCCGTTACATAGTTTCCGTCGCGAAAAGTAATCACGAGGAACCGTGTATCGGAGGATTTAAGTATAAAATCGGCAGCTGGAATGTTTCCGGCGGTTTCAAGAAGATAGAATCCAATTCTCTGTATAACGATCTCGTGATAAACGGAGTGAACAACGCTTTCGTTGTCAGCGAGGGGAAATACGGGAAAAGCGGAAGATACCGGTTTATTGGCCCCGGAGCGGAGCCCGAACCGACGACATCCGCGATGATGAAGGATTTCGCGGACTTCTGCTATGAAATACTGAAAGCAAGAAGCTGAGTTAACACCCCGGAGCAATCCGGGTTTTTTATTTGGATTTCAATCTTTTAGTTGTACATTATAAGATACAATTATCATATAATGTACAAGTTTTTAAAGTTGATTTTTAATGAAGACTTATAGTTTTTGGCGGAAGTATTTTATAATAAAAGAATGATAGAGCGAGGCATAGCTACATTTGGTTTGGATACGGGCAAGTGCCCGAAATGGCTTTTTGACCGGATGGTTAAGCTTGGCCGTAGCATGATTGAGGTGATTGTGGCCGAAGAAGGAGCCGAAGAATTTGTCAAAAGGATTGGCGATCCGGTTTGGTTTCAATCTTTAGGAACGGTTTTGGCCTTTGATTGGAATGCATCGGGATTGACCACTATTTTGACCGCAGCCCTTAAAGAAGCAGTCCGCGACAGGGAAAAAGATTTGGGAATTTATATATGCGGAGGCAAGGGAAAAACATCCCGCCGGACCCCGGAAGAAATAAATAATTGGGGAGACAGGCTGGGGTTGGCGGATGAGAAAGTAAATTCTTTGGCTTATAATTCTAAAATGGCTGCCAAAGTTGATTCGGCTTTGGTTCAGGACGGATTTCAGATTTATCATCACAGTTTTTTCTTTACGGACAGCGGAGCTTGGACTGTCGTTCAGCAGGGAATGAATGCTGATAAAGGAACGGCGCGGAGATATCATTGGCATTCGCAGAGCGTGAAAGATTTGATTAATGAACCGCATTCGGGAATTGCCAGTCAGTCAAAAATGGAAAATGTTTTGAATATGACCGCAGAGGAAAGCGGAAAGAATAGGAAAATCAGCACTGATTTGGTATCGCAGAATTTTAATGTATTAATGAAGGACATTACATTATTAAGAAAATATTCTTCTCCGCTCTCTCAGATGGCGGAAATTTCGGTGGGGCAGCAGAGATTGAAATTTATGAATTTGGAAAATGTGGAATTTAAATACCATCCGGTTATTCAAGAAAATTTTTCCAAAAGCAAATACTTGGAAAAAATTCTTTGGGAATTATGCGATAGGCAGCCGGAAAATTATGAAAAATTATTGGCGATGGAAGGAGTGGGGCCAAAAACTATTAGGGCATTAGCCTTGGTGTCGGAAATTATTTATGGCGCCAAGCCGTCCTATGAAGATCCGGCGAGATATTCATTTGCGCACGGCGGAAAAGATGCTACGCCATATCCGGTTGATAAAGAAACTTATGATCAGACAATTGAAAAATTAAGAAGTTATGTCAGAAAAATTAAAAATTAAAAGTAGAGACTCCTTCACCCTCGTCGAACTCGTAGTCGTCCTAGGCATCCTAGCCATATTAGCAGCAGTGACAGTAATAGTCATAAGACCGGATCAGCTATTCAAACAAACAAGGGATACACAGAGGCTATCGGATCTGGAATCCATCAATAAGGCATTACTCATGTACAGATCCGTAGAGGGATCAAGCTACGGAACAGCTAATATCGTATATACATCTCTACCCGATAACTCCTCCACATGCGGAACCTATTCTCTCCCAGCCCTGCCTGATGGCTGGACCTATTCCTGCAAGACAGCTACCAATTACAGAAAGACAGACGGTACAGGCTGGATACCCGTAGACTTCACCTCTGTCTCCACATCTGTAGGTCAGATGTTTGCTGCTTTACCTATAGATCCTATTAACGATGATACGGGATATCAATACTATACCTATATGACCGGAGGTTCATGGGAAATGACCGCTTCGTTAGAATCAGACAAATTCAAGATGGGAGGAGGATCAGATTCCTCATCCACAGACGGAGGCAGATATCCCGAACTATATGAAAAAGGCACAGATCTCTCCATCAACCCCGTCAACTCAGGAGATTTATCCTTGGTGGGATATTGGAAATTTGATGAAGGAACAGGCACGTCTGCATATGACGCATCTGGACATGGGAATACGGGGACGCTGACTAATCACGCTACTTACGGATCAGCCAAAGTAGGTTCTTATGCAGCATCTTTTGACGGGACGGATGATTATGTAAATTGTGGAACTGACGCAAGTTTAAAAATTACGGGAAGCATTACAATTTCCGCTTGGATTTATCCGGAAAATCTGGTAAGTTCTTCCCATTATGGAATTGTTAAGGTGGCAGAAAATGTTGGCAGTTATCAAACCGCTTACGCTTTGACAATAGACTGGCAAAATAACATCCGATTTTATAAAGGGCTTTATGCCGATCTTATCAATCAAGCCGTAGGTTTTGGTAATGATACCTGGTATCACGTAGCTGCCACTCATGTTTTTAGCACCAGCCAAACGGAATTATATTATAATGGTCAGTTGGTAAAATCGGGAACTTTTGCCGTATATGTTCCTACCTATGAAAATAATAATCCCTTGCATATTGCGAATGGAACATGGGGCTACTTTAACGGCCATATCGATGACGTTCATATTTACAATCGTGTTCTTTCCGCTGCGGAAATTTTGGCACTTTATAATGCTACAAAATAAAAATTGGAGTTGTATACTATATGATACAATTATCATATAATATACAGGTTTTATTAGAGATATTTTATGGGAAATTTTTGGAAAAAACTTAGAAAGCCGATTTTTGCGTCCGCGGCGATGTCGGAAGTGACGGACGAGGCGTTTCGTTTAATGATGGTTAAATACGGGAAACCGGATGTTATTTGGACGGAATTTGTTTCGTGCGATGGGCTTTGTTCAAAAGAAGGAAGAAAGAAACTTTTAGCGGATTTAAAATATAGCAAAAAAGAAAAGCCGATAGTAGCCCAGCTTTTTGGATCCAAGCCGGAGAATTTTTATAAAAGCGCTTTATTAATTCAGGAGCTGGGATTTGACGGAATAGATATAAATATGGGCTGTCCGCATAAAAAGATTGAAAAGCAGGGTGCTGGCGCGGCGCTTATAAAGGATCCTAAATTGGCGCAGGAAATTATTTTGGCGACAAAGCGGGGAGCGGGAAAGCTGCCCGTATCCGTAAAAACACGATTGGGATATAAAACTAATATTTTAAAAGATTGGCTGGGATATTTATTGGAAACAGAACCCGCCTTAATTACAATTCACGGCAGAACTCGCCAGGAAAAATCCGGTCCGCCGGCGCATTGGGATGAAATAGCAAAAGCGGTGGATATAGTTAAAAAATATGATTCATCGGCAAATAGGCCGCTGGTTTTTGGAAATGGAGACATTAAAAATTTGGAAGATGCAAAAAAGAAAATAAAAATGTCCGGCGTTGATGGCGTGATGGTGGGCAGAGCGTTAATAGGGAATCCATGGTTTTTTTCGGGTAAAGAGCCGTCTATAAAAGAACGGATGAGGGCGATGTCGGAACACGCAAGATTATTTGAAAAATTATTTAAGGGCAAAAAACACTTTCAAGAAATGTATAAACATTTTGCGGCATATTGCCGGGAGTTTGAGGGAGCTAAAGAATTAAGGATAAAATTGATGGGTGTAAAGAATGTGCGTGAAACAGAAAAAGTAATAAAAGATTTTTTAAGATAGAATATAGATAAGGGTATAGCGATATGAATATCCACGTCTTCGGCGGGATGCTCATTTTTGTAATCAATCGCTTCGCTCTTGAACAAAAATGGTCAAAAAGAAATTTGCGGTTTTTGATATAGACGGAACAATTTTTCGTTCCAGCTTGCTCATCGAGATTACAGACGCGCTTATTCAGGCGGGTATTTTCAAGCCGAGAGTCAGAAAAATTTATGAGCATGCCTTCAAAAATTGGCTGGACAGAAAAGATTCTTATGAAAAATATATTAGCGCTGTGGTTAAGGCATATATGGAAAATATAAAAGGCGCGGAACATAAGAAATTTATATCTGTTGCTAAAAAGGCGGCAGATTTCCATAAAAATAGAGTATATAGATATACCCGTGATTTGGTAAAAGATTTAAAAAGACGGGGATATTATCTTTTGGCGGTTTCAAATTCTCCTAAAATAATTCTTGATGAATTTTGCGGGACATTGGGCTTCGACAAGGTTTATGGACGAATATATGACATTGATAAAAAAGGAAAATTTACCGGAAAGATTGTTTTTGAAGATGAAATTTCTGATAAAGAAAAAATTTTAAATCGGGCGATTAAAAAAGGAAATCTAACTTTAAAGGGCTCAATCGGGGTGGGAGATACCGAAGCGGATATCGCTCTTTTAAAAAATGTTGAAAATCCGATTTGTTTTAATCCCAATCAGAAGCTTTTAACTTATGCCAAGCGCGCCGGCTGGAAGGTGGTGGTGGAGAGAAAGGATGTAGTTTACGAATTTTAAAATTATTTTTTAAATTAAAAAACCACCTGGGTAGGTGGCGCTCCTTTCGGAGTCTTGGATAGCAGGTATCGGACAGGGGAACACTATTCGGTCGCATGGACGCAAGTGCCCTTAACTGTCTCACGGCTGACTATGCCGCTGCTTTTTGGTTTAGCGGTGGTGCTGGAGTATCGTGGCTTCGAGGGCCGTTTGCTTGGCGGTGGGAAGCAGCTTGAGTGCTTCCCTGGATGTCACGTAGTCGTGCGCCTCAATGTTCGCGCGCCAGATTGTTTCCAGTTCGGCGTCGCTCAGGCTCTGGCTTCCGAGGATCTTTTTAATCTTAATCGCCTTGAACAGGAGACCCTGCTCTACGTACACGCGGCAGAGGTCATCCATGGCCTGGGTTTTTCCCGGGTTTGAAAGTTCCATCGCGGCGATCTCGGCTTTGTCCCAGTCCTTTCTGTCGATGCACATGGCCAGCCACTTTTTGGTAGTCTCTTCGTTCATACTGCCTCCTATGAAAATGTTTTAGAACTTGTTTACATTATAGCAGATTATTATGATTTTGTCAATGAAGGGAATTATTTATGATTTATTAGATTTTTTATATAGACGAAGGATATTAGTATGTTAAAATATTAACAATGTCTTACATAATATCTCTTATAAAAAAACCCTGGGCTATAGCGGTAATTGCAGTAGTCGTAATAGGCGGCGGTTATTTGTTATTTGGCGGGAATAAGGCATCAAAATATGAAACTGTTCTTGCTGAGCGGGGAAATATAACTCAAGAGGTTAGCGTGACTGGCAGGGTTAAGCCTGCTCAAAATGTTGATTTGGCTTTTGAAAAAACAGGCAAGGCCTCAAGGGTTAGCGTTAAGGTGGGCGACACAGTTGCGGTGGGTCAAGTATTGGCGCAGATAGAAAACGAAGATGTTGTGGCTCAGCTGATGAGCTATGAGGCGGTATTAAAATCACAGCAGGCCGAACTGGATGAATTGAAGAAGGGAACGCGCCAAGAAGAAATACAGCTTCAAGAAACAAAAACAGAAAATTCTAAAAAGGTTTTGATAGATAGGATTAATGATTCTTATACCAAATCAGACGACGCTGTTAGAAATAAAGTAGATCAGTTTTTTGGAAGCCCAAGAAGCTCTTCTCCCACGATTGGATTTACGGTGGGAAATTCTTTATTAAAAAATGACATAGAAACAAGGAGGATGAATATAGAAGGAATTTTAACTGCATGGGAATCTTCTTTGGATAATTTAAATGTTGATAGTAATTTAGAATCTTATATTAGTACGGCGAAAAACAATCTTAACCAAGTTGCCCAATTTTTGGACAAAGCTGCTGTGGTTCTTAGCGGCGCCTTTGTTACAAATTCTCTTACTCAGACGACGCTAGATGCATGGAGGGCCGATGTGGCTGCGGCGAGAACCAATGTAAGCACGGCAAATATTTCTTTGTCTTCGGCCGAAGAGTCTTGGAGAAATGAAAGCTCTACGCTTGATTTGAAAAAAGCAGGCACGGTTGCGGAACAAATTACCGCTCAGGAGGCGAATGTTGAAAAAGCGGCGGCTGATGTCAGAAATTATAGGGCTCAGGTTGCCAAAACAGTTTTGCGTTCTCCAATTGCGGGAATAATTACAAATGTGGATATTAAAACCGGTGAAATTGTTGCGGCAAACGAAAATGTTGTCTCTGTGATGAGCAAATCAAAATTTGAAGTTGAGGCTGATGTTCCGGAAGTTGATATAGCCAAGATAAAAATTGGAGATATCGCCAGAATAACCTTAGATGCTTATGGCAGCGAAATTGTTTTTGAAGCTAAGGTTATAAAAATTGATCCGGCAGAAAAATTAATTGAAGGAGTGGCGACATATAAAATAACTTTGCAATTTACCAATGACGATGAAAAAATAAAGTCCGGAATGACGGCTAATCTGGATATAGTTACGGCCATAGCGGAAAACGTAATAGTTATTCCTCAGAGAGCCGTAATTGGCCGCAATGGCAGTAAAACAGTCAATGTTTTAGAGGATGGTAAGGCGGTGGAAAAATCAGTAAAAGCTGGTTTGCGGGGAGTTGACGGCAACGTTGAAATTACAGAGGGGCTCAGCGAGGGAGAGGCTGTTATAACTTCTCTTTAATTATGGAATTAATTGAAATAAATAATTTAGAAAAAATTTATTCGGATGATGAAGTGAAAACGCCGGCTTTGAACGGCGTTTCTTTTAATATCAAAAAAGGAGAGTTTGTGGCGATAATGGGTCCGTCGGGTTCGGGTAAATCAACCCTTCTTCATATTTTAGGTCTTTTAGACAGACCGACGGGAGGAAAATATATTTTTAACGGAAAATCCATAGGCGAATATTCTGACGACGAGGCAGCGCATATAAGAAATAAAGATATGGGGTTTATTTTTCAGACTTTTAATTTGCTCCCGCGCACTACTGTTTTGGAAAATGTAAAATTGCCTCTTTTATATTCTGATGTTCCGGAAGAAGATTGGGATAAGCTGGCATTGGAAGCCATCGAGTCCGTTGGTCTTTCTCATAGGTTGAATCATGAATCATCTCAGCTGTCTGGAGGAGAGAGGCAGAGGGTGGCGATTGCGCGTGCTTTAATTTTAAAGCCGGACGTTATTTTTGCGGATGAACCGACCGGAAATTTGGACTCAAAATCGGGTCAGATGGTGATGGAAATAATTCAGAGTCTTAATGAGGAAAAAGGACATACAATTATTTTGGTAACTCACGAAACTTATACGGCGGAGCATGCCCAGCGCATAATTCATATTTTGGATGGACAAGTGGATAGCGATAGAAAAGTTGAACATCGGCATGAGGCAAAAAATCATTTTATAAAATAATTTATGACGCTCCATTATATATTCAAAACCGCCACTAGGGGATTAAAAACAAATAAGTCGCGTTCGGCGCTGACTATTTTGGGAATTGTTATCGGCATAACGGCGATAATGATGGTTATGTCGCTTGGTGAAGGCGCGCAGAATTTAATATTGAGCCAGATTCAGGGGCAGGTTGGCTCCAAGGTTATTGAAATAGCGCCGGGAGGAAAACCTAAGGGACCGACTGATTTTTTGTCCATGTTTTCCGATTCGTTAAAACAAAAAGACGTTGATGCACTGAAGAAAAAAAGCAATGTTCCTCATTTAAACGGAATCATGCCGATGGTTTTTGGAAGCGAGAGCGTGGCCTATGGAAATGATACATATCGGGCAACGCTTTACGGAGTAACAGAGCTTGCTACCGGTATGTATAATATGATTCCCGATGAAGGGAGATTTTTAAGCGATGAAGATGTAAAAGGTTTTTCGGATGTGGTTGTTATCGGAGCGGAAGTTAAAGAAGATCTTTTTGCCAATAACGAAGATGTTCTTGGGGAAAAAATAAAAATTAAGGGAAAGAATTTTAAAATTATCGGAATTTTGCCGAAAAAAGGAGCCGGAAGCTTGGTAAGCTTTGATAATACGGTTATTATTCCTTATACAACAGCCCAGCAATATATTTTAGGAGTAAAATATTTTAATCATATTATTATAGAGGCCGACACGGAGGCTAACGTAGCCAGGACCGTTGAAGATATTAAAATTACGATTAGAAATTCTCATAATATTACTGATCCGGCAAAAGATGATTTTCAAGTTAATAGCCAGGCTGATGGGATAAAAATGGTCTCGTCTGTCATGAGCGTTCTGACTTT
Organism: Minisyncoccota bacterium; assembly: GCA_028716745.1. Classification (GTDB taxonomy): domain Bacteria; phylum Patescibacteriota; class Minisyncoccia; order UBA6257; family 02-FULL-45-10c; genus STD1-84. The sequence continues at coordinate 29,546 of JAQUPE010000008.1, forward strand.
ATTTTTGGCGGCAGTGGCGGCAATTTCTCTTCTGGTAGGCGGAGTGGGAATTATGAATATAATGCTTGTTTCTGTAACCGAGAGAACTCGGGAAATCGGTTTGCGTAAAGCTTTGGGCGCTACTGAAAAAGACATATTAAATCAGTTTTTACTGGAATCGGTTGCTCTCACGGCGATGGGAGGTTTCATAGGTATTGCTTTAGGCACTTCTCTTTCATTTTTGACGGCAATTGGTTTGAGCAAGTTTGCAAATCTTGATTGGTCTTTTACTTTTCCGCTCTCGGCGGCTTTGATGGGACTGGGAATTTCGGCGTTAGTAGGATTAGTTTTCGGATTATATCCAGCTAAAAAAGCTGCGCATAAAGATCCGATTGAAGCATTGAGATACGAATAAATTTTTAAAATATAATTTAAATATAAATTAATGTTTAAATATAATTTTAAAAATTTAGTTCGCCAAACTCAATCCCACGCCAAAGGACAGGCAAGCTTCACCCTCGTCGAACTCGTCGTCGTCCTAGGCATCCTAGCTATATTAGCCACAGTAACTCTATTAGTAATCAACCCCACAGAGTTAAACAGACAAGCTAGAGACGCTCAAAGACTCTCAGATCTCCAAACAATAAACAGCGCCATAGGCCTATTTCAATCATATAACTACACCCTAACCGGCACAGCCAATACCGTATATATATCTCTACCCAGCAACCAAGCAAACTGCTCAGACCTAGGTCTCCCAGCCCTCCCAGCAGGATGGACCTATGCCTGCAAAACAGCTACCAACTACAGAAAGATAGATAGCACAGGCTGGATCCCCGTAGACTTCACCCAAGTCCAAACCTCAGCAGGATCTCTATTTGCAGCTCTGCCTATAGACCCCACCAACACAGCCACAGGCGGACTCTACTATACATACGTCAAAGGCTCCTGGGCCCTATCTGCAGGCATAGAGTCAGCTAAATTCCTCGCAGACAACGCCACCAACGACGGAGGCGCAACCACCACCAGATTCGAGATTGGAGGAGGCGGAGAC
>JAQUPE010000009.1 GCA_028716745.1 Minisyncoccota bacterium
GTATTGCTCACTGCCCGAAGCCCTCGTCAATGTCGGCCGTAACTATAACGGTCCAAAGGTAGCGCAATTCCTTTTCAGGTAAGTTCTGAAGCGCATGAAAAGCGTAATGATCGGGGAACTGTCTCAACGATGAGCTCGGTGAAATTGCGATTCCCGTGAAGACGCGGGATACCTACAACGGGACGAAAAGACCCCGAGAGCTTTACTGTAGTTTGGTATTGGCTTTAAGATTTGGATACGTAGCGTAGTGGTGAGGGTTTGAAACCTGGTTTTCGGATCAGGTGGACTCGACAATGAAACAGCCATTTTTCAAATTTTAAATTCTAACTCGGTCGGCAAAAACGATCGGAGACAGTGCCTGATGGGCAGTTTTAATGGGGCATTATCCTCCAAAAGAGTACTGGAGGAGTTTATTAAGGTCAGCTTGGTCCGGATGGAAATCGGACTGGACGCGTAAAAGCAAAAGCTGGCTTGACTGCAAGACCTACAAGTCGCGCAGATACGAAAGTAGAATTTAGCGACCCGACTGTTCTTTTTAGAAAGACAGGAGACAACGGCTAAAAGTTACCTCGGGGATAACAGGCTAGTTTTGTCCGAGAGTCCCTATCGACGACAAAGCTCGGCACCTCGATGTCGGCTCGTCCTAGCGCCCCGCTGGAGAAGGTGGGAAGCGTATGGCTGTTCGCCATTTAAAAGGTCACGTGAGCTGGGTTCAAACCGTCGTGAGACAGGTTGGTCTCTACCTGTTGTAGGCGAGAATCTGAACAAGATTCATAAACACAAGAAGGAAGTCGACCCTAGTACGAGAGGACCGGGTTGAACGAGCCTCTGGTCTGCCAGCTTTGGTACCAACTGAAGTGCTGGGTAGCTATTGCTCGGAAGGGATAAGCGCTGAAAGCATCTAAGCACGAAGCCCCACCTGAGATTATGTGTTAGGTCCCTGGAAGATTACCAGGTTGATAGGTTACAGATGTAAGCGTAGTAATACGTTTAGTCGAGTAATACTAATAGACCGATTTTTTCTTATGTAAGGTTTTATATAATTTTGCGATTACATCAAAAGATTTTTATGAAATTTTGCATAAGAAATTTCTGACCTCTTAAGCCAGTATTTATTCCATATAAATATGTATGGATAAGTCTAAAATAATTTTCTCCAGTGATTTCTTGGTGATTAAGTTATGTGTGTCCCACCTCTTCCCATTCCGAACAGAGAAGTGAAAGCACATAGCTCCGATGATATTATCTGCTTCGGCGGATGAGAAAGTAGGATTCGCCTGGAATTCACTGGAGAAAATTTCAAAGAGCCGCCTTTATGGGCGGTTTTTTGTTTTTTAGCTATATTGACAAAACAGCTAAAATGTGCTATACTGCTTTTATATTGATAATCAAAGGAGGTTATCAAAAAAGATGTTCTTTAACTTTAAACATTAAACGAACTGTTAATATATAAAAGGCGAGGTAGGACTCTGGAAAGAGGAGAAATCGCTATGAAAGAGAAAATTCTCAGGATGGTAAGGATTCTGTGGCGCATCGAGGATTTCGTGGAGTTCCACAAGCGGGTAATAGGACCCAGAGATATGGTTTGCCCGTGGTGCGGAAAGCATCTGGTGATCCGTATCGACGGCGTGAGCCTGCCCTCTCTGTGTGCTCTCTTCAAACGCATGCATGAGCCGAACGCGAAAGTGACGGCCTCGTGCGACTGCGATGGCTTCGGGGAAGCGGAGAGCTTCTCCAGGCTCATGAAGAGGGGCGAGCTGCACATTGACTCGAGCAAGAAGATAACGCTCGGGGAGCTCGTGGCGAAAGCGGTATAAATAGATTTGCGGATTGTACCTACCGGGATCCCGCCTAAAAACCCAACGACAGTTCGCTAACAGTAAGGAATCTCATAGCGCCCCGCCATGAGATTTTTTATTTTTAGGGAAGTTAGTTTATAATACAAACATGCCTAGACTGCTTAAACAATTTATTTACGGTTTTTTATTTATTTTTGTGATTGGAGCTGTTGGATACGGCGTTAAATCGCTTTTTTCCACCAGTACAGTTTCTTGTTTTGATGGCATTCAAAATCAGGGGGAAACAGGAATTGATTGCGGAGGATCTTGCGTATCTTGCGAAATTAAAAATTTAAGCCCCTTTACGGTAAAGGGCGCATCGTTTCCATCCAGTAATGGAGGTCCATCGTCTTTTGTTTTAGAAATCAAAAATCCTAATAAAGATTATGGAGCGGAAAGTTTTAAGTATTTTGCGATTTTTTATAACGGGAAAGGAGCCATTTTAAAAACTATTGAAAGGGAGTCTTTTATTTATGCCGGAGAGACCAAGCTTTTAGTTGAAGCAAATATTGACGTTGGGGGGGAAATTATTACAAATAGCGAAGTAACTTTTTCCGATATTAAGTGGAAGAAAAAATCTGAAGGATGGGATATGCCCGTATTGCCTATGGAATTAAAAACAGAAAAATCCGGAGACGTGTTTGCGGTCAGCGGATTTGTTAAAAACGATAAGGGTTATGAAATTTCAAAAATTGTTGTGAATGCAATTTTAGTAGATATGAAAGGAAAGGCGCTGGGAGTCGGAAAAACAGAGATGGAAAATATCCAGCCCTTTGAAGAGAAGAATTTTTATTTCCTTGTTAATGCCATAAATCCCAGCTTGAATAAAGAGGTTGATTTGAAGGGCACTAAATCTTATATAGAAACTAAAAGATAATGGATTTTTTAAGCAGATTAAAAAATCTTGATTGGATATTAAATGCGGCTATTTTATTTTTGGCTGCCGCGAGCTTTCTTTCAATTTACGGAAATAAAGAAGTTTTCTATCGCCAGCTGATTTGGTATTGCATCGGTCTAACGGTTATGTTTTTGGCTTCTCAAATAGATTGGAGGCCATTTTTGAATTATCGCTGGGTAATTTTTGCAACTTATTTTTTTTCTCTAGCCCTGCTTTTATTCACTTACTTTTTTGCTCCGGCAATTCGCGGAACAAAAGGATGGCTGACGCTTGGACCGCTGCAGTTTCAAACGGCAGAGTTTGCAAAACTTATTTTAATAATTGTTTTATCTTGGTTTTGGGCGAAGGCGCACATAGGCGTGGCTCGCGTTAAAAATTTATTTTTATCTTTTGCCTATTTCGCTTTGCCGGCCGGGCTCGTTATGATACAGCCGGATTTGGGTTCGGCTCTTATTCTTTTTGGAATCTGGTTTGGATATTTATTAATCAGCGGAATTAAATGGAAACATTTGCTGATAGCTCTAATAATTCTTGCGATTGTAGCGACGCTGGGCTGGACTAGTTTTTTGAAAGAATATCAAAAGGACAGGATTTTGGATTTTCTTCATCCGGGAAGAGATCCGCTGGGCGTTAGCTATAGCGTTATTCAATCCAAAATAACCATTGGATCAGCGGGAATTCTGGGAAAAGGGTTTGGCCAAGGCACGCAGGTGAAGCTTGGTTTTTTGCCGGAAGCTCATACCGATTTTATTTTAGCTTCATTTATTGAGGAGTGGGGACTGCTTGGAGGAGTTCTGGCCATTATGGCCTTCCTGGTTCTTTTAACAAGAATTATTAAGATTGGACTGATAAGCGAAAATAATTTTTTTAAATTGTTTTGTTTAGGATCAACAGTAATGTTTCTTTCTCATTTTGTTTTAAATGTCGGTTCCAGCGTCGGTCTTTTTCCGGTGGTCGGTGTGCCTTTCCCTTTTTTCAGTTATGGCGGATCGCAAATATTGACGGCTTCTTTTATCATCGGTATAATTCAAAGCATTATTGTTAGATCTCGTTAATTAATATGTTGAAATCTTGGCCTTATTGGGCGGTTATCGCTTTTATAGTTTTGGGAATTGGCATCGGCCATTTTTTGTTTTCATTAAAAGCGAAAACAGAAATTTCTTTAGAGAAAAATATAGAAATTAAATCAGGAGAAAGCTTTAGAATGATAGCGTGGCAGCTGAGTGATGCCGGAGTAATAAAATCTTCCTGGGCGTTTAAGACTTATGCCATAATATCCGGCTCGGCGCATGCATTAAAACCGGGAAAATATATTTTAAATTCAGCTTCTTCTACGCCGGTAATTATCGGCCAATTAGTTAACGGGCCAAAGATGGAAGAAGTAGTTGTGATTCAAGAAGGCCTGTCTCTGAGAGACATAAGCTATAGGCTGAGCAGCGCGGAAATTTTATCAAGCGGAGTTTTGGAGAAAATCAGCATAGAAAAACTTAAAGGCAAATATGAATTTTTGAAATCGGAAAAAAGCTTGGAGGGATTTTTGTTTCCTGACACATATAGATTTTTTATAGGCGTTGAGCCGGAGATTGCGGTAAAAAAGTTTTTGAATAATTTTGAACAAAAAGCCTGGCCGCTTCTTGAAAATCAAAAAAGGACGGCAGGAAAATTAGTTTTAGGACCTGAGCAGATCTTGATTATTGCTTCAATAATTGAAAAAGAAATTCCCGATCAGAACAATGAAGACAGGGAAATAGCCGCCGGAATTATGTATAAGAGATTAAAGATTGGCATGGCCTTGCAAGTGGATGCGACTTTGGTATATAATAAATGTTCAGGTCTTTATTTAAATTGTAAGGATTTAACATTGTCCAGAAAAGACTTATCTTTAAAATCTCCGTATAATACTTATCTAAACAAAGGTTTGCCGCCGACTCCAATCTGCAATCCGGGAATAGATGCGATAGAAGCAGCCTTAAATCCCAAAGAATCGGAGTTTTTATACTATTTGTCAGATCCTGTAACGAAGAAGACCATTTTCTCGAAAACACTTGACGAACACAACCAAAATAGTGTTAAATATTTAAATACAAAATAATTAGTTAAAAACCAAGCGGTAAGGAGTTCGCCTGGCTTTTGTTTCTATGTCTAAGATACCTACTAAACTTTTTTCAAAACACCCCGGCTCTCTCATTGAGCAGCCGAACCTGGTGGAAATACAAACAGTTTCTTATAAATGGTTCCTTAAGGAAGGAGTCAAAGAATTGTTTAAAGAGGTTTTTCCCATTAAAGATTATGCGGGAAAAGAATTGGAACTCCATTTTGGAGATTTTTATTTTGACGAACCTAAGTACGATGAAGAGTATGCCCGTTTTAAAGACCTTACTTACGAGGCTTCTTTAAGAGTAAAACTGAAACTTTTAAATAAAAGAACCAAGCAGCAAAAAGAACAGGTTGTTTATCTCGGAGATTTTCCGATGATGACCGACAGAGGAACTTTTATCATCAACGGAGTTGAGAGAGTTGTTATTTCACAGCTCATCAGATCTTCCGGAGTTTATTTTACTTCATCTATTTGGCGCGGAAGAAAATTTTTCGGAGCGAAAGTTATTCCTAACCGCGGAGCTTGGCTGGAATTAGAAACAGAATCAGATGGACTTATCGGAGTTAAAATTGACAGAAAAAGAAAAGCGCCGGTAACCGACCTTTTGAGAATTTTCGGTTTGGAAACAAACGAAGAAATTTTGGCTGCTTTTAATGCCGAAGAAAAAAGCTATATAGAAGCTACTCTTAAAAAAGATTCAGCCAAGACAACCGACGAATCTTTTATTGAAATATATAAAAGAATCAGGCCGGGGGATTTGGCTACGGCGGAAAATGCAAAAAGCTTGATAGAGGCGATGTTTTTCCGTTTTGACAGATATGATTTGTCCCCGGTTGGAAGATTTAAAATAAATCAGAGGATTAATTTATCCAGCGAATCCCGCGTTTTGGAATTGAAAGATATTGTGGGAATCGTTAAGGAGATTATAAGGCTGAATAACGCTCAATATATAGAAGAGGACGACATCGATCATTTAGGAAACCGCCGTGTAAGGCCGGTAGGTGAATTGTTGCAGACTAAATTAAGAGTAGGACTCGCGAGATTGCGCCGTGTTGTTCAAGACAGAATGTCCACATTGGCTATTGAGGAATTAACCCCAGTCCAATTGGTTAATGCCCGTCCTATTTCCTCGGTTGTCCGGGAATTTTTCTCTTCTTCTCAATTATCTCAGTTCATGGATCAGACAAATCCTTTGACGGAGCTTGAGCATAAGAGAAGAATTTCTGCGATGGGTCCGGGAGGACTTACAAAAGAACGCGCTGGATTTGAAGTCCGCGACGTACATCGTTCTCATTATGGAAGAATTTGTCCGATTGAAACTCCTGAGGGTTCCAGCATCGGCTTGGTCAACCACTTGGCAAATTTTGCGCGCTTAAACGAACTTGGATTTTTAGAAACTCCTTATGCAGTTGTAAAAAATGGAGTAGTAACATCAAAAGTTCTTTGGCTTAATGCATTGGAAGAAGAGCGCCATAAAATCGCTCACGCCGGAGTGGTTTTTGATAAACAAGGAAAAATTTTGGAAGAAGTAGTTGAAGCAAGAATAAACGGAGAGCCGGGAACTTGCATTAGAAGCGAAGTTGAATATATAGATGTAGCTCCTCAGCAGCTTATCAGCGTAGCCACATCATTAATTCCGTTTTTGGAACATGACGATGCTACTCGCGCCCTCATGGGTTCAAACATGCAAAGACAGGCAGTCGTTCCGCTTGTAACGCAGGCTCCTTATGTTGGAACGGGAATGGAAGAAAAAGCCGCGCGCGATTCCGGGCATTTAATTATTGCCAAAGAATCCGGAGAAGTAACCGAAGTTGATGCAAAACACATTGTTGTTAAAGGAGGTTCCAAGCCGGTAACTTATGAATTAAATAAATTTAAGAGATCCAACCAGTCAACTTGTATTTCTCAGAAGCCTTTGGTTTTCAAGGGAGACAAAGTGAAGAAGGGCGATGTTTTGGCTGATGGTCCGTCAACCGATAATGGCGCTTTGGCTTTGGGCCAGAATCTTTTGGTATCGTTTATTTCTTGGGAGGGAGCCAACTTTGAGGATGCTATTATCGTTTCGGAAAGAGTTCCGGAGAGGGACGTATTCTCTTCTATACATATAGAAGACTTTTATTGCGATGTCAGAGATACCAAGCTCGGTCCGGAAATGACTACGCCTGATATACCGAACGTATCCGAAGATAAATTAAAGAATCTTGATGAAGAGGGAATTATCCGCATCGGCGCCGAAGTTAAATCTGGCGACATTTTAGTCGGAAAAATTTCTCCAAAAGGAGAGAGCGAGCTTACTTCCGAAGAAAAATTGCTTCGCGCGATTTTCGGAGAGAAAGCCAGAGACGTTAAAGATACTTCTTTGACTATGCCTCACGGAAAGAATGGACGCGTTGTCGGAATTAAAATTTTTGATAGAGAAAAAGGAGATAAATTGGAACCGGGAATTATTAGAAGGATTCAGGTTGATGTCGCGCAGCTCAGAAAAGTGCGCGCCGGAGACAAACTTGCCGGAAGACACGGAAACAAGGGCGTTATTTCACAGGTGCGTCCGGTTGAAGACATGCCGTATTTGGAAGATGGAACTCCGGTGGATATTATTTTAAATCCATTGGGCGTTGCTTCTCGTATGAATTTAGGACAGATTTTAGAAACTCACTTGGGCTGGGCCGCTAAGACTCTTGGCTATAGAGCCCTTACCCCTGCGCTTGCCGGAGCTACGGAAGATCAGATAAAAGAAGAATTGAAAAAAGCCGGACTTCCGGAGAGCGGGAAAGTTACTTTATATGATGGAAGAACGGGAATGCCGTTTAATCAGCAGGTTACTGTTGGAGTTATTTATGTAATGAAATTGAACCACTTGGTTGAGGATAAGATACATATGCGTTCAATCGGTCCTTACTCTTTGATTACTCAGCAGCCGCTCGGCGGAAAAGCGCAATTTGGAGGACAGCGTTTTGGAGAAATGGAAGTCTGGGCATTGGAAGGCTTTGGCGCTGCAAATATTTTGCAGGAAATGCTGACTATTAAATCGGACGATGTTATGGGAAGATCGGCTGCTTACGAATCTATTATTAGGGGAGAAAAGATTAAAGCTCCGAATATACCGGCATCATTTAATGTATTGATAAGCGAGCTTAAAGCTCTTGCGTTAAACGTCGAGTTAGTAAGAGATGGAATAAAAGAACATGGAAAATCTTAGAGCTATAAAATTAAAAATTGCTTCTCCGGAAGATATTTTAAAGTGGTCTCATGGAGAGGTTATTAAGCCTGAAACTATAAATTACAGGACTCAGCGTCCGGAAAAAGACGGACTTTTTTCCGAAAGGATTTTCGGTCCTACAAAAGATTGGGAATGTTATTGCGGAAAATACAGAAGAATTCGATATAAGGGAATTGTTTGCGATAAATGCGGAGTGGAAGTTACTCGCTCTATCGTTAGAAGAGAAAGAATGGGACATATCAAGTTGGCGACGCCTGTTGCCCATATTTGGTTCTTAAAGAGCGCTCCTTCCAAGATAAGCTTGTTCTTAAATGTTTCTCTTCCGAAAGTAGAAAAAGTTATTTATTATGCCGCTTACATTGTTACTGCGGTAAATGAAGAAAACAGAAAGAGAGTGCTTGCCGAATTTGAAAAAGAATTTAAATCACGCAAAAAAACTTCCAAAGAGGAAGGGGTGAAGGCGGCTGATTTGAAAGCAGGTTTGGATGAGGGTAAAAAATTAGTTGAAGACTTGGAGGTTGGAATGGTGCTGAGCGAAACAGACTATCATAATTTAGCCCGCCGTTTTGGCGATGTATTTGAAGCAGGAACGGGAGCAGAAGCGCTCAGAAGAATTTTTGAAAAAATAGATTTGAAAGATTTAGAAAAATCTATCCGCAAGGAATTGGAAACTAAAAAAGATCCTTTGAGCGAACGCCGTTTGCTGAAGAAATTGAAATTGGTTATTTCCATGCAGGAAAATGACATGAGACCGGAGTGGACTATTATGACCGTGCTTCCTGTTTTGCCGCCTGATTTGAGACCGATGGTTGCTTTGGACGGAGGCCGCTACGCGACTTCTGATTTGAACGATCTTTATCGCCGCGTAATAAACAGAAATAATCGTTTGAAAAAACTTTTGGAACTTAAAGCTCCGGAAGTTATTGTTATAAATGAAAAGAGAATGCTGCAGGAGGCGGTTGACGCTTTGATTGATAACTCTGCGCGCTTTGGCGCTCAGCAGATGTCCAGTCAGAGGCGTCCTCTTCGTTCCTTGGCGGACATGCTTAAGGGAAAGCAGGGAAGATTCAGGCAGAATCTTTTGGGTAAACGCGTAGACTATTCCGGCCGTTCAGTTATCGTTATTGGCCCGGATTTGAAACTCAATCAATGCGGATTGCCGAAAAAAATGGCCTTGGAATTATTTAAGCCTTTCGTAATAAATAAAATTATTGAACGCGGACTTGCGCATAACATCAGAAATTCTAATCGTTTGATAGATCAGGCTCCTCCGGAAGTTTGGGCCATATTGGAAGAAGTTATTGCCAATAGAAGGGTATTGCTTAACCGCGCTCCTACGCTTCACCGCTTGGGCGTTCAGGCTTTTGAACCTGTATTAATAGAAGATTTGGCTATCAGAATTCCTCCGATGGTTTGCACTGCGTTTAACGCGGACTTCGACGGCGACCAGATGGCTGTTCATTTGCCGTTGTCGGACGAGGGACAAAGAGAGGCTAAAGAAATAATGCTTTCCAGCTTGAACTTGTTGAGACCGGCTACCGGAGACCCGATAGTTACTCCTACTCAGGATATTGTTTTGGGATGCCATTATTTGACCAAGATTAAGAAAGGGGGCAAGGGGGAGGGCAAGATTTTTGCCACAACCGAGGAGGCTTTAATAGCTTATGAAATGAATGTAGTAGAAGTTAATTCTTTGATTCAAATCGGACCGAAAAGCACAGGGCTTGAAACTTCAGTTGGAAGAATTATTTTCAACGAAGCTTTGCCGGAAGATTTTGAATTTGTTAATGACACGCTCAATAAGAAGAATATTTCCAAAGTGGTTGCCTCCATTATAAATAATTATGGAATAGAAAAGTCAGCCGAATATTTGGATGCTATTAAAAAGGTAGGATTTGAATATGCTACTCGTTCCGGTATTACTTGGGCGATGAGCGATTTGGTTGCTCCTAAAGAAAAGGGAGGAATTATGAAAAAGGGAGACGAAGAAGTATTTACAATCAATCAGCAATTTAAAGAAGGTCTTTTGACCGAAGCGGAGAGAAGGTCCCGCGTTATAGGCGTGTGGGAAGAAGTTAAAAACAAAATCAGTAAATTGGTTCCATTGTCTTTTGACGAGAACAATCCGATTTATACAATCATTAATTCCGGTGCAAGAGGAACTTGGTCTCAGCCGATTCAGATGATGGGAATGAAGGGATTGGTGGCAAATCCTAAAAATGAGACGATTGAGCTGCCGATTAAATCTTCATATAAAGAAGGTCTTACTGTGTTGGAATTCTTCATTAACACTCACAGTGCAAGAAAAGGAACAACCGATATCGCGTTGAAAACTGCTTCTGCCGGATATTTAACTCGCAGATTAGTTGATGTTTCTCAAGATGTAACAATTAGAGAAGAAGACTGCGGAACAAAAGAAGGAATAGAAGTTTCCAGAAAAGATGGACAAGAAGTGGGTCAGAAGTTCGGATATGGAAGCCAGCTATTTTCCAGGGTTGCAGCAGAGGATATTAAATTAGGAAATAAAATTATTACCAAAGCCGGTCAGACCATAGACAGAGAAGCGGTTGATCAGATTGTAAATTCAACTATTGAATCAATAAAATTAAGATCGCCGATTACCTGCAAATCTTTGTATGGAATTTGCTCTAAGTGCTACGGATATGATTTGGGCAACAATAAGACTGTAAAGATCGGCGCAGCCGTAGGAATCGTGGCGGCGCAGTCAATCGGAGAGCCTGGTACTCAGCTGACAATGAGAACTTTCCATACCGGTGGTGTGGCAGGCGTTGATATTACGCATGGTTTGCCTCGTGTAGAAGAGGTTTTTGAAGCTCGTCCTCCGAAAGGAAAAGCTTATATGGCGGAAGAAGACGGCGTAGTGGATAGTATTGAAGAAAGAGGCCTTCTTAAAGTAATTAAGATTAAATCTATCGGAAAGAATAAGAAAGAAAAAATCACAGAATATCCTGTTCCTAAATTGGCGATAATTTATGTAAAACATAATGATCAGGTAACGCGCGGACAGCAAATCTGCGAAGGAAACTTGGATTTGAGAGAAATATTTGAATATAAGGGAGGCAAGGAAGTGGAAAGATATGTTCTTAATGAAGTCCAGAAAATTTATTTCAGCCAGGGAGGCGCATTAAACAATAAGCATTTGGAAATTATAATTCGCCAGATGTTCTCAAGAGTTAAAATAAAAGATTCCGGCGATACCGAATTGGTTAGCGGAGAAGTTATTGAGAAGTCCAGGTTTTTTGAAGTTAATCGCGAAATGAAAAGAAGAGGAAAGACTCCGGCTAAGGCGGAACAGCTCTTGCTTGGAATTACCAAGGTTGCGCTTTCTACAGAAAGCTTCTTGTCTGCGGCTTCTTTCCAGGAAACAGCGAAAGTTTTGATCAATGCCGCCTGCGAAGGAAAGTCAGATAATTTGCGCGGCTTGAAAGAAAACGTAATTATCGGAAGATTGATTCCGGTTGGCGAAAGAATGCGCGAGGATGAGGAAGAAAACGAAAAAGAGGGCGAAGATGAGGGAGAAGGGCTGAAATAGGCGCGACTTGCTAATAATGGTTTTATTTGCTAAATTATATAAAAATTATGGCTAAAAAGAGTTCAAAAGAAACAGACCAGAAGCTTTATGAGGTGGCTTTTTTATTGACCGATCCGGCCGAAGAGAAAGAGATAGCCAATTTATTGGGCAAATATAAAGCGACTATTGTTTTTAGATCTCCGGTAACAGATTTAAAATTGGCTTATCCGATTAAAAAGCACACAGCTGCTTATTTCGGCTACATCCAATTTGAATTAAAAGCCGAGGACGTTTTATTAATTAATCAGACTTTGAAACTTAATAATAAAGTTTTAAGGTTTTTAATTGTTACATCCGTAATCTTGAATAAGACTTCAGAAAAAAGAGAAGAGCCAAGAAGAAGAGTTAAAACAACAGAAGAATCTTCTTCTAAGCCGGTTTTGACTAACGAAGCATTGTCGGAGAAATTAGAAGAAATATTGAAATAGAATTATGAATTTAAACAAGGTTTTTGTATTAGGAAGAATAACGGCTGATCCCCAAATAAGAAGTACGCCAACGGGAATGCAGGTAGGTAATTTTTCTGTTGCAACTAACCGTGTTTGGACTGATAAGTCTGGAGCGCGCAAGGAACACGTTGAATTTCACAGCGTTGTTGTTTGGGGGAAGCAGGCGGAAATTGCCAGTCAGTTTTTAAAAAAAGGAGCTTTGATTTTAGTGGAGGGCAGGCTACAGACCAGGTCTTGGGATGATAAGGCCGGACAAAAGAGAAAGACTACGGAAATTATATGTGAAAGACTTCAGATGGGACCGAGGCCGTTGGGCGCCCAGCGTGACGCAGGAGCATCACAGGATAAAGTCGAAAGCGTGCCGACTATTGATATCGGCGAAGAAATAAAAGAAGAAGAAATTAAACCGGAAGATTTGCCATTCTAAAATATATGCAACAGTGCTTTTTTTGCTCTCAAAACTTAAAAGAAATCGATTATAAAGACATAGAATTAGTCAGGAAGTTTGTGTCCGGACAGGGAAAAATAATCGACCCCCGTTATACAGGAACTTGCGCTAAGCATCAGAGGTGTTTGGCTCAGGCCATAAAAAGAGCTCGTTATTTGGCTTTATTGCCGTTTGTTCGCCGCTAATGTTTCCATTAGACCAACAACTTTTTAGTTTAATACATGATCTTGCCGGCAAGAGCCGCCTTCTGGATCTTTTTATGATTTTTTTGGCCGATTATTCCGGTTATTTTATAATTTTAATTTTTATATTGCTGATGCTTACCGAAAAGCCGGAAAACAGGATTTTGAAGTTTTTATTTATTGCTTTTGCTTTAATTTTATCTCGCGGATTATTTACTCAAATTTTAAGATTTTTTATAGACCAGCCTCGTCCTTTTATAACACTGGCTTTTAAACCATTATTGGCTCACGAAAGCGTAAATGGATTTCCTTCGGGACACATGGCCTTTTTCTTTGTGTTTGTTTTCTTTGTGTTTAGCATGAAAAATCGCAGCTGGGGATTGGTTTTCAGCGTTGCAACTTTACTAATGGGATTTGCCAGAGTTTTTTGCGGCGTTCATTGGCCATCAGACATAGTTGGGGGGATATTAGTTGCTTTCATAAGCGTTTTTATTACGAGTTTGCTTTTTCCAAAACTTCAAAAAAATAATCAGCCTTAAGGGCTGATTTTTTTAATAAAAAAATCCCGCTTGGGCGAACTGGCCGGCGGGTTAGTGGCTTTGGCAATAATCATAAGAATATTCGGAAGTTATGGCTGCGAATTTGTCCCTCCGAAACATTGTTTTTTTTCATTTCGCTATACATTCCCGTGGTTATCAGTATAACCGTGACGAGAAAATATATAACGAAAAAGAGGATCAAATTTACCATGAACACCGAAATCAAGTTGGTTATTGCCCAGAGGATGAGCCCTATCAGATACCAGACGAGCGAAGCGAGCGGCACCTTGTAGGGAAGCGCTATAAAAAAAACCGCTTCAAAAGAATCTTTCAGGCATCTTCGTAATTCTTTCATTTGGCTTTACCTCTCAGGAAGTTTTCAAGGAAATGATTAATATTGTATTATAAAACGTCATAAATGTCAAGAGAAAATAAAAACACTCCGACCGCAGTCGGAGTGTTTTGTTTGTGCCCGGGGAGAGACTCGAACTCTCATGGGGGTAACCCGTACGATTTTGAGTCGTATGCGTCTGCCAGTTCCGCCACCCGGGCATATTATTGCCCCTCGTTTATTTAACTTTTTTATATTATAATCGTAAATAGTAACTAAATCAATTATGGAAGAACAACAACTAGACCCGGTTTTTCATATAGAGGTAAATAAGATTAAGCCTAATCCTTTTCAGCCGAGGCGGAATTTTGATGAAACGGCGCTTAATGAATTGGCAAATTCCATCAGGGAGTTTGGAATTTTACATCCCTTGGTTGTTTCTAAAATCGAAACTCATACCGAAAGCGGGACACAGGTGGAATATCAGCTGATTGCGGGAGAAAGAAGATTAATGGCTTCTAAAATAGCGGGACTGGAAAGAGTTCCGGCAATTATTAAAATAGCTCCTAATGACCGGGAGCGTTTGGAGCTGGCGATTATTGAAAACATTCAGCGCGAGAATTTAAATCCGATAGAAACGGCGCGCGCCTATGCCAAGCTTCAGGACCAGTTCGGAATGACTCAGAGAGAGGTGGCTGTTCGTTTGGGTAAGAGCAGGGAGGTTGTGGCTAATGCGCTTCGTCTTTTAAATTTGCCGTCCCATATTCAAGAATCGGTTTCTCAAGGACATATAAATGAAAGCCAGGCCAGATTGCTTTTAATGGTAACTGATTTGAAAGAGCAGCAGGTTGTTTTTGACGAATTAATTCATAGCAATTTAAGCGTCCGAGAATTAAGAAGCCGCATTAAAGGTTCGGGAGGGGAAGCCGTTTCGGTTGCAGCGGCGCCGGCAATTGATCCGGAAATTCATCGCATAGAAGAACAATTTGAAGAGGCTTTAGGAACTAAAGTAAAAGTTCAAAAAGAAGGACAGGGCGGAAAACTTACCATTAATTTTTATTCAAAAGAAGAATTAGAAGGAATTTTGCAGAAATTAATTAAAGAAAAGGAAGAAGTTAAATTAGAAGAGCCGCAACAGCCAAAAGAGGAATTCGTAATATAAAAATCCCCACATAGAGCGGGGATTTTTTATTCAATATTCTCAATCTCCGGAACTTCTTTTTCTTCGGTTTCTGTTTTTTCTTCAGTCTCGGATTTTTCTTTAGACTTTTTTTCCGGCGGAGGGAGCAGAGGATTGGTCCAAGATGCATAATCGCAGTCCGGATATTTTGAACATCCCCAGAACATTTTTCCGCGCGCTCTTCCTTTGCCAACTCTTTTTTCTATAACATCCCCCTTTCCGCATTTCGGGCAAATCAAGCCGATTTTTTTCGGTTCGGATTTAAGCGACTTGGTATTGCGGCATTCAGGGAAGCCTGTGCAGGCTAAAAATCTGCCGAATCTGCCGATTTTAATAGCCATTTCTTTTCCGCATTTTTCGCACTTGATATCGGTTTTCTCGTCAGCCACTTCTTTAACCAGAACATCTTTATATTTCTGTTCCAAAATTTTGGCAAATGGCTCATAAAATCCTCGGATTACGTCTTGCCATTTAATCTTATTTTCCGCTATTTCATCCAATTGCTCCTCCATTTTGGCGGTAAAATTTATGTCTATAATTTCCGGGAAATTTTCTGTAAGAACTTTATTTACCAATGTTCCTGTTTCGGTTGGCGTCAGGCGTCCCGATATTTTTTCCACATAATGGCGTTCCTGAATAACTGAAATAATAGGCGCATAAGTTGAAGGGCGGCCGATGCCGTATTCTTCAAGAGTTTTAATAAGACTGGCTTCGTTGAAGCGCGGAGGCGGTTCGGTGAAGTGCTGGGAAGGATTTAGTTTAACTAAATTCAAAGATTCTTTTTCATCAAGCTTCGGCAATTCTTTTTCTTCAAAGTTTTGCGGCCAAACCTTGAGATATCCGTCGAATTTCAATAAATTTCCATTGGCGCGGAAAGTATATTTTTTTGCCTGAATATCGATTTGAGCGGTATCAAAAATTGCCTGAGGCATTTGGGAGGCCGTAAATCTTTGCCAAATTAATTCATATAGTCTGGCTTCGTCCTTTTCTTTTATTTCTTTATTTTCGGGATTTTTATTTATATCGGTTGGGCGGATAGCTTCGTGGGCTTCCTGCGCTGAGCGTGATTTTGTTTGGAATGTCCGCGGGGCATCGACGGCATATTGCTCGCCGAAATTTTTTGAAATCCATTCTTTGGCGACAACCAGCGAATCTTTTGAAAGATTTACAGAGTCGGTTCTCATATAGGTAATGAGTCCGTTTTCATAAAGCCTTTGAGCCATCATCATTGTTTTTTTGGCGGAAAAGCCGAGACGTTTGGCGCCTTCTTGCTGCATTGTGCTGGTAGTAAATGGAGGAAGGGGATTCTTTTTGACTGATTTAGTTTCTTTTTTTGTAACGATAAAATCGGAACTTTCCAATTCGGAAATTATTTTTTTAATTTCATCTTCATTTTTAATATCCAGCTGGCCGATTGTCTTATCGTCAATTCTTATTAATCTTGCCTCTAGTTCTTTTTTTGTTTTTTCTAAAATAGCCGACAATTGCCAATATTCGTCAGGTTTAAATTTTTTGATTTCTTCCTCTCTTTCAACTATTAAGCGCAAGGCCACCGATTGAACTCTGCCTGCGGAGAGGCCCTTAAAGATCTTTTTCCATAGAAATGGCGATAATTTGTACCCTACAAGGCGGTCCAGGGCGCGGCGGCCTTGCTGGGCGTCTACCATATTTTGGTCTATTTGGCGGGGGTTTTTAAGCGCTTCTTCAATAGCAGTTTTGGTGATTTCGTGGAATACGATTCTTTCTACTTTTTCCGGCTGGTCTTCAAGCTTTAATGCCTTCACTAAGTGCCAGGCGATAGCTTCTCCTTCGCGGTCTTCGTCGCTTGCCAGAATTACTTTATCGGCTTTCGCCGCGAGTTTTTTGAGGGCATTTACTATTTTGGTAGATTTTCTCGGAGTAACATATTGAAGTTCAAAATTCTTTTCAGGGTCGATTCCGATCCTGCTTCTTGGAAGATCGCGGACGTGCCCAAAAGACGATTCAACTTTATAGCTGTCTCCAATAAATTTAGAAATTGTTTTAGCCTTTGTCGGGCTTTCTACTATTACTAATTTTGTCATTTTATTAATCCCTTAATGGTTAAAAAGGTAATTATCTGATTTATCTTTTGTATTCCGATTTTAGTTTTTTGTGAGATTTTGTCAATAGGGGCGGGCCAGCCGATTTGCTTGATGATTTCAAAAATTTCTTTTTCTTCTCCGCTGATTTCCGCTGCCTGATGGTCTTGTTTATTATATTCTATATTTAAATCTTCCAAAACCTCTTCGGCGGAAGTTATAATCCTTGCTCCAGATCTTATCAGTTGATGAGAGCCTTTGTAGTTTGGGTGGTTTACTTGGCCCGGCGCGACAAAAATTTCTCGATTTTGTTCCAGTGCAAATCTGGCGGTAGCCAGGGCGCCTGATTTTTCCGGCGCTTCGATTACAATTACGGCCAAACTTAATCCGCTTATGATTCTGTTTCGCTGAATAAAATTTGCCGGATAAGTCGGGGAGTTAAAAGGATATTCCGATATTAAAGCGCCGCCTCTATCAATAATATTTTTAGCAAGATTTATATTTTGGGCGGGATATATTTTATTCAGGCCGGTAGGCATAACGGCAACAGTTTTCCCTCCGGCATCGAGCGCGCCTTGATGGGCGGATTCGTCTATGCCCATTGCTAGTCCGCTTACTATTGTAATGCCGGCGGAGCTCAGTTCTTTGGCTATTTTTCGGGCAAAATCCCTGCCTATAGAAGTCGCTTTGCGGGTGCCGACTATTCCAACAGCCTTTCCTTTGGGCAGGCTTCCTTTTATATATAGGCCAAATGGCACCCAGCTTATTTCTTCAAGAAGCGAAGGGTATTCCGGATTTTCTTTTAAAATAAGGCGAACCCCTTCATTTTCAAGATCGGCCCATTTTTCTTCAGGATTTATATTATTTTTAAGTTTTCCCAGAATATTAGTCCAGGAATCGTTTTCTTGCTTTAATTTATCAATTTTTCTGTAGTCGGATCCGGCTATTATATTTATTGCGTTATAATTTTTTTCCTCAAAATAATCCATGAATTAAATTATAACCCATATTAAGAGGGGAGCTTTTGGAAATAGTGGATTGTGTTAAAATATAGGTATATGAAATTAACTGCTTTTCACAAAGCATTGATGACGGCGGTGTTGCCATATTTGGGAGTAATTATAGTGGTGGTAGTGCTGATATTTTGGCTTAAGGGAGATATTAAAGATAAGACTAATAAAATTTCTTTATTGAAAGCTAATTTTCTTACCTTATCAAATTCTATAAGCTCTTTATCGGCATTGCGTTCCGAATATGAGCTGGCAAAGCCTCATTTTAGCTTGCTTGAAAATATTTTGCCGAGCCGCGATGAAGTTATCAGTTTTGCCAAGGACACAGAGAGCTATGCAAGAAAAGAACAAATGGGTTTTGGCTTTAGTTTTGGAAATGAAACAAAATCAACAGTTAGCGAGCCCGGGACAATTGATTTTAGAATGGGAATTCAGGCTTCTTATCCTAGTCTTATCAGTTTTTTGAAAGATATTGAAAAAAGCAGATATCTTGTTAACTTTACAAATTTTGAAGCGACCAAAAAAGGTTTCGATTATGATGTAACTATTAACGGCCAAGTATTTTCAAGATGATAGATTTTAAAAACACAAGAGAATTAACTTTTTTGGGAATAGGAATATTAATGTCTTTGCTGACTTTGTTTATCATAATCAGCTCGATTAAGTTTTTGGTTCTGAATATAAATTTAAGCCTTGAGCAGAACAGGGGTCAGATAGGAAAAACAACGTATTTCAACGTCGGCTTGATAAAGCAGCTTGAGGATAAATAAAAGATTTATTAATTTGTGGGCGTTATAGGGATCGAACCTATGGCCTTTACAATGTCAATGTAACGCTCTACCACTGAGCTAAACGCCCGTGCGCGTGCATGGGATTGAACCATGGACCTCGTCATTATCAGTGACGCGCTCTACCACTGAGCTACACGCGCAAGATATTTTCAGACAACTATAACAATTTATCAATTTTTTTCATTTCTTTCAAGTATTGGATTTAGGAGTTTTTTTATGATAAAGTCTTGAAATAATGGATAACGATGAATTAAAGGACGAAGACATCTTAAGGCTGGCATTGAACGACCCGTCTTATTTTTCTAAGCTGGTAGATAAATATCAAATCCCTTTTTTGAGGAAGGTTTTTGGCATTGTAAGAAACAGGGAAGAGGCTGAAGATATAGTCCAGGAGGCTTTTGTTAAAATTTATACATATGGCGGAAATTTCAAAAAGCAGGCAGGCATAGAATTTAAAAGCTGGGCTTATAAAATATTGATGAATACGTCTTTTACCCATTATCAGAAAATAAAAAAGTCCAGCAATGTCGAATATCTGGATCCGGTTTTATATGATGAAAAGCCTTCTGAAAATAGCGAGGACTTTGCTTCTATAAATGATGCCAAGCAGATGGTTAGCGAGGTAATAGCCAAAATGCCGGAACAATTAGCCAGGGTACTGAAGTTATACTATCTGGAGGATAAATCATACAGGGACATCTGCAAGATAGAAAAAATATCGATACCGGCTTTAAAGATGCGTCTTTTCAGGGCCAAGAGACTGTTTGAAAAATTAAGTACGGAAATGTAAATATGAAAAAAGAATTAATAAAAAATTCGATGTTTAAAGCAAAGATTTTGGGAAAGGTTTATTTTGTCTGGTTTTTCAGGAGAATAGTTCCGCTGGTATTGGTGCAGGTAGCGGTTGCAGTTTTTGTTATTAAAATTTTTGCCAAGAATGTTTTTGTAAGCAAGGTTCTTCACAATGTAGCTATTGTTTCCGACAGCGGTTATTGGGAGATTTTTAAATACTTAATAAATTCTTTTATGGCAACTCATTTTATAATTCAGCTGGCCATATTAATAACGCTTGGCCTTACGGCGTTGCTGATACGGGATATTGTAAGGGCGATTTTCGTTTATTTTGTGACTATGAGGCAGAAAAATAGGGATCAGGGATAGTGTGACCTAAGGGGGTTGGGGGTAAGTTATATTTATTAGATCTGGACATTTTGAAGTATTTTGGCTTAAGGGCCACCTCATGAATACCTCAAAATAGCTAGGTCCCTCACAATCTTTTTCTTACCCGAAACCCCCTTACAGGGGTTTTTGGTTTTCCGGGCAGTGAAAATTCGGCTTGTCTCGCCTTATGGGCGAGACGAAATTTTAACAGCCGAATTTCTACTGCCCGGTTTTTAGGGCTTTATATTTAATTGTTATGAGGTTATTATTTTTCTATAACTCATGAAGCTTATACCAAAAATAATTTATCAAAGCAGCGATTTTTTGATTTTGAATAAGCCGGCCGGAATGCTGGTTCATGGAGCTCGGGAGGGGGAAGAAGATTTAACCAGCTGGCTAAGAGAAAATTATCCGGAAGTTAAAAGCGTTGGAGATGATCCGGAAAATCGTCCGGGGATAGTTCATCGCTTGGATAGAGAAACATCCGGAATAATTTTTGTTCCCCGCAATCAAAAGACTTATGAATATTTTAAAAATCTTTTTAAGAGCCATCAAATAGAAAAGAAATACATAGCTTTAGTTTTTGGAGAAGTAAAAGACAAACAGGGAATTATTGAAAAGCCGATAGGAATAAAAAGCGGAACCGTTAAGCGCAGCGTCCATAGCGAGAAAATGAGAAAGGAGGCGATTACCGAATATAAAGTTTTGAAATATTTGGAACTGAAAGACAAAAAATTTACTTTATTGGAAGTGACGCCGAGAACGGGAAGAACGCATCAGATCCGCGTGCATTTGGCTTTTATCGGACATCCGATAGCGGGAGACAAATTATATGGAGGCAAAAGAGGATTACTTGAAGGGCTAGATAGGCAATTTTTACACGCAAAATCGCTGGAGTTCACTGCTCCGGACGGTAAGCGATTAAGATTTGAAGCGGAGCTGCCCGAAGAACTTAAATCTTTAATAAAGTAAGCTCTATTATTTCTCTGGAGCTTATTTTTTTGGAATTAAATTTAAAAACTGATTCGTTATTTTCTTTCCAGCGATAACCATCGGGGGCGGAAATTGAATATTCCAGCGAGCTGTTTACGCCCGATTGTTTTTCAAATACAAAAGTAAACGATTTTCCATTTTCAGGGATTGGCCCAGAGCTTGTTTCATAAGATGTTTCCAAAACTCTTGTTTCGCCTGCGGGAGTATTAAACCACATTCCAAAAAACTTTTTCCCCGATTCTTGGCCGGCACTGACATTAAACTGGCTGAGCAAAGAAGAAGATTTTTCAATCATTTGAAGGTCGGAATCGTATTGATATTTGCTTTTAGCATAGTTGTAAGAAATACCGCTGTATTTTTTAATTGCATCGCTGTAGGTTGCGGGAGAGATATCGCCTTTAACGGAAAGCAGGTTTGATTTGGGCGGAACAAAGATTTTGAGATAGTTTTTATTGTCGGAGCGATACCACCAATCTTCTTCATTTTGTCCGCTGTGGGTCCTGGTAACAGAAAGATTATTTAATATTTTGCCGCTGCTTAAAAGCTTGCTGTTTAAAGATATTTTTTGCGACATAAAAGCGTCGGATTTGCCTCCATAAATATTGGCGTCAACAACCGCGAGGTAATCTCCGGAAAAATCTTCCGGCAGGGCCATAACTTCGCCGGCTATGCCGTTGTTTATAAAAAAGTTCTCCAGCTTCCAGTCTCCCGCATAAGCCATAATTTCCTTCTCTTTTATTTGCTCTTTAATCGTTTGAGAAAACTTTTCTTTCTGCTGTTCGGTGAAATTGCTGATTTCCTCAATAATAATAGGCGCTAAAACGGATAATACTTTTTTAGGATTTTGGCCAGGTTTTTTATCTCTGCCGGATTCAACCTCATACTGAATTTCTTCAAGAAAATTTTTGCTGTCCACGGTTAGATTGTAAGAAGGAATTTCGATTGGCCCGATGATATCAAGCAAGTCGGCCATAACATTGGTATTGATGGCAATTGCGCCGGCAAATTTAGCATTTTGGTCAAGAAAAAGTTTTGAATTTTCCAAAAGATAAGTAATTTTTTTAGCCGAAGAAGGGAAGTCAAAAAACCAGTTAGCGTCGCGAGCGCCCCAGGCCCTGGTGATATTCTGAAGTTCGCGCGGGGGAACGAGGTTTATTGTAAGCTGGCGGTCGGCATTATAAATATCGTCAATTTTTATTTCTTTAATAGCTCCTTTATCTATAGTTATATAGCCGAAGCTTCCGACAAATCCTCCGCCCGGTCTTATTTCAGAAGGATTTTGGAACATTAAAAGAATTCTGGCATTTTCGGATTTTAATAAAGAAGAGAGAGCTCCGACAAATTCGCGGATTTGATAAAGATTTGAATCTAGAGAAATATAGTTGCTGCTTATTATATCCGAAAGAGATGCCAGTTTGGGATTTAAGCTTTGAAGATCCCAAGTCTGGTTTTTAAGATCTGCACTCAGAGATTCAACTGAAGTTATATCTCCATTAAGCTTGTCCAACAAATTGATTAGAGTTTCGCCTTTGCCATTCATTGCCATTTGAAAACCGCTATTTTTTAAAATATCTAAACTCTCGGCTATTTCCAGCATTTTTCCGCTTAGCGAAGAGGTGGTATTTATGCTTGCCGGAATATTTTTAAAAGCCGGAATAATTTTTCCGATTAATGATGAAAGCCCAAGCAGTCCGGAAGACTCGGCTTTGTCTCCGACATCTTTAATTTCTTTATCTATAATTTTTAAAGACGCAACAGTTTTTTCGGTTTTTAGTTCCGAGGCTGATTGCTTTGCCGCCATCGCTTCTTCATAAATAATTTCGGCGGAAGCTAAGACTTTATCTTTAAAATTAAAAGCATTAAATGCAAAAATTGCGGCAATCAAGCTGATAAATATGGGGGCAATCAATAATTTGATAACATTCTTTTTTGCTTTGGAGGCAGGCTCCGAAGATTGGCGGGAAATAGTGGCGGAAACAAAATAGCTTTGGCGTATTTTGCTTTCCAGCTGAGGATATTTGATGTCGGCTACTATTTTGGAGATGTTTTTCTTCGGGACGGGATTCATATATTTATACATTAAAAATAGCAATAAAACGGGCATTATTAAAGATTGACATCGGTCCGGTTAGATATTACAATAACCAAGTTATGATAAATGAGGATATATTAAAGAAAATAAAAGCCGGAGCGGTTGTGAAGGTTTTTGAAAAGGTGAAGGAAGGGGATAAAGAACGTTTGGCCCAGTTTCAGGGCATGGTTTTGGCCAGAAAACACGGCAGTGAAATTGGAGCTACTATTACAGTCAGAGCTACAGTGGCCGGAGTAGGCGTGGAAAAAGTTTTTCCTATTCATTCTCCAAAAATTGATAAAATTACCATAGTTTCTTCTCCTAAAAAAGTTTCTCGTTCAAAGCTTTATTATGTCCGCGATCTTTCCAGAAAACAGACAAGGCAGAAGGTGGGAAGCGCTCAATAAAAACAACCTCTCGCGAGGTTGTTTTAATATTTGAAATTTAGTTAAATATCGGTAATATTGTTAAATAAGCGCAGGTGGCGAAACTGGCAGACGCACTACCTTGAGGTGGTAGCGCCCGCAAGGGCTTGGAGGTTCGAATCCTCTCCTGCGCACCAAAAGAACAAAAAAGAGCTTACGGCTCTTTTTATGTTGTGTTAAAATAAATTAATAGTCATTTTATGTTTGAAGCTGTTACAGAAGCTATTGTTTTAGACAAAATAGATCAGGGAGAATTTGATTCGCGCGTTTATTTATACACGAAAGATTTCGGCAGAATTTCTGCAAAGATAACCAGCTCCCGCAAGATTACTTCTAAGCTGGCCGGTCATTTTGAACCGCTGAAATTAGTTACGGCGAGAATAATAGATAAGAATGGACCGCTGGCGGTTGATGGGCTATCTGTTAAGACCGGAGTTAAAAGCGGGGAGACAGTAAGGATTTTTTCATTAGTTAAAGAATTATCGGCAGAAGGACAAAGGGAATTGCCGATGTGGAATTTTCTTTTAAATTTGCTGGAAAAAGGACCGGAAAATAAGAGCATGGTGGAAGCGCTGAGCTTGCTTGGGTTTGATCCGGCCTTTGCCAGATGCGATCATTGCAATGGAGAAAAACCCAATATTTTTTCGGCAGACGATCTTTGCTTCTATTGTCAAAATTGCGCTTCGGGAGTTAAATTAATTGATAGTTATGCAATCTAAAAAAACAAAGCTTTTAACGTTTGTGCCCGTTATAATAATCGCCTTGGCGCTTATTTATATTTTTTCCGATTACGGCACTAAAAATTTAGATTTAAATTTGGGCGCGCCTAATGAAATAATGATAGGCGTTCCATTTGATTTAACAGTGGAGATCAGCAATCAATCGGGAGCTGCGCTTAAAGAAGCTAAATTGACAGTGGATTTGCCGGATGGAGCGGCCTTTGTGGGCAGCAGCGAGGGAAATTTGAGAAAGAATAAAGATCTTGGCACGGTTGGCGAAGGAAGCTTGACCTCAGAAATTTATCAGATAATTTTTCTTAAGGGAGAAGGGAGCGCTCAAAAAATAAAAGTTTCGGTGGCCTATACTACGGCCTCGCTGGCGGCTCATTTTGAGGAATCGGACGAAAAGGAAATTTCAGTGAAGGGGCCGGGAGTGTCGGTGGAATTGGCCGGACCGGAAAAAGTTTTCAGCGGAGAGGAGTTTGAAATGGAGGTCAAATATAAAAATGTTTCGGAAGCGGATTTTTCCGGCTTGGAATTTAGAATGGAATATCCGCCGAATTTTTCATTTATAAGTTCTGTTTTAAAGCCCGACATGGGGAATAATGTCTGGAAATTGGGAGATTTGAGAAAGGGATCGGAAGGGGATTTTGCTATAAAGGGTTCTATTGTTGGGCCGGAAGGTTCGGAGTTTTCTTTCAAGCCGGAAATGAAAATAACTTTGAGGGGCCAGAGCTATGCCTTTGAAATTAAGGAAACGGTTATGTCTATTTCAGAATCTCCGCTTTCTTTGGACATATCTTTAAATGATGAAGGAAATTATGTTTCTAAATTGGGCGATGAGCTTAATTATATTTTGAGCTATATAAATAATACCGATGTGGCGCTTCGCGATGTTACAATTCGTGCCCAGCTTGTCGGAGAACTTTTTGATTTTAATAATTTGGAAACAAATGCCTTGCTTCGCCGTTCGGACAATACTTTGATTTGGAATTCTTCCAATGCCGCGGAATTGAATTATTTGGCTCCGCATAGCGCCGGGCTTGTTAAATTCAAAATTAAGACAAAGGACGCGTTTCCAATTAAAAGATTTGGAGATAAAAATTTTGTATTAAAAGTTAATGCCGAGATTGAATCTCCGACTGTGCCGGGATTTGTTTCCGCCAGCAGGACTTTCAGCATGAATACTCTTGAAACAAAAGTTTCCGGAACAATGGCGGTTGAAACTAAGGGATATTTCAGAGATGCGGCTTCGGGTATTTTAAATAAAGGAGATCTGCCGTTGCGCGTCGGTCAGCCGATTAATTTTACAATTCATTGGTTTTTAAAAAGTTTTGCGTCCGATTTAGTTAATGTGGAACTTCGGGCTGCTTTGGCAGAGGGAGTCAGATTTACAAATAATGTTAAAAGCAGCGACGGGGCAGTGCCTTCTTATAATGAAGAATCCCGCGAAGTTGTTTGGGCGCTTAACAGTGTAGTAGCAAACAAGGGCGTAGTTGATAAGCCAGCCGAAGGAGTTTTTCAAATTGAGGTTACTCCGCCAGCTTCTTATGTTGGAAAATACATGCCTCTTATCGGCGATATTTCTGTAAAAGCAGTTGATAATTATACTTCTTCGGAAATAAAAACATCTGCGGCGGCAACAGATTCTTCTATGCCGTACGATAATACCGTAGGGCAGGGAGGAATAGTTCAGCCATAATTAATTTTTATATTTTTGGTATAACTTTATAGAATGATTTTTAATTAAATTATGAAATTTTATAATACTAGCAATCGATCCTCCCACGCCAAAGGACAGGCAAGCTTCACCCTCGTCGAACTCGTAGTCGTCCTAGGCATCCTAGCTATATTAGCCACAGTAACTATATTAGTAATCAACCCCACAGAGTTAAACAGACAAGCCAGAGACGCCCAAAGACTCTCAGATCTCCAAACAATAAACAGCGCCATAGGCCTATTTCAATCATATAACTACACCCTAACCGGCACAGCCAATACCGTATATA
>JAQUPE010000010.1 GCA_028716745.1 Minisyncoccota bacterium
CGGAAATACTTGGGGCCTTATAACAGAGCTTGATAAATTGTCTTTGCTCGGAGAAAAGAAAATAACAAAGGAAATCGTTAAAAAATATTTTGATGATTTGCCAACGCTAGATGTTTTTGATGCGCTGAACGGGATCCGCGAGGCTCGCGGAGTTGGCGCAAGATTAGCAATACTAGAAGAACTTTTTTCGCGGAGCCAAGATCCCGGAATGATTTTTAACATGATGGCCGCCTCTCCTTATTCTACGGTGAAACAAAAAATTGAATTTGCCGATTATGATGTGGCGGTGAAAAGCGGAAAGATGGATTATGAAGAGGTGTTGCTAAGCGTTTGCTTGGGTAAATAAAAACTCCCGATATTATCCGGGAGTTTTTATTTTGCTTTCTTCGCTATTAGCTTCGTCATTCTGGATTTTAATCGGGAAGCTTTGTTTTTCTTTATAAGGTTTTCTTTAGCGGCTTTATCTAAAGTTTTATAAACTTTCGGAAGTTCGGCCTGAGCGGCTTTAATATCGCCGGCAGAAACCAGCTTCTTATACTTTTTGAGAATATCTTTTAAAGCCCTTTTAGCATTAAGGTTCTTGGCGCGTCTTTTAACATTTTGCCTGTAAGCTTTCTGGGCTGATTTAGTAATCATTATTGTATGGGTTTAAGATTATAGCCAAAGGAGAATTTAGTCAAGAATAAATAAAAAAATAGGCCCCGTTGGAGGACGGGGCCCGGGGTCGGACGTTGGTGCATATTGCTTTCGGTTTGGCAGACCGGAAGCTTGGTAGCCGCCTAGACGTCGGGGTTTATTTTCCCTTGGACGGAAAAAATCACATCTCCCGAACGAGCAGGACCGAGGATTTTTTCCACGACGGCGCTTACTTGCTTTTTCATTTCTTTCATCTGCTTGTCGGAAGGAGCGAAGCTGGTGTGGATCACGGCCACATAGTTTGGGCTTTTTCCGACCGGCTTTTTCTCTAATCCCATGTCCTGAAAGTACCTTTTTGTCGTGAGCGCCCGCCTGGTTTTAGACAGGAGGGAGTCGATGGTACTTTTCGTTTCCAGGAAGGATCTAACGATGGTTTCCAGATTGCCCTGTACTATATCGGTGAAGTACGGGTCAATGATTCTCATCGTTATTCTGTTCGGTTCGACAGTCAGCTCCTTGACGTATGCAAGGCGGTTTAGGCTGTCGGCTAGCAGAATAGATTCCTGGGCGGCGTGATCGTCAAGCCTTATCGGGAACTTGTAGCTCTCGATAAATATCTTGGCGGGCAGCAGCCTTCTTTCGGTATGAAAGACTATGAGGTTAGAATGTTTTTCAACTGTGAAGCAAGCATCGCTCTTGGACATTTTTACCTCCGTATGACCTTATTTGCGAATTGTAAGTAACTATTGATATTTTGACTAAAAAGAGCGTTTTTGTCAATTTTTACGCAATTCAAGTTTTGCTTTATACTTAAATCAAATAAATGCTATATAGCCTTGAAGGAATTATAACGTTAAAAAGAGAAAACTTTTTTGTGCTGGAAGTCGGTGGTTTTGGAATGAAAATTTTTACAACCCCCGAAGTTTTGAAGGAATTGCCGGCAATCGGCGGGAAGGCCAAAGTTTTCACTAGTTTCATAGTAAAAGAAGACGCTTTTGAAATTTATGGATTTTCAACTGTAGCAGAATTGGAATTTTTTGAATTGCTCAACGGGGTTACGGGTATCGGACCGAAGTCGGCGCTGAATATTTTGAAAGTTGATAAATTGGAAAGATTGATTGCGGCTATCAGCGAGGGTAAGCCGGATTTACTGACTAAGGCATCGGGAGTAGGAAAGAAAACCGCAGAGCGCGCGGTTTTGGAATTGCGCGGAAAATTAAAACATGAGGGATCAGGAGAATTAGTCGGCCTGATGGAAACAGATATCGATATAGTTGATGCCTTATCTAATCTTGGATATACAAAACAGCAGGCCAAAACAGCATTGCTTAAAGTTGATAAAGATATAAAAAGCTTGGAAGACCGCATAAGAGCGGCGTTAAAGATTTTAAAAGGAAATTAAAACAATGAAACTTACTTTTTATGGAGGCGTAGGCGAGGTGAGCGGTGCTAATTATGTTTTAGAGTCGGGAGATACAAAGATAATGATAGATTGCGGTCTTCATCAGGGAAGTTATTTTACCGAGGAACAAAACTGGAAGCCGTTCAAATATGATCCAGAAGAAATTTCGGCTGTTTTTATTACTCACGCGCACATTGACCATACGGGAAATCTACCGAAACTTGTTAAGAGTGGATTTAAAGGAAAAATTTATTCTACTCCTCCGACAAAAGATTTTACCAATCTTCTTTTGTTGGATTCAGAACATATTTTATTGCAGGAAGCAGAGAGACTAAAAAAACCTGCTTTGTATGGCATGGAGGAAGTAGAAAAAGTAATGCAGTTATGGGAGGGTTTGCCGTATCATCAGGAAATGGAAATTGGGCCGTTCAAAATTGTTTTATATAATGCAGGTCATATTTTAGGTTCGAGCATAGTGGTGGTTGAGGCTGATGGCAGAAGAATTGCATTCTCCGGTGATTTGGGAAATAGTCCGGCGCCGATAATTAAAGAACGAGAAAATTTGGATATAGAAATAGATTATTGCCTGGTGGAATCGGCTTACGGGAACCGCTTGCACCCTGCAACTCAGAAAGGAATTATCGAGGATGTTATTGAAGACACAAATAAAAAAGGCGGAACACTGGTAATTCCGGCCTTTGCGATGGAAAGAACGCAGAAGTTTCTTTTTGAAATAAATGAGCTTATGGAAAATCAGCGCGTTCCGAAAATCCCTGTTTTTTTGGATAGTCCTTTGGCCATAAAAATTACGGAGGTTTATAAAAAGTATCCTGATTATTTTGATGAAGAAACCACAGCTTTAATGATGAGAGATAAAAATCTTTTTGAATTCCCGGGACTTCGAAAAACTTTGACTACAGAAGAATCCAAGGCGATAAATGATGTTAAGCCGCCGAAAGTTATTATTGCTGGAGCGGGAATGATGCGGGGAGGAAGGATACTTCATCATGCCAAGCGTTATTTGCCGGATCCGAAAAGCACAATTATGTTTATAGGCTATCAAGTTAAGAATTCTTTAGGCAGAAGGATTGAGGAGGGAGAAAAGAAGGTTAGAATTCATGGCGAGGAAGTGGCGGTGCGCTGCCGAGTGGTGGTAGCGGAAGAGTATTCCGCCCACGCCGATCAAAAACAGATTTTGGAATGGCTTTATGCGATGAGATTATCCCTAAAAAAGACATTTGTAGTGCAGGGAGAAGAGGATGCCGCTTCGGCATTGGCGCAAAAAGTGGTCAATGATTTGGCTATTAGCGCTGAGATTCCAAAAATAGGAAAGCCTTACGAGCTGTAAAAAAGGTTTTTTAGAGCTTTTGGTTTTTATGATATAATCTCCATATATGATAACTAGATTAAGCAGAAGACAGCATTTAAAATATAAAATATGCGTTTCCGGAGCCGCGGATACCGGCTGTTGTGCAGTTGATGCGGTGGAAAAAGCCGAGGAATTAGGGCGGGAAATTGCCAGGCGTGGAATGGTATTGGTTACCGGAGCTACAGTGGGTATTCCTTATTGGTCTGCCAAAGGAGCAAAAGAAGAAGGAGGAATAGTTATCGGTCTTTCTCCGGCGGCATCCGAAGCGGCGCATACTAAGACATACAGGCTTCCAACGGATTATCATGACTTGATTATTTATACCGGTTTTGAATATTCTGGAAGAAATTTGTTATTAACCCGTTCGGCGGATGCCGTTATAACCGTATGCGGAAGGATGGGAACGCTAAACGAGTTTACTATTGCCTTTGAAGATAATAAGCCAATAGGAATTTTGGAGGGTACGGGCGGAACGGCTGACGAAATAAGCGATATAGTTAAAAAAATGAATCGTGGGCCGGGCAGGATAAGCTATTCGCACGATATAAAAGAACTTTTGGACAAAGTTGTGAAAGAGATAGAAGCCGATAAAAAAACTAATGGCAATCATATAAAAGGATAAAGGTCGTTGTTTTATTTTTAAAAAATTATGTTAAAGAAAATATTAAAATCACTTGGACTTTTAAAGAGCAAGGCGCTTAGGACCGATAAGCCGGTTGGCGTGATAACTCATTATTATGGAGGCATAGAGGTGGCTATAATAAAATTCAGCAAGCCTGTTTCGGTTGGACAGAAAATTACTATCCAGGGAGCGACAACAGATTTCTCTCAGGAAATAAAATCCATGCAGTATGACCACAAAGAAATTCAGAGCGCGAAAGCCGGACAAGAAGTTGGAATTAAATCTAAAGATAAAGTAAGAGAAGGAGATTCGGTTTATTTTGATTAATTAAAATGTTTAATTTTATTGATTCACAAACGTTGGATTTGCTCCAGCGAATAGTTTTTGCAGTTGTTTTGGGATGCGCAATCGGAGTGGAAAGAGATTTTGCGCGCAAGGTTGCCGGCATGAGAACTCATGCTTTGGTTGCGCTTGGCTCGGCGCTTTTCAGCATTGCTTCGATGGCTTTTACAAGCGCCGGTGCGGATCCTACAAGAATTGCGGCTCAGATTGTTACAGGAATAGGATTTTTAGGCGCTGGAATTATTATTTTCCAGGACCATAAAATTCAGGGACTAACGACCGCTGCGGGAATTTGGGTAGCTGCGGCTGTTGGAATGGCGTGCGGTTTCGGAATGTACGGCTTGGCGGCCATGGGAACCGTCCTAACAATTACTATATTTGTTGTTTTGTGGCCGATAGAGCACTTTTTGGAAAAGTGCTGGAAGGACAGAAAAAAACCAGATTAGTTGGAGCTTTTAAAATAATTCTTATAAACCGGGCCATCCGGTTTTTTGTCCCCATAGTTCAATGGATAGAATGTGAGCTTCCGAAGCTTAAGATTTAGGTTCGATTCCTAATGGGGGCACTTTTGATATAGAATTGAATTATGAGCAAAAAGGAAAAACTTCAGGAATTGGAACAAAGAATGATAAACGACAAGTCTTTGCCGTTGAAAACCAATCTTGTTTTTGGCGAGGGCAATATTAATACGGCTATTTTATTCATCGGCGAAGCTCCCGGAGCGACCGAAGACCAGCTAAAAAGGCCTTTTGTCGGGCGCGGCGGCAAGTTGCTTGATAATTTAATTGCTTCTTCCGGCTGGAAGCGGGAAGATTTTTATATTACGAATATCGTTAAGCGCCGGCCGCCGGACAATCGCGATCCTTTTCCGGAAGAGATAGAGGCATACAAACCATATTTGACCGAGCAGATAGAAATTATTAAGCCGAAAATAATCGTTACGCTGGGTAGATTTGCGATGAATTATTTTATGCCTATGGCGAAAATCACCCGCGACCAGGGAAAAATTTTCAGAGTTGGCGGTCGGCTGATTGTCCCGATGCTTCATCCGGCAGCGGCACTTCGTTCAACAGAAATGAATTTGCAGTTAAAAAAATCATTTAAAAAATTGCCGATAATACTTAAAAAAGCGGATGAATTTCTCAGCGCTCCAAAAAATTCCGAAAAAGAAAATAAAAATATTTTAAAACCACCGGCCCAAGAAAAATTATTTTAACTATTGCTTTTTTTATGAAAAAGCTTTATTTTATAGTATTGAACTTTAAATCCTAAATAAAAGAGAGGTGAATTAAATGGAGGTGAAGGAGAAATTGAAATTGGAGGATAGGGTGTCATGTTCGCGCTGCAGATGGGACGGGCTGATTTCGGGAATGCGCATTCAGGCGACGACTTGTTCGGAGCTTGAAGTCCGCGTGTGTCCCGTGTGCGGCCAGCCGCTGGCCTGCAAGGATTCGGAGGGTGATTCCTACGAGATCTTTGAAGAAAAAGCGACAATGGCTAGTTCCATCGTGAAGCCCGGCATGCTGGTCGAATGCAAATGCGGCTGGATGGGCCTTCCAAAGCAGTGCGAAGCAAAGCCGCAGGGGTGTTTCGAGGCGCATGTTTTTCTATCATGTCCGAAATGCAAAACCATACTGCTTTTTCGGAAGACCGAAGAGGAGGGGGTTTACGAGATTCACAAGCAAGAAAACGTCGTATCGGTTTTTTAGGCGGCTAGAAGCTGTCGGCCCATCTATGAAGATGGGTTTTTTTATTTTATAATTATCCCATGACAGCAGTTGGATTTGTCTTAAATAGGCTTTTTTTCCGGGTTTGGAAGTTTATTTACCATTGGTATATAGAAAGCTTTATTTTTTGGATGCATAAGTTTTACGGTCTTCTTGAAAAATTAGACCATGTTTTCGCCCTTAGAGTGACGGCTAGAAAATGGTTAAAACCGCTTTATCAGGATAATTCGGTTATCGGCTATATTTTGGGATTTATATTCAGAACAATAAGAATTTTTATTGCCTTTATTTTTTATCTTATTTTGGCCGTGCTGGCGCTTGTCTTGTTTTTTGCATGGGCATTAGTGCCAATCTTCATTATTTATAAAATAATAATTAATTTGTAATTATGGCACAGGAAAATCTAAGTTTATTTTTTGCCGATCCGAGAATGAGGATGACATCAGCCGGAAGAATGCTGGTGCGGGTGGTAGTTTTTTCAATTTATATAATAGGCGTTACGGCGTGCGTTTTATTTCTTTTGTCCGACTTGCCGTGGCTTTTTTGGAGCGGAATGATGCTGCTTATATTTTTATTGGATATATTAAAACATTTCGGCCATGCCGATAAATCATTACAGCAGAAAAGACTTACGGGAAATGTAAATTTGGCCAATTACTTTACGCCGTCGGCTTTGGGAATTTTGGAATATGCCTATGAGAGAACAATGCTTTTCGGGGGGGATTTTTATTTGTTTCTTTTAAAGCGACTGGTTGATAGAAAGGATGTCCGCATAGGGCTTGAAAGAATGGATTTGGAACCGGAGAAAGTTTCGGAAAAAATAAGCGAAATGCTCAAGGAAAGCCTTAAAAAAGAAAAGGCGATAGATAAGAAGGCACAAAAAGAATTATTGCTTTCGGAAACGGATAAAATCGCCGCGCTTTCTCTACAGCAGGCATTCGGAGTTCATGGACGTTTTATCGAGCCGAAAGATATTTTTGCGGCGCTTAGTTATTGCGAGAGCCAGAGCGTTGCCACTGTGCTTCAGTTTTTTAATATTGCTCCCGGTGATCTGGAAAATACCCTTATTTTCAGCCGTTATTATATTCAGTTCAGATGGCTAAAGTTTTTACCGGCAACTTTAGGGGGCTTTGTTCGCAGGCCTTATAAGATAAGGCATCGAGTTATGAATCGCGCCTGGAGCGCTCGTCCTACGCCATTTTTGGACAGATTTAGCGAGGATTTAACCGATTATGCCCGCATGGAGAGAGTCGGGTTTTTAATAGGACACAGAGATGAATATGACAGGATAATCGATGTTTTGTCTCGTATGGGAAGGCCGAATGTAATTTTGGTCGGCGAACCGGGTGCAGGAAAAGATACTTTGGTAGCGCACTTGGCATATAAGATAGTAAAGGACGAAGTGCCAGCCGAGCTTTTTGATAAAAGATTGGTTTCTTTACAGATTGGGAATATTATTGCCGGCGCGGAACAAAATGAAATTCAAGAGCGCCTTAAAAAAATAATAGATGAAATAATACAGGCCGGAAATATTATTTTATTTATTTCCGATATTCATAATTTGGTAAAAGCTTCCGGAAAGGATAGTTTTAATATTGTAAATATGCTTTTACCGGCGATAAGATCGGACTCTTTTTCCGTAATAGGGCTTACAACTCCGGAAGAATACAGGCGCTCAATAGAGCCGCAGGCTGAATTTGCAAAATCATTTGATGTTGTGAAAGTTCAAGAAATTTCTGTCGAGGATGCCACAAAATTATTGGTTTATGACGGAATAATTTTAGAAAGGCAATATGGCATAACGGTAACTTACAGCGCCGTTAAACAGGCTGTGCAGCTGGCATCTAAATATTTTAAAGAAAAACTTTTGCCCGGAAGCGCGCAGGAACTTTTGCGGGAAGCGCTGGCGGATGTCAGAGAAAAAAGAGTAAGAATTTTAACGGCCGATGATGTTATTGATATTGCCCAGAGAAGAATAAATATTCCTTTGAGGCAGGCGGGGGAAGTTGAGGCCGAGAAGCTGCTTAATTTGGAAGAGACTATTCATGAGCGGCTGATAGACCAAGAAGAAGCGGTTAAGGCCGTTTCAAGATCTTTGCGCGAATATCGCAGCGGCTTGGCCAGAAAAGGCGGTCCGATTGCGGCGTTCCTGTTTGTCGGGCCGACCGGAGTAGGAAAAACCGAGCTTTCAAAAATTCTCGCAGGAATTCAATTCGGATCAAAGGAGGCGATGGTCCGCTTTGATATGACAGAATATCAGGACAAACAAAGCGTTTTTAGATTTATCGGTTCTCCGGACGGAACAATGCGGGGAAGCTTAACAGACGCAATTTCTCAGAAGCCATATAGCTTGGTTTTATTGGATGAATTTGAAAAGGCGCATCCGGACATTTTAAATTTATTCTTGCAGGTTTTTGATGACGGCCGTTTGACGGATAATTTTGGCCAAACAGTTGATTTTAAAAATACTATTATAATTGCCACCAGCAATGCTCATTCGGAGCTTATAAAAAAGGAAATAGAAGCAGGCAAGCCTATGGCGGTAATTAGCGAAGAATTAAAAAAGAGACTGACCGAATATTTCAAGCCGGAGCTTATCAACCGTTTTTCGGATATAATTGTATTTAAAAATTTGTCGCCGGCGGATACTTTGGCGATTGCAAAGATTTCAATAAAAGATTTAGGAAAAGAAGTGAAGGCAAGCCATGGAATAATATTGGAAATTTCCGATGATGCCGCTCAAAAAATCGCCGAATGGGGGTATGATCCGGTTTTTGGAGCGAGGCCCCTCCGCGGAGTAATTTCCGAGAAAGTCAGGAGCGTAATGGCGGAGAAAATTTTGAAAAACGAAATTACCAGAGGCAGTAAAGTCGTGATAAAATTAGAAAATAACGAATTAGCTTTTTATGTCGGGTAGTGAAAATTCGATTAGTCCGACTGCGGTCGGAAAAATATAAATAATTAAAATTTTTATTGTTTGACAAAATTTATGAATAAAATCGTTTGTTATAAAATTAATCGAATTTCTACTACCCGATATGTCGGATAAATTAAATTTTAAAATTTTCCCATCGGTTAATAAGGTGATCAGGTTTTTCATCATCGGAGATCTTTTTTTGTGGTCCGGATGGGGATTTGTAGATCCGCTGTTTGCAATTTATGTAACTAAAGACATTGTCGGATCTTCTTTGTTGTCCCTCGGCTATTTGGCTGCTATTTACTGGCTGACAAAATCTATTGCGCAAGTTCCGATATCATTATTTTTGGATAAGACTGACGGCGAAAAAGATGATTTTTACGCTTTGATTTTCGGCTTACTAATTTCCGGCATGGCGGCTTTCAGCTTTATAGCCGCTAAAACTATAACGGCGATTTATATCATTCAATTTGTAAAGGCCATAGGATTTGCGATGTATTTGCCGGCATGGTCGGCGATTTTTACGCGTCATTTGGATAAAGAGCACTCGGCCTTTGAATGGGCGGTAAGCAGCAGTTCGGTTGGACTAGGTATAGGAGCAGCAGGGCTTTTGGGAAGCGTAATAGCCAATCATAGCGGCATAGAAGTGATATTTTTAATAACGGGACTGATGGCAATTTTCAGCGCCAGCCTATTGTTGATGGTGCCAAATCTTATTTTGCCTAAGAAAACCAAAACCGAATTGATAATCAGCGATCATATCAGGGCGGGACTTAAATAGTTTGCGGCCTAAAGCGTATAGCTTATGGCATACGACAAAAATTAATTATGGGGAATAAAGGAATTTCTGATATTTTTAAAGAGATAGCAATTTATCTGGAAATGAGCGACGACCGTTTTCGGAGCCGGGCATATGAAAACGCCTCGGAAGCCTTATTGAGTTTGGGCGGTGAAGTTTCCGAAATTTATAAAAATGGAGGGATAAAAGCGCTGGAAGAAATTCCCGGCGTTGGAGTTTCAATTGCGGAAAAGATTGAAGAGGTTTTAAAAACCGGGAAATTAAAATACTATGAGCAGTTCAAGAAAAAAATACCCGTAGTAATAAGCGAATTGATGCGTGTGGAGGGCATGGGGCCAAAAACAATAAAAATTCTTTATCAGAAATTGAAAGTTAAAAATCTGACTGATTTAGAAAAAGCCGCGCGGGCCGGAAAAATAAGAAATTTGGAAGGTTTTGGAATTAAGAGCGAAGAAAATATTTTGAAGAGCCTTGGATTTCTTGGAAAATCAGAAAAAAGAATTCTTTTGGGAGAAATTTTGCCGGTAGCTAAAAGCGTTGAGATATATTTAAAAAAAATAAAAGAAGTTGAAAAAGTTATGGCGGCCGGTTCGGTAAGGCGCCGCAAGGAAACGGCTGGGGATATTGATTTTTTGGCTATTTCCAAGAAACCGGAAATTGTAATGGAAAAATTTGTAAATTTGCCCGGCGTAGAGCGGATAGTTGCGCATGGCAATACGAAGTCGGCAATAAAGCTGGAAAGCGGCTTAGATATGGATTTGCGCGTGGTGCCGAAAGAATCTTACGGAGCCGCCCTGGCTTATTTTACCGGCTCAAAGGAGCACAATATTGTTCTCAGGGAGATTGCCATTAAAAAGGGCTGGAAGCTTAATGAATACGGTCTTTTTAAGGGTGCTAAGCAGATTGCAGGGGCGACCGAAGAAGAAATTTATGAAAAGCTGGGCATGGATTATATTGAGCCGGAATTACGTGAAGTAACAGGTGAAATTGAAGCGGCACAAAAACATAAATTGCCGAAGCTTATCGGCTACGGAGATTTAAAAGGAGATTTGCATGTTCATTCTAATTGGACAGATGGCGCCAATTCTATAGAAGAAATGGCTAGAGCGGCGATGAGCTTGGGCCACGAATACATTGTAATAACTGATCATACAAAAAGATTAGCCATGACCCGCGGGCTGGATGAGAAAAGAATTCAACAGCAATGGAAAGAAATAGATGGATTAAATAAAAAATTAAAATCAGAGGGCTCAAAATTTGTTGTGTTGAAAGGAACGGAGTGCGATATTTTGAAAGACGGCTCTTTGGATTTGCCGGATAATATTTTATCGAAATTGGATATTGTCAGCGTTTCGGTCCATTCCCTTTTTAATTTATCCCGTGAAGATCAGACGAATAGGATAAAAAAGGCTATAGAAAATCCAAATGTTAATATTCTCAATCATCCGACGGGAAGAATAATAAATAAGCGGGAAGCATATCAGCTGGATATTGATGAAATAATCAAACAGGCGAAAAAGTTTGGCGTGGCGATGCAGATAAATGCTTTTCCGGATAGATTGGATTTAAAAGACGAGCATATCAGGAAGTGCGTAGAGGCGGGAGTGAAAATGTCTATTGATACGGATTCTCATTCGGTAAATCATTTGCCGTTTTTGGAATACGGAATTTCTCAGGCGCGTCGCGGATGGGCTACCAAAAACGATATTATAAATGCATGGCCGGCAGAGAAAATGTTAAAAATGCTAAACTAATTTTATGCCAAGGGAAATATCAGCTGGTTTAATAATTTATAAAAAAGAGAAAGACAGGGACGGAAGAATAGATATTAAATATCTTCTGCTTTATCATGGCAGGGGTTATTGGAATTTTGCGAAGGGAAAATTGGAAGAGGGAGAGAAGAGCATTCAGGCGGCATTAAGAGAGGTGACGGAGGAAACGGGGATACCGTCGCGCTCAATTAAGCTGGAGCAGAATTTTAAGGTAACAGATAAGTATTTTTATCAGAGAGAAGGGGCTAAGATTTTTAAAATTGTTATATTTTATCTTGCCAAGGCCGAGAAGCCGGAGGTGAAATTATCCTATGAACACGAGGGATTTGGCTGGTTTTTGCATCGCGATGCCCAGCGGCTTTTAAGGCATCATAACAGCAAGGATATGCTTAAAAAGGCCAATGACTATTTGAGGAGGGCGGCTAAATAAGAGATCTGGCGATCAGACCAATTATTAAGATTCCCAAGGAGTTAAAGATTAATGACATTGGTATAAAAAGGGAATTTTTTATTTTTGACATTCCCAGCATTGCCAGGCCTAATTCATCTGGCAGAGGAGATGCAATTACCAGCGCGCCCAAGAATATGATAAACCACCTGAAAAAGCGAAGGTGAAAAACATGAACCAATCTTTTTTCTCTTACTTGCTGCAATAAAAAGCCAATGTCATTTGCCAGATTATTTTTTACAAAACGGAAAATAATATAATCACCCAATAAAGCTCCCATCCCTCCCAAAATAGCCGTCAGAATTACCGAGTTAGCTTGGGCGATTTCTGCCAGAGCAACTGTGGCTAGAGCAGAAGTAAAGGCGGAAGTAAAAAACATTCCAGCGACAAAGCTACCGATAAATTCCATTTCTTTAGTGGAAGTTAAAATTCCCTCCAAAAATTTCATTTTATAAAGGATAATGGCAACTATAATGCTTATTAAAATAATCCCGATGTCTCGAAAGAGATTAGCCCTTTGTTTTTCCATAATTATTTCTTGAACAGTCCTATAAACCAGCTGATAAAAGCTCCTATGCTGAAAGCAATTGCGAGAAAAATGACAATCGGAATTATAACGTGAACAAAAAATTGAATAGCCAGCAGAATAATTCCTACCGACAATCCGATAATTCCTCCCTTAACCCATAGTTTCATATTATTAGTTTATCACAAATGAAATAATGTGTTAATAAAAGGCGTAAAAATTTACATTGGAAGCTGGCCGAAAATTTGTTATAATTTTAACTTATTATAATTAATTTTATTTAAAATATATGTCCAAAAAAACAGTATATTATTTCGGAGACGGAAAGGCGGACGGAGAGGGCAAGATGAAAGACTTGCTTGGGGGAAAGGGCGCCAATTTAGCGGAAATGGTCAATAACGGCATACCGGTACCGCCGGGCTTCACTATTACTACGGAAGTTTGCCGTTTTTTTATTGCCCATAAAGGCAAGCTGCCCGATGAGCTTGGCGGCCAGATGAAGACAGCTTTGAAAAAAGTTGAGATTTCGACAGGCAATAAATTTGGTGATGTTAAAAATCCATTACTGGTTTCAGTGAGAAGCGGCGCTAAATTTTCGATGCCGGGGATGATGGATACGATTTTAAATTTAGGCTTAAACGACCAGACAATCAAAGGTTTAATTGAGAAATCAGGCAATCCGCGTTTTGCTTACGATGCTTATCGCAGATTTATACAGATGTTCGGTAATGTTGTATTGGAAATAGATAAGGCGGAATTTGAGGATATTTTAGACGCGCGAAAAGAAAAAGTAGGCGCGAAATTGGATACGGACTTAAAGGAAGACGATTTGAAAGCGGTTATCGGCGGATATAAGGCTCTGGTTAAAAATAAAACCAAGAAAGATTTCCCCCAAGATGTTTTCAAGCAATTAGAAATGGCGAGAGATGCGGTTTTTAAAAGCTGGAACAATCCGAGGGCTTTCACATATAGAAGGTTGAACAAAATTTCCGATGATTTGGGAACGGCGGTAAATGTCCAGGCAATGGTTTTTGGAAACTTGGGTGATGATTCGGCGACTGGCGTTGGTTTTACCCGCAATCCTTCAACCGGAGAAAATAAATTTTACGGAGAATATTTAATAAATGCGCAGGGAGAAGACGTGGTGGCGGGGATTAGAACGCCTCATCATATCGAAAATCTTAAGAAAGAAATGCCGAAGGCATACGCTCAGCTAAGGCAGATTACCAATAGGCTTGAAAAGCATTATCGCGATATTCAGGATTTTGAATTTACAATTGAGAAAAATAAATTATATATGCTTCAGACCCGTACCGGAAAGAGAACCGCGCAGGCGGCGGTGAAAATCGCGGTTGATATGGTCAAGGAAAAATTAATCTCTAAAGACGAAGCATTGCTTAGAGTTGATCCGGAGCAGATAAATCAATTATTGCATCCGGTTTTTGATCCGAAAGCTAAATTGAATGTTATTGCCACAGGACTTCCGGCTTCGCCTGGCGCAGCGGTAGGCAAGATAGTTTTTACTGCTGATGATGCAGTGGCTAAGTCGGAAAAAGAGAAAGTTATTTTGGTCCGTGAGGAAACTTGCCCGGACGATATTCACGGAATGGATGAAGCGGAAGGGATTTTGACGGCTCGCGGAGGAATGACTTCGCATGCGGCTGTTGTCGCGCGCGGAATGGGAAAGTGCTGTGTTGCCGGATGTGATTCGGCGAAGATTGATGAGAAGGGAAAGAAAATAAAAATAGGAAATGTTGAATTAAAAGAAGGCGATTGGCTCAGTCTTGATGGAAGCACGGGCAGAGTTATTTTAGGGAAAGTGGAAACCGTACAAGCGTCTCTTAGCGGAGAATTCGGCCAGTTTATGAGATGGGCGGATGATGTAAGGACAATTGGAGTTCGCACTAATGCGGATATTCCGCGCGATGCCAAGGCTGCGTTTGGATTTGGCGCTGAGGGCATAGGTCTTTGCCGGACAGAGCACATGTTTTTTGCCGAAGATAGGCTGCCGTTTATGCAGGAAATGATTGTGGCTGATGATGAAGCCAGCAGAAGAAAAGCGCTTAAGAAGCTTTTGCCGTTCCAAAAAGAAGATTTCAAAGGATTGTTCCGCGAGATGAAAGGATATCCGGTGACCATAAGGTTTTTGGATCCGCCTCTTCATGAATTTTTGCCTAAAACTGAGGCTGAAGCAAAAATACTTTCTAAAAAAATAAATGTATCTACGGAAAAAATCTGGGCGCGCGCCAAAGATTTGCACGAATTCAATCCGATGCTCGGGCATCGCGGCTGCCGATTGGGAATTACCTATCCGGAAATTTCTGAAATGCAGACCGAAGCGGTTATTTCCGCAGCTTGCGAGCTGAAGAAGGAAAAAATCAGCGTGATTCCGGAAATAATGATTCCTTTGGTTGGGAATGTCAGCGAATTCAAGAATCAAAAAGAAATTGTTGATAAGATAGCCGGAGAAACAATGAAAAAATATAAAGTGAAAGTTAATTATAAAGTCGGAACAATGATTGAAGTGCCGAGAGCGGCGGTAACTGCGGATGAAATTGCCGTTGATGCGGAATTCTTTTCTTTCGGAACCAACGACTTGACCCAGATGACCATGGGCTTTTCAAGAGACGATGCGGGCAAGTTCATCAGGGCATATTTGGAAAAGAAGATTTTGAAAGAAGATCCGTTTCAGACATTGGATCAGTCCGGAGTTGGCCAGATGGTTGAGATGGGAATTAAAAAAGGACGTTCGGTTAGAAAAGATTTGAAAGTTGGAATTTGCGGAGAGCACGGAGGCGATCCGGCGAGCGTAAAATTCTGTTTTAGAGTCGGAATGAATTACGTCAGCTGTTCTCCTTATAGAGTTCCGATAGCGCGTCTGGCAGCGGCCCAAGCAGTGATTGAGAAAAAGCTGAAGATTGAATATACGTCAAAATAAATAAAAATACCGCCTTCCGGCGGTATTTTTATTTATTTAATCTTTTCTATAATTTTTTGGAAAACTTTCGGCTCTGTTACTACCAGGTCGGCGAGCATCTTTCTGTTAAGCTTGATTTTGGCCTTATTCAGAAGATTTATTACCTTGTTGTAGTTCAATCCGTTTTCTTTAGCAGCAATTCCGATTTTTACGTTCCAGAGCGAGCGGAAATCTCTTTTTCTCTGTTTGCGTCCCTGAAAAGCGTGAGACCAAGCGTGAAGAAGGGCTTCTCTGGCGGCTCTTTCTTTGGACTTTCTGCCCCAGCGGAATCCTTTGGTGTACTTTAAAATCTTTTTTCTTGTTTTTGAGGCAATTTTGCCTCTTTTTACTCTAGGCATAGTTTATGAATATTTTTTAAATGTTTTAATATCTTTCGATCCAATGCTCATGCTTGTTCTTTTAGACTGGATTTGTTTTCCAGACTTTCTTGAACGAAAATGGCACTGCGCCATTTTGCGCCTGATCATTTTTCCTGTTTTTGTTATTCTGATTCTTTTTGTGAAACTTTTTTGCATATGATTTTTTATTTTGGAGCGATCCTGACTAATAGTCCGTACCCTCCCATTTTTATATCTGAAATTACTTTGTGCTCAACCGTTATTAATTTCATAAACTCCTGAAGCCTTTGCTTGGCCCAATCTTTGTTGGCCTTTTCTCTTCCTCTCATCGTCATCTGGATATCTACCACATTTTTTTCTTCCAGGAATTTATTTATTTTATCGGCGCTGATTTGAAGATCGTGCAGGGCGGCTTTTACGCCGACTCGGATTTGTTTATTTCCTTGTTCTTTTTGTAAAGACTTTTGCTTCTTCAATTTTTTCACTTCCTGATAGCGGTATTTATCGAAACTCATCAACTTAGCTATCGGTGGCTGAGCGTTCGGAGAAACCTCAATCAGATCGGTTCCGCTTTCTTGCGCCTTTTGGAGAGCCTCTGACAATGTAAAAACGCCTAAATTGGCGCCTTCTTCGTCAATTAGCCTTAACTCCTTGGCTTGTATTTGATGGTTTATTCTAATCAACTCTTTGTTTATTACTAAAAGATATTAGCAGGTTTATTCCGATTTGTGAAGTGCGTTAAGAGGAAGACACTCTTTTATCAGTTTTTCCATATCCGCCTTCCTATAAGCGCGATATCCATAGTTTTGCATAAGTCTGCGGTAAGAGCTGGTGCTGCTCAGATAGGCGATTTTATCTTTTGGGATTCCGGCTTCTTCTAAAAACTTATTGCTCAGCTTTTCCAGGGAGTCGGCGATATAAAAATCGTAAGGATTATTTTTTAAGAAATCCACTATATCCGCGCCG
The DNA here is from genome assembly GCA_028716745.1 of Minisyncoccota bacterium. Taxonomy (GTDB): domain Bacteria; phylum Patescibacteriota; class Minisyncoccia; order UBA6257; family 02-FULL-45-10c; genus STD1-84. The sequence goes on from JAQUPE010000010.1 coordinate 16,842, forward strand.
GTTTTTTCCATGCATTTTTTAATCCAAGGCAATGATTTTCCGTGAAGGGTATCATAGCTGTCACAGGCTTGGGCTTCTTTAAAATCTTTTCCGGGGGAAAAAAATAGAACGTTAATTTCGGCGTCCGTTAAGTTTGTCAGCGGCCTATAAAATAGAAGGTCGTGGACTGTGTCTTCAAGAATCAAGAGTTTCATACAATCAGATTAGTCGATTTATTTAAATCTGGGAAGAAGGTAATATTAAAATATGAAGTTTTTAGCTGAAAATAAAAAAGTCAGATTTGATTATGAGATTCTGGAAACCTTTGAGGCGGGCGTAGTTTTGACCGGCCAAGAAGTGAAGTCTGTTATGGACGGCAGGGCAAACCTGACTGCTTCATATGTAGTAGTGAAGCCCAATAGCGCTTATTTGCTGAATGTAAAAATACCGGCTTATCAGCCAAAAAATACGCCGGCGAATTACGAGCCGGACAGGAGCCGCCAGTTGCTTCTTCACAAAAAACAGATGGGATATTTATTTGGAAGAGCGAAAGAGAGGGGCTTGACAATAGTGCCTCTTTCGTTGTATAATAAAAATCGCCGAATTAAAGTATCTATCGGATTAGCGCGTTCAAAAAGAAAACAAGACAAACGTGAGATTATTAAGAAACGTGAGACCGATAGAGAAATAAGGAGGACTTTGAAATATTAAATTTCAAATATGGGGATGACGGGCATCGACGGAGATATCTTCTAGATGACGGCAAGCCGAGCTGAATTAACTCGTAAAACTGGTTCAAACAAAATATTTGCTAACCAAAAATTGGCATACGCTTACGCTTAATTAATTTTAACTGTAAGCCATCGGCGCGTTGAGGCTTCATAGGCGCTCACCGGTGTTATACATGAAGACCGCCGAAAAGATACGTTCTTTATCTTTCGGTTAAATTCAAGGAACATTCGTTCTGTTTACAGATCTAAGCTTGTAGATGTCGTTTAGGAAAATTTTCGGATGTGGGTTCAACTCCCACCATTTCCACTAGTTCGTTATTTTAAATTTTCATAAAAGGAGGGCACGAAAATGCCCATAGTTTTTGTTTACGGAGTCCCAAGTAACGAAGAGCCGAGGGCGCTTAAGAACTTGCTGGGCGATATCCAGGAAACTGTCGCCGGAGTTCAGGAGCTGAGACTGAAGAAGGAAGACGTGATAGTCTTCTTTCCCAAGGACTTGGTGGAGGAGGGCCTGGGCGAAGAAATCATAATCTTCGTCAAAGGGCTTTATGAAAAACCGGAGAGGACAGACGGCGTTCTGAAAAACCTGGCCAAGGTACTCGGGAAAAAGGTGAAAGAATTTCACTATCCCAACTCCCTCGTCGAGGTTTTGGTGGAGTCCATGAATCCTTTCAGGGTCTGGACTTCCAATACCTGATTCAATGTTCCTTCGGGAACGAGAGCTCGCATTCGTACGCGAGCTTTTTTGTTATCTTAATTTCATTAAGATATAATCAAAGAGATGATAAATCTCGTTAGAAATCAGCTGAAAAAGGTTATCAATCGGGAAATAGAAATCGAAGTTTTCCCGTCAGAAAAAGAAGCGTTTGGGCATTATTCCACTAATGTGGCTTTTAAGCTTGCACCGATTTTAAGTTTGCCGGATCAGAAAGTAGCTCCTTTTGAAGTGGCAAAAAAAATAAGCGATAACCTGAAAGCGATGGGCGGCAAAGAATTTTCTAAAATCGAAGCAATTCAGCCGGGCTTTATTAATTTCTGGATTAGCCCGGGAATTTTACATTCAAGAATAAAAGAGGTTCTGGCGGGCAGGAAAAAGAGAGCAGGGGGCAAGGGGCAAAAGATTAATGTTGAGTTTGTTTCGGCAAATCCTACCGGTCCTTTGACCATGGCAAACGGCAGGGGTGGATTTTACGGCGATGTTTTAGCGAATGTTTTGGAAAAAGCCGGGAATAAGGTAACGAGAGAATATTATGTAAATGATGCGGGAAATCAGATTAAAATTTTGGGACAGAGCATTATGGCGTCCAGCAATTTTATTGATTCGGAAGAGAATTTTTATCAGGGCGGTTATATAAAGGATTTGGCCAAAAAATTAAAAATTAAAAATAAAGAGGCCAATTTTGAAGAAGTTGGGAAAAAGGCAGCGGCGATTTTAATAAAAGAAATTACAAAGTCTTTGAAAGGCGCGAGTATTAAGCATGACGTTTGGTTTTCGGAAGATAAAAAATTGCGCGGCAAGAAAGGGCTGATAAATAAAATTTTAATGCGATTAATTGACGAGGGATTGGTTATTGATAAAGATGGCGCCAAATGGCTGAAAACTTCGGATATAGAGGATGAGAAAGACAGGGTGCTTGTGAAATCAGACGGCCAGCCGACTTATTTTTTGGCAGATATGGCCTATCACTATGATAAGTTTATAAACCGCAAATTTAATTTGGCGATCGATATTTGGGGGGCAGACCACCATGGATATGTGGCGCGTCTTAAGAGCGGAGTTAAGGCGCTGGGAGTTAATCCCAACCGATTGAAAATAGTTATTACACAGATGGTCCGGCTGATGAGCGGCGGGAAGGAAATAAAGATGTCCAAGCGCACAGGAGAATTTGTGACAATGGATGAGCTTATTAAAGAGGTGGGCGCTGATGCGGCGAGATTTTTCTTTTTAATGCATTCGGCGGATACGCATATGGATTTTGATTTGGATTTGGCGAAAGAGCGTTCGCAGAAAAATCCGGTTTATTATGCGCAATATGCATATGTAAGGGCATTAAATATTTTAAGAAAGGCTAAAAAACCCCAAAATTATAATTTGAGATTGCTGGCTTCGCCGGCAGAGATGAGGCTGATGCTGGAATTAGTTAAGCTTCCCGACCTGATTAAATTATCCGCGGAAGACTATCAGGTTAATCGTCTGACAAAATATGTTTTGGAATTAGCGAGGAGTTTCCATAATTTTTATGAGAAAGAGAAGGTAGTTGGAATAGAAGATAAAGAAATGGGGAAGGCGCGGCTGGCCTTGGTGTCGGCGGTAAAGATGACAATGGAGAGCCTTTTTAATATTCTTGGTGTTGGCAAGCCTTCTAAAATGTAAGGCAGGCAGCTTTGGGAGGCATAGGTGAATAAATATTATTATTGACTTTTTTGTTTTTAGGAGTAATATTGAAAAATTGTTGTTTAAAATTTTCATATTCAAATCTATACAATATTTTCAGTAAGGGAGGGTGCATGGCTGAAGCAGTAGTTGCTAAGGGGTCAACGGGGTTGAAGACAGGGGGCGCATTGCCAAGCACGGAGAGGCCCGAAACAAAAGGAGGCGACGAGGTGGGACTTCTCCAGGACGTGAAGTTTTTCGGCGTCATGTATTTTTTCCCGAGCTCTCATTTCAAGAAGCTTAACCTGCTCGAAACAAAGTGCATAAACGCACGCGAGCTGGCGAACTTCCTGAGGACAGAGAGGAACGCGAAGTTTTTCATCGTGAAACCGGTGTTCGACAAGAAGGACGGATATTCAAAGGAGATCCGCAGGCTGATGAGGGACATACCGGAAGACGTGGTGGAAAACGTTCCCGGCGAGTACCTGGTGGTTTTTCCGGCAGGGGCAATGGTCTCGAACAAGCTGCTCCAAAGAGACGATCTCATAAAGTATCTGGAGGATTGTTTCTGCGGGAAGGACCAGGACGTGGCAATGTTCGAAAAAATTGTCACTGTTCCGCACAAGGACCATCTGTACTGACGTACTGATTTTCGTACTGATTAATATTGGGGAGGTAGCACTTATGCATATGAGGACTGTTCCAGGCGGAACGGTCCTTTTTTTATTATTTATTCGGTTAAAATCGGTTGGCGATAGGTCATTTTTTATAGTAAAATCTACTTATATTCATATTTCATGCTAAAAGACCTAAAGCAATTTAATCTGGAGGAAATAGAAGAAAAGGTTCTTAAATTTTGGGAAACCAACAAAATTTTTGAAAAATCCATAGAGCAGAGAGGCAAAGGAAAAACCTTTTCTTTTTATGACGGTCCGCCGTTCGCCACAGGACTTCCGCATTACGGGCATATTTTGGCTACAACTATAAAGGATACGGTGACAAGATTTTGGACCATGATGGGCTTTAAGGTTGAGCGCCGGGTAGGCTGGGATTGCCATGGATTGCCGGTAGAAAATTTGATTGAAAAAGAATTAGGCCTGAAAGATAAAAAAGCCATCGAGGTTTTTGGAATGGACAAATTCAACGATGCTTGTAGGTCGTCTGTTTTTCGCTGCGTGGATAGTTGGGTACAGACTTTAAAGAGAGTTGGACGCTGGGCTGATTATTCAAAAGCTTATGCCACTTTGGATAATTCTTATATGGAATCGGTTTGGTGGGTTTTTAAAAGGCTTTGGGATCAGAAATTGGTTTATAAAGATTTTCGCGTTACGCCGTATTGCTGGAGGTGCGGAACTCCGCTTTCAAATTTTGAAGTGAATCAGGGATATAAAGAAGCGGAAGATCCTTCGGTTTTTATAAAATTTAAAATAAAGAAACAAGATAAATATTTTTTGGTTTGGACGACTACGCCTTGGACTTTAACCGCAAACGCGGGATTGGCCGTAGGAAAAGATGTTGATTATGTAGAAGTAAAATATAAAAAGGATGACAAAGAAGAAATATTAATTTTGGCGAAAGATAGGCTGGCTGCGGTATTTCCAAATCATGATTACACAATAGAAGAAGAATATAAGGGAGATAGTTTGGTTGGAATGGAATATGAGCCGCTTTATGATTTTGTGAAGCCGGATAAAAAAGCTCATTTTGTAATCTCAGCAAAATTTGTTTCAACAGAAGACGGCACAGGCATAGTTCATATAGCTCCGGCGTTTGGCGCGGACGATATGGAGGCGGGTAAAAAGAATAATTTGCCGGTAATTTTGACGGTTGATGAGGCCGGACAGTTTAAAAAAGAAGTTAAGCCGTGGGTGGGAGTTTTTGTTAAGGATGCCGACAAAGATGTTCTTAAGGATTTAATGGGAAGGAATTTGCTCTTTAAATGGGGAAAAATCAAGCATACATACCCATTTTGCTGGAGATGTGACTCTCCGCTTCTGTATTACCCAATAGACAGCTGGTATGTGAAAGTCGCTGATTTTAGGGAAAAACTCGTTAAAAATAACGATAAAATCCACTGGGTGCCTGAACATATAAAGGAGGGGCGTTTTGGAAAGTGGGTTTCGGAGGCGCGCGATTGGGCGATTTCCCGCAACAGATTTTGGGGCGCGGCTTTGCCTATTTGGATATGCAAGAAATGCGACCACATGACAGCCGTTGGATCTCTGGAAGAATTATCAAAAAATTCAATTGGCTCGGGAAATAAATATTTCGTGATGAGACATGGGCAGGCAGATTCAAATGTTCTGGAAGTTAATGCGTGCGCGCCGGAAAGAATGGATATAAAGATTACAGAAAAAGGAAAGGCGCAGGTAAAGAAAACTGCCGAGGAGCTAAAAAAGAAAAAAATAGATTTAATTTTTGCATCGCCTCTTAAGCGAACAAAACAAACCGCCACGATAGTTTCCGAGGTGACGGGGGCGCCTTTAAAATTTGACGAAAGGCTGACGGAATATAATACGGGAATTTTTAATGGCAGGCCCTACCAAGATTTTGATAATTTTATTGGAAGCGAGCAAATAAATAAATTTATCAAGACGATGGAGGGAGGAGAAAATCTCGAAGATATAAAAAACAGGATGATGAACCTGGTTTTAGAGCTGGAAAATAAATATAAAAATAAAAATATTTTAATTGTCAGCCACGGCGATCCGCTGTGGGTTTTGATTGGGACGGCAAAGGCGATGACTAATGAAATGATTGTTGCAGAAAAGAAAAAATTATATGTGCAGACGGGCGAGTGGCGTGAAATGGAATTTTGGAATTTGCCTTATGGAAAAAACGGAAAATTGGATTTGCACAGGCCATATGTTGATGGCGTTAAATTAAAATGCGGGAAGTGCGGAGGCGAAGCCGAGCGCGTGAAGCAAGTTTTTGACTGCTGGTTTGAGTCCGGCTCAATGCCTTACGCGCAGTGGCATTATCCTTTTGAAAATAAAAAGCTAGTAGAAAAGAGTTTCCCGGCGGATTTTATCGCTGAGGGGCTGGATCAGACGCGCGGATGGTTTTATACGCTCCATGTTTTAGCATCGGCTCTAACCCTTAAAAACATCGGATTAGGCAAAAACGAGCCGGCATTCAAAAACGTCATAGTTAATGGGTTAATTTTGGATGATAAAGGCGTGAAACTCAGCAAAAAATTGAGGAATTATACCGAGCCTGAGGAGGTTATGAAGAAGTTCGGGGCGGATTCAATGCGGTATTTTTTGCTTGGTTCTACGACAATGGGCGAAGATTATAGATTTTCGGATAAGGGCGTGGAGGAAATGAAGAGAAAGGTTGTAGATAGAATTTTGAATTCCTATAATTTTTATAATTTATATGCCGATAAGAACGCGCCGGAAATAAAATATAAAGAATTGGGAGTTTTGGACAGGTGGATCCTGTCGCGATTAAACAAAACTATTGCCGAAATGACTGCATTCATGAAAAATTATGATTTAACCGGCTCCAGCAGGGAAATGATTTCTTTTTTGGATGATTTATCCAATTGGCACATCAGGCGTTCCAGAAAAAGACTGCAAAAGCCCGATGATAAAAAAGATTATGAGCAGGCATCCGGAGTTTTACTGGAAGTTTTGGTTGAAATAGCAAAATTAACTGCGCCGATTTCTCCGTTTATCGCGGATGCGCTTTATAAATCCTTATGTGATAAAAAAGAATCTGTGCATTTGGAAGATTGGCCGGAAGTTAATAAAAAACTTTTGGATAATGATTTGATTGTGAAGATGGCCGAGGTAAGAAGACTGGCAAGCTTGGCCCTGGCTTCCCGCGCGGAAAATAAAATGAAAGTCCGCCAGCCGCTCCGCGAGCTAAGAATTAAAAGCACCAATCTTAAAGTTAAAGATTTGGAATTGTTGGATTTATTAAAAGACGAAGTGAATGTTAAGGGAATTGAATTTAAGCCTAATATGGAAAAAGAGGTTGAGTTTGATTTTACAATTACAGCCGAACTTAAGGCAGAGGGAATTTTGAGAGATTTTGTGCGCTTGGTGCAGGGATTGCGTCAGGATGCCGGATATGAGCCAAAAGATAAAATAGAATTATTTATGGAGGTTGGCGGAGAAAGCAAAAATATTTTGTCCGGAAATTTAGAATTGTTTAAAAAGGAAATAGGCGCGGTTAGCGTGGAGTTTAAAAAGACGGATAAATTTGATTCGGAGCTAAGTTCGAATTTAGAGGGCCTGCCCGGCCAGGGGGAAAGCGTCTGGGTAGGGGTTAAAAGGACGTAGTCTGTGTTTGTTGACATAATTTTTGTTATGTGCTACTATATTAAAGCTAAAATGGCTGTTCTTGATGAGCGTAGCTG
>JAQUPE010000011.1 GCA_028716745.1 Minisyncoccota bacterium
ATTCCGGGATCTTGGCTCCGCGAAAAAAGTTCTTCTAGTATTGCTAATCTTGCGCCAACTCCGCGAGCCACGCGGATCCCGTTCAGCGCATCAAAAACATCTAGCGTTGGCAAATCATCAAAATATTTTTTAACAATTTCCTTTGTTATTTTCTTTTCTCCGAGCAAAGACAATTTATCAAGCTCTGTTATAAGGCCCCAAGTATTTCCGCTGAAGGCCTTCATTAATAAATCCTGAGTGTCCCTGTCTATTTCAAGGCCCCTGCTTTTAACCTCTCTCCAAACAAATCGCTGAAGATCCATGCCATCCAAGTTTCTAAATTCTTGAGAAATTTCTTTGTCCGCCGGCAAAAAACTGAAATCTTTTGTCAGGGCCTTGTCTTCATTAATAATCAAAATTGTATCCTCTGTTTTTAAATTCCCCTTCAGCGCACCTATATATTCTTTCAAATCTTTTTTATCTAAAATCCCGCTATTATGGACCACGGCCATTTTCTTATTATCAAAAAGAGAATTGCTCTTGGCAAAATCCAAAAATTCGGCTAGCTTCCCCTCCTCCTCAAAATCAAAAAATCTCAAAGATGGGTTTTCATGCTTTGATTTATATTCCGAAATAATCTGTTTTAGCTTTTCCTGGCGCCGGTAAGAATCCGGACCATATAAATAAATAATCATAATTTCTGGCATTTCGGGCAGTAATGCGCCGATCGCCCTCCCATTTTAACCCTCTTTATCATGGTTCCACAACGCTGGCATTTTTCATCCTCTCTTTGATAAACATATCTTACATCGGCATATTTTCCCTCCCTTCCTTCTATGTCCCGATAATCGCTTACCGAAGTTCCGCGCAGTTTCAAAGCTTTCTCCAGCACCTTCTTCATGGCCGAATAAAGATTTTTTAATTCCTTTTCTGATAATTTATTAGCCGGTTTAAAAGGATGAATTTTCGCCACCCAAAGCATTTCATCGGAATAAATATTGCCGATTCCGGAAATCGCAGTCTGGTCCATTAAAATTTGTTTTATCTTGCCATGCTTTTGTCCAACGATATTTTTAAAATCTTCAAACCTTATTTCCAGCGCATCCGGTCCCAGCTCTTTAAGCTCCGGGAGATTTTCCATATAGTTTTTTGTCCCTAAAATAACTTTTGCGAATTTACGCAAATCGGAAAGCGCCAGCATTTGGCCGTTGTCTAAAAATAAAATCAAATGAACAAACCTATTCTGCGGATCGCTGATAATATGTTTCGGTTCAATAGGAATAACTTTTTTGCCTTCGATTTTCCATTTACCAACCAGTAAATGTCCTGTCATTTTCTGATGAACCAATAAAATAAAATCTCCGCTTAAATAAATGAGGATATTTTTTGCCAGCCTCTCAACCTTCAATATTTTTTTGCCCTTTATATTTTTTTCAAATTCCCTCAGCGGGCTTTTTATTGTTTTTCCCCAATCAAACCACGCGCCGGTTATTTTTCTTCCGACGATTTTTTTATTCAAATCATTTACGGTCGTTTGGACCTCGGGTAATTCCGGCATAATTTACGAACCAAAAGGCCCTGGCGCGGAAACTTCCGCCCTGCGCTCCATCGGCAAAGTAAAATAAAAAGTCGTTCCCCGTCCTTTTTCCGAATCCGCCCATATTTCCCCTCCGTGCTTCTGAATTATATTTTTCACTATATAAAGACCGAGCCCCGAACCGCTGGTTTCTTTTTTAATAACATCGCTGGCGCGGAAAAACTTTGTAAATAATTTATTAATATCTTCCTGAGACATTCCGATTCCCGTATCCGCTATGCTTACCTGCGCAAACGGCTTATCGGAAAGCTTCTGAATATTAACAGTCACTTGGCCGTTAGAAACATTATATTTTATGGAATTATCCAAAAGATTGGAAACCGCCATAAGCAGCTTCTCCCTATCAACAAAAACCTCTATAGGCTCAGTCGGCGGCTCAAAAAACAAATTAACCTTATATTTTCTAGCTATTATCTGCGCCTCGGTAAGCAGTTCCTGTAAAAATTTAACTAAATCTACTTTCTGAAAATCAAAGCCTGTTTTCCCCTCTTCTATCTTTGCCGCATTTAACAAATCCTCGACTGTCTTTAAAAGATTATTGGAAGCCCCAAGCGCGGTTTCGGCAAGCTCATTTTGCTCTGCCGACATTTTTTCTTTTTTCAAAGATTCTAAAGCCCAAATAATTGCCGATAAAGGAGTGCGCAATTGATGCGCGGCAATAGCTATGAAATCATTTTTAGATTTTAAAAGCTCTGTTTCCCGGGTCTTATCTTTAATAATTTTCAAAAATCCGAAAACCCTGCCCTGATCATCAACGAGCTGGCTCGTATTTACCCTAAGCTCCAGCGTTGGATCTTCAAAAGTAACATCTATTATCTGAGGATATGAATCGGTTTCCGTGATTCTTAAAACCGTCGGCGCCAAAGTAGAAAAAACAGTCTGGGCTAAAATTTTAAGTTCCGGAAATTTAATATCTGTAGGCGCAATCGTTCTGCCAACAATGCTTGAAGCCGGCAAATTAAAAATCTTTTCGGCTGTTTCATTAAAAATCATTATCTTGAAATTAGTATCATAAACAACCAATGCGTCGCTGATATTGGAAACTATGCTATTAAGCCGGCTCCTTTCCATTTTCATAGCCAAGCTAGCGTCTGCAACCCTGACTATATTCAGCATTATAAATGCCCCTATTAATAAAAGAATTATTGCGCTAAAAAAAACTCCCGCCCAATTTCCCCAAAAAACAATTTCTATCGCTAAAAGCAGAAGCGCCAACAACAAAAAAGTCCGGATGTTTTTCATCTCCGGATATTGCATATAATGTTTAAAATTTCTAAAAAAATCTGACATAAATTCCAATATCTAATTAACAATAGTCGTCATTTCTCCCCAATTCTTTCCTGTTTTTACATTAACTTTAATGGGAACTTCCAATTCGTAGACGCCCTCCATTATTCCGGAAATTAACTGCGTTGCTTCTTTCATTATATCCCCCTTAATTTCAAACAACAATTCATCATGAATTGTGAGGATGGGCCTGATCTTGTCGGTTAAATTCTTTTTATCAATCTCTTCGGCAATTTTTACCATCGCCATTTTTATTATATCAGCCGCCAGTCCCTGAACCGGCATATTTATTGCCGCCCTCTCCGATCCCGCTGCTTCTTGGCGGGAAGTCGAAACAGCAGCCGGCATCCAGCGCCTTCGGCCGTTAATATTCGAAACATATCCCAAATCCCGCGCCTGCGCCTTAATTTCCTCCTGCCATTCTTTAATATTCTTAAAATCACTGAAATATTCTTCTATAAATTTTTTTGCCTGCTCCACGGACAAACCGCTTGTTTCCGCAAATGCCAGCGCTCCCATTCCGTAAATCACCCCGAAATTCAAGGTTTTGGCTATTTTTCTCATCTCCGGAGTAACCTTTTCCAGCGGAACATTAAACACGTTCGCCGCAGTCATCTTGTGAATATCCAAATTATTATTGAAAGCCTCCATCATTTTAGGATCGCCGGAAAGAGAGGCTAAAACCCTGAGCTCAATTTGAGAATAATCAAAAGCCGCCAATTTATAGCCGGGCTCGGCGACAAATGCCTTTCTAAGCCTGAATGCCCAGTCTTCGCCTATCGGCTTGGATATTTCCGGCTTGCCCGCCGGAGATTCGGTAAAGGCCGGAATATTCTGTAGATTTGGATTTTGAGAACTCAATCTTCCTGTGGCAGTTCCCGTTTGAATATAAGTCGTATGAACTCGTCCGTCTTTTCCGATTAATTCTTGGATCGGCAAAACATAAGTAGAATGAAGCTTGAAAAATTCTCTGTAATTTAAAATGTATTGAACAACCGGATGCCTGTCCTTAATATCCAATAAAGTTTCTACGTCGGTTGATATCGAACCGCTTTTTGTTTTTCTGATTCCGGATGAATCAATTTTTAATTTTTCAAATAAAACGTGCGAAAGCTGCTTTGGAGAATTAATATTAAATGTTTCTCCCGATTCCTGATAAATAATTTTCACCAAGTCGCTTATATTTTTTTCTAAATCTTTGTCCAGCGCCTTTAATAATTTTGCATCAACCTTTATTCCCGCCAATTCCATATCGGCAAGAACTCCAAGCAACGGCATCTCAACTTCATAAAAAAGCTTCTCCAATTTATATTCGCCTAATTTCTTAACGGCAAAATTATAAAGATCATCAAAGGCCGTATTTGATCCGTCGAATTCTTTTCCCAAATATTTTCTCGTCAGATTTTCCGGCGTATATTCTTCCTCGGCCGGATTTAATAGCCAATAAGCAATGCCCACGTCAAAAATCTCGCGCGGAACTTTTTTCCCTTCTTTTTCCGCCTTTTTAATAAGTTCTTTCAAATCAAAGCCGATGAGCATATACCATAATTCTACAATCTATTAATACAAACACACAAAATCTTTTAACAGTTCTCTAAAATAGCCTCAAAACCTGTATGCTATAAGATACAATTATCATATACTATACAACTCGGTTTTTTATTTAGTGGCGTTATAAAGGGCCAAAACTTCCGCGGCGGAGAAAGCGCGATTATAAATACGGACGTCATCCAAAAGACCATTAAATGCTTCTCCGCCAGATGGCATTTTTACGCCCATAGTATAATTTGAGCCATGATCAGTAATGCTAATGGCATTTGTAACTGTTCCAACCAATGTACCATCTTGATAAGTTTTAATATTAGAAGTCGTAATTGCTATTGTTACTTGATGCCAAACGCCATCATTTATTACAGGAGCGCCACTAGAAGGCCCATTAGTCCAAAAACCAATTCCTCCCGCTTCAAATCCAGTTTTAACTTGAGTACTATTTCCTCCCCAATATTGCATGTCATATAAACGAAAATGATATCCGGAAGAATCAGGAACTGCATATGCCGCTGTTTGTCCGAAAATATGCATTGTCCCGGTGGTAGAATTTTTAACCCACGCACTAATTGTCATTGCGCTTCCATTAAAATCCAACGAAGAAGTAGTTCCAAGATCTATATAATTACCGCCGCCGGTAAATCTTGCGCTATAAGAACCAACTTTGCCTGACGAATATGCGGAACCAGACCAAGTGCCATTAATATTGTTTCCACTCGAATCAATAGCCGTACTTCCGCTTCCCTCTTCAAACTTCCAATATCCTACCAGGCCTGAATCCGAATATGGAGAAAGAGTTTTTACTGTGCCTACTTCATATACGGCACAACTATCTCCTCCGTCTGTAGATACGGCATCACTACTTCCTCCGATTCTGAATTTAGCTGATTCAAGAATAGCGTCTATCTCCCAACTGCTTCCTGTTGTATATGTATAGAAAAAACCATCGGTAGCTGTATTCGTAGGATCTATAGGTAAAGCAGCAAACATCTGGCCTACTGTGGTAGAGACAGAGGTGAAGTTGACGGGTATCCAGCCTGTTCCGTCTACCTTGCGGTAGTTGGTAGCTGTTTTGCATGAATAGGTCCAGCCTGCAGGTAGGGCTGGGAGGGCATAGGTGGCACAGGTGGATGAGTTATCGGGGAGAGATACATAGACTATATTAGCTGTTCCATAGCTTGTTCCCTCTACGGATCTGTAGAGTAATAGAGCTTTATTGATTGATTCTAGGTCTGAGAGTCTCTGGGTATCTCTGCTTTGTTTGAAGAGTTGATCTGGTCTGACTACTAATAGAGTTACTGTGGCTAATATAGCTAGGATGCCTAGGACGACGACGAGTTCGACGAGGGTGAAGCTTGCCTGCCCGCCGGCATGGCTTGCCCGTCCTTTGGCGTGGAAATCACGGGACTTAATAATCTCTTTTCTAATCATCTGCAAAATTATAATCTCTCAACTAAAGACTTAAAACCTAATTCTTCAAAAAAACTTTTTAATCCTTCCCTATCTAACGGTCCTTGTTTTAATTCTTCTAATTTAACATCCAGCGGAATATCTTTTTTTATAGTCGCTAATTTTTTAGACAAAAAAGCATTTTCTCTTCCCTGTTCCAAATGTTCCTGTATTTTCTTTTTCGGAATGAGTCCGACCTCTTCATAAATTTTTTCTATTGAACCATAATCTCTTAAAAGTTCCAGTGCGCCCTTAGGTCCGATTCCCCGCACGCCGGGAATATTATCGGAGGCGTCCCCGATAATAGCTTTAAAATCAATTAGTTGTTTTGGAGAAAATCCATATTCCTGTCTGAATAAATTTTCATCATACATAATTGTTTTGCTCACTCCAGTCCGCAAAAGCTCTACAAAAACTTTTTTATCTTCGATTAATTGAAGATTGTCTTTGTCGCCGGAAAAAATTACTACCTTAGTTTCTCCGCCATCTTTAAACATTTCGGCTAAAGTTCCTATTATATCGTCGGCCTCAAATCCCGCTTTATCAATAACTTTTATTCCGAATTTCTCAAAAACCTCATGCGCCTTTTTTAACTGCGGAATCAATTTATCATCCGTAGGCGGACGATGCGCTTTATAATCACAATACATCTCGTCGCGAAAAGTCGGCTCCGGCCTGTCAAAAGCCGCCACCATATAGTCCGGGTTATGATCTCTTAAAACTTTGAGCAAGATACTGGAAAGCCCGTAAATAGCATTTATCGGCTCGCCCTTAGGCGTAGTTAAAGGAGGCAATGCATGAAAGCAACGATGGATTAAAGAATTGGCGTCTATTAAAAGTAATTTTTTCATTACTTAATAATAACGCACTTCCGGCAAAAATCAGAAATATTATCTGCTTATTTTTATGCTTCTTTGATTTAAGCTTTTTCCGTGTTCAAAATGAACCCAAATTGTATTTTTCGGCAAAATTCCTTTAATTTTCTCTGGCCACTCTATTAAAACTATATTATTTGGATCGTTAATTATTTTCTTGAATCCCAATTTTAAAATCTCTGACGTCTTTTGAATTCTGTATAAATCAAAATGAAAGATGTGTTTCATATGGCTATGCAAATCGCACTCCCCAACCTCATGCTTTCTGAAAATTATAAATGTAGGGCTCGCCACTCGGCTCTCTACTCCCAAAGCATTGGCAAATCCCTGCGTAAAAGTTGTTTTGCCCGCGCCCAGCTCGCCAAACAATGCCACAACTTTCGCCTTCCGGCTTTTCATTTTCAATAATTTTTTGGCAAGGCCAGCCGCTAATTTTTGTGTCTGTATTTTTGATTTACTTAGCATAAATAAAATTTAGCTTATTAATAGTCAGGGCATCGGCAATTCCCATGCTCATTATATTGGCTGTTTTCTTCAAAATATCATCGCTATATTTTTTTTGAAACAAAGAAACCGATTCTTTTGTGCAATTCAAAAAAGTTCCCGATATGGGACAATCGTGAAAATCTTTCGACGGAGGCGGATAAACCCCTTCTTTGGCCAAGGCAATCTGCATCGCCAAAACATCTTTATTATTTTTCATTCCTGTTGTTAATTTATTTTTCCACTTATACGGCAAAACCGCGGAATCATACTTATTTATCTTGGCCTGAGGCTCAAAATATTTTACTAGGCCGGAATAAGTAAGAAGAGCCATTTCATCAAAAAAAGAATCTTGTGTCTGCTTTTTTATAAAATGCGGTTCATAAATATACCCGTATTCAATCAGCATCGCCGCCGAAGACAAAGATGCATTTGCGCCGACAGCTATTAATTTTTGATCTTCTACTATTCCCGCATTTTCTATATCCAAATCACTTACCGCCAAAATGCTCTTTAAGCTGTTAAAAACCGGCCCTGCCAAATCCTTGCTCGCGCCATGATTAGGCAATTGCCCCTCGGGTATATATATAGAAAAGCCCGTGTATTGGCCGCTGCTATGATATCTGCGTTCGGCATAATCGTTGAAATGAACATGAATAACCAAATCAACCGCGTTGTCGTTTGCCCATTTATTCATGCCATAAAGCTTGTTCGCTATCCTGTCGCTGACTTCATTATGAGGAACGCCCTCTTTTTCTTTAAAATTATAAAATCCCTGGCTGAATAACGCTTTAATATCCTGCCTGAAATTTTCTATCAGATCTTTTTGTTCTGAAAAATAATTCTTTAAAAATTGGCTGTATCCGTTTTCGTCACGGGAAATATAAGCCTGAAAATGCGGATTTTTATTCAGTAATTGAAAAATTTTAGTTGCCAGCTTTAAATTTAAATCTGCTTCTTTAATTCCATAAAAATTGGTTCCGTAATCGGCGCCATCGTGGCCGGGGACAATCAAAATCTTAAATTTATTCTGATCATAATGTTTTTTAATATCGGTCGTTAAAATTTTTGACGGCAAAGACGTTGCCGCAAAACATTGTTCTATGCCCAAAAAAACCGGAAGGGCAAAAATTGCCAGGCTCAATAAAAAAACTTTTCGGTGAATTTCTGAAAACATATTTATATTAATTATAGCAATTAAAACAATTTAGTTTCTGTATTTTCCTCTATTTTCAAAATAAGCCATAAGGCCAGTCCCGCCAGAATACCGGCTGTCAGAAAATCAAGAAAAAATATCTTGCCGGAAATCGGCTGATAATTTATCCGGCCGCCAGCCACATCTTTTATCTCCTGCTGTTTATCGCCCGCAATTTTTCGCTGAATAATCATTCCTTCCTCCGCCATTCCGCTATATCCCAATTCATCAATTAGTTTTCCGGCATTATTATAAAGAAAAATTTTCTCGCCATTATTATTTAAGGTAATTTTTGTCTGCAGGTAAGGCAGATTCATCTCATCCCCCGCATCCAGCGCTCCGTTTAATTCATATGCCTTACCCGAAGCGTCTTTTATCTGCCAATCTTTTAAAATAACGGCGATGTCGCCGTCATTAAAAATCTTTATATACTCGCCCTCTTTATCGCTTCCGACGGGATTAGGCAGAAATTCCTTAATAATCATTTAATAAAATAACCCTCCGTCTTCCGGAATTTTTACGCCCAAATGCTTATAGGCCTCCGGGGCAACCACCCTGCCCGACGGAGTCCGTAAAAGCAAGCCGATACTCATCAAATAAGGCTCATAAACGTCTTCTATAATGCCTCTGTCGTCATTCATAGCCGCCGCCAAAGTTTGAATCCCAACAGGCCCGCCATGGAATTTTTCTATAATTGTCATTAAAAGCTGGCGATCGGTAGGCTCCAGCCCCATATTATCAACCTCCAGCATCTCCAAAGTTTTTTCCGCAGCTTCTTCCGTAATGCTTTCTAAATCATTAACTTCGGAATAATCGCGCACGCGCTTCAATAATCTGTTTGCTGTTCGCGGAGTAAAGCGCGCCGCCCGCGCAATAATTTTTATTGCCTGCTCGCAAATACTCACTTTCAAAAGTTCCGCCGATCGCGCGATGATTTTTTCAATATCTTCCACTTTATAATAATCAAGTTTGTATGACGCACCGAAACGAGAACGAAGCGGACCCGAAAGCAAATTAGCGCGCGTGGTCGCCGCCACTAAAGTAAATGCCGGCAAATCGATTGATAGTGTTCTTGCGCCAGGGCCCTTACCAACAACCAAATGTAATTTTCTGCTTTCAAGCGCAGGGTACAAAACTTCTTCAATCATTCTGTTTAGTCTGTGCGCCTCATCAATAAATAAAACATCTCCTTTTTCCAAGTTGCTCAAAATCGCCGCCAAGTCTCCCATTTTTTCCAACGCCGGTCCGGAAGTAATTTTTAAATTAGATCCCATCTCTTTTGCAACCAAGCACGCCAGAGTTGTTTTTCCTAAACCGGCTTGTCCGTAAAAAAGAATGTGGTCGCTCGGCTCGCTGCGTTTTTTCGCGGCATCAAGAAGAGTCTTCAAATTTCTTTTGACTTTTTCCTGTCCGACATAGTCATCCCACCTCTGCGGACGCAAAGCCTGGTCTATATAGACATCATCCTCGGTTTTAGTTATAATCTTTTTCTCGCTCATTGTTTTTGTTATAATATATTCTCTTCGGGGGGCCAGCACAACCTTTCTGGGACTGCTTGACAAATGTACTTTTTTGTGCTATATTACCTATGTCTTTAAAATCTTATAGAAAATTTTGTTCTGTGGGCGGGAATTGATTTAAGACGGACGACTTGGCTTCGGCGGGGTCCATCCTCTCAGCAATTCTAACCTTTTTTAAAATTTATTTTAGAAAAGTCTCACTTTTTGCCTCTGGGCATCTTTGCCCACAGAACAAAGTTTTCTATCGAAGCTCCGGCAACTGCCGGCGTTTTTGTTTATAGAATATTCCTTATTATATTTTCAAAAATTCAATCGGGCCGGTGATTTTCTTAACCTCGTCAAAGGTGGTGATTCCCGAAATAACTTTTAATATTCCGTCCTGCTGGATAGTCACCATCCCCTGGCCCAAAGCAAATTCTTGTATCTCTATTTCTCCCGCCCCCTTCATCATCAAAGCCTCTAATTCCTTCGAAACTCTGAGTAATTCATAAATGGCGACTCTTCCTTTATATCCGCTTCCGCCGCAAATATCGCATCCCTTCGGATTATAAATATTTATTTCTTTGTAATCATTTTTATCGACGCGGCCCGACAAGCTTTTAACAAAACTTTCTAGCTTTGTTTTCATATCCGCTTCAATTTTTTCTTTTTGCTTGCACTTCTCGCAAAGGCGCTTTATCAGTCTTTGCGCGATTATCAAATTCAGCGCAGGCCCGATGCTGGTCGGCTTAACTCCCAAATCAACCAAGCGCGGGATGGCGCCGGCCGCATTATTGGCATGAATCGTAGAAAAAACTAAATGTCCGGTTAAAGCCGCCTGAATAGCTATCTCCGCCGTTTCCTTATCGCGGATTTCACCGATTAAAATAGAGTCCGGATCTTGGCGCATTATTGAGCGCAAGCCGTTAGCAAAAGTATATTTTGCTTCCGGATTAACCTGCGTCTGTTCAATGCCGTCCAGATGATATTCAATAGGATCTTCGATGGTAACTATTTTTATTTCGGGCGAACGCTTGCTCTTTAAAAACGCATAGAGCGTTGTCGTTTTTCCGGAACCGGTAGGGCCGGTATTTAAAATCATTCCATTCGGTTTTTCCAGTTCCTCCTGGACAATAACCAAATCGTCTTTGCGGAGTCCAAGCTGAGCAAGTTCCAAACCGATAGTTTCCGGATCTAAAACTCTCATTACGACCACTTCGCCGAATTCCGACGGCGCTATGGCAACACGAAGCTCGATTTCTTTTGTTCCCAGGCCGATAGTAAATCTTCCGTCCTGCGCCTCGTCGCGGACATTTATTTTTAAATTAGAAAGCAATTTAATGCGCGATATTAAATGAGTATAAATATTCGGAACCAAATCGCCCATCACATCTTTTAAATCTCCATCAACGCGATATCTTAACTTTACTGTTTTTTCTTCCGGCTCAAAGTGGATGTCGGAAGCGCGGTTTGCTAAGGCTCCGGCCAAAACAATTTCAAGAACTTGCCCGGTCGGTAATTTTCTATAATCAAAATTAGAAATAGCTTCTTTGACGCTCTCAAGTTTTTTAAGCTTTCCAATTAATTCCGCAATTCTTTCTTTGCTGATATCTATGCGGCCAGTCATCGGCGCCGTAGCCTTAATGCTGTATTTATAAAAATCCCAGGCTCTTTCGAGGCTGGATAAAGAAACAACAAAAATTTTCAGTTTCAATCCGGCATCTTCCCATTTTTTTATTTGCGCCGCAGCCCCCTGCTCGCCCGTATCATAAGCAGCTATAACCGCCTGATTGCCTTTCTTTTCTACGGCAACGATTTTATTTTTTCGCGCCTCTTCTTCAGAAATAAGCTCTATAGCGTCGGTTTCCACCGGCAAAGTCGCCAAATTTAAATAAGGATGACCGAGTTTTAATGCTCTTCTTTGAGCATCACGCTCCTCAGCCTCCCTTCTTCCTTTAAATAAAATGTTCTTTAACCAATCCTGAGCCATTTAATTTTATCGTATTCTAAATGACCGTCTGACGCAAGCTAAAAATAGCCCTAAATCCTCCTTATTTGACAAAATAGGCTTAATATGCTATAATGTAAGCAGTTCAAAGATCCACAAAACTGGAGGTTTACAATGAAACACTGGTTGATACTGATTGTTATTTCTGTCATGGCAAGCGGCTGCGCAACGACAATGCGCGCCGGCTCATCTCTGTCGCCTGCGTATCTTCAGGACGCGTGTCTCGGCCATAGCGGCGGACACATCTACGTCTACAACAACTCGGAAGAAGGAGTGGAAGTCATTCCCTTTTCCAGGTACGACAGCGAAGGAATCCGCAAATACACCTACCAGACCGTGGCCCCCAAGAAAAAAGCAAAGGGCCTGAAAAAGCTATTCGCCTTCAAAAAGAAGAAGAGGGTGGATGCCGGAATCTGGACCGCCAAATTCAACGAATGCGTTCCGATGCCCCTGAACATAAATGGGGGCGTCCAAACGTTTTTCATGCCTCTGGGCGTGATCGTGAAAAAAGGCGACAAGGTGCTGGGCAGATTCTTTTACAGAGACATCCCGATCTCACCGAATACGTACGTAGAAGGAAGAATTTCTTTCTCAAAAAGCGACTTAAGCTTATTGATGAAAGGAGAAGACCGCCGCCCCCACGAAGGGAGAGACGATCTGGAATTCGTCCACTACGCATCGTATCCGTCGCCGTACTGAACACCGGAAACTAGACTATAGGAAACCCTTTAAGTGTTTGCTGTTATTCTAACGATCTGCTCTCGTTAAAATAATGGCTCTCATTTGAAGGGTTTTTTATTTTTCAAAATTTTATATACTATATATGAAATATGTCCGGACATAATAAGTGGTCTCAAATCAAAAATAAAAAGGGGGTTGCCGATCTTAAGCGCGGAAAAATATTTTCCAAGCTTCTTCGCGCTATTTCCATCGCCGCTAAATCCGAAGCTAATCCGGAATTCAATCCGCGCCTTCGTTCGGCAATAGACACCGCAAAACAAAATCAGGTCCCCCTGGATAATATTGAGCGCGCAATCAACAAGGCTTCGGAAGAAAAAAATTTAGAGGATGTTGTTATTGAAGCTTATGGTCCGGAAGGCTCGGCTCTTATAATAGAAGCCATTACCGATAATACGAATCGGACAATAAATGAAATCAAAAGCATCTTATCCGATAACGGAGCAAAAATGGCTACACAAGGAAGCGTGATGTGGGCGTTTGAACAATCTGCCAACGGAGAAAGAACGGCAAAATTTCCTAAAAATGTTTCCGATGAGTCAAAAGAAAAAATTGCCAAGCTTATCTCGGCGATAGAAGAACACGATGACGTCCAGAAAATAATCAGCGATTTAGCCGGCAATTAAAATGATTATATTAGGAATAGATCCTGGAAGCACCCGTATCGGATATGGGGTTATTTTATCTAAAAACGGGTTGTCGCTGATTGATTATGGAACTATTGAAATTAAGCGTAAGGAAAGCGGAAAATTAATTTTAGAGGCGGCTCAAAAACTTTCCTCCCTGATTAAAAAATATAAGCCCGAAATAGTGGGCATCGAGAAGCTTTTCTTTTTAAAAAACGTTAAAACTGGAATTGAAGTTGCTCAGACGCGCGGCGCGCTAATGCTGGAAATCGCCAAACAAAATATTCCCACAAAAGAATATAGTCCTTCGGAAATAAAACTGACGGTTGCCGGCTATGGCCTAGCCGACAAAAAAGCTATTTCTAAAATGGTTGCCATTTCGCTTAATCTTAAAGCCTCAGAATTAAAAGGATACGACGACGCAACCGACGCCTTGGCAGTGGCAATTACTACCGCCGCCCACCTTAAATACGCCAATTAAATTATTTTTAATTTCTGGGGATTGACATCTTTTTGATTTTTAATATACTTCCTCTTGATAAATTAATTTAAAGCTTTTAAAAACTAATTTTAAAAGGTCGCCAAACAATCGAAACAACTTACTATTTAATTATGAAAAAGGGGGCAGCAAATAAAAAAAGCTCGGGCTGGGATGAAGAGGATAAGACCAGCTGGGATAGCAAGCCTGTTGAAGAAGCAGAAGAAACAGAAGATGAGTCGGAAGAAAAAACGGCTGCAAAAAAGAAACCGATAGGCAGCGAAGACGACGAAGACGACCTCAACGAAGACTCAGTGGAAGAATACGGAAATGACAGCTATGAAGATGAGGACGATGAAAAAAATTACTAATTAAATACTATTTTATATAGAACCGCCCCGGAAACGGGGCGGAACCATTTCATTAAATTTGTGTTATAATATTTTTGATTATGTTTATTAAAAGAAAGAATAAACCACTCTCCAAAAAACTCTCCCGCCTATCGGCCTTATTTTTGTCGTTCCTGCTTTTCTTTGCCGCGCTAGGCCTATCTTTTTTCGCGTATATTTCCAAAGGACTACCGGACCCGGAACAGTTTGCCAGCCGCCAGGTTATCCAGTCAACAAAAATTTACGACCGCACCGGAACAGTCTTGCTCTATGAAATCCATGGCGAAGAAAAAAGAACCGTTATTCCCTTCGATCAAATCCCCGAAATAATAAAAAAGGCGACATTAACGATTGAAGACAAAAATTTTTATAATCATCCCGCCTTTGACTGGCGCGGCACTTTAAGGGCCGTTTATATAGATTTGAAAGAAGGAAGGCTGGCCCAAGGAGGATCCACCATTACCCAGCAATTAGCCCGCAATGTTTTTTTATCGCGCGAGAAAAAAATTATTAGAAAAATAAAAGAATTATTGGTTGCTATTGAACTGGAAAAAAACTACACCAAAGATAAAATACTGGATCTTTATCTCAACCAAATTCCTTATGGAGGCAATGCCTACGGCATAGAGGCGGCCAGCCAGACATATTTTAAAAAATCAGCTAAAGATTTAAATATCGCCGAGTCCGCATTGCTCGTCAGCCTGCCAAAGGCCCCATCTTATTACTCTCCTTGGGGAACCCATATTGAAGAATTAATGAAGAGAAAGAATTTTGTCATCGATCAGCTGTTCGCAGATGGAATTATAACTGCAAAAGAAAAAGATGCCGCTAAAAAATTCGCGCTGGTGTTCGCCCCGCAAGCCGTCGGACTGAAAGCGCCGCATTTCACAATGGCTGTTCAAGATTATTTAAATAAAAAATACGGCGAAGATTTTGCGGAAACCGCAGGACTCACGGTTATCACCACATTAGATTGGGATTTGCAGCAATTAGCCGAAAAAACCGTTAAAGAAGGAGCGGAAAGAAATAGAGACCTTTATAAGGGCTTTAACGCCGCTTTAGTAGCGCAAGACGCCGCTACGGGTCAGGTATTGGCACTAACCGGATCAAAAGATTATTTCGGAACTCCCGAGCCCGAAGGATGCACCCCCGGAGTTGATTGCAGATTTGAAGGAAATTTTGATGTTGCAACACAAGGATTAAGACAGCCTGGTTCGGCGATGAAGCCATTCGCATACATTACAGCTTTTCAAAAAGGATATTCTCCCGATACTGTTGTATTCGATGTTCCAACGGAATTTGCGGCAAAAAACAAAAACTGTCCGGCATATGTCGACTACAACAGCAAAGAAGAAAATGACAAATGTTTTCATCCTGGAAATTTCAGCAACATTATTCATGGACCGATTAATTTAAGAAATGCTTTAGCGCAATCGGTAAATATCGCCGCAGTTAAAACCCTTTATCTGGCCGGAATAGATGAAACATTAAAAAACGCCGGAAATTTTGGAATTTCCACATTAACAGAACGAAGCCGATATGGCTTATCTTTGGTTCTCGGCGGCGGAGAAGTTACTCTTTTGGAATTAACCGGGGCCTATTCTGTTTTTGCCCAAGAAGGAATCAAACATCAGCAGACAATGATATTAAAAATTACCGACTCCCGCGAAAATGTTCTCGAAGAATATAAAGACAGCGCCACGCAAATAATTGAACCGCAATATCCTCGGCTGATAAACGATGTCTTGTCCGACGTAAATGCCAGATCTCCTCTTTACCAAAACAGCCTGTCATTAACAATTTTCCCGGGCCACGATGTCGCTTTAAAAACAGGAACAACAAATGACTATCACGACGCTTGGGCTATGGGATATACGCCGAATCTCGTTACTGGAGTTTGGGCCGGAAACAACAACAACGCCGCAATGGAAAGGCAGGGCGGAAGTATTTTGGCCGCCATTCCTATGTGGAATGCATTTATGAAAGAAGCCTTAAAAACACAGCCATTAGCAACATTTAATAAGCCCGATCCGGTAATGAACACCAAGTCCATGTTAAGAGGCGACTATATAGTAAATTTTAAAGTTGGAGATAAAATTCTTCCCCAAGTTCACGATATTTTATTTTATGTAAATAAAAACGATCCGCGGGGACCGATTCCAAAAAATCCGCAAAGCGATTCTCAATTTGAAAATTGGGAATATTCAACGCTGGAATGGGCCAAAAACAATATTCCATATTTTGAAACAAATTATAATCAGCCGCTTCCCGAAGGAATAGAAGATTCTCCATCAGTGGAAAATAGCCAGCCAAAAATTGAGCTGATGACTCCGCAAAATGGAAATATTATAAAAAGCGGCGAAACAATTATAGTGCAGGCAAAAATTGACGCCTCAATCAGCTTGGAAAAAATCGAGCTTTATTTTAACGACTCATTAATCGCCTTTAGAAATGACAATGGAAAAAATATTATATTCCAATATAGCTTTACTCCATCATCAATTCAGACTCAGAATTCTCTTAAAATAAAAGTTATTGATTCTTCCCAAAACAAATCGGAGGCGTCGATAATTCTCTTTAAATAATTAAGAGTTCTTTATCGGCATCAAAATATAAAAATAAGAAGCGTCGCTTGAAGATTTAAGAATTGCCGGTTTTTGCTCCCCATTTACTCCAAAAAATACATCGTCTGATGGATTAAAATTCTTTAATCCGTCCAATAAATATTTCCAATTAAAAACAGTTTCAAACGACTCTCCTTTTATTTTTGCCGGTATTAAATATTTATTTTCTCCAAAATACGGGCTGGCCGAAGAAATTTCAATTGCCTTCTTTCCCTCTTTTGTTTTTATTTTTATATCATTAACCTTTCCGGTAAAATTACTTACCAGTTTTACCGCGTTAAAAAATTGCTCTTTATTTAAAATGCATTCGGTCTCAAATTTTTTCGGTATAATTTGTTCGTAATCGGGATAATTTCCGTCGATCAGCCTGGATATAATCTCCAAATCATTATTTTGAAAAAGAATCTGGTTGGAATCAATAAAAATACTAACCTCGCCATCGCCTAATATTTTTGTTAATTCCGAAGCTATTTTAAGAGGAATAATAACCCTAAATCCCCTGTCAAAATTAGCTTTAAAATCTTTTTCTAATATTGTTTTTTCGGCCAAACGAAAACTGTCGGTAGCAACAAGTTTTAAAGAAGAATGCTGTAAATCAAATAAAATACCGCTTATCTCCGGCCTTATTTCTGAAAGCTGAGCGGAATTTAACACTTTTACAAGCGCTTCTTTAAAAGTTTCTGTTTTTATTTTTAGAAAATTTTGAGTATTTTCTATCTTGGGAATAATCGGGAATTCTTCTTCTGATAATCCTTGTATCTTAGCTTCATAGTTATCGGTTTTAAAAATTAAATTATTATTATTTGAATCTAAGCTTATTTTTTCATTATCTGAATTATTTGTAATATTAAATAAAATAGAAAATGGAACTGTAAGACCTCCCTCTTCTATAATTTTTCCGGATATTAATTGAGTTATCGCCAATTCCAAATCTGTGGCAACTAATTTAATTTTATTATTATAAGTTTTTAACAATACATTTTTTAAAATCGGAAGATTTAAATTATCAGAAACAGACTTACCCACAACCCCCAACCCGTTTTTTAAATTGTCCTTTAGTATTATTATTTTCATATTATTTAATTAGTAGTTGTAGTAGTAACTGTTAAATTGTTGATAAGTTATTTTTATCAGATGTTTATTTGATATTTTGGAAATCTTGCCTGTGCAAAACTGTTTAATTATTGTTTATGGAACGGTGAATATTTTTGTCTTTTTAAATTTCTATTTTTTATAAACAATTTTTTTAAAAAATTCATCTACTTACTAACAGGATTATCCACAAGATTTTATTTTTTATCAATAGTGTCTTTTATGGCTAATATTTTCTGGCTCAAATTCTGATCTCTAGCTATTTCTTGGGATAATTTATTGTAGGCATAAATTGCCGTGGTGTGGTCTCTTTTTCCTAATTTTTCTCCTATGTAGGGATACGACAAATCAAGAAGATCGCGCAATAAAAACATGGCGATTTGCCTTGGTTCTGCGATGCTGCTTTTTCGGCATCGGCCTGTTAAGTCGCTTGGGGAGACTTCAAAATAGTCGGCAACCGCCTTTATTACCTGTCCTGGGTTGATGTTTTTGGTAGGCTGCTGAATGGCCTCATTAATGATTTCCTCGGCTAATTTAGGGGAAATTTCAACGTTTTTGGCCTGTTTATAGAACAAGAACTTATTCAGTATGCCCTCCAGCTCTCTTAGGTTCTTTTGGACCTTCGAAGCTATTAAATCAATAACATTGTCCGGTAAAGAAGCGCCGCGTTCCAAGAGTTTTGTTTTTAAAATAGCCATTCTTAATTCATAATCGGGATAGCCGACGTCGACAATCATTCCCCCTTCGAATCTGGATCGGAGTCTCTCTTCCAGTGTCGGAATAAATCTTGGAGAACGATCGGAAGAAATAACTATTTGTTTATTATTTTCATAAAGCGCGTTGAATGTATGGAAAAATTCTTCTTCTGTTTTTTCTTTTCCTCCGATGAATTGGATATCGTCGATAATTAAAACATCGGTCAATCTATATTTTTCCTTTACGTCTTCCATCCTTTTATTTCTCATTGCCCAAATTACATCATTGGTAAATTTTTCGGAAGAAACATATTTAACCCTTATTTTATTTTCATAAAGGTTTTTAATCTCGTTTCCAAGAGCTTGGATTAAGTGGGTTTTTCCCAAACCTACTCCGCCATAAATAAATAGCGGATTATATTTTTTACCTACCTCTTTAATAACTCCGGAAACGGCCGCATAGGCTAATTCGTTGGACGAGCCGACAACAAAAGAATTCAAAGTATATCTAGGATTAAGATTTGTTTCCGGATCTATTTTTAATTCATTAAAAGACAATTGATCAACCGCGCCCGTTTCTCCGACGCTGACTTTTTTATTTTTTACGCCTTTGGCGCTTGAAGGAAATTTATTTTCTACAATATATTCTATTTTTTTTGCAGAATCATCCAAATTTCTCAGGGCGGTAAGAATAATTTTATTATATTTATTTTCAACCCATTCTTTGGCGAAATTATTAGGCAGTCCCACAAAAATTACCCCGTCTTGCTTGTTGAGCAGGCGGCTGCTTTTCAGCCAAGTCACAAAATTCGGCTTGGAAATTTGTAATTCCACTTCGCTGAGAACTGCTTGCCAAAGTTGATTAGGTTCCATAGTAATTTTAGTTCGATAATTATTATAACGGCAGGATTAAATCGGGGCAATGATGTCGGAGGGGTTTATGAGTCTAATTGTAGTTTTATTTTTCGATGTCCGATATAGGGACAAAATAACAATGTGTTAAATTTCTGTGGAAAACTTTATTGATGCAGGTATTATGCGGGAGTTCATGGGCTTTGTAAATCCTCGGCAATTAAAAACAGGAAAAATCGGTAAAATTTGCTTTTAGCAGGGATTTTTGGTATGTTTTTGGGATGTCGTTGACCTATAGTCCAAAAAAGAAAAAGAGAGCGAGAACGCATGGGTTTTTAAAACGCAGCCGAACAGCGCAGGGAAGGCGGGTATTGGCCAGAAGAAGAAATAAAGGAAGGCATAGCTTGGCTTAATTTAAATTATGCTGGCCAAAAAGTACCGTTTACCTATTCAAACGGTTTTAAAGCAAAAAAGCGGTCACTCCTTTAAGAGCCGCTATTTTTTGTTCAAGATTTTTTCCAGTGATTTGCCATTTAGCCGGTTCGGCCTGATTGTAAGCAAGAAAATTTCCAAGAAAGCCGTTGATAGAAACAGGATAAAGCGCCTAGTTTTCAATTATTTGAGGAAAAACATTTCTTTAAATAGGAAAAACAGCAAAAGCGACGATGTTTTGATAATTACAATGAAAAATATTCCGGAAAAAGAAAAATTAGAGGCGATTGAAGATTTGTCGTCAATGTTCAATAATTAAAGCAATATGTTCCACGAATTTTTATATAAGCCGTTGCTGAATATTTTAATAGCGCTTTATAACAGCGTTTCTTTCGGCGACATGGGAATAGCGATAATTTTATTAACTATTATTGTCCGTCTTATCTTGGCCCCTCTTTTTTATAAAAGCATGAAGAATCAGATGATCATGCAAAAACTGCAGCCCGCTTTGCAGAAAATTCAGCACGATCATAAGCATGACAAAGAAAAACAAGCGCAGGCGACAATGGAGCTTTATAAGCAGCATAAGGTAAACCCATTTTCAGGAATATTCATGCTTTTGCTCCAGTTGCCGATTTTGTACGCTCTCCTCCAGCTTTTTAGAAATTTTTCCAATCTCTCATTTTCCGATTTATATGGTTTTCTATCGGCGCCGGCATTTATTAACCCGAAATTTTTGGGCTTGATAGATCTTGGAAGCAGCAGTATGATTATTGTTGTCTTGGCGGCAATAGCCCAGTATTTTCAGGGCAAATTGGCTTTGCCGGGAATTGAAAAGGGAAAAGTTTTATCAACCACAGAGCAGATAAGCAGGCAGATGGTCATGGTTGGCCCTGTCATAACAGTTATCTTTTTGCTTAAATTGCCTTCGGCAATCGGCCTCTACTGGCTGACCACTACGATTTTCTCGATAGTCCAGCAGATATACGTGAATAAAAAAATAAAAAATATTCAGTTTTAATTATGGAAAATACCAAAGAAATAATACAAAAACTTTTAGAGGCAGGAGGATTCAACGATTTTTCGGTAGACGTCAGTCCGGAGAATAAAAGAGCTTCTGTTTTTATTTATGACTTCGATGTTAAGAGTTTTCTTCCAAAATTAATTTTTGATTTTGAGCATGTTCTTAAATTAATGATTAAGAGATCGGAAGAAGGAGGGGTTTTTGTTTTGGATATAAATAATTATCGCCGCGAGAGAGAGCATTTGCTCAGTGAAATAGCGAAGGCTGCAGCCAGAAAGGCAGTATTAAACAAACAGGACGTTGAATTGCCGGCAATGAATGCTTACGAAAGGAGGCTTATTCACTTAGAGCTTGCTTCCCGCCCAGACATCAAAACGGAAAGTTTGGGAGAGGGTCCCGAGAGAAGAGTTATTATCAAGCCTATATAAAATATCCGCCTAACGGCGGATATTTTTTATTTAAGCTTCAGCGAATATAATTTATTGTCGTATTTATTTATAAATAACAGCTTATCCCCATCGATTGTCAGGCGGCGGGCATCTATTGTGAAGTTGTCGCCATTTAACAAAGAAGAAATAGTTCCGCTGGTTAAATCAAATGAATATAGGTCGTCTTTGAAGTAAATCGCTTTTTTATAGTAGTCGTCAGGCAAAATTATACCTTCAGAAGGTTTTTGCTGAGGAATGCCGCAGACAACCTTTCTTTCATTAAAGACACACTTGTCAGGCATAGTTATAAAGGAAAGTTCAGACAGCGTATTTCCGGCATTATCAATAATGCTTGTTTTGGGAATACGGTCGATATTTGAAAATTTTATTCCCAGATTGCCTTCTTTGGACCAGGCGACGCTTAACCCCCCCTCATCTTTTATCAGCGGTTTAATGGTTTTTTTTGCGATATTTAACGCATAAAGAGAAGAGACAAGATCGGCCGATGCCGGTTCAGAAAATAATATTTCTTCGGAGTTCGGCCAGGCGATATTTAAATCTTTTTGGATTATTTTTATTAATTCCTTAGTTTTGTTTGTGGCGAGATCGAGAACAGACAATTTTCCGGAATTATCTTTATTTTCCAAATAAGATATTTGATTGGAACTTGGCGCCCAGGCTGCCGAAATAATATTTTCCGGCAATGGCTGCCAGCTTGCGTCGGATGTATTAAAAATACTGAAAGCCGGCATTTGCGGATAATTAAATTTTACAATAGCTCGCTTTCCATCAGGAGACGGAATTATAGAATTGAGCTGGTTTATTGACTGGGAACTTACCATGGCAGGAGAACCGCTTTTTGGAATTTTAATTATTTGGCCGATTTCGGTCAGATAATAAATTTCTCCGTCTTGAGTTACCCAATAATCAAAAATCGGACCAAAAGTCAGAGTCGTTAATTTCGAAGAAGATTCTTGCTGGGCTTGCTGTTCGGATTGCGAAGGAATTATTTCGCTTGGCGCAATTGTTTTTTGCCAGAAATAATATATTACTCCTGCTACTGCAATAATTATTAATATAAAAATTATTATTTTTAAGAAAGTTTTCATAATTACCAATAATTAATCATTAATTTTGCTGTGGAAGAGATTGTCGGCCGGTTACGCCCGTATTAGTTTCTGATCCTTCCACGGAATCCACGGTTACCGGTTCTGCATTGGGATTTTTTAAATTAACAAGATCGGGATTTATTGTTTTAAGAATTAAATAAGCGCCCAGCAAAAGAAGCAGGCCATATATAGCTTGGCCCATCTGGTCTTTAGCGTCTTTTTGATCGGCCAAATTATCGGCAGATAAGATAAGCCTTAATGCGCCAAGAATTATCGCGCCAAAAGCTAGAAATCCCGCTATTCCGATTCCAACTTGATAAAGCCTGGCTACCATTCCGGCAGGGGTGCTTGTTTCTCCGCTGCAGTTAT
>JAQUPE010000012.1 GCA_028716745.1 Minisyncoccota bacterium
CGCGTCGTCGTATGCGCCTTCGTCCGCCTGCGCGAGAGGCAGAAAGCTCCGCGCGCGCGTCTTCGGGTCGATGGCCACGAGCTGCCGCGTGGGCAGGGTGGCGTAGTGGAGTAATAAGATAAGCCTTAATGCGCCAAGAATTATCGCGCCAAAAGCTAGAAATCCCGCTATTCCGATTCCAACTTGATAAAGCCTGGCTACCATTCCGGCAGGGGTGCTTGTTTCTCCGCTGCAGTTATTATTTACGCACGGAAGCCCATAGTTTGTTTTGTATGATTTAACATTGGCTCCTCCGCCAACTATTGGGATACATAGTGTTGATGTTCCTCTGTCATTATCACAAGTGATTTCTACATCTCCGACACGGCAGGGCGAAGTATACGCGTTTTGGTAGCTATCGCACGTTCCAGCCCTATGCACGGTGTCTCCGCTTCCGCCTGCGCCAACTTCAACATTATAAGTGGGATCATCTTGCGGTATATCAATACATCCGGTTACATCGGCTTTATGCGGGTGGCTATTTACAATTCCGCAACCTTCTCCGGCAGTAGGCGTGTATGTGTGCGCATAGCTCAATGAGCAGAAAAATATTCCGGAAATAATAACGGTCCAAGAAATAGCAATTTTTATTTTATTTGCGTTCATATCTATTTTATTTTTAGATTTAATGACTTTTTAGCTATTTCCAATTTATTTACTATGCTTTGAACAGTTGTCGAAACACTCATTATGCTTGAAGGAAGCTGTGAGTCTGAATTTATTGAAACTTTTAAAGTTTGAGGTACGTTTGGTTCCCCGGAAATATTTTGATTATTCAGGGCCCAGCTGAAAATTAGATTGCCTATTTTAGAAACATTAAAAAAGAATGGTAACGCCTGAAACGTAAATTCTCCCTCATTGGGCACTTCGTTATTTAAATAAGGAGAGTTTATGGCGACTTGGGGTGATACCGTTGGAATAAAAAATATTTTTTCTAAATCCTCGTTGTTTTTATAATTAATAATATTTATTTGCACCATTTGATCTTTGATGCTGGCAGGCATAATCAGCGAAGCGCTTTTTAGTCCGACTCCGGATTTAACCATGCTTCTTTCTAACTTCCACTGAATTTCTTTTTTTGAAATATCGGCTATTTTTCCTCCATCTATTACTTCAAACCCCACACTGACCGATGAATTTTGCGTCGGGAAAATTTTACCCTGATAATCAGCCGGCACAAAAGTATTGGCTTTCCATGTAATTAAAAATTCCGGAGCGGCTTGAGCGTTGCAAGCCAGGGCCAAAACGGCTCCTCCGAAAAACAACGATATTTTAACGATAATCTTATTCATTTTATTATTTAAATCACATTTTCATTCCCTCTTCCATTCCAGTCTGTGCCCCAGCAAATTCGCCACCATCACTTCCATCCATTGACCCTCCTTCTGTTTTAGGAGTCTTTCCGATAACGGACTTTTTCGCCACTGTGCCAAACGCTGCTTCAACTTTTGGATGGTGGTCCAGCCAGGTGATTACCAGCCAAGCGATAGTTGCATTGGGAAGAGCTCCGACATAAGGAATAGTTTCTAGGATATTCCCCACGAGCATTGCCAACCCCTTTATACCTTTAATTCTAAGATATAATTGGCTTAATGGAAAACGAATAACGTCTAATAAAAAGAAGTCATCCAGCGCAAAACAAATCAGAACTATGCCGATTATGTCGTTAATCAGAAAAAGCTGCAAAACTATAAGGAATTCGGCAGTTGAAATTTTTGATCTTGGTCCTTCTATCATAAATTATTCTATTTTTTCTGAGCCAGAATTTGCTCCGGCTTAGTAGTAACAATTTTGTCTTCCAGATAGGAGGCAATTACTTGAATAGCAACGTGATTTAAGCCGGCAAAGAATAATCCCTCTCCCACATTGGCTTCCAGCAAGAGATTTTTCTCGCCCTCGGTCAGGTTAAACGATTTAATAATGAGGTCTATCATGGCCGGAGACTGTTTAAGCAATAATTGAAGAGAGGAGTTGGTGATTATCGGTCTGCCGTACGGCGAGCGCAAGAAATCTTCCACGTCCTGCGTGATTGTTGAAACTCCCAAGAAATATTTTCTGCATCTTTTAACCAGGCCGAACAAGAAAGACGCTCCGTCTTCATATTTCATCAGCACCCAGGCTTCATCAACGATTAAAATTCTTTTCTTTAGCGTCGCTCTTACCAGATTCCAAATAAAGTTTAGAACGATATACATTGCCACCGGCCTAAGTTCTTCTTCGAGGTCGCGAATTGAGAAAATAATCAAACGATTTTTAATGTCGATGTTTGTCGGCTGATTGGTAAATCCGGCATAGCTCCCCTGGGTATATTTGTATAAGCGCTGAGCAATTCCCTGTCCGCCTTCCATGCTGTTTAAAACCTTTTCCAAGTCTTCCAATAGCGGCGGAACGGCGCTGGAAAAATCTTTGCCTACCGCAATGTCGTGCGAAGCATAGGTTTCGGAAAGCGCCCTGTCCAAAATAGCATCCTCTTCGGGAGTAATTTTTCCAAGCATTATTTTCATAAGGCCGGTTAAGTTAACTATGTGGGACTTCAAGACATCGTTCGGATCGTCTCCCTCGGGTATTATCGGTATATCAAAAGGATTTACGTGGTGTTCTGACGTAAGAGAAATTTTAAAATAACTTCCGCCAACTGCCGAAGCAAGATTTTCATATTCGTTTTCAGGATCGATAATCAAAACATCAACTCCCATCATCAAAAGACGGAGCGCTTCAAGCTTAGTTGCATAAGATTTTCCGCTTCCGGATTTGGCAAAAATAACCATGTTGGCATTTTCCAAAGAAAATCGATCAAAGATTATAAGAGTATTATTGCTTCTATTGATACCGTAAAGGATTCCGGAGTCAGAGGTTAAATTAGCTGAAATAAACGGGAACAAAGAGGAGAGCGGGCCGGAATTCATTGGGTTATTTATTGTAAGCCGGTCTTGATTAATAGGAAGAGTAGAATTAAAGCCGTCTAATTGCTGGAAAAGAGCGGGTTTTACATAAACAAGCCTGCTTTCAAGAAGGTTAGTGATTTTATTATCTAATTTATTAAGCTCTTCTATTGTATTGGCATAAATCGTAATATAAACGCCGGCTTTGAAAAGATGTTCGCGGGCTTGCTGAAGAGAATCTCTTAAAGATTCAATGTCTTGAAAAGCGGTTTCGAGCATTGGGTCTCTTACCATGCCCTTTTCTTGCCTTTCTATTAACTGCGATTCCACTTGCGCCGCTTTTTTGCGGAGAGTTCTCATCGCCAAAGTGGTTTCTACTGGATGAACAAAAATAGAAATATCGAGCAATTCAGGAGAATTGATTATGTCGGAAAACCAGCCGGTAGCGAGATATCTTGGATAGCTGTAAAGAAAAAGAGTTTTAACAAATTTATTTCCAAGTTTAAGATAACTTGAATCTACCTCAAGCGCCGGAGGAGAAATCGAGTCTATAAAATTTGTATTACTTTGTTCTTTTTCTTCCATAATTATTGTTGTTTAATAACAGGTACGTCTTCTTTTTCTGTAGTTTCCGGATTATAAAGATTATAAAATAGTTCGGTCAGCTCCTCGTCGTTAAGGGGTACGGCGCGCAGTCCCATTTGGTTTAGTCCGGCAACCACCTGATCAACTCTTTGCTCCAGCTGCTGAAGGCTTTCGTCTTCGGATTCGCTTTTTGAAGTAGGTGTTTTTTTGCCGAGCAGATCTTTTATTTTTTCGGTTATTGCCATGCCCGTCGGAGACATTTGAGCAGTGCTGTAGGGAATAGCCACAAAAAAAGTTTTTGTCATTATGGAATTCTGAGCAACGAAAGATTTAATGAATTCCCTATATTCGGAAATTTGATTTTTTAAAAGCTCATTTGGTTCCTGGCTTTCGCGTTCCGATAATTTTTCAAGATAAGTTTCAATATTGAGTTTTCTGGAATGGATAAAAATTTGAACGGAAAAGTCCAGCGAATTCAAAAATCCCTGAAAAGCGAAAGTTATCATTCCCTGTTCTTCTTCCGATTTCAAATCAAAATTTATTCCGGAAACCAGCAAGATTCTTCTTAATCCTCCATTTTTTAATTTAACTATGCCGTTTTCTATCGATTTAATCTCGATAAATTGCTGCGTAGGCAAAGATTCTTGTTTCTGTTCCATATTGTTATTATATCCCACTAAAATCGGCTTTGATAAGCCGATAAACCTATCTGTAATCAACCCGCCTGGCCGTCTCGCGCTCCCCCGTTATCCGCTTTATTGTTTCAAAGCGCTCTTTTGTGCTTTTAATTTTATCGAGAATCGATGATCCCAGGATCTTTTCTCTTTTCGGTACAGGGATTTTTGTAGTGCTTAATTGCTGCTGCAGATTTTCAAGAAGCGAAGGCTTTTTTTCCGGCACAGAAGGAATTTTAAATTCTTTTTCGGCTTCGCGGATCTCGGCTTTTTTCCAGAGAAATAGTTTTGGCTTCCAATAAAATTCGAAAGCGGCTGCTAGCACTATCGGCAATGGCCTGCCGTTTACTTTGACAAAGGCCAATGCGGCGGAAAAAACTGCTACAAAAAAAGAAAAAAATAACCAGAGCCAGATATTAAGCGTAAAAAACATGATAAATATCAAGCCCGTACCGGCCGCTATATATAGGAATTGCTTTAATGTTAACGGACCGATTATTTTATCTTCCGTTTCTATAAATTGTGGAACTTGAAACTGCATTTATTTTAAATTTTCTCTTAAATCAACTGTATTTCCAAAAGGCTTTGATTTGCTGTCCGATGACCCGGGATTTTTATTGACCTCAATCTTTTGTTCGGAATCAAAATTATTAACCGGAGATTTAAAATCGCTGTAGTGGACAACTCTAATCTTATCTTTTTCGCTTTCCGGAAGAGAGGTTTCCAGTTTTATTGAGACAGCTTTTGGAGAAGACTGGGATTTTTCCTGGAAAAAGTCTCTGTGGCTTACATTGAGGCCAAGCGAAGGAGTTTCTTTGGATAGTTGGGATATGATTGGCTTCGCATTATTTTCTTCGTGAATAATAAACGGCGAAGCAGGCTGTTCTTCTGCTGCCTGCGCTATCGGTTTTTTGTCGGTTAATGTAAATGGAGCAATAACTTTTTCCGAAGAGATGGAAGAGATTGCCGCTGGCTCTATAGCCGGAGCCTCCTGTTTAATTTCTTCTTTAATAGGAGTAGGCGTTTCAGCGATAACGGGTTCGGTTGCCGGCTGATCGGATTCTTCTTTTTTAGAAAATAACCTGCTCATCGCGGATTTTAGAAAAGATTTCGGCGGTTCTTTTTCGGTTTTTATTTCTTTTTTTAAAGTTTCAATTTCAAACATTGCCGGCTCGACTGGCATTGGGGCGGGGATGGAAGACATAATGGGTTTTTCAGCCTCGTTAGATTCCGATTCTATTGGCAAATTAGGTATATTAACTTCGGGAAGAGATTTTACGGGGCCAGGCTCCGGAGCAGAAGCTTCGGCTGCCGGAATTGATTCGTTTTCTGCCGGCTGTTGCGGGAGAGAAGGCATAGCTGATTGCTCGGATTCTCCGGCTGGCGCAAAAATCTCCGCAGGTTTTTTAACGGAGGGGTTTCCGAAATAAACTAGTTTAAAATCAAGATTTAAATCTTTTTTAAGTTCGCTTTCTATCGGCTTAAATATTTTTTCTTCAATTTCTTGAGTTACGGTTTTTGCGTTCTGGAAAGAAATATTCAGCTCATAGCTTAATTCATTTATAAAATCCATCGGATCCAGGTCCTGAGTCGTTAGCCGCAAAACTAGCCGAGGAATAATTCTTTTTTTCTCGTCTTTAAATCCAAGCCGTTTATTTATTTCGCTGACGCCCAAAATCGTTGCTTCCGAAGAAAGCCACTCGCGAATTGGTTCCGGCAGCGATTCATAGGCCGAGGCCACGGAAGATATTGGTTTAGTTGTTATTTCTGGCATAAATTTTATTTTAAGTTTAACCGCCGAATCCTTTTATTTTATTGCTGGGTTCCCATGTTTGTGCCCTTCCGCCTCCAGACCTATTCATTGCCGGGCTTTCTTCCCAATGTTCCAAATTGGCAAATTTTTTCCTTTCGCTATCATTTTCAAAAACTTTTTCTCCTGCTTTTACTTTTGCTTGAATTTCCATGATTCCTTTGTTAATTAATTCAATTTGTTTGGTTGTAGCATTCAAGCTTAATTGTTTAATTTGTTGATTTGATAAGGAGAGAAGAACATCAACCGTGAAATCATCTGGCAAAAGATTAACAATATCTGCAGGTTTAACTTTGGCCACGGCGTCTTGGGTGGCTTTTTTGGCAGCTGCTCCGGTTAGGCCAAGGGCTGCTAGCGTAGGCTTCTTAGCATAAATTTTACCTGCTGTTCCTGCGGACTTAGAAGCATTAACCATGTTGCTGAAGACTTCGGGGGAAGTTTTCTTCTGAAGATCATTAATAAATCCTTTATCTGCCGCTTTATTAATGTAGGCAGCGGCCATGGCAGGATTTTGCATTAGCTTATTCTTCATTGCCGGACTGTCGGCATAATTTAAGAAAGCTTCTTTATTCATTGATAGTCCATCAAGATCTTTTTCATACTGTTCAACGTTTTCTTTGTTGGTTGTAGAGGCCCATGAGCTGGTTGTTCGCGCTAAGCCACCGATAACTGGTGTTCCGGCAAATTTAGCAGAGGCTCTTTGAAGCAAGCTTCCGCCCGGCTTAACATTGCCCGCAGCATCTTTAGTTTCCGGTTTGTAGCCAAAATTTCTTGCGCGGTCCAATATTCCTCTGCCCATCTTATTGCCTACATATCCGGCAGCTGAGTTGCCTGCCCATTTCATTCCTTTCATTGTTAAATCGGCGCCGGTAATTCCGAATTCTTGAGCAGCTATTATGCCTCCCACCAGGATTCCAATGACCAAAACCATTTGTCCTATCAGCGACCCCATGTCATTTATAGTGAGATTTGCAGAGGCAAGAACATCATCAGAAATTGAGAAGGCAGATATGGGTCCTCCTCCATGCTGGTTTGCAGTAGAGATGCTTAGGGCTAGATAAATGAAGAATGAAGCAGCGGGAGCGAAAAACGTCCATTTTAGGAACTTATCCCACCATTTGCTCCAGAGATTTTTAAAGTCCGGCCAGACCCAAGCCAGCCAAACCAACGGCATTACTATTACCAAAAAGCTGAGCATCACATACCTTATAAAGAACATGCAGGCCAGCGCAACCAAAACCACTGCGCATAAAAGGGTGAAAATAGTTATAAACACCATTGAAATCGCAATCAT
Organism: Minisyncoccota bacterium; assembly: GCA_028716745.1. Lineage (GTDB taxonomy): Bacteria > Patescibacteriota > Minisyncoccia > UBA6257 > 02-FULL-45-10c > STD1-84. Next base: position 7,285 of record JAQUPE010000012.1, read on the forward strand.
TATAGTTGTGCCAAGGTCTTCAAAGCCAAGCCCAATAAAGCCTGTTTTTGGTATTAGGAATTTTTGAATATTAAAACTGTTGGCCAAGGCGGATGATAAATCAAGTAGATTGCCATGCGTAGCTTTATCAAGGAAGAAATTTGTCAGATTTCCAGAAACATCGATGAATATTCCGGCGATTGCCAAGCTGAAGTTTATTAGAAGGGCTGCTATGACCAATTTCAAAAGCATCTGCTTTGTTTCATAGCCCTCAATTCTTAAAATGGTGTAGAAAGCGATAAATATTATCGCCAAAACGAATCCAAGGTTCGCTAAATCTCTGACAATTGGCCAAGCAATAGCTACGGCGTTGCTTGCATTTACTCCGTCGGTCAGCGCTCCGTAGGGAAGAATGCTGTTATTTAAATTAACGGCAAAATCAACCAAAAATCCGGCGCACGTCATCAGCATTCCGCCAAGAGCGGCGATGAAATAATTTATAATCAATATGACTCCGGAAACGGCTTTTAGAGCGATGCTATCTATTATAAAAAGCGCGTACGCGGATTTAAACGGAATAAGCAGCGCGGCCGCTGCCATGAGAATTACTGATATTTTTTTATAATTTTTTTTCATTTTTTATTACATTGGCAGCGGATTTTGTCCGCATGCTTCAAACTTAGCATCCAAGTCGGTTTTTACTGAAGAAACTGTATTTTCGACAGTTGTTTTCGTGGCCGTGGCGTCTCCAAGGAATGTATCTGCTGCGTTGGCGTCTATTAATGTTTGGAATTCGCTGTAAATGGCGCTTACATTATTTGTTTGATTTAGTTTAGCTCTGGCATTTTCGAGTTGATCTATAATTGCTTTGTTGTTGACGATAGCAGTTTTTATTCTGGTAAGAACACTCTGCTCTCTTGTTATTAATGAAGAAATATTGACAGCCGTCGTGTTTGTAGAAATTTGTTCAACAACTATGTTGATAGCGGCTACGCTGCAAGTTGTAGATAAAGTATTTAGATTTGTTATCAGCGCTTGCTCTGTAGATGAAGCCATCATCAAAGTTTCATCTGCTTTTATGCGCGGCGTAATTGTGTCGCTGATTTGTTTAAGAAAAACTATTTTTGCTCTTCTTAAAATATTATCGGAACCCTTATTCATTTCTTTGCACTGCGCATAAATTACAGGATTATCCGAAAGGCCAAGACATAAATCGGTCGGCGGCAAATTATCCGAAGTCGCTTTCTGAAGTCCTTTCACTCCGGCAATAGTCAGCCTGTTGATTGCCGCATCAAGAATAGCGCCGAGATAGCCAGCCAAATCGTCGGCATTAATAATGCTGTTTGTCGGGATTTTAATAAGCGCTTCGGAAGCGGCATTTCCAACCAAATTTCCAGGCATAGTAATTGAACAGACTTTTTTGCCGCTGACAACTTTGCAGTTTTTCATGCCGAGGAATCCAGAGGATGATTCGGCCTCGCTCTTAGAGGCTTCTGTGGCTGCTGCTGCCTGTTTTTGGGCTTCATCAAAGGCCATTATAGAGGCCCCATAGAAGTTGTTGCGCGGGTCCCATTGATAGTTATAGGCAATCCATCCGCCCTGCCTAAAATCATCATAAAAAGTCTGTATATTTTGGACTATTTGAGAAAGAGAGCATTTTGTTCTTACATTAAAAGCTTTTGGAGTCGAGAGTAAAAGCTGAACTTGGAATCCAAATGGAGAGCAGAGGTCTCGGAAATTTCCGGTATCATAAATAAAATTTCCTATTGCCGTGTCGGCAGCATTTATGAAAAATGAATTCCAATCTTCAACGACTTGCCCCTGCCCGTCGTTGTTAATCCAAGTTATAAGATTATCTACAAATCTATCAAGAATCGCTTTTTTAAATTCCTGCCCAGCAACTTTTAGCGAAGCGTTAAGAAGCATTTCTGCTAACGTTCCTTGCGCTCCTTCTCCGGCAGCCGCTGATCCGGCTACTACTGCAGGATTAGTTTCGACAGTTGGAAACACAGATCCGGGAACAGGAAATACGGAAGTTACATCTCCTACTCCCCAAACAGCGTTTGCTTTCTGTGGAATTAAAAATCCGAATAACGGGAATATCATTATTCCTAAAATAATCGCAGTTGCAGCCGTATTTAAAAATTTTATTTTATAATTCATTTTCTATTATGAATTTTTTTAAATTTTCATTTAATGTGGAAAATTCTCCGTCAACAGAGCCTATTTGCTGAGACGCCAGAATTGAAGAAACCGGATCTTTTTGATAATCGGCCATCATTCTGAATATATTAATCTTGGTCCCCAGGAGCTCTAATTCTTTTTTATGCATTGGCTGGAGCAATGAAGGAACGCTCAATTTTATTATTTCGTTAAAGGCATATTGATGCATTTCAATAAGCTGGCTTACGATATTGGGAAAGTTTGCCTCAAAATTGGCGCCAGTAGGCATTTTAGAGTTGCTTTCGGCAATTATTTTATTGAAAGAAACCAAGTAGTCGGTTAAGGCCTTTTTGCTGTTGTCGGCCGATATTTTTAGAAAATCATCTTTAATGGACAATTTCAGAGAAGCGGGATCAAATTCTTTGGTAGATTTTTCTACTAATTCAGTGGCTAATTTTTCCGCATCGGGAATATTAATTTGTTTTTTGCCATCCGTTATTTCCACGCCGTTCGGGTTGCTGTCGGCTATATCTCCACCGATTTCTTGATAAATTAATTGGGTTATATTTGGAATATTTTTTGCCTGAGACTCCGCAAACGCTTTAAGCGGATCACTCAAGCTTATATTTTCTACAGGATTATTTTTTGTTGAATCATTAATTTCGGGAATTAAAGAAACGGCAGTGCTTGATTGCTGGACAACAAAAAAAGCTCCAGCGAGGCCTACGCCGATAATAGTTGCGGCTATTAGAAGTCTCGTCATTTTAGATGTTTTAGACGCCGTTATTTATTAACGGACATCTTAACTATTATTATCTAATATCTGTGGAGATACGGCAACCGCCCTAGGTGAGTAATTCTGATAATTTTTCAATCAGATTCAGCGAAAGATTTTGCGGCCGCGCGTCTATCTCGATATTTAGCTTTTCAAGAGCGTTTTTTATGTCATTTTCGGGCAATCCCAGTCCGGCGCGGAGGTTATTGAACAATGTTTTTCTCGGTTGCTTGAAAATTACGTGGACTATTTTGTAATAATTTTGATTTTTTGAATCATCCAGGCCAATATTTTTTGTTTTTAGTTCGATAACGGCAGAATCAACTTTCGGAGCAGGAGAGAAATCTTTTGGTTTTAAAGAAAAAATAATTTTTGGGTCTGACCAGTATTGAGTTGCGGCTGCCAAGAGGTTCATTTTCGGCGAAGAAGAAATGATTCTTTCCGCAACTTCTTTTTGAATCATTAAAACGGCTAATTTAGGCTTTATTTTTAGTTCACCGATGATTCTTAGCAATTTTCCGGTAATGTAGTATGGAATATTGCCGACAATTTTATAATTTGCGGTTTCCAGATGTTTTTCTTCTATTATTTTCGGCAATTCTTTTAGCGCGTCCCCTCTTATAATTTCAATATTATTTTTATTTTGAAAATGCCTGTTTAATTTATCCGCCAGATAATAATCTTTTTCAATTAAAATTAATTTTTCATCGCCAACCAGTTCTTTGGACAACTCCCCATTTCCCGGACCGATTTCAATAATTGTTTCATTCGGCTGGATATTCAAAGTTTCCGCAATTCTTTTTATTGCGGAATTATTTTTTAGAAAATGCTGTCCCAGATAATTTCCCATAGAATTAATATTCTAATTATTATTGTTTATTGTCCAGCGCTTATTCCAGATAAATTGTTTCATCGTCCCAATCTTTATTTTCTGTTCCGTAGCTTGTAACTTTTTGGAATTCAATCAGCTCGGGAGGAAGCTCGCCCAAAAACCTTGAAGGAAGATTATAGAAGCTCAAAAAAAGTTTTTTTCTTGCTCTTGTCATTGCGACATACATCAGCCTTCTTTCTTCTTCCATCTCGTCATTTTTAAACAAAGACTGTTCGTGCGGAAGAAGTCCTTCGTTGCATCCGATAATAAAAATATTATCGAACTCCAATCCTTTTGACATATGGATAGTCATTAATTTTACGGCGTTTTGTTTTAATTTCGGTCTGCCGTCAGATGAAGACAATAAAGAAACGCTTTCTAAAAATTCGTGGGGATCTTTATAATTTGCCGCGAAATTTATTAATTCCTGGATGTTTTCCAGTCGGTCTTTGTAATTTCTGAAATTATTTTCAAGGAATTCCAGATAGTTGGTATTTTCCATGAAAAAGTTGATTAATTCAGTCAAATTGAGCTCATTTGAGAGCCTTGGCAGTTCTTCCAAAACGAGCCTGCTCCGGCTTTTTGAAAAGTTTTTTTCTATTCTTTCTTTGCTGACGGAATCATTCGGATTGAAAGCGTAGCGCAAGCCGGCGATTAAATCTTTTATTTCTTTGCGCGCGTAAAATTTAAGCCCGCCGTAAATTTCATAAGGAATGCTGCTTTGAATAAGCGCCTGTTCAATGGCGCGCGATTGCGCGTTTGTTCTGTATAAAATTGTAATTTCTTCGGGTTTCGCGCCATTTTTTATAAGTTCTAAAATTCTTTCACAGACGCCCCAGGCTTCTTCTTCTGCGTTCTGGAAAGCAAAAAGTTTTATGGGGTCTCCCTCTTCGTTTGATGTCCATAAATCTTTCGGCTTTTGCAAAGAATTCTTTTTTATAAGAAAAGAAGAAGCGTTGACGATGTTGGCGGAGGACCGGTAGTTTTCTTCAAGTTTTATTATTTTTGCTTCCGGCCAGTCATTTTCGAAATTTAAAAATATTCTGAAGTCTGAGCCGCGGAAAGAATAAATGCTTTGCGCGTCGTCGCCGATAACGAAAATATTTTTATGTATTTGAGAAAGAAGTTTTATCAAAAAATATTGAGAAGTGTTTATATCCTGATATTCGTCTACGAGTACATGGGAAAATTTATTCTGGTATTTTTCCAGAACAGCTTTTTCCTTTTGGAAAATTCTTACCGGCTTTTCAATCAAGTCATCAAAATCAAAGGCATTATTTTTTTGCAAAGCGTGTTCATAAGTTTTAAAAATAGAAAATAATCTCGCATCGGTTTCCGATTCTTCCGGTTCTTCCAATTCGCTTTTAATATTGGAAATTTTTGCGGCGATTGCCAGCGGATTAAACCTTTCTTTCGGCAGATCTTTTTCTTTTAAAATTCTTTTTATCAGGCTCAAAGAATCTTCGCTGTCAAAAATAGTGAAATTTTTTGTCCGGCCGAAATAGGGCGCCTCGCTTTTTAAAATTTTCGCTCCGAAAGAATGAAATGTTCCTATGAATGGAAAATCTTCCTGAAAATCGGATTTGGTTTTCGGCAAGGGAAGAATTTTGGATTTTAAAATTCGGCTTCGCATTTCGTCGGCGGCTTTATTTGTAAAAGTAATAGCCAAAATTTCTCCTGGTTTTATTCCAAGATTTAAAAGATGCATTACTCGGTTTACCAAAGTTCTGGTTTTCCCCGATCCGGCTCCGGCCGTAATTAAAAGAGGCCCGCTTTTGTGTTCGGCCGCCTCCTTTTGTTTTTCATTGAGCTCTTGGTTCATTTTGTTTATAATAGCCTTATAAATACTAGAATAGGAAAAATTTCATATTGGATGAGCGAGAATGTAACAACCGCCGTACCGGTTGTTTTAATTGCGGCAATGTCTGCATTTAATTTACTTCTTTTATCATACTTTAATCAATCTTTTATTTTTAAAAATATTTCGGGGACCGCCTACGCAAATGTTTATTCGGAAGAAGCCGGAGTTGCCGAAGGGACGTTATCTAATGACTCGCCAATCGATAGCAGCTTGGGACGAATCTCCGAAGACGAGGCGGTAAAAACAGCGGTGGCCGACGGAGCTTACTTGATGAATGATAATGATACTTTAAGTACTGTGTTGCCTACCAGAGAAGGCTTGATGATTTATAAGGTTCAGAGGGGCGACACTGTTTCGCGCGTGGCTGCCAATTTTGGCATAACCGTTAATACAATACTTTGGGCCAATAAGAATATAAGCAAGGGCGCGCTTAAGCTTGGCCAGGAGCTTACCCTCTTGCCTGTAAGCGGGGTTTTGCACCAGGTTCAGCCGGAGGACACGCTTAATTCCATAGCTAATTTGTATTCTGTTGCGGCCAGTAAGATTATAGGGGCTAATGAGGGGTTGTCGGCTTTTGGCCCAGAGCCGGGCGAAACCATCGTTATTCCAGGGGGAAAACCGGTTGAGGGACTGGCCTATTCACCCTTTAAATTGCCGGATTTGCCTGGATTTTTCGCTATTCCGACGACCGGCTGGAATTGGGGCAATGTCCATGGCTTTAATGCCGTAGATATCGCCAATGTTTGCGGAACTCCTATATATGTATCGGCCGAGGGGCTGGTAATTGAGGAATCGGCTTACGGCTGGAACGGAGGCTATGGAGAATATGTTGTTGTAGAGCATCTTAATGGCACCAAAACTAAGTATGCCCATTTGCAGAAAATTTCCGTGTCCGTTGGAGACTATCTCTTGAAGGGCGATATCCTTGGACAAATGGGAAATACAGGAAGAACCGATGGGCCGACCGGCTGCCATTTGCATTTTGAAGTCAGGGGCGCGAAAAATCCTTTTATAAAATAAGAAATTTGTTGCCAATTAAAAAGATTAAGTGTTAAACTTATTATATGAGAAAACTAGCAAAGGAATATTTTGGAAAATTTAAAAAAATGCTTGAAGATCAAGCCGCGAAGCTGAAGAGCCGCTTGAAGAGTGAGGAAGAAGAGCCTGAATTCGGCGATGATGTTGATAGCTTTGAAGAAGAGGGCGATGAGGCCGCTGAGCTTAGCAATAAGCTAGGGCTTCAGCAGAACTCAAAAGCAGAGCTTGAAGAGATTGATCATGCTTTAGAGAAAATAGAGGAAGGGAAATATGGAATTTGTGAAAAATGCGGAAAAGAAATTTCCGAGGACGTTTTAAAGGCAAATCCTGAATCAAGATTGTGCAAAGAATGCAAAAAGAATCAAAATCTATATGAATCTGTCAAAGGTTTTTTCGGCATCCGTTGATGGAATTGAAGCCGGATTAATTGAAGTGGAGACCGACATAAACGTCGGTCTCCATAGTTTTAATATCGTTGGATTAGCCGATAAGGCTTTATCTGAAGCGAGAGAAAGAGTAAATTCTGCTTTAAAAAATAGCGGAGTAAAACCTCCTAATAAAGAAAACAGAAAAATTGTTGTTAATTTGGCGCCGGCCGATTTAAAAAAGACCGGTTCTCATTATGATTTGGCTATAGCCATTGGTTATCTGCTGGCTACAAAACAGATTAAAGATTTTGAAACTACTAATAAAATTTTTGTCGGAGAGCTGGCGTTGGACGGACTTTTAAGAAGCGTCAGTGGAATTTTAAATATTGCCCGCATGGCGCGCGATAGAAATATAAGCGAAGTTTTTGTTCCTAAAGAAAATGCTATTGAGGCGGCAATTGTTGATGGAGTAAAAATTATTCCAATCGGCAATCTAACGGATTTAATAGATCACTTAGAAGATCGCCGCATAATTGATGCCCAGCCGAAAACAAAACTAGAGCCGTCTCTTTCATCGGGTTATCAATTGATTGATATTGCAGATATTAAGGGTCAAGAAAATGCCAAGCGCGCGCTGATGATTGCGGCAGCCGGAGGCCATAATTTGATAATGCAGGGCAGTCCCGGATCCGGCAAAACCATGCTGGCGCAAGCCTTAATTTCTATTTTGCCCCCTCCTAATTTGGAGGAAATAATTGAGATCACTCAAATTTATAGCGCAGCCGATTTATTAAAGGGCAATTCATTTATTAATAGGCGTCCTTTTCGCGCTCCTCATCAAACCGCTTCTTCCGTTGCCGTAATAGGCGGCGGACAAGATCCACGACCCGGAGAAATAAGCCTGGCTCATCGCGGGGTTTTGTTTTTAGACGAATTGCCGGAATTCAGGCGGGATTTACTGGAGGCGCTCCGGCAACCGCTGGAAAACGGCAAGGTGCTTATTTCTAGGGCTAAAAATAATCTGGTTTTTCCGGCAAAATTTATACTCATTTCGGCGATGAACCCTTGCCCTTGCGGTTATTATGGCGACGAAGAAAAAGAATGCCGCTGCAGCGCCTTTGAAGTTTTTCGATATCAGAAAAAAATATCCGGTCCCCTTTTAGACAGAATAGATTTGCAGATTACGGTTCCTCGCGTGAAGATTGAGCATTTGCAGAATAAAGAGAGAGATAATAAATCTGCCGATGAAATGAGAAATAAAATAATCAGAGCGAGAGCAATTCAGGAAGAAAGATTTAAAAATACGGGAATTAAAATATTTACAAATTCGGAAATGAGTTCCAAGCTTTGCGATGAGCTTATAAAGCTGGATGATGAAGCGGATAAATTTTTAAAAGATATTTTTGAAAAGAATTATCTTTCAGCTCGCGGATATTACCGCGTTTTGAAAACTGCGCGCACTATCGCCGATTTGGAAGAATCGGAAATCGTAAATGTCGGACATTTAGCGGAGGCGTTCCAATATAGAATAAAAGATAAAGAATAGTTGATTTAAATTTTCAGATGAAGTAAATTAAATCATCGATTTTGTTCATTGCAAATTCATTTTGAGCAGGAGGCATCAATGAGCCATATTCCCAAAGAAAGGCTAAACGATTTATTTAAGGAGCAGATTAAAAGACTTGAAGAGTGTTGCGGGAAAATGCCGCAAGCGGTGGAAATTCTGAAGAGCAAGAAGAAGCAGGTTCTGGAAAAAGCGGAAAGCATCAACATGGGATTTGCTCATGTTCCCTTTCTTCCCGTGGTTTCCGAAAATTATTACAGCATCTACGAGTGGATGCGGCAGATATTTTTCAAAAACCAGTGGGGATATGTCTTGCCGACCTATGTCGAAGTTTTTCACAGCTTTGAAATTCCGGTAGAGCCATATTACATCTTCGATGTAGAGACCGGAAGCGCGCTGATCAATCGTTCTCCGTTGGGATTAGAAAATCTTCTTGAAGAACATGGAAGAAGATTTCTTTTAATTACGGAAGCGATAGCAATTGCCTTTCATGACCGCAATATTTTAGAGCGTCATAGTCTGGCAGCTGCAGGATGCTACACCAAAGATGTAAATTTCAGATGCGTTCCAATTATTCATGTCAGAAAGGACAATGTAGCGACGATTGATTGGGGCGTTAAAACAGCCGAAGTAGTTTCGACTTACAAAAACATAGGATTGCCTTCGTGCTCGAAATAAAGACAAAAAAAGACGGATTTCTGTTCCGTCTTTTTTATTTTTAATCACTCAGTTTTAAGGCCTAAATATTGGACTTTATGGCTTTCCCCCATCTTATCCACACCTCTATTTTGCTTCTGTTTCGGAAGCCGGTTCGGCGGGTTCTTCAACTGCTGCTTCAGCCACTCCTCCTTCCAAAACTTCTTCCGGTCTGGCTTGCGAGCGTACATCTATTTTCCACCCGGTTAATTTTGCCGCTAGCCTGACATTTTGTCCGCCTTTTCCGATCGCCAAACTTAATTGGTCATCTGGAACGAAAGCTTTTGCTTCTCGGCGGGATGAAATTTCAACTAAATTAACTTTAGCCGGCGATAAAGAGCTCGCAATAAATGATTCCGGCTTGTCGGACCATTCAATGATGTCTATTTTTTCCTGACCGAGCTCGTTGCTGACGGCCATAACTCGAGTTCCTCTTTGTCCGACGCATGATCCAACCGGATCAATGCCCTCGGCCTTGGAAGATACGGCAATTTTAGTTCTGCTGCCCGGTTCGCGAGCCACAGATTTAATTTCTACTACTCCCTCGGTTATTTCCGGAACTTCAAGCTGGAATAATTTGCTTACAAACTTAGGGTGAGAGCGGGAAAGGATAATTCCAGGGATTTTTGATTCTTGCTGGACTGCGGTAACGTAAAATCTTAATCTTTCTCCTACGCGATAGTGTTCGCCGGGAATAGATTCGTTATAAAACATTATTCCGCTAGCTCTGCCCAAGTCTATGAAAACATTTCCTCTATCAAATCTTTGGACAACTCCGCTCACTATTTCTCCTTCCTTGCTTAAAAATTCATGCAAGATGGAACCTCTCTCTGCTTCTCTTAATTTTTGCAGGATTACTTGTTTTGCGGTCTGCGCAGCGATTCTTCCAAAGTCTTCGTGGGTTTCCAATGGAAATTCGATGTCTTCTCCAACCTTGATTCCTTTTTTAATTTTTTTAGCTTCTTCAATTAAAATATGGCGGTCCGGATTATAGCGCGGCAATTCGGTAATTTCTGATTCATTCTTAGAATCAATATTTTTTTCTGCCGGATGGCGGACTTCCTCCTCTTCTGCGCCCTCTTCAACCATTCTCACAGTTGTTTCATCGGCAACGGTTTTAACCATCCAAAATTTAATGTCGCCTGTTTTAAGATCAAATTTGCATTTTATATGTTCTGTTTTTTGTCCGTATTCTTTTTTGTAAGCAGCAGAAATAGACGATTCAATCGCTTCTAAAATACTCGCCGGATCTATATTTTTTTCTTCCGCTATTTGTTCTATCGCCTTTTTTAGTTCTTTTAGATTCATCATATTTTTAAAAAATCCGGCTCAGGCCGGACAGTTAATCATTGATAATAGTATATGCTATTTTTTCAAAATTGTCAACAGTAACGGCTTAATTGCCGGATTATTATTTCATAATCTTTTGCCGGAATTGTCAATGCTAAATATTCTCATAATAATTAATCCGGCAATAAGTCATTAAATCTTTTAGAGCGAGATCTGTATTTACATCTATAGGAATTAGAATAGTGATTAAATCTATTTGCCAACCTTTATTATCCTTAATTATTGCCGGATTATTATTGGCATAGAGTTCGGCAGTTCGCTTTAATTTTTCCAGCTTTGAGCTTGTGAGATTATCTTCTGGTTTTAATCCGGAGAAGTTAGGATTTGTTAATGTTTTTACTTCAATGAATATAAGAGTTTTATTAGGCGCCTTAGCAACGATGTCTAGCTCGCCCCACTTTTCTTTATAATTTCGCTCTATAATTTTATAGCCCCTATTCTTGATATATTCGCAGGCAAGATCTTCTCCTATTTGGCCTATTCGTAAATGTTTCACAATTTAAGATTAGCACAAATGTTTCACGTGAAACATTTGTGCGGGTTTGTTCGAGACTGCCCAGGGAATGTTTCACGTGAAACATTCCTTATGTTTTCCTGTTAAACATTTAAAAATTGTTTCACGTGAAACAATTGATAACGAGTTGGGCTTATCGGCGCAACAAATGTTTCACGTGAAACACTAGCGACGTATTCCTGTTCAGGCTGTAAAAAATGTTTCACGTGAAACAATCGGGGCCAAAGCTTAGATAATTGTTTCACGTGAAACAATTATCTAAGAAGAAATTAAGAGGCAAATTGTTTCACGTATCACACTTTTTAAGGTTTGTGAGGAAACTCGTTACCAATGTTTCACACTTTTACAGATGTTTCACACTTTTTAAGAGGAAGCCAGTCCAGTTGGGTCAAAAATGTTTCACAAAATGTTTCACACTATGGAGCGAGCCTAGTAATTAGGCAAAATAGTAAGTTTGCCGGACTATTGCCGGATTAATAAGCGTCTAAAAAAACCCGGTTATTTGCCGGGTTTTAGTTATGAGGGGGACGGAAGACCATCTCTTCCAGCATTTTTTTAGCCTCTTCTTTTTTGCCTTCCTTCCACAACGCTTGAATTTCTTTGTTTCCCGACTCAACCCTTAATTTCTTAGAGTAATCATCTATCCACTTTTTTAGGGAGTTTGTGTCGGGGCTTTCTCCAAGCTGTTTATGCATAAGCTCGGCCTGAATAAAATTTAGGTCTTTAGTTGGAAGGCCGGCGAGTTCGGCTTCGTCTATTTTTCTTCTTTCCGGCTGTTGTTGTATTGATTCAGTCATATATAAAAATGATGCAATATCTAATTCATTTCGTCAAAAAATGTAATGGTTCAATGACTTGGCATACTCTTGGGGTGTCTTGAGATTAATTCCTATATGCAATCCGTGATTATTGTAAGGTGGTATTGACTTAATATTAATATTATGTTACAGTACAAAAATAAGGCAGTTAATCTAAGGCAAGGGGGTTAGTCTAAAATTAGGCAGGTCTTCTTGGGGTAATTGAAGCTTGAGAACTTAATAAAAGGGGGATGTAAAAATGACTTCGTCGGAAGTTTTGACGGTAGCAACTTTTCTTATTTGTCTGGGGTATTTAGTCTTATTTAAGAAGTACGGAAAAGACCCCGTCAAAACCTATTCTTCAGCTGTAATTCATAGCATTGCCGTGACTCTTGTGGTCAACATAGCATGGGTTTTAATAGTAATTATCCCCATGCATATGTTCGTCCCGAGACAATGGGAAAATGTCTCAACCGTAGACCTGGTATCTCTCAATAATAGCGCCGAAACCGAAGGAAATTTCTTCCTCGATTGCGGTAGCATTGGCCAGATTGAATATTACTTCTTCCACAAAGAATTAGAAGAAGGAGGATATAAGCGGGATAGGGTGAGTACCAGAAAAGATGTCACGGTTTATGAGACGAATGACAGAAAACCAGCTTTGGAACTTTGGGACAGAGTAATCCCGAAAGAATGTAAAATTTGGCGTATTTTAGACCCGAGATATCGTTGCGATAGAAAATACAAATTTTACATACCCAAAGGCTCATTGAAGAGAGACTTCGTCCTTCGATAATCAACAATGAAAACGGTTCCAACCCGTTGCCGTCATAGCGTAAGTTATGGCGGTTTTTTTATTTATAAAAAGGCCCGCTTTTAGACGGGCCTGATGCTTTAGGCGAAAGGGTAGGATCCTAAAATTTTTAACGAGCCGACTTTGTTTTCCAGCGTCTCCAGGGCGAATTTAATTTTGGGCTCTTTTTGATGGCCTTCAATATCGGCGAAAAAAATATATTCGCCGAGTTTAATTTTCGAAGGTCTAGAAATTAACATTGTTAAATTAATTTCCATAACGTCAAAAATTTCCAGAGCTCTCATTAACGCTCCCGGCCGGTTGTCCGCGTGAAACATTAGGGAGGTTTTGTCTTTTCCGGAAAGATTATTTTTTTCTTTTCCGATAACCGCGAAACGAGTCTCGTTGTTTTTATGGTCGCCGATATTTTTTCTGATTATCGGCACGCCATAAATTTTTGAGGCTTGCTTCGTTCCGATGGCGGCAAGAGAAGAATTTTTCTTTTCGGAAACAATTTTCACGGCTTC
>JAQUPE010000013.1 GCA_028716745.1 Minisyncoccota bacterium
GCAAAAGATGCAATAAGAGAACTTCAGCAAAAGAAATTTAAAAAATAATTCAACTAATCCTTTTCGTATACCAGTCCCGGCGGGAGAGTACCGTTTTTAAGATTAAGTATATGTCGCACAATATATCTTTTGCGACATATATTAGGCCCTTAAAATAGCAACCCCCAAAAGCTGCTTATTTTTACTTAAGAAACCCTATTAATGATTTCCTTTATTAAATCAATTACAAAAAACAAAACGGAAGTTACTATCTTCGCTAAAAATTGCGTAGTGGAATGAATACAATCCCCGAAATGATCCGCCAGCCACAAAATTGACCACTTCCCCGCTATTAGTAATTTTTGGAACATTTCGGACAAATCTGCCCAAGACGTAGGAATCCAACCGATTATCTTATCTAAAATCTCTTTCATATAGCTTTATTATACCAAATTATAGATAATCCTGAGGATTTACATATACACCTATCGGCACCAGGCCCTTAGCCGGCGGAATTGATTTAAAAACCATGCTTGGGGCCCAATATGCACCGAAATGAAGATGCGGGCCGGTAGAATATCCTGTATTTCCGACATAACCGATTAAATCTCCGCGTTTCACAATATCTCCTTTATGAACAACCTGAGCTGAAAGATGCGCATAGATAGTCGCTAAATTATTCTGATGTTCAATAAAAACATATTTTCCATATTGATATTTTTTCCACGAACTAGCATCGTTATTATCAACCGCAACCACTTTTCCGTCTTCCGCCGCAAAAACCGGCGTTCCGGATGGCGCGGCAATATCTACGCCCCTATGAGGCCTGCCTTTATCCAATTTGGGCCTTACTTGTCCATAATTGGATGAAATGCGTCCCATGCCCCCGTCTTTTATCAATGTAACGGGCCAAGCAAAAACCCCCGTTCTTTTTCCGGGCAATAAAGTCGGGTCGAAAGAAGCGCGTAATTTATCTTCGATGATGGTAATTTCACTGGCAATATTGTCTTGCTCTGCTTCTAAGTCCTTAAGCATCTCCTGATACGTCTTTTCCTGATTTTTGGTCTGAACCAATACCGTCTGTTTTTCCGATTTTGCACTTTCCGTTATCACCTTCTTATTTTTAAGATTTATATTTTCAACCTCTAAATTCTTTTTCTTAGAAGCAGATTTTCCTAATTTTTGATTTAACTGATCATTTAAGCTCTGTAATTTATTAACTTCGCCGGATAATCCGGAATTTATATCTATTATTTCATTAACTTCTGCCAAACCATCAGCCAAACTTTGATTTTTTAAAAATATAGTTAAAGTTGTTTCGCCATCTTTCTTTTGAAGTTCCTGCAATAATCTAGCCACCGCATCCCTTTTGAGGCCGATTTCCTTTTCTGTATCATTTATTTCATATTGTACTTCTTCAATTTCTAGCTTCAATTTAGATATATTTATCTCGCTGGAACGAATTCCTAAATTTAAAGAGCTAATATTGGAATTTATCTTTTTAATCTCCTGCTGAAGATCCTTGCTCTTTTCTCCTGTTTCATCAAGAACCTTTTGAGTTTCTAATATTTTCTTGTTTATTTCTTCAAGGCTTTTATTTTTTTCTTCGATTGCTTTGCGTAATTCCTCCGGCGTTTCTACGGCCAAAACCCTCCCGCCGATTGCAAATGACATTAAAAACAAAAAAATCAATGTTAATGATTTAAATTTCATTTTATTTTTTAATTGCCGCATTTATCCTGCTCAAAGATTCTTTTTTGCCCAAAATTTCCAGCAACTCAAACGGACCCGGAGACTTATCCTTTCCTGACAAAGAAACCCTTAATGGCCAAAGGGCTTCTCCCCTGCCAAGCTGGTCCGCTACCGGCATTAATGCTTTTTCCAGATTTTCTTTGCTAAAATTATTTTCGGAAATATTTTCAATATTTTCTTTAATAATTTTTAAATTATTTTTCGCTGAATCTATAGAACCTTTTTTCCAAATTAAAAGATCTTTTTTATAGTCCGGAATTTCAAAAACAAAATCATTAACCTGTTTAAACTCGGACAATTTGCTCATTCGGTCTTTTGACATCTCCAGTATCTTATCCGTTATTTTTTCTTTAGGAATTTCGTCGCCAAAAATATCTTCCAACATCTCGCGCAATTTATCATTATCCAATTTTTTAATATATTGAGCATTCATCCAATCAAGTTTTTCTGTATTAAAAATCGCGCCAGCCTTCTGAACCCGCTTTAATTCAAATTCTTTAATAATTTCTTCGATGCTCATTATTTCTGCCTCCTTATCTTCTTTCGGATGCCAACCAAGCAGAGCAATAAAATTAACCAGCGCCTCCGGCAAATATCCTATTTTTTTAAATTCAAAAATTCCAGTCGCCCCATGGCGCTTTGAAAGCTTTCCCCCATCCGGAGACAAAATCATCGGTAAATGGGCAAATTTTGGCATTTTCCACTTAAACATCTGGTATAAGAGAATATGTTTTGGCGTTGACGACAGCCATTCTTCAGCCCTGATTACATGGCTAATTTTCATATCATGATCGTCAATTATCGAAGCAAGATGATAAGTCGGATAACCATCGGACTTTAAAAGCACCTGATCATCCAATAAGGACAAATCAAACTCTACATTTCCCCTTATCATGTCTTCAAATGCCAGATTTCCTTTTTCCGGCATTTTCATCCTAATTACATATTTATCATTTTTCACATCTTCTAATTTTAAATTTTTATTTCTGCAATAACCTAAATAACGAGGAGGCTTCCCCTCTTTAGATAATCTTTCCCTGTCTTCAGCTAACTCTTCCCCCGAACAAGTACAAATGTAGGCATCGCCCTGATCAACTAAATCAAAAGCAGCTTTTTTATATATATCTAATCTATCGGATTGAACCATTAAATTTTTTAAATTATCCGGAATTATTCCAAGCCACTTCAAAGAATCGATAATTCTTTCAACCGATCCTTCAACATATCTTTCGCGATCGGTATCTTCTATCCTAAGAAAAAAATCTCCCTTATTTTGCTTGGCAAAAATATAAGCGAAAAAAGCCGTTCTGGCTCCGCCGATATGAAGCTCGCCAGTGGGACTGGGAGCGAATCTAGTTCTAACTTTATTTTTATTAAATAATGAAAACATATTTAAGAAGCTGCCAACTCTAAGACCTTTTGGGCTATTATTTCAGCGGTGTTTGGAATATAAAAAGTTTTTGCCGCCTCGCCCATTTTTTTCAATATTTCTTTATTTCCAAGTAATTTAATTATTTGTTCTACTACAATATTCTCTTTAAAGTTTTCCTGCTCGATTACTATAGCCGCTCCTATTTCCGAATATTGGCGGGCATTTTCAAACTGATGATTATTAGCCGCTTCTGGCAATGGGACCAGAATTGAAGGGCGCCCCATATAAGCTAATTCAAAAATAGTTCCAGCTCCGGCTCTCGCTAAAACCATATCCGCCGCAGCATAAGCCTTGTCCAAATCTTTATCAAAAAAACCATGAAATTGGTATCTGCTCTTCTGTATATCGGACCAATCTTTGCTTAAGAAAGAATATTCGTTTTTATAAGATTCATAATTGGCCGCTCCAACCTGGTGCAAAATCTGAAATTTCACAAGCAGATCGCTGAGATTTTCTAAAATAAAATCATTTATTCTGGTAGCTCCCTGCGATCCTCCCATAACAAGCAAAACTGGCTCGCTCGGATTTAAGCCAAAATAACTTTTTGCTTCTTTTTCATATTCTTCCGAAACCTCCTGATTCGTTATTATTGCTTTAACAGGATTGCCAACCACAGAAACATCTTTCTTGGAAAAATATTCTTCGGCTGATTTAAATCCCAAAAAAACTCTTTTTGCTAATTTTCCGGATATAACATTGGTTAATCCCGGAATACTGTCCGATTCATGGATTATTATCGGAATCATATAAAATTTACACGCAAGAAGAACAGGCAAAGCGCCGGGACCTCCTTTGGAAAACGCCGCATCCGGCATATACCAATATATTTTCCAAAGCGCCTGAAACAGTCCCAATAATATCCTAAATGGTTCCAATAAATTTTTAAGAGAAAAATACCGCCTTATTTTACTGGAAATAACCGTGGATATTTTAATTCCGCCTTCCTCTAAAACTTGAGAATAAAAGTCTCTAGCTCCAAAGTAACGGACATCTAAAACTAGCCCGTTTTCAATGGCTATTTTTCCCATTTTTTCGGCAACCGCCAGTAAAGGATAAACATGT
Organism: Minisyncoccota bacterium; assembly: GCA_028716745.1. GTDB lineage: Bacteria > Patescibacteriota > Minisyncoccia > UBA6257 > 02-FULL-45-10c > STD1-84. Next base: position 4,226 of record JAQUPE010000013.1, read on the forward strand.
CCCCCGCTGCCTCCCCCTGTAAGTAAAATTTTTACTCGTTTTTTCATGGCTGTATTATTTTAACATTTTTTACCTAATTTCTCGTATATTTGGAGATATTTACCATTATACCCGATATGGTCATAAACACGGCAAGAGCTGTTCCTCCATAACTAATAAAGGGCAGTGGCATTCCTGTTAAAGGAATTAATCCGGATATTGCCGCCATGTTAACAAATGCCTGTATCCCGATAAGCGAACTGAATCCTATCAAAACAAGCTGGCCAAAACGATCCGCTCGCTTGGATAAAGTAAATCCTCTGATTATTAAAGCCAGAAAAACTAAAATCAAAAATATTGCTCCGATAAATCCCCACTCCTCGGCAATCACTGCAAAAATAGAATCTCCAATCGGCTCCGGCAAATAATATGTTTTAGTCGTTGATTGCCCGTAGCCAACTCCCAATAATCCCCCTGAACCGATTGCTTTAAGCGATTGGCTAAGATGATAGCCTGTAGTTTGAGTATTGGCATCTTTATTAAAAAAGCTTGTTATTCTTTGCATTCGGTACGGAGTCACATAAATCATGGCCGTTATCGCCAAAGCTACCAAGCCCAAAGTTCCCGCTACATAAATTAGCCGCGCCCCGCTCGCCAGATAAACACATCCGCTAGCAGCCATCAAAATAAAAATGACGCTGGTCGACGGCTGGATATAAAGCAAATAAGAAATAATTCCGCAGATAAAAAGAAAA
>JAQUPE010000014.1 GCA_028716745.1 Minisyncoccota bacterium
CATAAGTTATTTCTTATATAATATAACAAACCTGTTAAGGTCAAGTCACCTAAATTGTAGTATTATGGTGATTATGAAGCTTATTTTGGAAAAAATAAACATTGCGCCGAGAAATTTCATGAGAAACTGCGGATACACGGAAATAGCCAATCCGCACAAAGAAGGCGAAATAAGCTACGCGCGCAGCCTGGAAGACGGCCGCTTTTATCCCCGCTTCCATATATACATTAACCAGCCGACAAGCAACCAGACGGAAATAAATATCCATTTGGATATGAAACGGCCTTCATACGAAGGTTCCTCCGCCCACAGCGGAGAATATGAGGGGGAATTGGTTGGAAATGAATCTTTGCGGATAAAAGAAATCTCCAAAAAATTCGTTTCTTCTCAGCCGGCAAATAAAAGGCTGGAATTTGATGAAGGAAAATCTTTCTGGCAAAAACTCTTCGGAAAATAATTTAACCGCAATATGAATCTGGGAATCATCATAATATTAATTACGGCTCTCGCCTTTTTGAGCAATTTGCTGAATTGGAAATTTCTTAATTCCAAAATAACTTACTTTTTATATTGCATCGGCGCATTTATCCACGAAATTTCCCATGCGATTGTTTGCATTATAACTTTCGCTAAAATTGAAAGATTTGAAGTATTTTCCAGGACCCCTCAGGTAATTCACCGAAAATCGCGGCTGCCTATTATCGGAGAATTATTGATATCTTTCGCGCCTATAGCCGGCGGATTGCTGTTTCTTTTTTCCATAAACAATTATCTTTTGGGAAATTATTTTGAATTGCCGGCAATTTATAAGTGGCAGGATATTTTATCGGCGCCGCTCAATTTAATTTCACAGATTAATTTTTTGGAATGGCAAAGCTGGATAATGATCCTGTTGTTTATCAATACCGGAGCAATGCTTGGCCCGTCTCTGCGTGATTTAAAAAATGTTTGGCTTCCGCTTATTATCCTCTTTTTTATAGATTCCGCCCCGCTTGTCAGTCTTGGATTATTGGCAATAAGTTTTATTTTGATAAACATCGCCATTCAGATTGCGATTATTTTCTTCTTATTTTTACTCGGATATCTCCGCCGCGTTTTAACTTCTCCGAAAAGTCCAAGCTGGTAAAAATAAAAACCCGCGAGGCAAGTCGCGGGTTTGGCATATCTTATTATTTACGGTTTGTGTCAGTTTCCTGTTTTTGTTTCGTGGCAACGCTCAGTTTTTCGAGAAGTTTCGGGCGATACTGCCCTAAATAATTCACAAGCTCCCTGATATCATCTTCGGACTTTATCTCCGTATCCAGAAACATCTTTTCCGCCATCTCGTCGGAAACCCTATCCGTGTCCTTAAGAACAAGCTTGATTTTTAAAAGATGGTCATCTTTTTCAAGAACAGGTATTCCCATATTTTCTACCTCCAATTAAATTTTAAAAATAGCTAAAATCAGCTTAATGGCTTGCGCTCCTATAGTCAATTATCCGTTACCAAATAATATTGGCGGCAAAAACTATTAAAGTAATCAGAACCAAAGAAATAATAGTATAAATTAGCAGTTTAACGGCTTCCCTTTTCATTCCGCTTAAATAAAAATTAATCGGTCTTACCAAAACCAATGACCCCGTAATTGCGGCTGAAACTACAAGCAAAAGCAACATGGCTACCGGCTGCAAGAAATTATCGGCTTTCCCGCCAAATAATTTTTCGCCGTTAAACATAAGAAATGCCACCGCCGAAACATAAAGAAACACTCCGACCGAATGAATAATGCCGTAATACACTAATTTAGAATTTTTCATATATATTAAAACAAAAAAGTAAGCCGGAAAGTCTCGTTCGGGCAAAAACTAATTAATATTTATATTTTTTAAGATCTTTTTTTGCTGTTTTAATAAATTTTCCGAATTTGCGTTCTTTTTCCCTTCTTTCGGTTTTGTTCATCTCATAATGTTCGGTTTCTTTTTTCAAATTAATGTAATTAAGATATTTCCCTTCGTTCAATTTACCGGATTTTAATGCAGACAATACTTCGCATCCGGCCTCATGGACATGCGTGCAATCATTATATTTACATCCCTTTGCCAGTGCAGTTATTTCATCAAATAAATTATCTATACCAGCATTTACGTCCGTCATTCCCACTTCTCGCATTCCGGGATTATCTATCAAAATTCCTCCATTTTCCAAAAAATATATTTCTCTATTAGTGGTAGTGTGTTTCCCCTTGCCGGTATAGCTGCTTATGCTCTCAGTTTTTATAATATTTTTTCCAAGCAATTTATTAATTAATGAAGACTTTCCGACTCCCGACGAGCCCAAAAAACAATACGTCTTCCCTTTTATTATGTGGTTTTTTAATTCATCCAAGCCTTCATTTGTTATAGCGCTGATAAGAATAAAATCTACATCGCCAAATCTATCTTTTATCTGATCCGCTTTTAAATCCAATTCTTCCTTGGAAATCAAATCTATTTTATTCAAAATAACAACCGGTTTTATGCCTCCGTCATTCGCTATGGCAAAATATCTTTCAAAACGATTCAAATTAAAATCCCTGTCAACTGATTCGACAATGAATGCCATATCAATATTTGCCGCTATGACTTGAATTTCGTTTTTATTGCTGTATTTTCTTTTTATTATTGTTTTTCTTGGCAATATTCTATGAATAACCGCTCTTTCCTTATCTGCTTCGCTAATCGCAACCCAGTCTCCCACGGCAGGATAGTCCTCTCTCGATAAGGCGCTAAACATTTGTTTTCCCGTTATTTTCGCCAGATATTCACCACTGACATTTTTAACCTTATAAGCTCCCCTATATTCGGCCGTAACTCTTGCAATCGGAAAATTATCCAAATTCAATTTCTTGCGATTAGATTCAAAAAAATTATCGTAACCCAAATCTTCAATTTTCATTTTTACAATTTCGTTAGTCATTAAAATTAATACTTCTATGTTATCAAAAAATCGCCCATAGGGCGATTTGATATTGTCTCTCGCTCGTTACCTTCGCTACACTTCTGGGGTGCCTAACGGGAATCGGACCCGTGCCACCGCTGCCACAGAGCGGAGTTCTACCATTGAACTATAGGCACCATATTTTTCTTAATTATATATTAAGATTTATAAAATAACATCATTATATTTATTTCTCAAGCCAACTGGAAAATTATCCGAAATTCGGCTATATTTGTTAAAAGGGCTTAATGGCCCGTTTTTAAAACCCCTGTATGTCGTAATTATGCCCAAAAAGGGCGTAGTAACTAACTTAGGGGTCATTCGTTCTATATGTTAGAAGACGAAATCAAATA
>JAQUPE010000015.1 GCA_028716745.1 Minisyncoccota bacterium
AAGTTTCTTTTTCAGTTGTAATAATTCCATCCAAGTTGGATTGACATTTAGGCGAGCCATATTTAAGTCAAAAGTTACAAGTTATGTTTTGAAAAAATATTTTTTTATATTAATTTGCACTTTGAATTTTAAATTTTTAAATATTTTTCAATATGCGCTTCTTTTACTCTTTTAAGTTCCTGCTTCGGTAAAATTCGAAACAGTTCCCACGCCAAATTCAAAGTTTCTAGAATAGTGCGGTTTTCCATTGGGCTTTGTTTTACAAAGCGACCTTCGAATTCATCGGCGAATTTTGAAAACTTTTTGTCTTCATCGCTCAATGCCGCTTCTCCTAAAATAATTGCCAGTTCTTTTGCTTCTTTACCGCGGGCGTAAGCCGCGAATAATTGGTTCAAAACGCCGGCATGGTCTTCCCGGGTTTTCCCTTCGCCGATTCCTTTGTCCTTAAGGCGAGAAAGGGAAGGCAGAACGTCGATGCAAGGATAAATCCCTTTTTTGTGAAGCTCTCTTGAGAGCATGATTTGTCCCTCGGTAATATAACCTGTTAAGTCCGGAATTGGATGGGTTTTATCGTCTTCTGGCATAGTTAAAATTGGGATTTGAGTGATTGAACCAGGTTTTCCTTTAATGCGGCCAGCTCTTTCGTAGATGGTTGAAAGATCGGTATAGAGATAACCTGGATAGCCGCGCCTTCCTGGAATTTCTTTTCTGGCGGCTGATACTTCGCGCAGGGCTTCGCAATAATTCGTAAGGTCGGTCAAAATAACCAAAACATGCATTCCTTTTTCAAAAGCTAAATATTCAGCCGCAGTAAGAGCCATTCTTGGGAGTGTAATCCTTTCAACAACCGGATCGCTGGCTAAATTAATATACAAGACTGATCTTTCAATAGCGCCCGTATTTTTAAATTCATTGATAAAATACTCCGCTTCTTCATAAGTAATGCCCATAGCGCCGAAAATTACGGCGAATTCCGCGTTTGACTTACCTTCGGAAATAACTCTTGATTGCCTTGCAATTTGCGCTGCGATCTGGGAGTGGGGGAGACCAGCGCCGGAGAAAATAGGAAGCTTTTGCCCGCGCACTAAAGTATTCATTCCATCTATTGCTGATATTCCGGTTTGGATAAAATCATTTGGATAATCTCGCATATAAGGATTTAATGGATTTCCATTAATGTCCAATTTTTTTTCCGCTATAATTTTGGGCATCCCATCAATCGGCTTTGCCGCCCCGTTAAAAATTCTGCCGAGCATATTTTGTGCCACGTCGATTTGCATTGGTTTACCTGTAAAAGTCGCTTTTGCGCTTTCTAGATTTATCCCTTGAGTCTCTTCGAACATCTGCACGATTGCGTGCTCTTCGCTTATCTCTAAAACGCGGCCTTTTCTCTTTGAACCGTCAGCAAGTTCAATTTCCACTATTTCCTCATATTTTACGTCTTCGATTCCTTCCACGATCAGAAGCGGACCGGAAATTTCTTTTATTGTTTGATATTGTTTTAACATAATATTGTATTTTAAAAAGATTAAACTTTATAATATTACAAGCAGTTTCCGAAGAGCATATTAAAAATTATTCCCGTATTTATTTTTTAATTTTAAACATTTTACCATGCCCCGGAATTATATAATCGGCTATTCCCAAAATTTTTTTTCTGCTTTCGGTTAATTCTTCTTTATTTTTCATATAAGGATCTTCGTGCGTCATTAAGCTTTCTTCATCTGTTTTTTGCTCCTCATCATCTTGCCACCAAAACACATCGGCTGCAATAACGACGCTTCCCCAGTTATTTGTTTTAGTTAGGACCACACAATGGAAAGGATCATGCCCGGGCGTCTTTATGATCTTTACATCCGTGCCGGGCACCATGCCGCCATGGTTTTTTATTTTTCCATCCCACGAATAAATTCCTTCAAAATCAATGATTTGGGCATTCTCAAAAATTCCGGCCAAGAGTGTATGATCCAGATGATAATGAGTTAAAATCACGTAATTTATATTGTTCGGCTCCATTCTTTCTTTTAATAGTGCGTCTTGCAATTTTTTGCGGTCCATCCCGGGATCGACAATTATATTTACTCCCTTTTCCTTTATTAAAACAGTGGTGGAAGAAGCAAATTCCTCGTCCCCTGTTTTTCTTGCGTAACCTTCAATTAAAATTTTTATCTGGGCGGTCATAATAAGTTTTAAAATCTGACACAGATTATAAGCTTGATTTATAAATGATTAACCAAGTAACTTCTCAATTTGTCCGGTGATTTCATCTTCAATTTTCTTAAATTCGTTTAACTTGTCTTCCGGAATCATCTTATTTTTTGATATTTGGTTTTTCACAGGTAGAGAGAGCAATTCCTTGAGCGATTTTCCGGCTTCAATTGCCGCCATTGCTTTTTGGTGGAATTCCAAAATTATTTTTAGCATCCAATATTGTTTTTTAAGTGAAGTGTAAGTATCTATTTCATCAAAAGCATTTTGATGTAAGAAATCTTCCCTCAATGTTTTCGCGGTATCTAAAATCAACTGCTCTTTTGTCGAAAGTGCGTCAATCCCGACGAGGCGCACGATTTCTTCTAATTTTGCTTCGTGTTGCAAAAGACTCATAGCCATATCCTGCAATTTTGGAAAATCATTGCCGACATTTTCTTTCAGATAATCTTTGATTGAATCAAGATATAAGGAATAACTGTTCAGCCAATTGATTGCCGGGAAATGCCGTCGATAGGCGAGTTGAGAATCCAAACCCCAAAATACCTTGGTTACCCTCAAAGTATTTTGAGTCACCGGCTCCGAGAGGTCTCCTCCAGGGGGAGATACAGCGCCAATTACCGTGAGGGAGCCTTCTCTGTCATCGCTTGTCAAACATTTAATATAACCCGCGCGTTCATAGAAACTTGCGGTACGAGAACCCAGATAAGCGGGATACCCTTCTTCTCCTGGCATTTCTTCCAACCGCCCTGACATTTCGCGAAGCGCTTCCGCCCATCTTGAAGTAGAGTCAGCCATCAAAGCCACTTTATATCCCATATCTCTAAAGTATTCGGCAATTGTTATCCCCGTATATACTGATGCTTCGCGAGCGGCCACAGGCATATTTGAAGTATTCGCGATTAAAATGGTTCTTTCCATAAGAGGTTTTCCTGATTTCGGATCTTGTAATTC